>SPJS01000106.1 GCA_006844705.1 Methylococcaceae bacterium | reverse complement strand
AAGGAACCTCTGATCAAGTCCAATTATTTTTAGCTTGCTAAAACTGTCGCTATTTTCCACGAAGATCGGCGCAATAGAATGACTATTACTGCTCTCTTCGCGAAAAATAGCGACAGTTTTTTCTGCGCTAAATTCTAACCAACTTAATCAGAGGTTCCTTCAGAAATTTAAAAAATTATATACTAAAGTTTCGGGGTTGAGTTTAAACAAATTTTTTTCGCGACGAATCCCATAATCCGCCAGTCTCCTAAGAACCACGCCGGCATAGGTGACTTACTGTTTCACGCTCATGTCTTGAGGTAAGACCATCAATTCTACCGATAAGCTCATGGCTTCAGGGCATAACGGCTTCCCCAAATCGACAATCATTATAAACTTTTGGGGGTTAATTAGTCTTGTGATTGAAGACACCTTTAATATACAAGGGTGGAAAAGTGAAACGCATTCCACCATGACAGCAATTTGAAATTTCGGTGTTGGAAATGCCGGATTACTCCAAGGCTAACCTCATCTACAGATGGACACACAGTACGAGCAGGAGCATTTATCAAGCCAAAGGAGCCGGTAATTTTCATTACGATAGTGAAAACAGGTTGTAAAAAGTCTCGCAAATATCTTATAGTCTGTAAGGAAATAGCCGTTTTTTGGAAACAGATCTCTTAGGGAGTAGATCGTGATCGCTCATCTGGTCAGACATGTCCGCATCAAGTCAATCATCGGCAATATTGTGACTGTAAATGTTGCCGGAAAAGAGACATTGCAGGCTATTACGCCACGATTCGGTGATCTGGCGGTGGTGGAAGAGGGTGCGCAGCATGCCTCGCTGGCGCAGGTGATCAAAATTCAGGACGGCGATGTAGCGCTGCAGGTTTTTTCCGGTACCCAGGGCATTTCGACGCAAGCGGCCGTGCGTTTTCTTGGGAAATCCATGCAGGTCACTTATTCTGCGAATATTCTGGGGCGTATATTTAATGGTACGGGCCGACCGATAGATGGTGGCTCCGATCTCCAGCCTGATCCCAAAGTCCCTATTGAAAGCACCTCGGTTAATCCGATGAAGCGGGTGTTGGCCTCAAAAATGATTCGCACGCGCGTGCCGATGATTGACCTGTTCAACAGTCTGGTGGAAAGCCAGAAAATTCCAATTTTTTCCATTTCTGGCGAACCCTATAACGCATTTCTTGCCCGTATCGGCATTCAGGCCGATGCTGACATCGTCGTTTTTGCCGGACTCGGGCTGATCTTTGATGACTTTCATTTCTTCCGCTCGCGCTTTGAGCAGGCCGGGGTGTTCGCGCGAACGGTGATGTTTGTCAATCAGGCTTCTGATCCCATTGTCGAACGCCTGCTGGTGCCCGATCTGGCGCTGACAGTCGCAGAACGCTTTGCTGTCGAGCAGGGCAAAAAAGTACTGGTGTTGATGACGGATATGACGGCTTATGCCGATGCCATGAAAGAGGTGGGCATCGCCATGGAACATGTGCCGTCCAATCGCGGCTATATGGGGGATTTGTATTCGCAACTGGCGCGCCGATATGAAAAAGCCTGCGATTACCGCGGTGCGGGTTCGGTCACCATTCTGTCGGTGACGACCATGCCGGGTAATGATGTGACGCATCCTGTGCCGGACAATACAGGTTACATCACCGAAGGCCAGTTTTACCTGCACAACAAAATGCTCGATCCGTTCGGCTCGTTGTCGCGCTTGAAGCAGCATGTCATCGGCAAGGTGACGCGCGAAGATCATGCACAGATTATGAACACCATGATTCGCTTCTACTCCGGTGCCAACGAAGCAGAGCAGAAACAGGCGATGGCGTTTGAATTATCCGATTTTGACAACAAATTGCTGAAGTTCGGTGAGTTATTCCGTGTGCGGTTTATGGACATCAATGTCGCGCTGGATCTGGAAGACGCCCTGGATTTAAGTTGGCAAACCCTGGCTGAATGTTTCGACAAGGAAGAGTTGTTAATGAAACAGGCCTTAATCGATAAATACTTTCCGGCACATGAGCAGGCTGGCGTATAGCAAGGCCTCCTTGCATAAACAAAGCACGCTGCTGAAGCGGTATCGTCAGTATTTGCCGTCGCTGGATTTAAAGCGTCAGCAGTTAATGGCGGAAAAAATAAAAGTGCAAAAACAAATGCGGGGTACCGAGGACAAGATTAAAGCCTTGCAGGATGAGATTGTGGCGCAATTGCCGATGTTGTCGGTTAGCAGTATAGACCTTGAAATGCTGGTCAGCATCGAACGGCTTGAGATTGATCAGGAAAATCATGTCGGTGTGAGTTTACCGAAAGTTAAACACCTAAGTTTTACTGAACAACCCTATTCGTATTTTTGCAAGCCGCACTGGGTTGATCATTATGTGAAAAAGATCAAGCAGATGCTACATCTCAGGGTGCAGCAACAGGTTGAGCAACAACGCTTGCAGCGACTGGATGACGCGGTTAAAAAAGTCACCCAGCGGGTTAATCTGTTTGATAAAGTGCTGATTCCGAAGACCCGCGATAATATTCGTAAAATCCGCATTTATTTGTCGGACAGCGAAACTGCGGCGGTGGTCAGAGCCAAGATGACCAAAAACAAACGGGTGACGGTCTGATATGTCTATCGTCCCGTTAAAAAAAATCACCTTGTGCGGCGTGCTGAAGGAAAAAAAACAGGTGTTGCAGCAGATGCAATTGACCGGCGGGGCACATTTGATTCCGCTGACGGCAGAGGAAAATCTGAAGCCGGGGATGAGTCAACAACAGACGGAAAAGGCGCATCAGGCACTTAAATATCTGACCCAGTGCGCCAATAAACGCCATCAGGTGCAGGAGGATGATTCATTCAATGCGCGTGACATCGTGCAGCAGGTATTGCAGGTGCAGGCGGATGTGATCAGCCTTTCCGAACAGCGCGAATTTCTGCAGCAGCGGATTGACAACATGATGCCGTGGGGCAGTTTTGAATTTGCCGACCTTGGTCCATTGATGCTGTGGTTTTATATCGTCCCCAAACGACTGATGAAAAAAGTGGATGACGCATTAACCTGGCAAGTAGTGGCCAGTGACAACATCCATTGCTATGTCGTGGTATTGGCCGAACAGGAACCCGAAACCTCGTTGATGCCGGTTCCGCGCACGCATACCGGTAGTGTGCCGCTGGCGCAGTTGCAAAAAGAACTGCAGATGCTGGAACTCAAACTGGATGATTTGCAGGCTGAACGTGAATCTTTAACGCGCTGGACCAGCTTGCTGAGCCTGAGTCTGGTCAATGTGGCAGAACATGATGCACTCAAATTTGCGCGCCAGATGGCACTGGATATCGATGAGGTGTTCGTTATCCAGGCATGGGTACCGGAACGCTTGATCACAGATTACCACCAGTTTGCCGACACGCATCATTTAGCCATGCTGGTCAGTGATACACAGGTCGCCGACAGGCCGCCGACATTACTGGAAAACAATGACAACATTGCCGGCGGTGAACAATTGATCAGCTTTTATCAGACCCCGGCCTATCAGGACTGGGATCCAACGCCGATGGTGTTTTTTTCCTTCGCATTGTTTTTTGCCATGATTCTGTCCGATGCCGGTTACGCTGCGGTGTTTGCACTGTTGCTGTTGATCAAGTGGCGCTCACTGAGCACATCACTGAAAAGGCGTCGCTTGCGCAGTCTGCTCAGCATGACCTTGTTTTCCTCGATACTGTGGGGCGTATTGTGCGGCAGTTATTTCGGCGCCTCTCCATCCGTAGACAGCTGGCCTGCGAGCTTGAAAATAGTTGATCTCAACGATTTTGACAGCATGATGCAGCTGTCCATCAGCGTCGGAGCGGTACATTTAAGTGTAGCGAACCTGATCAAGGCCTGGCAATGGCGACGGCAGTGGACGGCGTTGGCCTGCCTGGGCTGGTGTTTGGCAGTCGCTGGAGGCTATCTGATGTGGTGGGGCGAAGGCGAGCAAAATGCTGTCATAAAAGATACGGCCCTCGCGATGTTGATTGTTGCCGCTAGCGCGGTGGTGTTGTTCAGCAGCCGTCAGGCAGTGCACAAACCTGCCGATGTTGTGGCAAGACTGTGGGACGGTATCCAGCAATTGACCACCGCCACCCGCTTGTTTGGTGATGTGCTCAGCTACATGCGCCTGTTTGCATTGGGTCTGGCCAGTGCATCATTGGCAATGACCTTTAACCAGCTCGCCGTCCAGGTCGGGCAGACGGTGCCCGGTGCCGGTTTGTTGTTAAGCCTGTTGATTCTGTTATTCGGCCACAGTCTGAATTTGATGCTGTGTCTGATGAGCGGGGTGGTGCATGGTTTACGACTTAATTTTATTGAATTTTACAACTGGAGTGTCTCTGATGAAGGCTACCCGTTTAAAGAGTTTGCAAAAAAAGGAGCAGGCTGATGGCTGATTTTCAAATAATTCTTGGTTGGCTGGGACTCTATGCGCCAATGGCGCTGGGTGCGATCGGCAGTATTATGGGCTGCGCCATTGCCGGACAGGCGGCAATCGGCGCTATGCTGGATACGGAAAGCGGTTACGGCCGTTATGTCGGGGTGTCGGCCATGCCGTCATCCCAGGTGATCTACGGCATCGTGATCATGTTCACCCTAAACCGCCCGGTGACGGTGGATAATGCGCCCGGCTTGTTTGCCATAGGCGTGCTGGCCGGTTGCGCCTTGTTATTCAGCGCCTGGTATCAGGGGCAATGCTGTGCTTCGGCCATTCATGCGAGCAAGGCCAAGCCAGAGATTTTCGGCCTGTCGATTGCTCCGGCGGCGATAGTTGAAGGTTTTGCCGTCTTTGCCTTCATCTTTGCCCTGGTGATCAGTGCCGGTATTCCCGGGTTGGCGTCATGAGCGAAAAACAACAGCAATCCCGGCAAACTGCATCTGGGGTTGAAGCACTGATTGAGCGCCTAAAAAATGAAGGCGTCAACGCCGGTCAGACGCGCGCGGAAGATATTGTGCTGAATGCCCAGAAACGGGCAGAATGGATTGTACAGGAAGCCGAGCAGGAGGTGGATCATCTGATAAGCGAAGCGCGTCAGCAGGCTGATGATATGCTGGCCTCGGCGCAGGATGCATTGCAATTGGCGGCGCGTGATGCCTTCATCAATTTGCGCGATAAATTACTCAACAGTTTCAGCGAAGAAGTCGCGCGCGTGGTCGGACAAAAAATGCAGGATCGCCAGTTTCTGGAGCAATTGATTCTGGCCCTGGCTGCCCAGGTTCGCGAGAGTGCCGACATGGATCAAAGCGCAGAAATGACCCTGCTGTTGCCGGAGACTGTGATCGGTACCGACGAGTTGAAAAAACATCCGGAAGATTTAAAGCAGGGGGCGTTATCGTTATTTACCGCGGAAGTGGCCGGACAAATGCTGCGTAAAGGCGTGAGGTTTGAGGTCGCCGACGACCTGAGCGGCGGGCTGTTTATCAAGTTGCAGGAAGACGGCATGGAGATTGATTTCAGCGATGAAACGGTGGCCGCCCTGCTGCTGGAACATATCCAGCCGCGGTTTCGCTCAATCCTGCAGGGAATGGTTAAATAATGCACAAAAAAAATCAATATACGCTGTTGGTGAGCAGCCTGCCGCAGCATAAACGGGATTTATTTGACAGCGAGCATACGCCCGTCAGCGAGATTCAGCTGAACAAACGTCTGCAATGGCTGGATGAGGAAGACGCGCGGGATTTGGCGTTGATCAATGAAGTGTTGTACTGGTCAACCATGGCGCAATCCAGTGATGATGATTTCGTTCAGCATGCCAGCCGCTATTTACCACAGGTCAGCAATGAATTCTTCCGACGCATGATTATGTGGCGGCTGGAAATGCGTACTCTGATTGCCGCACTGCGTCATCGACAGCAAGGGGTGGTTCCGACAGGCGAAGATGAAGTCAAAGGCTTTGGTCGCTGGCCGCTGATGATTACACGTAACTGGCAGCAGGCGGATTTCGGGCTGGGCAGACATTTTCCGTGGCTGGAAGAAGCTGCCCGTCTGATCGATGAAGAACAGGCGCTGGCGCTGGAAAAATTGTTATTGAATCTGGTCTGGCAGCAATATGAACGGCAGGGTTTTGGCCATTATTTCGACTTTGAAGCGGTGGTGATTTATGTGCTGCGCTGGGACGTGATTAACCGCTGGCGGCAGTGCGAGGCGCAAGCGGCGCTGGAGCGCTTTAACCGTATCGTCGATCAATGTATGTTACAGGTTGAGCATGACTGAACAAACCACCCACAGTGCGCGCGTTATTGCCGTGCAGGATGATATTGTGTCGATACAGGCTTTGCCGGACAGTGAGCAGGCGCTGACCAAGAATGAAGTGGTGTATATTCTGCCTGGACGCAGTCGCGAAGAGCATCCGGTACGGCTAAAAGCCGAAATTTTGCGTATCCGCGGTGATAAGGCCGATGTTCAGGTGTATGAGAGTACCTCGGGTGTCGGTGTTGGCGACCGCGTTGAACAATCCGGACACATGTTGTCGGTTGAACTGGGGCCGGGGCTGCTTGGACAGGTGTATGACGGCCTGCAGAATCCGCTTGATGGACTTGCCGGTGAATATGGGTATTTTCTGCCGCGCGGGGTGGACATGCCGGCGCTGGATGAAAATACTGTCTGGGCATTCAGTGCGCAACTGCAAAGTGGGGATAAGGTGCAGGCCGGGTCGGTGATCGGTACCGTGGTGGAGCGGCGTTTTACCCACAAGATCATGATTCCGTTCGATGTACAGGGCGTGGCGGAAATCAGCTGGATTCAAAGCGGGCATGTCAATGTCAGCGAGGCGGTGGCACTGATTCGGCTGAGCGGCGGGCAGCAGCGAAAAATATTTTTAAAGCAATCCTGGCCGGTGCGAATCCCGCTGGCCTCGCGCATGTTGCTGAACAATCAGGCCGAACGGCTGTATCCGGATAAACCATTGATTACCCAATTACGTCTGATCGATACATTTTTTCCGATTGCCCAGGGCGGTACAGGGTGTATTCCGGGGCCGTTTGGTGCCGGAAAAACCGTGTTGCAACATCTGTTGGCGCGTAATTCTGATGTCGATATTGTGATTGTGGTGGCCTGCGGTGAACGTGCCGGAGAGATTGTCGAGACCATCACCGAATTTCCGCAGCTTTCCGATCCGTTTGGCGGTGGTTCACTGATGGATCGCACTATTATCATTTGCAACACCTCTTCAATGCCGGTGGCTGCGCGCGAAGCCTCTATTTATACCGGCATCACCCTGGGCGAATATTATCGCCAGATGGGGCTGAATGTGTTGCTGCTGGCCGATTCCACCTCGCGCTGGGCGCAGGCAATGCGTGAAACATCCGCACGGCTGGAAGAAATTCCGGGTGAGGAAGCCTTTCCCGCCTATCTGGATTCGGCAATCAAGGCCGTATATGAACGTGCCGGGGTCATCGCTGCGCAGGATGACAGTCAAGGTAGCCTGACCCTGATAGGCACCGTATCCCCGGCCGGCGGCAATTTTGAGGAGCCGGTCACCCAATCCACATTAAGCACCGTGAAAACCTTTCTTGGACTCAGTGCGGATCGCGCATATAAACGCTTTTACCCGGCGGTAGACCCGCTGATTTCCTGGTCACGGTATCTGGATCAGCTAAATGGCTGGTATGCGGATAACCTGACGGATGCCTGGACGACGCAGGTGCAGCAAATGCTGGCATTGTTACAACGCGGTGATGATATTTATCAAATGATTCAGGTGGCGGGCGAAGAGGGAATAACCTTGCAGGATTATGTCACCTATCAATCGGCACTGTTTGTCGATATGGTGTATTTGCAACAGGATGCGTTTGATGATGTCGATGTTGCCGTGCCGATCGAACGCCAGCAGCAAAGTTTTGCCTTGCTGCATCAACTGGTGAATAAATCCTATCACTTTGACGACCAGAAACAGGCCAGAGATTATTTCACCCGCCTGACCGGTTTGTATAAAAACCTGAATTATGCAAAGTTCCAAACCGGAGAATTTCATAGCTTGCGGGAGAGAGTGATTGCTCTAGCTGAGGAGCATGAAAGCAGACAAGCTTTTTAATTATATAATCGCTTAATGTTTGCTTATTTAAACCACTATTAACCTTACTACACGGGAGACTCAATGAACCTGGAGACAGTAAAATTTATCGCTCCATTTGTCGGAATGGCGGGGATTATTTTTGCCTTTGTGATTTATCAGCTGATTCTGAGGCTGGATGAAGGCTCGGAAAAAATGCGTGCCATCGCGGTATTAATCCATGATGGTGCAATGGTGTTCCTGAAGTCTGAATATCAGATTCTGTCGATTTTCGTGCTGGTTGTGGCGGTATTGATTTTCATATTCATTGGGCAAGGTACTGCGCTAGCCTTTCTGGGCGGAGCGGGCTGTTCCATGTTTGCCGGTTTTTTCGGCATGAAGGCGGCGACCCGGGCTAATGTACGCACCTCGGCTGCGGCAAATCAGCAGGGCATGGGTTCTGCATTGCTGGTCGCGTTCGGTGGTGGCTCGGTTATGGGGTTGTCTGTCGCATCACTGGGGCTGGTTGGCGTGTCCACCGTGTTTATTCTGATTGATCCAGCACAGGTCTCACATTACAAAATACTCAGTGGTTTTGCCATGGGAGCTTCTTCCATTGCCCTGTTTGCCAGAATCGGAGGTGGCATTTACACCAAGGCAGCCGATGTCGGTGCTGACCTGGTTGGCAAGGTGGAGGCAGGAATTCCGGAGGATGATCCCCGTAATCCGGCGACGATTGCAGATAATGTAGGCGACAATGTGGGGGATACCGCCGGGATGGGCGCGGATATTTTCGAGTCCTATGTCGGCTCGGTGATTGCCACGATTGCCATTGCTGCATCAGCCACTAACTATATAGATGTTGCCGCGATGCAGCCGAAAGCTTTGATGCTGCCAATTGCACTTATCGTCATGGGCTTGCTGGCTTCCATGGTGGGCGTGCTGAGTATGAATGTCTTCAAAAAAATAAATCCGGCGCATGCACTTGAGGCAGTCACCTGGTTAGCGGCAGTATTGTTTTTGATTATGGCCTTTATCTTCATTCATGGCTTGGGGTTGCAGTTTAAGATGCCAGGGCGGGTGACTGACATTGATGGGCCGTTTTATGCTGTGCTCGCTGGAACGGCGGTGGGCATTTTTATTGGACGGGTGACCGATTATTTCACTGCGCGCTCGCCCATTGAAAGCATTGCGGAAGCATCCAGGTTTGGCCCGGCGACGAATATTATTGCTGGTTTGGGTATCGGTATGCGGTCAACCATTTTTCCGGTGTTGGGGATTTGTCTTGCTATTTTTCTCGCCTATTATGCGGCAGGCTTGTACGGTATAGGCATTGCTGCGGTAGGTATGCTGGCGACGACCGGGGTGACCATGTCGGTTGATGCCTATGGGCCGATCGCCGATAACGCGGGTGGCATCAGCGAAATGGCAGAACTTGGCAGTGAAACGAGGGCAATTACTGATGCGCTGGATGCCATTGGCAATACTACGGCGGCGGTAGGCAAGGGCTTTGCCATCGGTTCGGCTGCGTTGACAGCTTTGGCCTTGTTTTCCGCATTTGCCAGCGCTGCGCAGTTATCCTCGATTGATTTATTGAATCCGCTGGTGGTGATCGGATTATTTATTGGTGGCGCGATACCGTTTCTGGTGGGCGCAATGACGATGGACTCAGTGGGTAAAGCGGCGCAGGATATGGTCGAAGAAGTTCGCCGTCAGTTTCGTGAAATTCCAGGATTGATGGAAGGTGAGACTGAGCCGGATTCTTCCAGCTGTATTGAAATTTCCACTAAAGCATCGTTACGGGAAATGATTTTGCCCGGTGTGATCACAGTGATGACGCCAGTGCTGGTCGGGTTTATTCTGGATAAGCAGGCATTGGGCGGAGTGTTGGCAGGGTCATTGTTAAGCGGGGTGTTGCTTGCTCTGTTTATGGCCAACGCGGGCGGTGCCTGGGACAATGCAAAAAAGCTGATCGAAGGCGGTGCTTATGGGGGTAAGGGCAGTGATGAACACAAAGCTGCCGTGTGTGGCGATACGGTGGGCGACCCGTTCAAGGATACATCTGGCCCGGCGCTGAATATTGTGGTTAAACTGATGGCGATTGTGTCGTTGGTGATTGCGCCATTGTTATGACAACGTAATCTGGCTATTTGAACAACGACATCACAACGGACGTCAGAGAATCGAACAGGTCATCTGAGGCATTTGTGAAAACCACTGGGTCCTGCGATTGCGCTGTAGATTGCCGGTAATTGCGTAGCGGCGGTTCCTGTTTGGAGGCAGAGTGCTGTTTATGCAGCATCTGTCCGCCCGCTTTTTTCCATTCCAGCAGGTGAATGATTTCACCACTTTCCAGCCAGATGCCGTGTTTTTTGCATTGGTCTACCACAACACCGCTGCGATGCCCGAAATTTACCCGATTCATTAACACCCGGCAATCCGGGCATTTGACATATTTCACGGATTTATTCTGAAAGCGCTCCTTGTTGATGGTGCGCATCAGTGATTTATTGATATCAAATACACCGGAGACTGAATTTTCCAGCAGAATTTGAATTTCGCCCGGATCAAAAAAAATGCCAAAGCATCTTTCACAGCGTTCCACATGCAAGGGTGTTGGCATGGCCAGCTCGATAGTGTGCATGGCGGTGTCACATTCAGGGCAGATGCGTTCAGACTGATTCAGGGATGTGTAATTTTGCGCATGCAGGTCAATATCGTTGCGGATACCGCAGTACCGGCAGATATTGCTATTGGCAAGCAGCGGGGCAGAGCAGGATGTGCAGCGGGCCATAAAATTTCTGATTATAGCGTTTCAAGAATGTGCTGTTTTTTGTCGGCGTATTCCTGTTCGGTGATCAGTTCGGCTTCAAACATTTTTTTCAATTGGGTCAGTTTGGCCATGGGGTCGTTGCCTGCTGTTCCGTCCGCTGAGGGCACTTCTGTCAGAGACTGCGACATCGCTTGTCCCAGGCCAATTCCTGCCCCCAGTCCCATACCCATGCCGGCACCGCCACCTTCGTTTTGGGCAGCATCTCGCATGGCTTCCAGTTTTTGCATGTCGGCGTAATTCATGCCGACGGCTTTGGCAGCATGAGCTTCTGTGGTTAAATCGGCAATGCGATTGATGCGTTGCTGGGTGTCTTCATCAAAGTCTGTGCCTTCAATACGGAAATCGGTAATATCAAACCCCAGTTTGCGAAATGCAATAGACAGTTTGATGGAGATGCCACGGGCAATTTCCTCGCGTTTGCTGTCAATTTCAGCATAGCTGTATTGGTTTTCGGCAAGATAATCGGCAATGGGGTGAATAATCCGTGCCGACATCACCGCCCTGAAATCATGGGCATTAAATGCCTGATGGCTGCCAACCACGCTGACGAAAAAAGCTTTCGGGTCATAAATGCAATAACTGTAGTTGCCAAAGGCTTTCAAGCCGACAGGGAATTGATATTTTGGGTCATCGTACTTGATTGGCGACGGCGTGCCCCATTTTTGATCCAGCACTTTGCTTTTGCGATAAAAGTAAATGCCGACTTTGTGCTCGCTTTCAAACAATTGCATGAATTTCTTGATCGTGGTCCAGAACGGAATATTGGCGGTGTCCAGTTCGATCATGCATTCTTCATCAATGACGGATTGCACCTTGCCTTCATACACGAAGATACAGCCTTGGCCGGGACCCACGATTAATTTGGATGCATTTTTAATTTCGTCACCGTTTTCGGTCCATTGCATCATCAGTGCATCGGTGGGAGGGTTTTTCCATTCGATAACGGAACGCAGCTGTCTTTTTAAACCCTGAATCATGGTTAAACTACCTTTTTTGGTTGTGGACGATAACGTGCTGAAGCCATGTCCGTGAACGGCATCAAAATTAAAGATGCATTGATGAGGCTTATCCATTAGCATAACTGGCTATTCAGCGTTTCTTTGCGTGAATAGTTTCAGTATAGAAAAGATATGGAGTAAGTGTGACTATCAGGTCGTTTAACAATCACACGCCCAAGACGGGCGACAATGTATTAATTGATGACAGTGCGGTTGTCATCGGCAATGTTCATTTGGCGGATGATGTCTCGATCTGGCCAATGACAGTGTTACGTGGCGATGTGGAGCATATCAGCATCGGCGAAGGTACCAATGTGCAGGATGGGTCGGTGCTGCATGTTACTCATGCCGGAGAATACACCGATAAAGGTTACCCTTTATCCATTGGCAAATACGTAACGATTGGACATAAAGCCGTGGTTCACGCATGTACCGTAGGTGATTATTGTCTGATCGGCATCGGTGCCATTGTCATGGATGGCGCTGTAATTGAAGATTATGTCATGCTGGGTGCGGGTGCCTTGGTAGCCCCCGGAAAAAAACTGGAAAGCGGTTATCTTTACGTCGGCTCACCTGCCCGTCAGGTACGCCCGCTCACCGATAAGGAAAAACAGTTTCTGCATTATTCAGCCGAACATTATGTGGTGCTGAAAAATGAGCATTTGCAAAATTTGGCTGATCAATAATATAAAAATATCAGCTTTTGTCTTGTACCAGAATCCAGGGTTTAACAACCACTGCCCACACTTCGGCATCTGACTCGATCCATTGCAATGCCTGCTGATCTGAGACCGTATGAATCTGGTTTGCATTGATCAGCGGCTCAATAAGCGCTTTATTATCGGCTGAAAAATGGCTGGCCATTTCAACCAGATCGAGTTCAGCAGAGATAAATAGGGTGAGGCCCTGTGCAAAAAAGCGTTGCAGTTCGCTCCAGGCGATCAAAGAGGTTTCCAGATTGACTTTGGCTTGTTCCAGATCAGTATCAGATTGAGTCATTTTTCTTTATAACGTGGCATAGCTGTTGTACTATCTCTGCCATTTTAACACCTGCCTACAATTTACGAGGAAACCCATGTCTGTATTTGCATCCATCTCCCGGGGTTCACGCCTGAAAGCTGCTAAAAAGCGTATTGAAGAAGCCCGTCAGACGTCCGGCGGTAAATCGGGTCAGTTATATAAAAGTGCTTATGAGGCCTTGGCCAAAGTCGTTCAGGGAGATACGACGACCGCAGATGCTTTACATCATTGGGGCTTTGGATTGTTACATGAAGCCCGTTCGCTTGAGGGTGAGCAGGCAAAAAAAATATATATTGACGCCATCGACAAATTCCGTTTTTGTCTGCTGATGATTCCAACTCATCTGGGCGGGGCGATTGATGGAGGGGTGGCTTATATGGAGCTTGCCAGAATTGCCAAGGTGCCTGCCAATGATCAACGTTATGATCTGGCGCTGGAGTTTTTCAACAAGGCCGAAAATATTCAAAAAGGAAGTGCGTCTTATAATCTGGCCTGCATTTACGCGTTGCGTGAAAGCAAGGATCAGTGTCTGATGGCACTAGAGCAGTCAAGAGAATATGGCAGTTTGCCCGATGAACAGGAAGTGATGGCTGATCCAGATATGGCGGCATTTAGAGATGCCACCTGGTTTCAGGAATTTTTGGGCAGTGTTGAAGTAGCTAAAATGGAACTGGCGGAAAATGAGCGCCGTACCCGCAGGGGGTTGAGGGAAGGTGTTGAAGAAATCAAGCTGGAGGGGCTGCCGCCTCGCCCCACGGATTCAACCTTGAAAAGACATTTTGATCAAATGGTCAAAGCCGAACTGGAAAACCTGACAGGAACTAAAGACCGCGAAAAACGTGAAGCTGAGGAAGCACGGATGCACAGACGTCATCGGGGGGATACGTTTGACTATTACGCTAAAGATAACAACTAATTTTTTCCGGTAAGCATCGCGCGTATTTTGGAACCACCCATTTCCCGCAGCAACCTGATATTGCGTTGCGGGATATGCTCTGGATGGGCAAAACTTTCCAGAGCATCTGTGATGCTGCTTTCACGGATGATGTGCAGCATGGGATAGGGTGAACGGTTGCTGTAATTGGCCGGATCGTCTTTTGTGCTGTCTGCAAACACATAGTCAGGGTGAAAACTTGCCAGTTGGTAAAGACCTTCATAGCCTTGTTCTGCCAACAGTCCGTCGGCGATATCGACAACATCCAGATAGTCGTTAAAATCCGTCAAGCCATTATAGAAAATGATCAAGGTGGTTGCGCATTCAGGGTGCGCGTTCAGGTATCGCCATTCGTCATTTAACGTTGCTAAAGCCGCTTCCCATGTGCTTGCATCAACCAATTGATAACGAATGGTCTGCTCATCAAATACTTTTTTGGCAAATGGGCAGATGTTGTAGCGGATTATAAAATTTTCCAGCCAGTGTTGGGTCGCCGTGATAGCTTCGGATACTGTCATAACAGGGGTGAAATGTGCAGAGCTTTAAGCAGGAGCCGGTTATGCGATATAATAGTCAATTTTTTCGGGTTCATGCAGGGCGTTTTGCACACAGCGTTCTGAGAACTCTGCAAGTAATAATGATTGGAGTTTAACTATGCGTATTATCCTGTTGGGCAGTCCGGGGTCAGGAAAAGGCACTCAGGCACAGTTTATCACCGAAAAATATGGAATTCCTCAAATTTCCACGGGTGATATGTTGCGTGCCGCTGTTCGGGAAGGCACACCTTTGGGGCTGGAAGCCAAGAAAGTCATGGATGCCGGCGGCCTGGTGTCGGATGAAATTATTCTCGGCCTGATCAAGGAACGCATTGCGCAGCAGGATTGTACCCATGGATTTCTGCTGGACGGTTTTCCACGCACAATACCGCAGGCAGAAGGTTTGCAGACCATGGGGGTAGAGATTGATAACGTGCTGGAAATTGCGGTGGATGATGAGGAAATTATCAAGCGTATGGCTGGACGCCGTGTACATCCAGCATCTGGCCGTACTTACCATGTTGCATACAACCCGCCAAAACAGGACGGGGTAGATGATGAGACGGGTCAGGCGTTGATTCAGCGTGATGATGACAAGGAAGAGACGGTGCGTAAACGTCTTACGGTTTATCACGAGCAAACCAAACCGCTGGTTGGTTTTTATTCCAATCCTCAGCAACCCTCAAAATTTGCGTCTATCGCCGGGGTGGGCTCGGTGAGTGATATTACCGACAAAGTTTTTGCAGCACTGAGTTAACTGGATAATGGCAGGTAAAACTTTATACGATAAATTGTGGGATGACCATGTGGTTTTCAGCGAAGATGATGGGTCTTCACTGATTTATATTGATCGTCAACTGGTACATGAAGTCACTTCACCGCAGGCGTTTGAAGGCTTGCGTTTGGCCGGTCGCCAACTATGGCGTACCGCGCGCAATCTTGCTGTTGCAGATCATAATGTGCCGACGACGGATAGGGATCAGGGAATTGCCGATCCGGTTTCGCGTTTACAGGTGGAAACACTGGACAGCAACTGTGAGGAATTCGGTATTACCGAGTTTGATATGGCCGATGTTCGTCAGGGTATTGTGCATGTGGTCGGGCCGGAACAGGGAGCAACGTTGCCAGGTATGACGGTTGTGTGTGGTGATTCACATACCTCAACGCATGGTGCCTCGGCGGCCTTGGCGTTTGGCATCGGTACCTCGGAAGTGGAACATGCCTTAGCCACACAGTGCCTGACGCAAAAAAAATCAAAAAACCTGCTGATTAAAGTCAACGGGGCAGTAAAAGACGGAGTAACGGCTAAGGATATTGTACTGGCCATTATTGGTGAAATAGGTACGGCAGGTGGTACCGGTTATGCCATCGAATTTGCCGGAGAAGCGATTAGTGATCTCAGTATGGAAGGCCGCATGACCGTGTGTAACATGGCGATTGAAGCTGGCGCTCGAACCGGCCTGATTGCAGTCGATGACAAGACGATTGACTATTACCGTGACCGTCCATTCTCGCCTAGAGGAGAACATTGGTTATTAGCGGTAGATTATTGGCAAACCCTGCATTCGGATGCTGATGCCTCGTTTGACAAGGTGGTTGAGCTTGAAGCTGCGGATATCAAACCACAAGTAACCTGGGGAACTTCGCCCGAAATGGTCGTTGCGGTAGATCAGACAGTACCAAATCCGGCAGATGAAGCTGATGCGGTCAAGCAGCAAAGCATGCAGCGAGCACTGGAATATATGGATTTACAGGCTGGCGAGAAAATAACCGATATCAAAGTGGATAAGGTGTTTATCGGCTCATGTACCAATTCACGTATCGAAGACCTGCGCCAGGCGGCAGTAGTGGCCAAAGGCAAGCAGGTGGCGGGCAATGTCAAACAGGCATTGGTGGTGCCGGGGTCCGGTTTGGTGAAAGAACAGGCCGAGCAGGAAGGGCTGGATCAGGTGTTTATCAAGGCGGGTTTTGAATGGCGTGAACCGGGCTGCTCCATGTGTCTGGCGATGAACGCTGACCGTCTGGAAGAAGGCGAGCGTTGTGCATCAACGTCCAATCGTAATTTTGAAGGTCGTCAGGGCTACGGTGGGCGAACGCATTTGGTGAGCCCTGCCATGGCAGCAGGAGCGGCTATAGCCGGACATTTTGTGGATATTGCTGAGAGAGGGACAATTTGATGAAAGCATTTACCCAGTTGCAGTCTTTGGTGATGCCATTGGACAGAGCCAATGTCGATACCGATGCGATTATCCCCAAACAGTTTTTAAAATCCATTCGCCGTGCCGGGTTTGGCCCTTATCTATTTGATGAATGGCGTTATCTGGATCGCGGTGAGCCTGAAATGGACTGTAGCGGACGTCCATTAAATATGGAATTTGTACTTAACCAACCGCAGTATCAGGGCGCTGAAATTCTGTTGACCCGTGAAAATTTTGGTTGTGGCTCTTCGCGGGAACATGCACCCTGGGCGCTTGAAGATCACGGTTTCAGGGCGATTATCGCACCGAGCTTTGCCGATATTTTCTTCAATAACTGTTTTAAAAATGGCATTTTGCCCATCGTGCTGGATGCAGATGTAGTTGATGGTTTATTCAGCGAGGTTGAAAACGGATATCAATTGTCCATTGATCTGGATTCACAAACAGTAAAGACACCCTCAGGAAAAAGCATTCATTTTGCTGTGGATGAAACCCGCAAGTTTCGCTTGATGAACGGCCTGGATGATATCGCGCTAACCCTACAACGCGCTGACAACATCAAGGCTTATGAATCAGAACGCGCAAAGCGCGCACCATGGTTATTTGCTGAATAATAAGGTGTAGATTGGGTTAGCAAGCGTAGCCCGACAAAACCAAATGCAATCTCCTGCCAATCAGGCAGGAAATTTAAGGAAACAAAATAATGACAAAAAAAATTGCCGTATTACCTGGCGATGGTATTGGGCCTGAAATTGTGGCTGAAGCCATTCGGGTTTTAGAGTTTTTAAACGCTGATATGGGGCTGGATTTAAGTTTTGAAAATGGTCTGATTGGCGGAGCGGGTTATGATGCCCACAGCACACCGTTACCGGAACAAACACTGAGCTTGTGTAAACAGGCTGATGCCGTGCTATTAGGTGCCGTTGGCGGGCCAAAATGGGAGCCGCTGGAGCATGCAGTCAGACCCGAACGCGGGTTGTTAGGCATCCGTTCAGAATTACAATTGTTTTCAAATTTGCGTCCGGCCATTTTATATCCGCAACTGGCAGATGCCTCGACACTAAAACCTGATGTTGTATCTGGTCTGGACCTGATGATTGTGCGTGAATTGACCGGTGGTATCTACTTTGGTCAACCGCGTGGCGTAAGAGCTCTGAAAAACGGTGAAAAGCAAGGCTTCAATACACTGGTTTACAGCGAATCTGAAATTCGCCGCATTGCCCATTCGGCTTTCTTAACTGCACAAAAACGTAATAAAAAGGTGTGTTCGGTTGATAAGGCCAATGTGCTGGAATGTACCGAGTTATGGCGGGAAGTGATGGACGAAGTCGCCAAGGGGTATCCTGATGTGATGCTTTCACATATGTATGTGGATAATGCGGCCATGCAACTGGTCAGGGCGCCCAAGCAGTTTGATGTCATGGTCACGACCAATATGTTCGGCGATATTCTTTCTGATACCGCAGCGATGTTGACGGGGTCAATTGGTATGTTGCCATCAGCTTCTCTTGATGAACAGGGTAAAGGCATGTATGAGCCAATTCATGGTTCGGCACCCGATATTGCGGGTAAGAATCTCGCTAATCCGTTGGCAACCATTTTGTCTGTAGCAATGATGTTGCGGTACACCTTTGGTGAAGCGATCGCTGCCGACAGAATTGAAAAAGCAGTTGATACAGCGCTGGATACCGGAGTACGTACCAGCGATATTCATTCAGAAGGGATGCAAAAAGTCAGCACAGCACAAATGGGTGATGCTGTGATTAATGCATTAAAAGGTTAAAAAATGTCAAAAACGTATGATGTGGCAGTGGTCGGAGCGACAGGTGCCGTAGGTGAAACCATGGTGTCGATACTGGAAGAACGTGATTTTCCGGTCAACAATGTCTATGCGCTGGCCAGCGAAAGGTCTGTGGGAAAACGAATCCCTTTTAAAGGTGGGGCTGTAGTGGTTGAAGACCTGGCCACCTTTGATTTTTCACAAGTGCAGATCGGTTTGTTTTCAGCTGGTGGCAGTATTTCAGCCGAATATGCACCGAAAGCGGCTGAAGCAGGTTGTATTGTTATTGATAACACCTCTCATTTTCGCTATGACGATGATATCCCGCTGGTGGTACCGGAAGTCAACCCGGAAAAAATTGCCGAATACACTCATCGCGGCATTATCGCCAACCCTAATTGTTCCACCATTCAAATGTTGGTGGCATTGAAGCCTATTTATGATGCTGTAGGTATTGAGCGAATCAATGTATGTACTTACCAGGCGGTATCAGGTACCGGTAAACCGGCAATCGAGGAAGTCGTAAAGCAGACGGCGGCTTTATTAAATGGTAAACCGATTACCTCTGAAGTCTATCCTAAACAAATTGCCTTCAATGCGTTGCCGCAGATTGATGTGTTTTTGGAGAATGGTTACACCAAAGAAGAAATGAAAATGGTGTGGGAGACGCGCAAGATTTTTGGTGATGAGTCAATTCAGGTCAATCCAACCGCAGTGCGCGTGCCCATATTCTACGGTCATTCGGAAGCAGTGCATATTGAAACCGAGAAAAAGATCACAGTTGAAGAAGTTCATGAATTGCTTGAAAAAGCACCCGGGTTGGAAGTGTTAGATAAACGTGAGGATGGCGGTTATCCTACTGCAGTGACTGAATCTTCGGGCAAGGATGCAGTATTTGTCGGCAGAATCAGGGAAGATATTTCGCATCCCCAAGGCATAAATATGTGGGTAGTAGGAGACAATGTTCGCAAAGGCGCTGCGTTAAACAGTGTGCAGATAGCTGAAGAGCTGGTAAAAAAATACATCTAGTCTAAGCTTACAGGTATATTAACTGGTCACGGTAAAACCTGTGATGGATATATTTGTAGGAGAAAAGAGTGCGCAATCTAACTAAAACGCTAGCGATTGTATCGCTATTGACACCGGCTACTGCGCAGCCTTTGGGGATTGGAGAAATCAAACTGCATTCAGCGTTAAATCAAAAGCTGAATGCAGAAATCAAACTGATGCTGTCGCCGGGTGAAAACCCCGCAAATATCAGGGTTCAGATGGCTCCGCCCACTAAATTCGATGAAGCTGGTATTCCGTGGAGCTATTACTTGTCCAAAATCAAAATGGACAAAGTGGTTAACCCGAATGGTTCAGTGACAGTCAAGCTGAGCACTCATGAAGTGTTTAGCGAACCTTTCCTTGATTTTTTGCTGGAAGTCAGTTGGGAAAACGGAAATTTATACCGGGAATTTACGGTTCTGGTTGACCCGCCTGCGGCATACGAAGAAAGCATTGTTCCTGTTGTCGTTGCTGCTTCTGAAACAAAAAAATCTGTTAACAGTACCCCCTCTGTTGAGTCGGCTACGACCTCATCTTCATCAGCATCTGTTTATGGACCCGTGTCAAAAACTGATACTTTATGGAAGATAGCGGATAAGGTGAAACCATCATCAGAGATCACAAATGAACAAATGATGATGGCCATTCTGGAAGCCAATCCTCATGCTTTTCATAAAAGGAATGTGAATTTCCTGAAATCTGGAGTTGAATTACAAATTCCAGATAAAGAAAGTGTGCTCAAGTTGTCCAGAAGACAGGCGGCTAGCTTGTTTGCAGAGCACAATGAAAAATGGCGTCAAATGACAGTCGCCAAAAAAACGGCTGAAAAAATTGAAAAACCAAAGCATAAACTTGATTTGGTAGCACCGGTAGAAACGTCTGTCGGTGAAAATGAAGTGGTTAAACCTGGCCAGGAAAAAATCGATATTAAAGGGCCGGAACTCGCTAAAACAATTGAGAAAACAGTTAATGACAGTACGGTTGCACTTGACACCAATGCCCCTGTCCAAAACCAGGCTTTAAATGATCGGTTACAAAAATTAGAACAACAGATTGCAATGATGCAGAAATTGCTCGTATTGAAAGACGAGCAACTGGCGGCATTACAAAATCAACCCTCTGTGCAAGCAACACAGCCTGACCTTGCTGAAACAGAATCTGCCACTGAAAATACACCCGCGAGTCAACAACAGCTGGCCAAAGAAGATGTTTCAGCGTCTGAGCAAATTGAACCAGCCATTAAGCAGCAGTCTGCAAAACCAGTGGAAAAGCCCGAAGCTTCGCCGCTGTCCAAAAAATTACGACCAGTGCCCCAGCCTGAGTCGGAACCAAGTTTTTTTGCAGAAAATTTGTATGGCATCCTAGGGGGCTCAATCTTTCTATTGGCGTCTGTCATTGGTTTGGTTTGGTGGAGAAGAAACCAGAAAGATGAGCTGACTGATACGGAAAGCATGTTTGCAGCATCCAGTGAAATTACCATGCCAGATTCTGAAGTTGCAGAAACCTCAATGGAGCAATCAGAAGCATATGATGTAGGCACGGTGGGTGAGAGTTCGTTTCTCAGTGAATTCACGCCAAGTGATTTCGATGCATTTGAAACTGAACAGAATGAAGTGGATCCCATTCAGGAAGCAGATGTGTATCTGGCCTATGGACGGTATCAACAAGCTGAAGAGTTGATTAAACAGGCCATAGCAGATCATCCTGAGCGTGATGATAGTAAATTGAAATTGCTGGAGATTTATTATGCGAGTGAAAATACAGAGCAATTTATCAGTTTTGTTAACCAGCTAAAATCTGAGGGTAAAGAGCAGGACGCAAATTTCTGGGTAAAAGTTGAAGAAATGGGCAAGGAAATATTGCCTTCTGAACAAGCTGGCACATTAACGGCGCCTGTTGATCAAGCTGAACAAGCGACTATCGACATTAATCAACAGCAAGACTCTGTTGTGAGCACAAATGGTTTCGCGACAGAATTAGAAGATGAGCTTGATTTTGATTTGGACACGTTTAAGTTAAGCGATAATGAAGAGCAATCAACAGTCGAAAAAGCGATCTCGTTGGAAGAGTCAAAACAGGATGAGGGATTAGAATTTAATTTTTCTGAAGATAAAGAAGAGAAAACTGAAGAATTGCTTGCTGAATCTTCTATAGAAAGTGAAGAAATTGAGGCGTTGGATTTTGATTTTAATACAGAAGAAAGTAATGAAGCGGACGATTTTGACCTTGATTTAAATTCAGAAACAGGTGATGAGATTAAGGATATTGTTGCCGGTGAAGAAGATGATGTTCAGGAAGAAACTGAAGCAACCCTTGATGAGTTGGCGTCTAATATTCAAGAAGAGGTTTCATTTGATTTTAGTTTTGATGAGTCTTTGTTAGAAGGGGCTGGATCATCCGAAGAGCAGAACAGTCTATCGAAAGATGGCGTTGCCGATCTGACAGATATGGATGAATTTGAAACCAAATTGGATTTGGCAAAAGCCTATATAGATATGGGGGATGAAGGTGCAGCAAAATTGATTGTTGAAGAGGTACTCGAAAATGGTAACGAACAACAACAAGAAACTGCAAAGACCTTACTTGAGGAACTGCACTAAGGCGGTTACGTTTATAATCCAGAGAGCATTATTGATTCACTACAGGCGGATTAATGCTCTCCAGGATTTCTTCTTTTAGAGCTATGAAGTGCTCTATCTTGGTTTTTAATAAATAAAAGTCTTTTGTTAATTCTGAAGTGGATTGAGTGATGAGATGGTGCTCTAATAACTCAGCAGCGAGGCTTATTTGTTGTAAAGAGCAAAAGCGGGCAGAACCGTGTAAACGGTGTGTAATTTCAGCCGCCTGAGGGTACTCTTCCTTTTTCAACAAGGTTGAAATTTGAGTGAGTTGTTGCGGAAGTTCGATAAACAGCTTGCTAAACAAAGTAAATGCAAGAGATTTATCTTGTGATGTTCTTTTCAACATAGAGGTCACAAAATCTTGCACAGTCTCGTCAGAAAAATCTTGGTTACACCAAAGCTCGAGGATTTCAGTCAATTGAGATTGCAATATGGGTTTGATCAAGCATTCATCAAACCCGTATGAAATGAGCTCTTTTTGTTTAGAAGGAAAGGCGTTCGCGGTTGTCGCAATGACAGGGGTGTCAAAATTTATATGTCCTGGTTGTTTGATAATTTTGATTAAGTCATCGCCATTCAAAAATGGCATTTGCTGATCCATTAAAATCAAGTCAAATTTCGTTTGATTGAGTTGGTTAAGAGCCTGTTTGCCGTCAGAAGCTATGGTGATTTTTTTAGTGATGGGTTTTAATTGTTTGCAAATGAGTTCCTGATTAATTTTATTGTCTTCGGCAATAAGTACATGTACAGGGTAGGTTTTTTCGGGTAGTTTGTCTGCTTGATGCCTAGGCGTGGATTGTTTATCTATAATGTCTACTAATTGCTGGGATCGGCAGGGTAGAGATAAGGCTTCTGTCTCAGAATCAGATTGTTTGAATGGTTTGACAAAAATGATTCGATGAATTCTCGTTGCCTGCTTGATCTTTTCTAATATGGTTTGTCGACCAGCCTTGTCCGTTAGCTCTGCAAAAAATAATACCTGTTCCCCCGTTTGTTGCAGCTGGAATTGCTTGATAGTGGTGAAAATATTACATCTATAACCCAAATGGATGAGTTGTTTTGCCAGGCTTTTTCCCCATTTCTGGTTCGAATCGATTATGGCTAGTTTTGTAAGACCTGCGGTTACCGGGGTATATTCCGGTTTTGTTATTGGAAGTTTCAGCCAGAAAACAGAACCTCTGTTTTCAATACTTTTTACACCAATTTCACCTTCTAACTGGTTAATAATCGTATGTGTAATTGACAGTCCTAACCCACTGCTGGGTTGTGCATGTTGCTTATGTATGACATGCTGTTTGAATGGTTGAAATAAGGTTTTGACCGTAGAGTCAGGCATACCGGTACCTTCATCTCGTATAGATATAAATAAATCACCCGCACGGGTTAAGGTGCAGCGGATCATTATAATTCCGTCCGTAGTAAATTTACTGGCATTGGATAACAGGTTCAGGAGAATTTGCCGGATTCTGACTGGGTCTGACTCAATAATGTCCGGAACATCAGAAGAGATGTCCAGAATGATATGAGTATTCTCAGAAGTAGGGATGATAGAACAGGCCGCCTCTTCAATACAATCACGGAGATTGAATTTAGTATATTTGGTTGATAAATTGCCATGTTCCAGGCTGTAAAAATCAAGGATATTATTGACGATTGAAATCAAATTAACTGCTGAAGCTTTAATCAAAAAGATTTGTTCACGTTGCCGTACAGGGAGATCACTGTTGATCAATAAATCGGTGAATCCGATGATTCCATTCATGGGGGTACGGATCTCATGGCTAATATGAGCTAAAAACTCAGATTTTTGCGTGTTTGTAGTTACCGCATTAAGCGTGGTTTTCTCCATTTCTCGGTTTTTATCTTCTACTGAACGCGCTGCTGAAGAAAGCTCATTCACAGCTTTATTGACATAGTCTAAAAAATGTTTTTGTGAATGATGAATTGATTCAATTGAATGATTGAAATTATTTAACAGGTGCCTTAATTCATTGATGTTTGATGAGATTTCGCAAGGTGTGAATTTTCCCTGATCAAAATCGTGTAATGAGTTGCTTAGCGCTAGAATTGGGTTAATGAGGTTCTTATTGATGTTTAGTGCAAAAAAAGATGCAACAATCAGGGAAATAACAGTTATACACAAACAGAAAATTAACAAGGTTAGATTTGAAAAGGGGAGTTGGGAGGCTGAAATAGCAAAATATACTTTAAATTGATGAGGTGATTGGGGCCGTTGATCGTTGCCGTTTTTTGCCATCGATTGTTGAAATAATGCGGGATGATTTGTTTGGTAGTCGGTTGAAAGTGTGTATGAATCACGGTGTTTTATACCTTGACTGGAAAAAACCAAGCGACCGTTTTCAGAATAAATGCTTAATGATTGAAGTCGATTACGTCGGGTGAAGTCATGTAAAAAGGACTCGAGCACTTGATTTTGTTGTGACGATGAAAATTTCGCCACGTCACCGTCAAGTAAGGTCAGTAAATCTTGTGATTTTTGTTTTACTAAAATATGCTGAAAGAGAAATAAAGAACCGCAAAATAATAGAGCAAGCAAAATCACAGGAAAAAGGTTTAGCCATAAAATATGCAAGGTAAGAGGCTTGGTGTTCACAGAGTTATATTATTTTATTGATTTAATACATGTTAATACAGAAGGTAAAGAAAGAAAATTTGCTTTGAATGTCTTCTTGACTAAGAAGGCAGGAACGGACAATAGAAATAGTAAGCATTGCTACAAATAAGGAACGATATAAAGTTAATGATGAAAGTTGTTGTTTGACACAAACCATAGTATTATACGCGATCAATTTTAATACTCACATTTGTCGGCACAACTGGTAGGGTGCTTAAATGCATTAGCATTTTGGTTTCCAGTTGGGGCAGGTGGAGGCGTAACCCAATGTCGATTAATCGACAAACAATCAGGAGAAAAACATGGCGGCAGTATCAATGCGTCAAATGCTAGAAGCAGGGGTTCATTTTGGACATCAAACCCGCTACTGGAACCCAAAAATGGCTCCATTTTTATTTGGAGCACGAAATAAAATTCATATCATCGATTTGGAACAAACACTTCCTCTGTTTAATGATGCTATGAATTATCTAGGTCAAATGTCTGCAAACAAAGGAAATGTTTTGTTTGTGGGCACTAAAAAAGCAGCACGAAAAGTTGTTTCTGAAGAAGCCAAGCGCTGCGGCATGCCTTATGTGGATCATAGGTGGCTAGGAGGCATGTTAACCAATTTCAAAACCATCAAAAAATCAATCAACCGTTTAAAAGAGCTGGAAGCAATGAAAGCTGACGGGACTTTGTATCAACGTTTTAATAAAAAAGAAGCGCTGGGAATGGAGCGTGAATTAGAAAAATTAGAGCGTAGTCTGGGCGGCATTAAAGATATGAAAGGAACGCCCGACGCATTGTTCGTTTTAGATGTAGGCTATGAAAAGAATGCTATCATGGAAGCCAAAAAACTGGGTATTCCAGTTGTAGCAGTAGTGGATTCCAATAATTCTCCCAACAATATTGATTATATTATTCCAGGTAACGACGATTCTATTAGAGCAGTGAAATTATACTGTCAGGCAGCTTCAGCTGCAATTTTAGAAGCAAAAGCAGCAGCATTAGATATGTCCGCAAAAGCAGATGATTTTGTGGAAGAAGTCATAGAAGAAAGTTCTGCAGAATAGAGTCTCATAAGTACCACCAGGTACTTGAACATTGTTCTGCTGAGAAGCAGATTAAAAAATTTTTAGACGCCTCCTTAGTGAGGCGTTTTTTTAGTTTAGTGAACTAGAGGAAATTAATAATGAGTATTACTGCTGCAATGGTGAAGGAATTGCGTGAAAGAACGGGTTCCGGAATGATGGAATGCAAAAAGGCATTGGTAGAAACCAATGGTGATATGGAAACCGCAATTGAGAATATGCGTAAGTCAGGCTTGGCTAAGGCGGATAAAAAATCAGGTCGTACTGCAGCCGAGGGCTCAATTGGTGCCAAAGTATCTGATGACGGAAAAACTGCTGTCATGGTTGATGTAAACTGTGAAACTGACTTTGTTGCAAAAGGCGAAGACTTTGTCGGATTCATCAATGATATAGCGACAACCTTGTTAAGCAGCGAAGTTGAAAACAATGATCAGCTACAGGCAATGACCTTGTCCAGTGGCGAAACGGTTGATGAAAAGCGCCGAGCTTTGATCGCAAAACTGGGTGAAAACATTACTGTAAGACGTTTTACCAAATTCGTTTCTGATGGTGGAAAAGCATTTTATCTGCACGGGAGTAAAATTGGTGTAATCGTTGATTTAGCCAAGGAAGATGGTGAGCTGGGTAAAGACGTTGCAATGCATATTGCAGCAAGTAACCCAGAGTATTTGAATGAAGAAGCTGTTCCAGGCGAAGCGGTTGAAAAAGAAAAAGAAATCTTTTCTGCTCAGGCGTTGGAAAGCGGAAAGCCAGCAGAGATTGTTGAAAAAATGATCACTGGACGCATCAAAAAGTTTTTGGGCGAGATTACATTGGTAGGACAACCGTTCATTAAGGATGACAAAATGTCTGTTGGACAGTTATTAAAATCCAAAGGCAACGATGTTATTCGCTTTACCCGATTTGAAGTGGGTGAAGGGATAGAGAAAAAGGAAGAAAATTTCGCTGAAGAAGTCATGGCGCAAGTCAGAGGCGAATAAATAAAAAGCCCGGTTTGACCGGGTTTTTTTTGAATCAGAATGTTTTGTTGATGGTTATGTTCTGATGAGAGTGGTCGTTTTGAAGGTTTTATTGAGTTTGTATCACGGATAAAAAAGTTATGAGTCAATTGATTTGCAAAAGGATTTTACTCAAATTAAGTGGTGAAGCCTTAATGAGTGAAACGGGGGGAAGTATAGATCCGGACATTGTAAAACGCCTTGCCCAGGAAATACTGGAGCTGTGTAATGCAGGTCTAGAAGTTGCTCTCGTCATTGGTGGGGGCAATATTCTGCGCGGTGCCGAAAAGGCTTCCGCAGGACTGAATCGCGTTACCGGTGATCAGATGGGAATGCTGGCAACAGTGATTAATGCATTGGCAATGCAGGATGCCCTTGAATATATGGGGCAACCTGTACGGGTGATGACGGCACTGAAAATTAATCAGGTGTGTGAAGATTACATTCGGCGCAGAGCTGTGCGTCATTTAGAGAAAGGCCGCGTCGTTATTTTCGCAGCGGGTACGGGTAATCCATTCTTTACAACTGATTCGGCCGCTAGCTTAAGAGCAATTGAAATCAATGCCGAGTTAATGATTAAGGCGACCAAGGTAAAAGGCGTTTATTCAGCTGACCCTATGAAACATTCAGATGCAGAGTTCTATCCCAGATTAACTTATGATGAGGCTTTAGATCAGCGACTGAATGTGATGGATACAACAGCTTTAGTCTTATGTCGAGATAATAATTTGCCCATGCGAGTAATGAATATATTTGAACCGGGAGCTATTATGCGATTGATGCAAGGTGAGGATATTGGCTCCCTATTAGAAAAAAAGGGGGTCGAATGATTGATGACATAGAGCTGGATGCAACGGCACGGATGGAAAAGAGTATAGAAGCCTTACAGAAAGCGTTTTCAAAAATAAGAACAGGGCGTGCGCATCCTAGTTTGCTAGATCAGATTATGGTGTCTTATTACGGTTCTGATTCGCCATTATCACAAGTTGCTAATGTTTCTGTCGAAGATGCGCGTACGCTAAAAGTAACCCCATGGGAAAAAGCGATGGTGCAAGCAATTGAAAAAGCAATTTTGGCTTCAGATCTTGGCTTAAACCCGGCAACTCAGGGAATGGTCATTCGTATCCCTTTGCCTCCGTTAACCGAAGAGCGTCGACGTGATTTAGTAAAAATCGTTAAACAGGAAGCGGAAAACGGGCGCATCTCTATACGAAATATTCGTAGGGATGCTAACTCAGAAGTTAAAGAAGCGCTTAAAGAAAAAATGATTTCTGAAGATGAAGCACGCGGCGCAGAGGAAAAAATCCAAAAGATTACGGATCAATTCATTAAGGAAGTAGAAAAGCATCTTGAAACAAAAGAAGCCGATTTACTTTCTATGTAAATAATAATGAGTGAAGACAGCAATCATTTGTCAAATATAGATAATGGCAATCCACGTCATATTGCTATCATTATGGATGGTAACGGACGTTGGGCACAAAAACGGCTGATGCCCCGAGTCATAGGGCATAGGGAAGGCGTGAAAACGGTGCGCAAGATTGTTGAGTTCTGTGGAGAACAAAAGATTGAGGTCTTGTCATTGTTTGCGTTCAGTAGTGAAAACTGGCGGCGACCGCAAACAGAAGTCAACATGTTGATGGATTTATTCATGCTTACTCTGAAGAATGAGGTCGATAAACTGGATAAAAATAATATCCGGTTGCGCGTGATAGGTGATAGATCCCGGTTTTCGCAGAAATTACAAGATAAAATTGTTCAAGCTGAAGAGCAAACCAAAAAAAATACTGGGCTGACGTTGAATATTGCAGCAAACTATGGTGGACGCTGGGATATCACTCAAGCATGCAAAAAAATATCGGTGATGTTACAGCAAGGAGAGATTACTGAATCTGATATATCTGAAGATTTGATCAATCAGCATTTATCCACCTTTGAATTACCTGAACCTGATCTTTTTATTCGTACGGGTGGAGAGCAAAGAGTCAGTAATTTTTTGCTGTGGCAACTTGCATATACTGAATTTTATTTTTCATCCATATTATGGCCTGATTTTGATCAAGCTGTTTTGGCTGATGCAATCGATAGTTTTAAAGGCAGACAAAGACGATTTGGACATACGAGTGAACAGGTCATAAAAAGAACCTGACACCACTAGGGCCAATAGTACTGTTTGCAGTTGTAAAGATATAAGAATTATTATGTTAATTAAACGAACATTTACTGGAATTTTATTGTTTGCTGTCATGTTGACGGCAATCTTTATGTTACCCCCCTACCTTTTTTCAGCACTAATCGCGCTGATCGTTTTAATTGCTGCCTGGGAATGGGCGGCGTTAGTAGATATTGACACAGTGGTTTCGAAAATATTGTTCTTGCTGGCATTATTTGGATTAATGTTATTTGTTCAATTTTGGCCACAGTTTTTGGAATTAGTCTCTTTTCTATTTAAATGGCAGGAAATAAGACAATATTCGGGTGTTCTGGAATGGTTGGTGGTTTTACCCACGCTATTCTGGATAATATCCATGTCTTTGATTAGAAAAGTACCTGATCAATTATTGGAGATGTCAATAAGAAAACGTTATAAGGCTATGTTTGGTCTATTCATTCTGTTTTTTGCATGGATGTTTATTACCCGGTTAAGAACATTGTATGGCACTGAAATGGTGCTCTATTTTCTATTTTTAATTTGGTCGGCAGATATTGCCGCTTATTTTGCAGGCAAAAAGTATGGCAAAGTGAAACTTGCCGAACAAATAAGCCCGGGCAAAACAGTGGAAGGCATGTATGCCGCATTGTTCATGGGGCTGGTTTGTGGAGCCGTACTTGGCTTGTACTATGGTTTTCCGTTAATGATTACGACTGACTTCATATTATTGTCAGTATTAACTATTCTGATATCCATCTATGGAGATTTATTTATCAGTTTATTTAAAAGGCAAAAAGGGGTGAAAGACTGTGGGTCTATTCTGCCGGGGCACGGTGGTGTGTTGGACAGAATTGATAGTGTTATCGCCGCGTCTCCTTTCTTTTACGCAGGAATTTTGCTGATTGGCCGGAGTGTGTTTTCGTGAAAGGGCTTTGTATTCTTGGTGCCACCGGGTCGATTGGTGTCAGCACACTTGATGTCATTTCCCGTCATCCAGACAAATATAAGGTCGTTGCGTTAACGGCGAATACCAACATTGATGCGTTATTCAAACAGTGCCAACAATATCGACCGCAATATGCCGTGGTAGTGAATGAAGAAAAAGCGGTGTCTTTTAAACAAAAACTGGATGAATCCGGACTAAACGACATAACTGTTCTTGTCGGGGCTCAGGCTTTGCAGCAAGTTGCCTCTTTGGACCAGGTTGAATCAGTGATGGCGGCCATTGTTGGCGCGGCCGGACTGTTACCCACCTTAGCTGCGGCTAAAGCTGGAAAAACAGTGCTATTGGCTAATAAAGAAGCGTTGGTTATGTCTGGCGACATTTTTATGCAGGCTGTTGCAGAATCTGGCGCACATTTGTTACCCATAGACAGTGAACATAATGCAATCTTTCAGTGTATGCCGGGAGGATACGAAACCGGAACACGTGCAAAACAGGCGAGACGCATTTTGTTAACAGCATCTGGAGGGCCTTTCCGAGCTACACCGATAGCGGATTTGGAGCATGTGACTCCAGAACAGGCGGTAGCCCATCCTAAATGGGACATGGGTCGGAAAATCTCGGTGGATTCAGCCACGATGATGAATAAAGGTCTGGAATTGATTGAAGCCTGTTTGTTGTTCAATATGTCCCCTGAAGATATCCAGGTGGTTATTCATAAACAGAGTATTATCCATTCGATGGTCGATTATGTCGATGGATCAGTGCTTGCTCAAATGGGTAACCCTGATATGCGTACACCCATTGCGCATGCGATGGCCTGGCCAGAACGATTTGATTCTGGCGTGGAACCTTTAAATATTTTTGAAGTCAAGCAAATGGACTTTGAACAACCTGATCTTCAGCGCTTCCCCTGTTTACGTCTTGCATGTGAAGCAGTTAATGCGGGGGGCATAATGCCAACGATTTTAAATGCTGCGAATGAAATCGCTGTAGATGCTTTTTTAAACGAAATGATACGATTCACAGACATCCCCAAGATCATTGAAAAAACGATGGCAGAATTTTCACCTGACATTGCCGATTCTCTCGACATAATTTTGCAGGCTGATGCAGATGCTCGACAAGTATCTTCAGCATTGGTTGAGGCGAATTGCAACTGATGGAATTACTCAACAACATATTCTTTTTTGTTGTCGCTGTTGGAATATTGGTTGCATTCCATGAATATGGCCATTTCTGGGTAGCGAGAAAATCTGGAGTCAAGGTATTACGGTTTTCCATTGGGTTTGGCAAAATTCTGTGGTCATATCAAAAAGACCCGTCTTCAACGCAATATGTCGTCTCCGCCATTCCCTTAGGTGGTTACGTCAAAATGGTTGATGAGCGGGAAGGAATCGTTGCAGAAGAAGATTTGCCTTTCTCCTTTAATCGGCAATCATTGAAAGTACGTTCTGCAATTGTTGCAGCAGGTCCAATATTCAATCTCATTCTGGCAGTTTTTTTGTTCTGGTGTGTTGCTGTACTGGGAGAAACAGGAATGCGGCCTGTCATTGGAGAGGTTGAAGAAGGAAGTTTGTCTGCACAGGCGGGGTTGCAGAATGGGGAAGAAATTCTCAAGATTAATGACAAGGACATCCCTTCATGGTCTGAAGCCTTGTCTCACTTATTTTCTGTTGCGATGGAAGGTGAGGATGAGATTGCACTGCTCATTAAAACAACAGATGAGTCCGAGCAAATAAAAACAATTTTCACTTCACCTGAAGACCGGGAAAGTCCGGAAGTTTTTTTTGACAGGTTAGGCCTTAAGCCCTGGTCTCCTTCTTTACGACCTGTTATCGGGAAAATTATTCCTGATGGTGCGGCAGATAAAGCTGGTTTGCAAGCCGGTGATTTAATCATTAACGCAGATTCAGTTGCGGTCAATGACTGGTCTTCATGGGTAAGATACATTCAGTCTCGACCAGGTCAACCCATAGATGTCACTCTTGAACGCGATTCAGTACACGTGGTTATCCAGCTCATTCCTGAAGCCATTGACCAGGATGGAAAACAAATTGGCAAAATCGGTGCCGGGGTTGAAATTCCTGAAGGTGTCCTGGATGATTTACAAGTAAGCTATTCTATAGCCCCATTGGAAGCAATACCGGTGGCATTTCAAAAAACGGCTTTTATCGCGGTAGCGTCATTAAAGATGATGGGCAAAATGCTCGTCGGCAAGGCCTCGGTTGATAATTTGAGTGGCCCGATTAGCATTGCTCAATATGCAGGACAGTCTGCTGAGCTCGGGTTTGTGTATTTTTTAAAATACCTGGGTCTGATCAGTGTAAGTCTAGGTGTACTCAATCTTTTACCTGTGCCGGTTTTAGATGGCGGGCATTTACTGTTTTTTGCCATTGAAGGGATTAAGGGCGGACCTATTCCCGAAAAAATTCAATTGTTTTTTCAACAAATAGGCATGTTTTTATTAATGGCTTTAATGTTTTTTGTTGTGATACTCGATATAGAGCGTGTATTTCAATAAAAAATGTCGATCAAAGAACTTCACTATAAGATAAAGGTCTTTAGGTATTCTCTCTGCAAATTTAACAGATATCAAAATGAACAAGCTTACGAAAATTTTTAGTTTCTTAATATTATTTTCTCCTCTTACGCATGCAGGCGAAGCAGAAATCAAAGCAGCTTTGGCTTTATTAATGCCCTCAGCCAAAGTGGATAGTGTGACTCCCCTGAAAGAAATTCCAGGATTATATGAGGTCAGCTACGGCAACAAACTGATATATATGTCAGAGGATGGGAAACACCTGATTCAAGGTAATCTGATTGATGTATTGGGTCGGAAAAACCTGACCGAACAAAAATTGGCCGATGGGCGCAGTCAAGTTTTAGCAAAGCTGAATAATGATTCTACAATTAATTTCAAGGCTGAAAATGAAAAGCATGAAGTCGCAATTTTTACCGATATTGACTGCGGCTATTGCAGAAAACTGCATGCCGAAATGGACCAATATCTGGCAGCAGGCATTTCAATAAAATACCTGTTTTACCCAAGAGCCGGTAAAGGTTCTGAATCATACAACAAAGCGGTTTCAGTGTGGTGTGCAGAGGATAAAAATCAGGCGTTAACCGAGGCAAAGCAGGGTAAAACACCTGAACAAAAGACGTGTGATAACCCGGTAGATAATCATATGAAATTAGGAAATGACTTTGAAGCGCGTGGTACGCCAATGATTATCACTTCAAAAGGAACTGTTTTTCCAGGTTACTTACCAGCTAAACGATTGGCTAAGGCATTAGCGGCAGATTAATTGCCACTATACTCATCTATTAGCTCTCGGTTCGGGGGCTAATAGATGAGATGTATAACTTAAGCTCTGTTTTTTAGAACGAAACCTTCAGCCTTTCCGGTATCTTTGTATTCAGCTTTTCACTAATCCCTCTATCGGCTTAAAGCTGGCATTATTATGTTGTGAACACACAGCAAATTTGTATTTTTGTTTATTAATGGTTTTGTCCAGTATTTCAAGATTGGATTTGCGGCGGCAGCGAGTCCCTTTTTGTGTCATGGCCAGGCATTGATCCGATGTTTGGGCATAATTAATCAACGTTGATGCGCTTTCATCTTTGGCTTTTTCAGGTGTTGTTGGTTCTACCTTTTTAGCCGTAGTTGCAGGCTTTTCAGCAGTAACTGGTTTAGCAACTTTGGCTTTCTTTGTCGTCGCTTTATTTGTTTCAGCTGATTTTTTACGTTCTTCCACTTTCCCCGGCTTTGCTGCTTTGGCGGATGGGGCAGGTTTTGCGTTACCTTCTTTTTTAACAGGCGCTGCAGCAGGTTTTTTGTGGGTCTGTTTTTCCAGATATTTGCTTACACCAGTGACTTCAGCACTTTTCTTGAACGTTTCAATTTTTTTAACTGTTTTAGCTTTAGCTACAGGTTTGGATTTTTCAAGTTTCGCCAGATAACGTTCCACCCCGGTCATATTGACAAGGCGCTCCGCATGTTCTTTTTTTTGCTGTTGGACGACCTGTTCTTTTTTTGCCAGATATTTTTCCACGCCAGTTAATGCTGGTTTTGCAGGTGTCTTTTTTTTGGCGCTGACTTTTTCTTTTTTTTGCAGGTATTTTTCCACACCACTGACGCCACTGTTTTTGGAGGCAGTTTGTTTATTTTTGGGCGTGGGCGTTTTCTGGGATTCATCTCTATACATCGAAGGGTGATAATGTCCTTCATTGCTTGGAGAGGAGAATCCAGCGAAATCCAGAAATTTATCTAGAAAGCTCTTGGCCATAGGGTTACCTCGTATTGTTATATTTTTAAAGTGAAAAATGTGAAATTAATAATTCGTAATCATTGTCAATGCTTGCATTAAAGCAAATTATCAGTGGAAAAATCCAGTAAAGACTGAGTTTTTCATCGTTTTTAACTTATTTTCCAGTAAAAATGATGCACGTATTTTACAAATACAATAATCGAATAAAATGGCATGGCAAATAAAAAAGATGATTTTGTGTGGTGTCGTATATTTGACTTGTGAATATAAGTTAATGAATTTTAAGTAAAAAACAGAGCTGGTCTGTTTCTTGTTTGGGTATGTCTGACGCATAGGGAACAACATATGAATACCGCATTACACCAAAAACAGAATGATGCCGCCAGGTTAACTGATGCTTTTGAATTATTTAATCAATTATCCAAAAACCTGAGTAATTCCTATCAAAGTCTGGAAACACAGGTGTCCTTGCTTAATCAGGAATTGGCTGCCGTAAGAAGTGAAAGGATGCAGACCTTAATTGAGAAAGAAAGGATCGCTTCTCGATTACAGCAGCTTCTAGTGGCATTACCGGCAGGTGTCATTGTGTTGGATGAGCAGGAATCAATTATCGATTGTAACCAATTAGCGATTGATTATCTGGGCGAACCTCTGCTGCATCAGCAATGGCATGAAATTATGCAACGCAGTTTGTTTCCTGTAATTAATTGTGTCGATGAGAGGCAATTAAAAGATGGCAGACGTATCAATATGAAGCGAAATGTCTTGTCTGAAGACGGCGGGCAAATTGTTTTGTTGTCTGATGTCAGTGAATTACGGCATCTACAGGATTTGTTGGCGCAACAAAAGCATTTGTCTGCAATGGGAGAAATGGTCGCCGGTATGGCCCATCAGGTGCGTACACCTTTATCTACAGCACTTTTATATGCATCTCAAATGGACAAGTGCAGTGTTGATGAAGGCAAACGTCAACAATTTTCGAAAAAAATTCTGGAACGACTTCATCATTTGGAACGGCAGGTCAATGACATGCTGATATTTGCCAAACAGGGCAAATTACTGATGTCTGAATTTTCTTTGGCTTTATTACTGCAGCATATTCAGGAAAATATGCAAAATCAGTCCGTAAACTTTTCAATCATCAACGGAGTGACAGAAGATTCTCTGCATGGAAATATGGATGCGTTGTTGGGTGCATTAATGAATATTTTGGATAATGCGGTGCAGGCTTGTGATGAGCAGGCAACCATTACCATGCAGATTACACAACACCAGCCAGGGCAACTGAAAATAGAAATTATTGATAATGGGTGTGGGATTAGTTTAGACCAACAAAAAAGGTTGTTTGAACCATTTTTTACGACGAAGGGAAATGGAACCGGCTTGGGTTTGGCCGTCGTTGAGAGTGTTGTTGTAGCCCATCATGGACAGGTGACTTGTCATTCAGTCGTCAAGGAGGGCACTCGATTCACTTTGATTTTGCCGTGTATTAAGCAACACACAATTGGAGTGTCACCATCGAATAACAATATTTTGCGAGAGGTAAGCGACTATGAAATCGTATGATGTATTAATTGTTGAAGATGATAAATCACTGCGTGAGGCGTTGCTTGAAACGTTGACTATTGAAGGTTACCAGGCAGAAACAGCGGACAATGGTAAAGATGCCTTGAGCAAACTGGCCAGTCATAATTTCAGGCTGGTTGTCAGCGATGTACAAATGCCGCAGATGGATGGGGTAGGGCTTCTGCGCAATATGCAGATGCAGTTTCCAGAGATACCCGTGCTGCTGATGACGGCTTACGGCACGGTTCCTAGAGCTGTGGCTGCTATGCAAAGCGGTGCGGCAGATTATTTGATAAAACCGTTTGAAGCAGATGTTCTGGTGGAAAAAGTCAGACTGTTTTTGCAAGAACACAGGCCTGTTGCTCAACCCATTTCGACGACAGGCAGCACTATGCAGCAGGTGTATACCATCGCCGAGCGCGTGGCTCAAACAAATGTCACTGTGCTGTTGCAGGGAGAAAGTGGTTCGGGTAAAGAAGTGCTGGCACGGTATATCCATCAACATTCGCGATGTGCACAAGGGCCGTTTGTCGCTATCAATTGCGCGGCTATTCCGGAGAATATGCTGGAGGCCATATTGTTTGGTTATGAAAAAGGGGCATTTACCGGTGCGGTGCAAGCGTCTGCCGGCAAGTTTGAGCAGGCACAGGGAGGGACCTTGTTGCTGGATGAAATTTCAGAAATGGATTTGTCTTTGCAAGCTAAATTGTTACGCGTTTTACAGGAAAAAGAAGTCGAGCGATTAGGCAGCCAAAAGAAGATTTTATTAGATGTCAGGTTTTTGGCGACCACTAACCGAAAGCTAAAACAATATGTAGAACAAGGTGAATTCAGGGAAGATCTTTATTATCGGTTAAGTGTGTTCCCGCTGAAAATTCCGCCCTTGCGTGAACGTTTACAGGATATTACTTCGCTGGCCAAAGATTTGCTGCTAAAACATGCGGAAAGCGGCAAGGTTTTACCTGTGTTCAGCGATGAAGCCATAGCAAAAATACACAATTATGAGTGGCCAGGAAATGTGCGTGAACTGGAGAATGTTATCCAGCGTGCGTTGATTTTGCAGCAAAATGGCTATATCACTACGGATCATCTGGTTTTTGATGATCAGCAGGCGATGCCTAACCTGTCATTTGATAGGCGTCAAGAAAACCATGGCACTGATGTTGCTTCTGTCAGAATCAAGGCAGTTGAAGCAAATGACGACGTGAATAGTCTGGGCGAAGGTGTCAGGTCTGCAGAAGAAAAGATTATTTTGCAGACGTTAAATGAATTAAATGGCAGCAGGAAATTAACCGCGGAAACACTGGGTATCAGTCCGCGCACGTTAAGGTACAAACTGGCCAGAATGAAAGAGTCCGGCATTGTTGTACCCTGTTAACCTGTTGCAAACACAAAGCGTGGTGTAGTTATGAGCGATATGAATATAGATCAGGTCTTGGCGCAAATGCGTGCCATGTCGATCGAGGCAGGCAAAAAACCTCAGGAAGTCTCTGATAATGGGGAATTTTCCAACGTGTTGAAACAATCCATCGATGCGGTGAATACCGCACAACATGCTTCAGCGAGTAAAGCCAAAGCGTTTGAAACCGGCGACAGCAATGTCAGCCTGGCTGAAGTTATGATTGCCTCGCAAAAAGCAAATGTCTCTTTTCAGGCCATGGTACAGGTACGCAACAAGTTGGTTGATGCGTATAAAGATGTTATGAATATGCCAATGTAATTCTGATTTATGAGCGAACAAGAAGCCGTCGTGGAGATGGAAACTCCCAATCAGTTAATAGCCAGTGAGCAAGACGATGACCGTACCCCGCCGTTTTTGAAGGGGTTGATGGAGTTGTCATTGACCCGGCAGATTGGTCTCATGCTGGGACTGGCGCTCAGTGTGGCGACAGGAGTGGCGGTGGTCTTGTGGTCTCAAAGCCCGACCTATGACCTGTTGTTCAGTAACATTGCAGAACAGGATTCTGCTGAAATCATTGATTCATTAAACCAGCTGGGGATTGAATATCAGATTGATACCGGTTCAGGGGCCATCATGGTGCCGTCAGGAAAAGCCCGAGAACTTAAATTAAAACTTGCAGCACAAGGCTTGCCCCGTAGTACTGGGACAGGCTATGAATTGCTGGATGAAAAAATGTCATTCGGGACCAGTAAAAATATCGAAATGATGCGCTTCCAGCGTGCGCTGGAAGGTGAGATTGCACGCACGATCATGACCATCCAGAATATCAAGGCAGCACGTGTGTTGCTTGCACTTCCCAAACAGTCGGTCTTTGTACGCAAACAGAAAAAACCCAGTGCTTCGGTCACTATTAATTTATACCAGGGGCGTAGTCTGGAAAAAGAACAGGTTGAAGCTATCGTGCATCTGGTGGCGTCGAGCGTGCCGATGCTGGAAGCCAGCCAAGTGACGGTCGTTGATCAAAAAGGGCGATTACTCAACAGCAAAGGCGCGTCTGCAGATATGCTGATGAGCTCCAAACAATTTGAATATAAAAAGAATATTGAAGAACACCTGATGGACAGGATTCAGAATATTCTGGCACCGCTGGTCGGTGGAGAAGGCTTGCGTTCACAGATTTCAGCGGATGTGGATTTCACCGTTACAGAACGAACTCAGGAAATGTTCAACCCTGATCTGCCGGCAATACGCAGTGAACAAACACTGGAACAGCAAAGCAACATGTCTGCCGTGCAGGGGGTGCCCGGTGCATTAACTAATCAGCCGCCGCCAACAGGTGTAGCCCCGGAAGTGGCTGCAGGCGCAGAAGCAAATAATGATGCCTCTGGAATGGGCTCGGCCAGTAAAAGTGCTACACGTAATTATGAGCTGGATAAAACCATCACCCATACACGTCTGGCCTCTGGTGAGCTGAAACGCTTATCGGTGGCTGTAGTGGTTGATAACAAACAGATTCCGCAGGCCAATGGTGATGTGATTTCACAAGCGTATTCGCAGGAAGAACTGAATAATCTGACTGATCTGGTTAAGCAGGCGGTTGGCTTTGACAGTGCGCGTGGCGATCGGGTGACCGTGACCAATGTGGCGTTTATGGAAGTTAAAGGCCTAGAGCCACTGCCCGCCCTGCCTATCTGGGAACAAGCCTGGTTTATGGATGCTTTGAAACATCTGGCTGCCGTGCTGGTGGTACTGTTCCTGGTTTTTGGTGTACTGCGACCGGTGATGAATGGCCTGGTGGCACGCCATGAAGATGAAGCCCTGGCTGAAGAACTGGCACGTGTTAAAGCAGAAGCGGAAGCGATGGGTGGTGTCGTGTCATTCGATGAAAACGGACGTCCCATTGCTGTGCCAGTAGGCGGCGAAAAAGGGAATGAAGATGATGCCATCGGTATAGCGGCAGGCGCGGAAGACCTGTTATTGTTGGATGCACCGCAAAGTTATGAAAAACGCCTGGAATATGTACAGAAACTGATCGATGAAGATCCGAATCTAGTGTCGCAAATGCTGATCAAATGGGTAACAGAAAATGGCTGAGGCGGAAGACGCACTCTCGCGCTGTGAACAGGCCTCATTGCTGTTGTTGGCAGTAGGCCAGGAGAGGGCTTCCCAGGTGTTGAAAAACATGGGGCCGAAAGAAGTGCAATTGGTGGGAGCCACCATGGCAGGGTTAGGCACAATTACCTCTGAAATGGTTGATCAGGTACTGGAAGGATTTATTACAGAGGTCAAGAGTGAAACCGGTCTGGGGCTTAATTCGGACGAGTATATCCGCAATATGCTGACCGATGCATTGGGTGAAGATAAAGCGGGCAGTATTATTGACCGTATCCTGATGGGGGCAAACAGCAAGGGGATTGAACAACTCAAATGGATGGATACGCGTTCCATTGCTGATTTGATTCGACTGGAACATCCACAGATCATTGCCATTATTTTGTCATTGTTGGATGCCGATCAATCCGCAGAAGTATTGGGATTATTACCCGAGAATATGCGATCGGATATTATGATGCGTATTGCTACGATGGATGGGGTACAGCCTGCAGCTCTGCGTGAGCTGGATGACATTATGGAGAAACAATTGACTGGAAGTGACAGCGTCAAATCCTCGTCAGTCGGTGGTGTTGATTCTGCGGCTAACATTCTCAACTTTATCGAGGGCTCCATCAGTGAAGTTATGATGGAACAAATCAATGAAAATAATCCTGATCTGGGGCAGCAGATTCAGGACAAAATGTTTGTCTTTGCTGACCTTGATGCGGTCGATGATCGTGGTATTCAAACGTTGCTGCGTGAAGTGTCCACCGATCAGTTACTGCTTGCGTTACGCGGCGTGAGTGAAACCCTGAAAGAAAAAGTTTTCAATAACATGTCTAAACGTGCAGCAGAAATGTTACGTGACGACCTAGAGGCTGCGCCCCCAACCAAACTCAGTGAAGTGGAAGCTGCGCAAAAAGATATTCTGGCCATTGCCAAAAAACTTTCCGATGCCGGTGAAATTTCCTTAGGCGGTGGCGGCGGTGAAGAACTTGTCTGATGAGAGCCGGTTTTCCGATGACGAATTGGCCGGTTTAAATGTATGGAATGATCTGCAAAGCTTTGGCCAACCCGTGCAGGAGAATGACAAACCTAAAATTCTGACGGTCGAGGAAATTGAAGCAGTCCAGCAACAGGCCTATGATGAAGCTTTTGCCCAAGGCCGACAGGACGGCTTTGCAAGCGGCAAAAAAGAAGGCTTCGAAGTTGGGCAAAAAGAAGGATTGGAGGCCGGCAAAAAACAAGGCGCAGAACAAGGCTATCAGGAAAATCTTCATATACTGCAGGACAAGTGTCAACAGTTTAATGCCCTGATGGAAGCTCTTGAAAATCCATTCAGGCAGCTGGATGAACAGATGGAGCAGGAACTGGTCACTTTGGCTGTCGGCATTGCCCGGCAATTGCTGCGGCGCGAAATCAAGATTGACCCCGGGCAGGTGGTCGCTGTGGTGAAAGAAGCGGTCAAGATATTGCCGCTGGCCAGCCAGAAAATCAGCCTGACGTTGCATCCGGAAGATGCTGAACTGGTACGTGCAGCACTGGTTCTGGATGAAATGTCCCCACCGTGGGGCATACGCGAAGATCCCATCATGACCCGCGGGGGATGCATTGTTGAAAGTGGCGCCTCCCATGTCGATGCCAGTGTTGAAAAACGTTTGGCCGCTATTGTTGCATCTATCATGGGGGGGGAACGCAAAGGTGACCGTCCGCACAATTCATCGCGTCAGGCAGATTCATGATTCCCAAGGCGGAACGTCATCATCTATGGCTGCAGGGTCTGCAAAAATATACTCAACGATTGCAGGAAACACCTGAACTGATTGTCGAAGGACGCTTGTCCCGCATGGTCGGTCTCACACTGGAAGCTGAAGGCTGCCGAGCGGCTATTGGTTCCCTGTGTGCAGTTGAAACACCCGGTGCGGAGCAGATCATGTCAGAAGTGGTCGGGTTTGCAGGTAGTAAAATCTATTTAATGCCGGTGGGAGACACACACGGACTGGAACCCGGTTGCAGAGTTATTCCCATGGGCCAGAATAGTCTGGCTAAAGTGGGGTTTGGCTTGCTTGGGCGGGTTATCAATGGTTCCGGAGAAGCGCTGGATGGCAAAGGCATGTTGGATACTGACAGTAAAGTGCCATTGTCCGGTACCGCCATTAACCCCTTATCACGTCGACCGATTCGAGAACCGCTGGATGTAGGGGTCAGAGCGATCAACGCCATGCTGAGTGTAGGCAGAGGGCAGCGTATGGGGCTGTTTGCCGGTACTGGTGTAGGCAAAAGTGTGCTGTTGGGAATGATGACCCGGTTTACCAAGGCCGATATTGTAGTGGTTGGCCTGATTGGTGAACGTGGCCGCGAGGTCAATGAATTTGTCCATAAAATACTGGGTGAAGAAGGTCTGAAGCGTGCCGTGGTTGTGGCTTCTCCAGCGGATGACTCGCCGTTGATGCGAGTACATGGTGCCTTATTGGCCACCAGTATTGCTGAATATTTCAGAGATCAGGGCAAAGATGTGTTGTTGTTAATGGATTCACTGACCCGTTATGCGCAGGCCTATAGAGAAATAGCCCTGGCAATCAACGAGCCTCCGGCGACAAAAGGCTATCCGCCCTCAGTGTTTGCCAAATTACCGGCACTGGTGGAAAGAGCAGGGAATGGTGATGTGGATAGTGGCTCCATTACAGCCTTTTATACGGTATTGACCGAAGGCGATGATGTGAACGATCCTATTGCCGATGCCGCCCGTGGTGTATTGGATGGGCATGTAGTGTTATCACGTCAACTGGCTGAATCCGGCCATTATCCGGCCATTGATATTGAATCTTCCATTAGCCGGGTGATGCCGGACATCGTAGCAAGTGAACATTTGAAACAGGCACGCGAATTGAAAAGCCTGTATTCCCACTATCAACAAAATAGAGACCTGATCAGCGTGGGTGCCTATCAGGCCGGGAGTGAGCCCCGTCTGGACAAAGCCATTGCCATGCAGCCTTTCATTATGCATTTTTTGCAGCAGGATATGGATGAAGCGCTGGACCTTGAAAACAGTATTGCGCAGCTAGAAAGTACGTTGAACACGTCAGTAGAAAGTTAACTGACTATACTTTGTATATCTGAAAATGCGTAATTAATGTTTGTAAGTCATTCGGATGCAGTGGTCATAATCCCATTCTGGATCAAACCGTTTTGGACGGAAAAAATGATACCTGACAGTCTGGGTAGTACCCGTCAACTCAACGGATGCTGAGGTGTAAATGAAAAAATCAGACAGATTGAAATCAATTATTGATATCGAAAGCCGACAGGAACAGGCTGTATTGCAGGTGTTGGTTCAGTTGCGGGCAAAAGCACAAGACATGGAAAGTCAGCTGGAGAACTTGAAAGCCTATAAACAGGGTTATCTACAAAAACATGCTAATGAAGCCAGTATGTCGATTGGAACATTGATGGAATTCAGAGCATTTATTGCCAAGCTGGATCAGGCGATTGAAGGGCAGGTGCAGGCGATGGAGACTCATCAGCAGGAGCTGGATAAAGCTCAGCAGGCTTGGGAATACAGACACCACAAAGTAAGTGGCTTACAAAAAATATGTGAACACGCGGTGAACCAGGAAAATCACCGTCAGCAAAAAGCAGAGCAGGCCGAGCTGGATGAACGGGCAGGACGGCCAACCCGGGAAAGTGGTATGTAAAGTGCTTTATCATTAAGAAATAAAGCGTTCAGGAGTGGTTGTATGAATTTTGATATTGCTTCCATTCAACCAATGTTGAATGGCTCTGCGCAAAATAGCGATGGTCTGGCAGCGGATTCTGCGCCGCAAGGCCTGTTTGCCGGGTTATTGAACACGGCGTTGGGTGAACAACTGGCCATCTTGCAGCAACAGCAGGTGCAGGGAATGCCTTTACCCGAGGCATTACAGGGGACGGTTCTTGCCGACCTGCAAAATTTTGCCCTGCAGAACGGCGTCACCTTGCCGGTGCTGGACTCCCGGCTTGAGGGTGAAATAGAAGATATTGATTTGCAGGAGACTTTTCAGGTGCTGGCTGATATTTTGTCAACTATCGACTCAGCCTCGGTCTCCACGGTTGATGAACTTGATCGGCAATTAGCGCTGGAAATTTCTGTGCATACTGAATCCGTCGCTGAATTTATTGATCCCCAGGTTCAGCAACAGGCTCAAGGAATGGCCGCGTTGTTAACTGAACAAGGCGAGCTGAGTAAACAGTCGGTAGCGTTGTCCAGTATGGATGGCGCAGAGCAGGAAAAAAAAGCATCTTTGGCGTCGGTGTTGCCGTCCTCAACTAAAACTGAAACATTGCAAGCTGTTGAGCAGGAAGAAAAGGTGGGGCACATCCAGGATACGTTGGAAACTGATGTTTCGTTTTCTGAGCATACTGAAAGTGATGAGCACAGTGCAGATTTTTGGGCACATCAGCAATCAGCTGATCAGATAGTTGAACAGAGTGTAGATGATACGGGTAAACAGATTTTCCGTTCTGTTGCCGATGTTGCACTCAATGAAAGAATGCCGACACGAGCAAACAGTGCAGAACTTGCGCCAATGAATAGCCGAATGGCCGATCCAGACTGGGGAAATGAGCTGGCACAACGGTTGGTTTTCATGCATAAACAGTCGATACCGGCGGCACAGTTAAATCTGAACCCAAAACATCTTGGGCCGGTATCTATTCGGGTCGATGTCGATAATGACAAAACATCTATTGCCTTTTCCGTTCAACATGGCGTGGTGAAGGACGCCATCGAGGCCGCCCTGCCCAAGCTTAAGGAAATGCTGGGTGGTCAGCAGTTGAACCTGGTCGATGTCAATGTTTCCCAGCAGCAATCAGAACAAAAATCATCCTCGCCTTTTATGATGAGCAGTGATGGGCAACAGCGTGAGCAACAGGATGAACCGCAACAGCAACGTGCTCAGGCAGAGCAGGAAATGTCAGTGCTGGACGAAATTGAAGCCGGACGCGCGATAGCCAAACAAGGTGTGTTAAGTATTTTTGCATGAAGTGTAGTTGTAGCAGCCCAAACTGAAATTGATCAGGGTAGTAGATTTTTTCGTGGCTTTTTCGCTAAATTGAATGTCTTGAAGAGCATTGTTTGATAAGTGATTTAACGCTCACAATTTTTATTTTCTACTAAAATTACATTTTATATTGTTAGGTTAAATAACTTCTCTGTAATTCCCAGGAAATAAATCAATGAGTGAGATTAACAATCAAGATGATCCTATCATGCAATGGGTCACTTTTTGTCTTGGTAATGAAAAGTACGGCATTAATGTAATGCAGGTTCAGGAAGTGCTTCGAATTGCTGAAATCGCACCTGTTCCGGGTGCACCCTCCTATGTGTTGGGGATAATAAATTTAAGAGGTAACGTTGTTACCGTCATTGATACCAGAAGTCGTTTCGGATTAATGTCTAAAGAAACCGATGACGCTTCTCGGGTGGTGATCATTGAAACCGAAGATCATATTATTGGAATTCTGGTGGATAGCGTTGCAGAAGTGGTAGAAATGAGGGCGTCCGAAATTGAAACGGCACCTAATGTCGGTAATGAAGAAAGTTCGAAATATATTCAAGGGGTTACCAGCAGAAATAATGAATTATTGATTCTGGTCGATTTGAATAAATTCTTGAGCGACGATGAAAAGGCAGAACTGGAATTATTCTGATTGTAAATGATGATCATCTGTAGGCGTTGACTGATGGAAATTAACCCGGTATCCCCTCCAAATGCAGTACTAAAGATAAAGAAAATTCAGCGGGATGAGAAGACTGACCAAGAGCAACACTCTCATCAATCGCCAGAAAAACATGCCGAAAAGGAATTAGAACAAACTCCCCAACATGTTGATGAAAGAGTTTGATGGCTGATCAAATCGTTTATATTCTGAGTGCTTTTTGTGGCCTGCTGGTTGTTGCAATGATTTATTTGTGGCGCAAAATGAGTCGGCTTGATTCGCACTTGGTGGAGCTGCAGGACATTCTTGCCAGCCATGAAAAAGACCTTACCGGATTATGTTCAGCAGCTGTCGTCATAGATAACAAGGTTAATAGTAATGATATAAAACTGCAGGAAATGGATGGCAAAATAAATATTGCCCCATCAGTACAGGAGACGGGGACTGATGATTCAACAGGCTATCAGGAGGCGATAGAGAAGATTCGAGATGGAGCAGATGCGCAGGAACTGGTCAACAATTATGGTTTAAGTGTAGAAGAAGCTAATTTGCTGACGCGTTTACATAAATAAAAAAGCCCGGTTTTACCGGGCTTTTTTATGAGGCAAATCAACGTAAAACTACTCTTCGCCTGATAATGCGCCCAGAAGATGCAGCAGGCTGGTGAACAAATTGTAAATAGTGACATATAAAGACACAGTGGCCAGAATGTAATTCGTCTCACCGCCATGAATAATGGCACTTGTTTCATATAAAATCAGACCAGACATCAACAAAACAAACATGGCTGATACAGCTAATGAAAGTGCTGGCATCTGCAGGAAGAAAGCTGCCAGACCGGCCAAAAATGCGACTAAAACCCCTATCATTAAAAAACTCCCCATGAAGCTGAAGTCTTTACGTGTCGTTAATGCATAGCCAGAGAGCCCTAGAAAAATAACGCCAGTACCGCCTAAAGCGGTCATGACTAATTCATGGCCGTTGCTGAACATGGTTAAATATGCGCTGATAATAGGGCCTAATGTCAGTCCCATAAAACCTGTCAGGGCAAATACGAAAACCAGACCTAATGCACTGTTGCTAAATTTATGGGTTAAAAATAACAGGCCGAAATAGCCTATCATGGTAATCCATATCCCCGGGTGAGGGAGGTTGAACAACATGGATAAGCCAGCTGTAGTCGCACTGAACAATAAAGTCATCGACAATAGCATATAAGTGTTTTTTAACACTTTGTTTGTAGAAATAATGCTCTCTTGTGAGCGTGATGTGGCAGTAGTTAGTCTCATAGTAATTCCTAAACTATTTCAAGTTAATGTTAATATTATCCTGTGCCGTAGTGAAGTAACGGATTCAAGATTATGATAAGACGAATAAATAGTACTAGAGTTTCCATGTTTTTGTAAGAAAGCAACCGCAGTATTTATATTTTTTATTCATTTTGTGAATTTAAAGTTGAAAAGGACACACGACAGGCGAGCTAATTTTTCATGAATCAAGAAGAGATCACACCTTACCATTTAATAGGCGGAGAGCCCAAACTGCAGAGTTTGGTCGACAGGTTTTATTTTTTTATGGATACTTTGCCAGGAGCACAGGCGGTTCGACAGGCACATGGCCCAAGTTTGACCAGCGCAAAAGAAAAATTGTTTAAATATTTATCCGGGTGGCTGGGTGGGCCGGATTTGTTTATTGAAGAGTTTGGGCATCCAAGATTACGGATGCGTCATCTCCCTTTCACAATCGGTCAAATTGAAAGAGACCAGTGGATGATGTGCATGAACAAAGCACTGTACGAAATTGAAATGGAAGACGAGTTAAGGCAACAGATTCTCAAAGCCTTGGGACAATTGGCCTCTCACATGATTAATCAGACAGAAACTGCCACCATAGAATAGAAACGTATGTCACTTTCAAGGCAATTGGTAGTCCTGATAGCAGGGCTTTTTTTCGCAATATTTGCGTTAAATTTTATGGTAAGTGTACGCAGTACGCACCATTGGCTACAGGATGAGGCCCGCATCCATGCTCAGGATACAGCAACATCTCTCGCATTATCTGCCGGACTGTTTATTGCTGATCAACAAGAGCCGGTGATTGAATCCATATTGCAAGCGGCTTTTGACCGCGGTTATTACCAGAAGATTGAATTTCTTGATCCCTCAGGTACAGCGATTGTAAAGCTTGAAGAGAAAGCAGCTTATCCTGGTGTGCCTGGCTGGTTCAGAGACTGGTTTCCAATGATTTTAGCAACCGCAAATGCTGAGGTTACATCCAAGTGGGAGACAAAAGGGGATATAAATGTGGTAGTCAGTCCGGATTATGCTTACCGCAACTTATATCAACAAGCCAAAGACTCATTACTGTCATCTTTCACTCTGTTTTTTGTGGCCTTGATTATCTTGTACATATTAATCAGGTTTTTGTTAACTTCTTTGTTCAAACTGGAGAAGCAGGCAGAGACGATTGCAGAAGGCGAATTTGTCACCGTCCAGCCTTTACCGTCCACACGTGAAATCAGACAGCTTGCATCGACAATGAATGCCATGTCATCCAGCCTTGAAGTGATGACCAATCAATTGCATGCACGGATTGATACCTTAGGTCAGGAACTATTGCAGGATGAACTGACGGGGCTGGCTAATAAAGCTGTATTTGAGCAACATCTGATCGAATTGATGAATGCAAACAACTCTTTTTATTTGTTCAAAATAAAAATGGATTGCCTGGATCAACTGGTGAAATCTTTGGAACGTTACCAACTTGAGCACTGTATTGTGGTTTTTGCGGGTTTGCTTAAGCAATTCTGTGAACGATATGCCAGTTATAAAGCCAGCGGGTTTAGAATTTACGGCGGAGAATTTGCCGTTGTCATTCAGCATGACAAGAAAGATGAAATTATCTTGCTGGCAAGAAATTTAAGTGAAAGCCTTAAAACACTTGAGCGCTATACACATAGTGCCGATATCACCCATATTGGAATAGTGTCAGGTGTAGTATTTGATACCGTTGAAAGTTTACTGAATGCTGCTGAAGAAGCTTATGCACACGCAACGTTGATTACTCAGAATGGTTTCTACATTAAGCATGAAACGGCAAAAGTGTATGACCAACTGACCTGGAGAAAACTGATTTTATCAAATATACAGCGAGTACATTTTCCGCTGGAATTTATACAACCAATGGAGCAGCTGCACACGGGAAGTGTCGTTATGAAAGAGGCCTGTGTCCAGTTCCTTGATGATAAAAACAATGAATTGCCTGTCGCAGTTTTTATTGCGATGGCAGAAAAATATCCTGAAATCGTTGATTATGAAATAAAAGTGCTGGAACATGTGATTCAACATATCCAGCAAACACAATGTAAATATAAAGTGGTTATTAATCTGTCAGTCAGAACCATTAAAAATACTGGTTTTCATGAGGTATTACAGAAAAAGCTTTCACGTCTGCCATTTGAAGCAGGGAAATTGGTATTTAGCGTTTCGGCTTATCATGCGGTTAAAGAATTGCAAACATTAAAAGCCTTTACCGATGTTATCCATGAATTAGGCGTCCAGATGATGTTGAAACGGTTTGAACCGGCGACCATCTCCCTGCAACAGAGTACACTGATCAAACCTGATTACATCCGGCTTGCCCGCCATATTACGCAGAATATTGCTACCGAAAAGCGCCAGCAGGACTATATCGAGTCGCTTGCCCAATATTCACACTTTCAGGACGTCAGAATCCTGGCAGAACAAACCACACGTGAAGACAGCGCCTTACTGTCTGCATCGGGAGTTTATGCGGCCAGCTATTAATTTTCGGTTGCTTACATTGGTAAACAACAGACTGCATGGGTACTGGATAGGCATGTTTTTTAGCATGACTATTGCTGCCTCGTTGTTGATAAATGAAGCATTAATTAACAAAATCGAAAAACAATACGGAGAAGCTGCTGTTGCCCGTGTGATGCAATGGCTGGATTTAATCGACCAAAGCAAAGGTTTGCCAGAACAGGAAAAACTGACATTAGTTAACACCTTTTTTAATACCCATATTCGATTCATGGATGATATTGATTTGTGGTTTACACGCGATTACTGGGCAACCCCCATCGAATTTATGGCGATTGGTGCTGGTGATTGTGAAGATTTTTCCATAGCCAAATACTTTACATTGAAGGAATTGGGCATTGATGAAGATAAATTGAGACTAACCTATGTCAAAGCCATTCAATTGAATCAGGCGCATATGGTACTGACTTACAAAAAAGATCCCGATTCAGTACCTGTCGTGCTGGATAACTTGATTGCTGAAATCAAACCAGCCCCCTTAAGAGATGATCTTGTCCCCATCTACAGCTTTAACGGGATTGGATTGTGGCTGGCCAAAAAACGTGGCATGGATAAGTATTTGGGTCATTCTAATAATCTGGATTTATGGGCAGAACTACGCCTTAGAATGATGGAGATAACACGTTGACCTCAGGTTTGCCCGTCGATTTTTCAATCAGACGCAGCCAACGTGCTAAAAATACCCGTTTGGTAGTCAAGAAGGACAGCGTTGAAGTGGTGGCCCCCCACCATGTCCCTGTTTCAGTCATAACTCAGTTTGTTAAGGCACGCAAAGACTGGATCAATACAGCCAGGCAAAGACTTCAAATTCAGCAAAAGGCGGTAAAAAGCCTGGCACCAGAGAAATATAAAGCGGGTGCTTTGATACCTTATTTAGGCCAACATTGGCCACTGATTATTGAGCATGACAAAGATCATATGATGCTCGATTTTCAGCCAGAACAAGGCTTTGTCGTGAAGATAAGCGGCAATCCAGCCGCTGATTACAGTGACGAAATAAAACACCGGCTTTATGCATGGATGAAAGCCCAGGCACTGCAGCAGGCGAACGTGTTGATAAAAAAACATGCACAGCAGGTTCAACTTTTCCCGCGCAAAATCAGTATTAAATTAATGAAAAGCCGCTGGGGAAGTTGCGGAATCCATAATGACATCAATTTAAATGTGTTGCTGTTGCTGGCCCCGGAACCGGTTTTCGAATATGTGGTTGTGCATGAGTTATGCCATATCAAACACCGCAATCATTCAGCCGCCTTCTGGTCGCTGGTCGAGCAGCATTTGCCGGAATACCGACAGCATCGCCACTGGCTGAAGGAACATGGACACAACGTAATGGAAGGGCTTTAACCAATGAAATTTGTAAAACAAGCGGCGTTTTATCTGCTTGCAGCCATGCTGTTTTTTGCGCTACAGTTTGTTGTTCATCCGGGCTTGAAGACAGGAGCATTACCTCCCATCAAGCAACCAACGCTGTCTGGACAGGATGTGATGCAAAAAATCTCACAAGGCCCCACAGTTCTTTACTTCTGGGCAGAATGGTGTGGCATCTGTGACCGCATGGTCGACACCATTAACTCTGTTATGATGGATTTTCCATTGGTGACAGTCGCAGTCAAATCTGGTGGTGATGATGAAATTCGTGCCTATCTGAATAAAAACCATCTGGATTGGCAGGTCATTAATGATCATGAAGGCAGCATCGCTGAAACGTTTGGCGTTCGTGGCGTTCCAGCTGTTTTTATCATCAATGAACAGGGTGAACTGGTGTGGCCGACAACTGGGTTCAGCAGTGAAACGGGAATGCGATTAAGACTGTGGCTGAGTCATTCGGGATGATTTGACAAAAAACCAATGAATAAACGTGCAATGCATCTGCGTTAAATAGTCATGAAAAAACACATAGTACTGGTTGAAGATGATGAGGTGATTCGTGAAAACTACACAGAGATTCTGCAAGATGAAGGGTTTTCTGTAACGGCATTCAGTAATCGGCAAGATGCGCAAGACTATTTTAATCGGCAGCTGCCTGATATTGCCATTTTAGACATCAGTCTTGCGGAAGACCGTGAAGGCGGATTTCAGTTATGCACTGACTTGCGCCGCCATTCTGCCACGCTGCCGATTATTTTTTTGACGTCGCACGGCAGCGAACATGACAAAATTTCCGGCATGCGATTGGGTGCAGATGATTATTTAACCAAAGACATCAGTGTGGAATACCTGGTGGTCCGTATTCAGGCGTTATTGAGACGCATGCAAAAATTGGCGGAGTATAATCCACTGACTGAAGCGCCTGAATTAACCCATAGCAAGCAAAGACTGTATCTTGATAAAGACAAATTACTGGCTTATTGGGATGGACAGGCGGTGGAGCTGACGCTGACCCAGTATTGGATTGTCGAAGCCCTGATGCATCCAGCAGGGCAGGCAAAAACCTTTGAACAACTCATGAAAGCAGCCAATATTTATGTTGAGCCGAATACAATATCAGCCCATATAAAAACCATTCGCTCACGCTTCCGTGCTATCTACCCGGATTTTGACTGTATAAAAAATGAGCGGGGAACCGGGTATCGCTGGATTGAACGCTGACGCGTTTGTCTGTTGCAAGATGTAGGTTTAAAGCTATGCCTGTATTAGCCTGATAAATCAGTTGACAGATAAGTTTAGCGGTCAACTGATTTATTTAGGATTAACGGTAGGCTGACGACAAACTCGGCACCTTCAAACTGTTCTGGGCTGTTTGCCTGTACCTGTCCTTGATGAGATTCGGCAATCAGCTTGACGATGTATAAGCCTAAGCCAAAATTGTCGGTATTCTTATGCTTCTGGTCGCGCATAGAAATAAATAACTCAAATATTTTGTCTTTATCTTCAGGTAAGGGGATGCCTTTGTTTGTGACACTCAATTGGCACTCATGCTCTCTTGAGGTAAGCGAAATGATGATTTTGCTATTTGTTTCGGCGTGTTCGCGTGCATTGGAAAATAATTTATCTAACATTTGTAACAGCCGCGCCTGTTGACCTTCAATACAAATGTTGGGCGTTGTATTACACGCTATCAAGGTATCGGGATACATCACCTGATATTCCGCTACCCGGCTATTAATTAATGCAGACAAGTCCAGGGGGACCAGTGTTTCTTTATAAATGGCTGCTTCCAGCGAACTGGCATCACTGACACTGAGCAGCAGGCTGTTCATAAAGGCCATGCTTTTGCGCGCCCGCTCAAGGTAGATTTCTATAGGTTTGCCGGTTTGCTGGCGTTTTTCAATTAAATCCAGTGAGGTTTTTACGCCGACGGTGGTATTTTTTAATTCATGTCTTAAAAAGCCCGCCATGGTTTCCAGCCACTGAATACGTTGTTTATTCGCTTCCAACAGGGCTTCACTCCTCAGCGAGACCTGGCCTTCCAGGTTATGACGGTAAGTTTCCAGTTCGCTATCTCGTAACTGAACTTGTTGCAACATTTGATTAAAGCCGTTGACCAGAGCCCCCAGTTCATCTTCATTCAACGTCTGCGCTCGAATACTGTAATCCTGGTTAATAGTGACAGATTGCATGGCGTCATGGAGATTTTTGATCGGACTGGAGATAATCTGATTTAATTTGGCAGATAACAATAAGGCGACAACAAATGCGCCTGCAATAATCATCAACATAACCAGGCTGTAATTCAGCATATCGTCGCGGAATTCAAGCAAACTGGCCACCAGAAAAATATCTCCAATTTGTTCGTTATCAAGAATCACCGGTTTAACGATGACCATCCGTCGGGCAAACAGCTCTTGATAAGGTTCCATAACAGATGAGGTATCAGCAAAGTAAGGCGGCGTTTCGCTTACCTTGTTGGGAGGACGTGTATAACTGGCAAACAGGTGTCCCTGCTGGTCACGAAGACCGGCATACAAAATACTGGAGGTCGGTTCCAGCGCACTCAGGTTGGATGTGGCGGCTTGCTGATCATAAAAACTTAACGCCCCTGTACTGCGCGAGGCAATGACTTCAGCCAGGCTGGAGAGCTGTTGCTTAAGTGCTTTTTGTTCGCTGAAAGCGCGTTGCAGAAAAATGGTAAGTGATAGCATCAAAACTACGGACATGGTGGTTAACAGCATGATCAACAGTAATTTTTGCGCGATAGGTAAACGATGCATCCTGAACATGAATCAACCTCCATCTTGAGGTTGAGTGACCACGATTGAGCCCAGTTCAAGGATGATAGATGCCAGAGTCAGGCCAGCGGCTTCAATAGCTTGTACATTTATCTCGAAGCGTAATTGTTGTTCGATGATGCGGAAAGTGATCATGCCACCTTGTTGCGAGAACTCATTAATATCACTGAGGGTTAATACCGGCTTTTTTTCTAATGCCTGCAAAATACTGGGGATGCGATGCTTTTCAGAGTGACTGACAAATAACATTTTGCACTTATCAATTGCTTTGGAAGGCAGTATGCCATTTCTGAATAACAGAATGTGCAAAGGGAGGTTTTTTACAGGCTTATCACGAATGGTATTAAGAGAGTGATGCGAAAGTGAATTTTCACCCAGAATACACAACGTAAAGCTGCCCGTTGAGGCGGGTACAGAGGTCTGCGGCCATTCAGTGAATTTACTGAATTTATAGGTAAAGATGGCTTTTAAAGTGGACTCATCTATGCTGGGTGCAGCGATCACAGCCACAGACAGGCACAGAAGCAAAAGCGACACACCAGATCGCCATGTAAAAGCTATGCGTTTACTGACCATGCGATTTTATAATCAGGTGGTGAATCGTCATCATCTGGGTGCGGTCAAAATTCAAATTGATAGCGAATTTGCCCATACACACTACGTTGCACCTGGGTGGGAAACGTGCCAAATTCCTCGTAGAATTCCAGTTGACTATTATTGAGCAGGTTGCGCCCGGCCAGGGATAATTCCAGTTGCTTGAGTGGTGTCCAGGCAATGCGGGCATCCAGTTGCCAATAATTATCAACTGATCGCATTGCATTTGGCAGTGTGGTTAAGACTTCATCGATTTCACTGGCATATCGCAACCATAAATCAGTATTGACGGCGTTTGTTATATCCTGAGATAAACGTATCGACAGTTGATGCTGAGAGTTGCGGTTGTCGCCCAATGCTAATGAAACCGGACCGGTAGTGACGGATTTTGGGGTGAAATTGCCGCGTAAATAGCTGTAGGATAGTTGCAGGCGAGTGCTATCCAGCGGACGCCAGTCAGTGGCGATTTCAAATCCCCAGGTTTCACCTTGTTCGGCATTGCTAAAAATCAATGGAACTTGCAGTGTCACCAGGTTTACTGCGCCCGGTTGGGGGGCGACAATATTATCGTAATCATTGTAGAACACTGTCATATCAACAGAGAGCTCTTTCAGTGGCCAGAAACGATAGCCCAGTTCTGCGCTGTATTGCTCCTCCGGGTCAAGCTGGTTATTGCCGGTGAGTACGAAAGAAAAGGGCAGGGTTGGAA
>SPJS01000144.1 GCA_006844705.1 Methylococcaceae bacterium | reverse complement strand
GAACGGTTGAAAACGTCGATTCGATTGGATTCGTTGTGCGAATAGGTCGCCAGTGCGCCGCTGGAAAATCATAAAACGCCAACATGGCATCTTTATCTTTCAATAGGCATTTCATCGCTTTCGGGTACTTAGCTTCATACAACATAACGGTGTCATCAAATGCTTTGTAAGCCGTTTCTCGGTTCTCTGCCATCATAATAGTATGCAATGACTCTTTCACTTTGGGTTGCATTGATTTGGGCAGTTTAGCCAATACATTGGCGATCTTATGGGCCCAACAACGCTGACTTTGGCTTTCTGGAAAGACTTTTGGCAATGCTTTCCAGAACCCCAATGAGCCATCGCCTATCACTCGTTTTGGCGCTGATTTCAGGTTCCAATTGCGCAGATCCTGAGGACCTCATACCCGCAACTTTCACTCTCTCGGTATCCGTCATAAATCGCGACAAGCTCCTTCTTACCCTTGTCTGTCGCACCGATGATAACAAGAATGCAAGACTTGTCATTATCGCCACGGACATTAAAATGAATGCTATCTGCCCACAGATAGACCTAGTTTTTTAGCGATAAATCTCGCCGGCTCCAGGCTTTGTGCTCATCAACCCAATCCGCTTTTAAACGGCTGATCGTATTCGCTGACATCTTCGCCCAGCAATACTTTCAAGGCTTCACTAAAATCACCGGTTGAAACGCCTTTAAGATAAAGAAAAGGCAAAAACTCTTCAACTCGTGTCTCGTTTCAAATACGGCGGTATCAGTTTGGAATTCAACTTGATACCTTGACCGCTAGGATCTCTGACTTTGGGTATTTTAACCTCTACAGCACCCATACCTGTCTGTATCTTGCGTTCCGGCAGATAACCATTCCTGATCACTGCCTGCTTGCCATTGACTATCAAATCACTGTATTGGCTCAATAACTCTTGTAATTCCAGTTCTACCGCTTTGCTGATCAGATCTTTTGCGCCATTTCTCAGGTGTTCAGTGAGTGGATCGACAATTTCATCGGGTTGTTGCAAATCGATTACGTTACTATTCTTCATAGCGTATCCTTTTGTTAGTTAATTTTTCCGCCAAGAAAAAACTAACAGGCTACGCTGCCTTTCAAATAACATCAAACACCAGAAATGATCATACCTCCTTGGTAACTTGCAAGGCTTATGAAGAATCGTGTGAAACGAGA
>SPJS01000146.1 GCA_006844705.1 Methylococcaceae bacterium | reverse complement strand
TGACAAATCATCCAGCGGTAATGATTTAGCTTCTGCTATGTGCCCATTTGCAAAGGCCTCAGCATCGCGCACATCAACCACAACCGCATGCGAACGATTAATCAAATTTACCGCCTCTGCGCTTGTCACATTAGGTACACCACTCGCGCTTTTACTTGCAGAAGGCATTAACAACATCACGCCAGAGCCAAGTGCCAAACCAATTAATAAAATATTCTCTTGAATAAATTCCACTTTAAACTTCCTTTTAAACAACTGTTTTGCGCTGTATCAAGTGGCTATAGTGTTAAGTAGCACTAACACACGCAATCCTTACAAATTTTAAAAAATGCATTCTACCTTGTTTCATCATCACCGCACTTGATATTCTGATCAAACTTAAGCACAAGCATTAATGTCAGCGTGTGATGGTCGTTATTACTAAGGTCGATGATATCTTAAGCATAAACTTGAGCAAGCATTGCTTTACATATTATGATAGCAGAGGATTTGGTTTACTCAGTGATAGAGAGTATGGTTAGTGTTTTGTTTTCACTGTCACATTAACCTGCTGAATAAATTGACGTTTCATTTAACAACATAACGATTTGAGGTTGGAATGTATAAATTAGTACTACTCAGACACGGTGAGAGTGTCTGGAACAAAGAAAACCGTTTTACAGGCTGGCATGATGTTGACCTGACAGAAACTGGTGTACAACAGGCAAAAATGGCTGGGCAATTATTAAAAGATGGTGGCTTTGAGTTTGATATTGCTTATTCATCAGTTCTGACACGCGCGATGCGAACCCTATGGATTGCACTGGATGAAATGGACCGTTTATATACACCAGTCGAAAGAACCTGGCGCCTCAATGAGCGTCACTATGGCGGACTGACAGGTTTGAATAAAACTGAAACAGCTGAAAAACATGGCGCAGACCAAGTTAAAATCTGGCGCCGTAGCTTTGACGTACCTCCACCATTTATTGATGAAGACAGTCAATATTTTCCTGCGCATGATAGACGGTATGCGGGCATTGACCCTTCGATTTTGCCGCGTGGTGAATCATTGGCCCTTACCATTGATCGCGTCATGCCATTCTGGCACGACACCATTCGCCCTGCGATTTTGTCAGGTAAGCGTGTGTTGATCGCAGCGCATGGCAATAGTCTACGTGCACTTGTCAGATATCTGGACAAGATGGATAA
>SPJS01000147.1 GCA_006844705.1 Methylococcaceae bacterium | reverse complement strand
GTCGGCAGTCATGTTAGCTTTTTCATTTTTAACATTGCTGTTGCTCTATACATTTAACCCCAATAAAAAAGCCAAGTGAGTATTGTGTCATGATCGAAATCAATCTAGCACTCTCACGCACTGATTTTTTGTTGGATATCGATCTTAAAATCCCCAGCACTGGTGTCACTGTGCTGTTTGGTGCCTCTGGCTCTGGCAAATCAACATTATTACGTTGTATTGCTGGCTTGGAACACGCTAAAGGCAGACTCAGTGTTAACGGACACATCTGGCAAGATGGCACAAGCTTTTTACCACCTCACAAACGACAAGTCGGTTATGTGTTTCAAGAAGCCAGCTTGTTTCCTCACTTAACGGTCATGCAAAACCTACAATATGGCCTGCAAAGACAAAAGCAAGCCGACATGCGCTTGAGGCTTGATGCACTGATTGATCTCCTTGGTATTGCGCATTTGTTAACCCGTAAGCCAGCAAAACTCTCTGGTGGGGAAAGGCAGCGTATTGCCATTGCCAGGGCCCTGGCTGTGAATCCACAAGTGTTGCTGATGGATGAGCCCATGTCTGCACTGGACATGGCACGCAAACGCGAAGTCCTGCCTTTTTTAGAAAAGCTCAGAGATGAACTGGCAATGCCAGTGATTTATGTAACACATGCCAGCAATGAGTTAATACGACTGGCGGACCATATGGTTGTACTCAATGCAGGCAAGGTCATCGCTGAAGGTGACTTGAATAGTACAATGGCGCAAATTGACCACCCATCTCTTGCGACGCAAACCCCTAATGTCGTGGTGGAAGCAAATATTACAGACATTGATCGTGAATGGCATTTGGTCAAGGCGTCATTCAACGAGGGCGCCATCTGGCTGCGTGATCAAAACTTTGCACTCAATCAAACCGTGCGCTTTATGGTGATGGATAAAGATGTGAGTATTACACGCAAGCCTCAGCAAGACTCCAGCATTTCAAACACCTTGCCTGCCACAGTAGATAGAATACTCGATGGTGAACACCCAGCGATTTGCAACATCAGGCTCAAACTCGGTCAAACCTATCTACTCAGCCGCTTAACCCGCCGGTCTCTACATAGGTTAAACATTCAAACAGGCGATAAAGTCTGGGCGCAGGTTAAACTGGCGGCGATTGTGGAATAGTCGCCAGTTGCGCTGCCAGTACTGATACAGGATGTTTCACTGGC
>SPJS01000145.1 GCA_006844705.1 Methylococcaceae bacterium | reverse complement strand
ACTTCGCGGATAAATACACCTTGTTCGTTCGTGTGCTGCCCCTCAACCAAACTGCCATCCACGCCAATCTCGCCAAACTCATTGACCAATACAGCCCAACGTTCATTTTTCGGCTTGAATTTGAGCAGATGCAAGATGGCCGTGGTTTTCCCAGCGCCCAAAAACCCGGTGATTATATTGGTGGGGACTGCACGTATTTTTTTTGAATCAGTATTCATTGGCTAGGAGGCTGTCGGGTTATGGGGTTCGTCGCGAGGCGAGTGGGACATCGAGCGGATTTTTTTGATCTTTTGAGGCGCATAGTAGGGCTACGTAACGAAAAAGACCGGAAAAATCAGCCGGTTTCCCATCGCCGCAGTAGAATCATCCATAATCCGACAGTCTCCTAGACTCCATTTCAAATTGCCACCCTTAAGTGAAGCACTGCCGCCCCTCCTGTACAGGACAGGCTTTTGGCATGTTAATTCTGAAAAAGTATACATTTAGACTTAGAATACTGTTTAATCAGCATTCGCGGTGAGTTGCTCAATAACGTCATCTATTGGCAAAGGTGCAGCGAAGCTTCCTGACTGAAGATTAACGACGTATTTTCGATTCATAAGTAAACCGTTTACTGATGTTGCGGACAGCAACACTCTACATGCTGCCGGCAAAGACGAAAATTCCAGGCATGCCCAACAGCAATCAGGCTGGCACCGGATAGCGTCAAGATTTTTTCGCCTGTTTCACCCAGCATGGCTTCTCCCAACAATACCGCCACAACCAGCAATATCAGCCCTATGCCCCCCAGTAAAAGCAAGCGGTAATGTTTATGCTGCCTGCAGCCCATGGTTAATGCATAAAGACTCAAAGGCAAAACCGCCATGACCATCCATAGATGAAATGCCTCGCTGTCCAGTTGCAAAGCCGTCATGCCAGGGATTAACACCAGCATGAAAGGCAGTAAAAGACAATGAATGGCACATGCCATTGACAAACCTATAGATAATTTATCGGTTAATACCTGTAGCGTTCCCATGTTAAAACTCTGCTTTTTTTATCATGTTGTTTCCGCTGCACAATCGTTACAAATGCAGTTCATTTCCAGTTGCGGCATGACTAATTGAAACCCCGCATTCTCGACATTTTTTTCAAGCTCCCTGATGGCGGAATGGTTAATTCGGATTTCTATCACCTTGTTACAATCCACACAAATCAAGA
>SPJS01000110.1 GCA_006844705.1 Methylococcaceae bacterium | reverse complement strand
TAAATGCATGGTATGATATTGCTCCAGATTTTTATCTACAAAATAATGATGTCAAACACGTTCCATTTATTACGCACCCTCATAATGAAATTTTAATTTGGGTTATTGAAACTGGGGTTGTAGGTGTATTAGGGGGGGTTATTATTTCATGGATAATAATTAATGGACTGATTAAAAATAGATTTAAAGCAGGATTGAGTATGCTTGGTGTTTTAGTTCCTATAATATTACATACCCAGGTGGAGTTACCATTTTATTTATCATCATTGCATTGGTTGTTGTTTGTTTTTTTACTATATATTGTTTTTAAAGGTGTTGGTGTTCATTTTGTTAACATAAACGATGTTTCGTATAGATATATTTTTTTGAGTATTCCCCTGTTATATATCTTTGGTATGTATTTTTTATATCATTCTGAAATTTCAAGAAGAGAGATATATAAATTTGTAAATAAAGATTTTGATAATTCAACTTTAGATAAATCTTTGGTTAATTATTATTTTCAGCCTGATGCAGAAAGGCTTTTAATGAATGTGTTGTTTTATAGTGGAATGAAACATCAAGATAAAATGAATATTCAGATGTATATAGGCTGGGCAGAAGAGTATATAAAATATATGCCAGACGAAAATATATATGAGGAATTAAGCCAAGCTTATGAGGTTATGGGGCAAGAAAAAGAAAAATGTCAATTGCTGTTACAAGGGGTTAGAAGATACCCTGAAAATATCCAGTTGAATACTTATTTTGATTCATGCAGTTGATTATTTTCGCTAGTTAACTCATAGATGCTTCCATTTTTCCAAAAACGTGGAATAGATTTTGTTATAGCAATATATTGTTTATCTCTGACAAAAAGATGGTTAAATTCTGTGACAGGCATTGCCGGGCCAGGCGGGGGTTCAAAAGAAAAGCCTGTGGGGACAGTGTCTATGGTCATCAAGGTAGCAGACCAGAAAATAAACGAATGACACAAATTTTTTTCTGGAGGTCGTGAATCAGTGCGTCTTCAGACAACTCACTTTTTTTTGAATCAGGTAATAGACGGTATGAAAACGAATTGATTAATCGTGGGGAATGCCGCCCAGCTGCCAGAAACGGGGGGCGATGACACTGTATTTTTTACTCGCCAGCCCGGCATAATCATTATGCAATCGTGGCAACAGGCTGGGTAAAACGGAATAAACCAGGGCAATCAAGGTAATCCCTGCAAACGCTTTATAGGCCAATACGTAGACGGGTTTGACTGGTTTTTCCTCGATATCATAAAAGTAAATGCCCATCATCCATCCGGCAAGCAGAACAAACATCAGTTGGCTTAATGGCATGACAAACACACCGCTGAACAGCGAATAAATCATGCCTGACAACATAGCGCAGAATAGACCCACCCAAAGATGTGGAGAGACATAGTGAGCATTCTCTGCAGTCAAACGATAAAATTTTTTAATCCAGGCACGCATCGCAGAAAATGCCAGATACAGCACCAGTAATGTGGAGGGAATGCCCATTTCTGCCGCCCATTGCAACACACTGTTGTGAGGATGTGCGTGAGTAGGGCCCGGGTGATAAGCATAGTGCATCGGGCCAATGCCCAGCCAGGGCTGTTGCATAATGTGCTCAATAGCGACGTTCCATAAAAACAGCCTGTCATAGGTGTTACCAAATTCATGCACCGGTCTTAATGCAGAGGTACTTTTGTTTTCAAAAATTCCGGGTAGCCATTTGAATAACAGAATATAACTCAGGCATCCAACTATAAGAATCAGCAGCGTGCGGGTAAGAAGTTTATGGCTATGTGCTCTGAATAGTATCCAGGTAAGTAAAATGGCCAATGCAGAACTCAAAAAAGCCCCTCGACTTAACGTGGCGACAAACAAGATTCCCCAACAGCTGGCTACAGCAAACAGCGTTTTTTTTAGCGTGTTGGAAAGATGCGGATGGAGTAGAGCGGGAAGGGCGAATAATGGAATAGTCCAAACTTGAAATTGATTAAAAAAGCGAACGTTTGAAAATCCGGCAAACGGTTCTGGCCATATTAAAGGGATGTTGGCAAAAAACGAGGCCAGAAAGCCTGAAAAAAAACGTATTTCATACAGAATGCCAGAAAGTATGAGTGTTGAGAAAATTATCGTACTGTTTTGATGAAAACTCTGCCTGTTAGTGAACCCATAAGTCAAGGTAAACAAAAGCAAAGACAGCATAAGGCTGAGCTCTAACATGGCGTATTCTGCTTTGATCGCCTGAAATATTGAGCATAGCCCCAAGGTAATAATGATTAAAAGTGAAATTATCGTGCGCTTGTTGAAACGGAAAAAAATACAAGGATGATTTGCCGTAAATACATGTACAAATAGATTAAAAGTTACAAGCCCTAGAAGGAGTATTCTTTTCTCGTTATAAGCGAAGGCAGGGTGATTGAGAAAGAAAAGCACGGAGACACACGCCAATACCATTATTAAAGCTTGTTTAAAGTCAAGAAGGGGCTTGTATGTCATGTTTTGGATGCGACAATACAAAAAAAAGCCACACTCGGTTGAGTGTGGCTTTTAGGGTTAAGCTAAAGTAATTATTAGCTTGCACCTTTGACTAAGGATACACAACCTGTGCCTGCTTGTACTACAGGTACCCAAGAGATTGTGCCGCTATCATTATCAACGGATGGTGTCATGTCAAATGTGCATGTCCCCAGATTTGCTCCGCCAGCTATTCTAATTGTAGCAACAGTTCCAGGCATGCTTACGGTCGCATTTTCAACGGCTACACCAGATGGAGCTACCGAAACTCCGTATGGAGCTAATCTTGCAAATGTATCACAAGATGCTTCGGTACCACCATTGTCGTTTAAACATTCTCCAATAGCTAATTTCATGGCAGCGATCCCGGCTAGAGCTTTAGACCATTTAGCTCTAGTCATATAATCCTGATACGCTGGAATCGCAATGGATGCCAAGATACCGATGATCGCGACGACGATCATTAATTCGATAAGAGTAAAACCTTGTTGTTGAGATTTATTCATTATTTAACCTAATTTTGTTGTAAAGAAGTCGTTGTATTCAAAGCATGAGGTGTGCCAATCTTTAAAGTGTTTGAATTATGTATTTATTATCAATAGCTTATGTTTTTATTTATGGTTTTTTTGTATTTTAAACTTGAATACAGTTGATTAACTTTGCCAGTAACTGACAAAATTTGTCATTCGATAATGGTTGTGACGTTCAAAACATAGACCGTAAGACTATCTGGATAAACTTGAAGGACGTGCTTAATAAGCAATGCAAGGTTTAACGAGAGACTGACATGCCGGTCAGAAACTCCGACCATACCTCAGATTTCGCCATTCAGGCATTCATGCCAGAACACGGCGTCTTGTTCGCCTTGTAAATATTCCAGTCCGGAAACAGCTATATTTTCAGCTAATGAGATGAATACCCTACAATTTGTTTTACCTTGTATAAATCATCCCTTACAATTCTTCCACCAGTAATTATAAAAATATTTGGAGGAGTGTATGTTTAAAACAAAATGTCTGGTCACTGTGCTTGCATTGACCGGTTCGATGAGTGTAATGGCGCAAGCCTTGCCAACGAAAGCCCCGGCACCGGCTGATAATCCGACGACAAAAGAGAAAGTTGAGCTGGGTAAGATGCTTTATCATGATCCTCGTTTGTCCTCATCCGGGACAGTTTCATGCGCCTCTTGCCATAACACCATGCTGGGCGGTGATGATAACCGTGGTGGCTCTGTGGGTGTTGGGGGCCAGGTGGGCGGACGTAGTGCGCCGACGGTGTGGAATGCAGCGTTCAATAAGGTTCAATTCTGGGATGGCCGCGCGGCGAGTCTGGAAGAACAGGCGGCAGGCCCTGTGACCAACCCTATCGAAATGGGCATGAAAAGTTGGGATGATGTGGTGGCGCGCCTGGAAAAAATTGACGGCTACCAAAAAGCGTTTAGCAAAGTTTTTGGTAAGGATTCCATTTCTAAAGATAACGCGACAAAAGCCATCGCTGCTTACGAGAGAACCTTGATTACGCCAAACAGCCCGTATGATAAATATGTAAAAGGTAAAAAATCTGCCATGACGGCACAACAGGTGCGTGGTATGAAAAAAGCCGTGGAATTAGGCTGCACCGGGTGTCATAGTGGGCCGGCATTTAATGGCGCTGGGACATTCCAGAAATTTCCTACGATTAAAAATGGCTACTTTGAAGCACAATATGATTTGAGTGATGACAAAGGACTGGCTGAAGTCACCGGCAAGGAAGATGATGAGAACTATTGGAAAGTGCCTACCTTGCGTAATATTGCTTTGACTGCACCTTATTTTCATAATGGAAAAGTCAAGACGCTGGACAGAGCTGTACAGCTTATGGCTAAACTTCAGTTAGGTGTTGATCTTGAAGATAACGATATTGAAGATATTGTGGCTTTCCTGCATGCGTTGACGGGCGAATTTCCTAAACAGGAGATGCCAAAATTACCTGGACTGGATGACAAAACATTTAATTAGGAGACTGTCGGATTATGGATGATTCTACTGCGGCGATGGAATATCGGCTGATTTTTCGAGTCTTTTTCGTTACGTAGCGCCTCTATGCGCCTCAAAAGATAAAAAAAATCCGCTCGATGTCCCACGCGCCTCACGACGAATCCCATAACCGGACAAGCTCCTGGAATGTTGCTTTCGGGAGTTAAAAAGGAGGGGTGACCCTCCTTTTTTTGCCTAACGATAAATGGGCAGAGATGAGATACGCTGATCAATGATCTGCAGCATGGATTGATAGCGTGTACTGTAGATTGATCCATATCGTTTTTTAAACACATGATTTGGCATTTGTTCGGGAAGATCGCGGACATCAGGCATAAATGCACGATAATCATTGATATCATGCATGGCCTTTTGTAATTCACGTGCCTTTCTGGGTGAGTGCGTTGCATATTGACCAAACTTTAGGCCGGCCCGGTCGCTGGCCAGGTCGATAAAGCTAAATCCACTTCCTCCACGTTGCTTGGAGTCAAGCAATTCTTTTTCCTGTCCCAGCATATGTGCCAAGGTGGAGGCGCCTGTAGCGGCCAATGCCGCCGAGCCGACAAAATGCTTGGCCATGTCAATTCTACGATACAAGAACACATGGTAAGGCTTGGGAGTATTAAACTTGATTGGCAAATACGCATTGAGCTCGCGTTTGTTTACATAACTGCTGACGGCAAGAATGACAGCTCTGTTCTCCTCTATCGCATCTGCTTCAGAAGAACGTTGATAGGCGGCTAAAAACAAAGGTTGCATGATTTCCGCTAAAGACAAGCGCATTCTTGAGTTATGCTCGAGTACGATTTGTTTTATTAATTGCTGATAGAAAATAATGGTTTGATAACTTTTGTTTTCACGTAAAGAGGCGCTGCTTGCTGCCTCCTGAAAGGATGACAGATATGAAATGGAAAGCCGCTTGGGTTTGATTTCAATATGACGGATATGTTGCGAAGCAAGGATATAGTAATGTTTCAGTGGCGAATATTTAATGATGCTTTCAATAATCAAACCCGCAAATTCATCGGCAATATCCCATTGTCCAATACGCAATGAATTGATGCTTGGGTAGCCGTAGGTTTTTTGCAGATTGAAAGTAATGTTCAGATAATGGCCAAACAGATTAGCGGGTAAATGCAGCGTTATGACAAAACCCAGCGAGTTTTTGTTAAGGGTAATACGGGATGAACTGTTAACCAGATGATTGAGCAAATAATTGCAGGCGATATTCAGGTCGCGCTCATTGAGTGCAATCGTTTTGGTTGCATTATTATTGTCTGTCGGGTTGCGCAGGATGTATTTTGCGCGTTGAATATCCCAGGAATTCAACCTGGGAGCATCAGGGCTTAATGCTTTATTATCAATCGCAAAATAGAGAAGATAGGCAAGCAATAAGGGGGGGGCGGCCACATAGAAGAAAAAAATTCTCAGTGGCCACAACATCAGCAGTATTCCAGTTGATAGGCGCTTGCGCCAAGATAGCTCGCTTCAAGTTTCATGTCTGCTTCGGTGAGTGGCGCTTGTTGAAGCCAGTTGTCGGCAAATTTAACCACAATCTGTTTATTTGAAATATCAATGCTGAATGCGGGGCGTTGCTGCATGCGACTGCGGTTTAATAACACCGCGATTCTTAAAATGATAGTCAGAACAGGTGCCGTTTGGGGCCAGATTCCAGGAAGTTTTTCAAACCGGGACAGGGCGAATTTTTTTCGGTGGGTTTTTACGATAGCGCCCAGCACGGCCTGGTCCTGTTTGGAAAATCCGGCCAGGTCTCCGTTTTCTATAATATAGGCACTGTGTTTTTGATACTGGCTGTGCGCGATATTCAAACCGATTTCATGGAGCTCTGCCGCCCAGCTTAAAAATTGTTCGCTTGCCGGGTTATCCAGCAGGGCATCAAGGTCTTTTAATTGCCTGAAGATATACAGCGCCGTTTGCTTGACCGCATCGGCGTGATCCAGATCCGAACGATAATGCTGGGCGAGGGTACGGCTGGTTTCAGAACGGATGTCATGATTGTACATTCTCCCCAGCAGGTCGTGAATCAGCCCTTCACGTAATGCACCGTCCGAGATAGTCATTTGTTCAATTTTCAAGGCCTTGAACGTGGCATAGATGATGGCAACACCGGCCGGGAACACAATTGCACGGTCTTGGCTTAATTCGGGCAGATCCAGCTCATCAACATGTTTGCATTGGCAGATATATTCAATCAGTTTTTCCAGTCCTTCTAACGTAATGCCGTTGTTACTCCAGCCGGTGGCTGTTAACACATTGTTGATTGCTTTTAAACTGCCTGATGCGCCTATCGATTCATCCCAGTTTTTGCGATTAAACTTGTTTTGAAACGGCTCAAGACGTTGTTGGCCCAGCAGGACGGCGGCTTTGAAAGCTCTTTTTGATATGCTGCCATCGGTAAAAAACAGTTTACTGAAGGTCACGCAGCCAAGATGCAGGCTTTCTTTGGTATGAGCGACACTTCCGCTGCCTATGATGTACTCGGTACTGCCGCCACCGATATCCATGACGAAACGATTACTGACATTGCTGCCCAGGCTGGTCGCCACGCCCTGATAAATCAGACGAGCTTCTTCAATCCCGGAAATAATATGAATAGGGTGCCCCAGGTTTTGCTGGGCAAGAGCCAGAAATTCAGCAGAATTTTGTGCGGTTCTTAAGGTATTGGTGCCAACGATGCTGACGCAGTTATCAGGAAAATCTTTAATCCGCTGGCCAAATCGTTTGAGACAGGCCAGGGCGCGCTCCTGGGTTTCTGAATTCAGGTTAAGCTGTTCATCCAGCCCTGCCGCAAGGCGGACGGATTCTTTTAATTTATCGACTATTTGCAGCTTTCCATCATTCAGGCTGCAAATAATCATGTGAAAACTGTTTGATCCCAGGTCAACAGCGGCGACAATGGTAGGGGCTGAGTCAGAAGGTGTCATATACGGTTATTATTATAGGCAAAAGGATTCTGATAAAATCTCATGGTTCACGGTGCCAGTATGCAAATTTAATAGCACTATGCCAGATTATATTTTTTCGGGAAATTATATCCTACAGCATGAATGCGTTATCAATAAAAAAACTGTGCAAGACGTATAAGAACGGGTTTGAGGCGTTAAAAGGCATCGACCTTGAAGTTGCAGATGGCGATTTTTTCGCTCTGTTAGGGCCTAATGGCGCGGGTAAATCGACAGCGATTGGCATTATCAGTTCCCTGGTGACCAAAAGCAGTGGTTCGGTGCATATTTTTGATCATGATCTGGATAAAGAAACGGCTAAAGCCAAAAGTTGTATTGGCCTGGTGCCGCAGGAAATTAACTTTAATCAATTTGAAACCGTCAGAAATATCGTGATCAACCAGGCCGGGTATTACGGGATTCCAGGAAAACAAGCCAGAAGCAGAGCGGATGAGTGTCTGCGTCAGATGGATTTGTGGGATAAACGTAATACGGTATCCAGGCGTTTATCCGGCGGGATGAAACGCCGGGTAATGATTGCCCGGGCTTTGGTGCATGCACCCAGATTGTTGATTCTGGATGAACCGACGGCGGGTGTGGATATTGAAATCCGGCGCAGCATGTGGGCGTTGATGGAAGAGGTCAATCAACAGGGGACGACCATAATTTTGACCACACATTATCTGGAAGAGGCGGAAAGCCTGTGCCGCAATATTGCGATTATCGATCAGGGAAAAATTATCAAAAATACCGACATGCGCCAATTATTAAGCCAGATCCATCTGGAGCATTTTGTATTGAATCTGGCAACTCCTTTAGTCACTGCACCAAAGATTAATGATTATCAGTTCAACTTGAAAGAACCCAATGTTTTGGAAGTGGCCGTACCCAAGGAAAAAGGATTGAATCAATTGTTTGCCGAGTTAACCGGACAGGGCGTCAAGGTGCTCAGTCTAAAAAACAAGACTAATCGGCTGGAACAGCTTTTTCTGGATCTTGTGCAATGAGAACCCTGGTCGCATTCAATACCATTGTCAGCAAAGAAATTCGCCGGTTCATGCGAATCTGGCCGCAAACCCTGTTGCCTCCGGCGATTACCACGTCATTGTATTTCCTGATTTTTGGCAGATTGATCGGTGATCGCATCGGGACGATTAATGGTGCCAGTTATATGGAATACATCGTGCCGGGAGTGATTTTGATGTCGGTGATCAGCCATTCCTATTCCAATGTGGTGTCATCATTTTATTCCACCAAGTTTCAGCGCCATATTGAAGAGCTGCTGGTGTCGCCAGTACCCAATATGGTCGTGCTGTTTGGCTATGTTTGTGGTGGTATTGCCAGAGGGATACTGGTGGGGGGAGTGGTGTGTGGTATTTCATTATTGTTTACCGGCATTACATTCACGTATCCGTGGATTGCAGTGGCAGTATTTTTTTTGACTGCGACTCTGTTTGCTTTGGCAGGGTTTATCAATGCCGTATTTGCGGACAGTTTTGATGCAATTTCGATCATTCCCAACTTTGTCTTGACGCCATTGAGTTATCTGGGCGGAGTATTTTATTCAGTCTCGATGTTGCCGGACATCTGGCAGCAGATATCACGGCTCAACCCGATTTTATATATGATCAATGCCTTTCGCTTTGGTTTGATCGGAGTGTCGGATGTCAACGTGGAAATTGCCCTGATTGTGACGCTGGGATTTATTGTCATGTTAACCTTATTCAGCCTGTTTCTGCTGCATAAAGGGATTGGTATAAAAAATTAATAAAGTTTTGAAATGACTGCGCAGGGTACCTCTAAAATAGTACATTTTTTGGTGAGAGCAAGGCGGCAGCGCACGGACGACTGCATGGACGCAGAACATAGGAAACGCAGGGAGCAGTTTCTGTAAACCACAGTGTCTATGCTATACATGAGGATTCGAGTAAGCGGCCACCCACCGCTATCGCGGAAAAAGTGCATTAATAGAGGCACCATAACGTCGGAGGAGAAGTAAATGAATACACAAAAAAAACTAAAATGGGGCATTCTCGGCGCGGCAAGGATTAATCAGCGTTTGTTGCCCGCAATTGTAACGGCAGCCAATGCCCAGTTGGTTGCTGTGGCCAGCCGCAGACCGGGGGCGGCGGCTGAAACCATTGCCAATTATTCGTCGCAGCAGGAAAATATTCTTGCCTATGACAATCCGGATGAGCTGTTGGCCCATCAGGAGATTGAAGCGGTATATCTGCCTATGGCAAACGAAGAGCATGCTGAATGGGCCATCAAGGCGATTGAAGCGGGTAAGCATGTGTTGATTGAAAAACCGATGGCGATGGCGGTGTCTGATATTGATGCAATAGAAAAAGCCGCAGCAAAACACAAGGTCAAAGTGATGGAAGGATTTATGTATCGTTTCCATCCTCAGCATGAACGCGTCAAGCGCTTGATAGCTCAAGATTTGATCGGCGAGGTTCGCAGTGCGCGCACCTGCTTTGCATTCATGATGAAGCCGGCGCGTTTATACCGCATCGCGCGCGATATTGACAATGGTGGCGGGGCGATGTGGGACATCGGGTGTTATGCATTGCATACTGCGCGGATGTTTTTTGATGGTTCCCCGCTGGCAGTGACGGCACAAGCCAATTTTGTCGACAGCGGTGCTGATGTCAGTTGTTGCGGTACGCTGGACTTTGGTGAGGGTAAGTTTGCCCAGTTTGATTTCAGTTTTGAACATGCTCGGCGCAGCGAATATGAAATTATCGGTACTAAAGGCGGAATCAAGTGTTCATCGGTTTGGGCCATGCCGGGAGATACGCCTGAAGTGAGCTGGTGGACAGAAGCGGGTGAGTTGCAGACAGAAAAACTGATGCCAGCCAATCATTTTGAACTGGAGATCGAGCATTTTAGCAACTGTGTGCTAAATGATTCTTCTCCTCAACTTGATTTTAAAGATGCACGCGATAATTGCCGTACGATTGTCGCCAGTTTGCAGGCAATTAAAACAGGGCAACGGGTTACTGTTTAAAATAGCCAAAATGATGCGGCGCAAGGCAGAGCCGCATCAGTTAGCTACTCTGAACCAAGATAAAGGCCAGGTGGTTGGCGGATTATGGGGGCATCGCCGCAGTAGAATCATCCATAATCCGCCAGACGCCTAGGCAGCCAATGCCTTGACTTTTTCCAGCATTTCCTGCGCATGCCCCTCGTGGTTAACGGCATACAAAGCTTCTTCCAGTACGCCTTCCTTGTTAATGATAAAGGTTGAGCGAACCACCTTCCATTTTTTGACGCCTTCTTTTTCAACTTCCTGCCAGACACCGTAACTGGCGCAGACTTCGCCTGAAGTGTCGGCCAGTAATTCCACATTCAGGCCGTATTTTTCAATGAAGGCAACATGGCTTTGACAACTGTCCTTGCTGACGCCTATCACTTTTGCACCCGCCGCTTCAAACTCGCCAGCCAGAGCCGTGAAGTCATTCGCTTCTATGGTACAGCCGGGCGTATCATCTTTGGGATAAAAATATAAAACAACCGTACTGTTTTCCAGGTAGTTACTTAAACTGACCTGCTCGTCATTCTGGTTTTGTGTATGAAATAGCGGTGCGGGGTCGTTTTTTTTTAGCATGTTTTCCTCCAATAGCGTGCTTGTTGTTATTGCATTGAAACATATTTTCTGAGTTTGTTACTAGGTTTTATTTAGGCCTTTTTGCAGACTGCTTTGTAGGACTATTCTTCAAGAGTTTCGGCGAGTGTGTAGCGCGTTGCGAATAAGGTGATGGCGACAGGATAAAGTAAAAATTGCTGTTTAAAAAAAAGGCCAGCCAGAACCAATAGCGAAATTAAAATGGGATGGAAGCGACCTGATTCCGACAACCATTGCAATAATAATAAAGTGTCTTCTTCAACTTTGTTTCTATTTATGATAAAAAAGAACATGGTAATCGCAGTTACCGATGCAAAATACAAGGGAAAATAAATAAAAACAGGGGAACCTTCCCGAAAGTCAGGGTACCAGTAAGGAAACCAGATGAATAATGACCCGGAAGCAAATATATCGTAAAGATATCTTTTGGGTATGTTGTTTACTGAATATAGAACGACACTGACGGCCACTAAAAGAAACCCTAAAACAATCAGAGTATCCGAAAAATCAATAATGTATTGATGATATTCTGCTTGTGCTGAATATCCGAGTAGCAAATTTAAAATAATAAAAATAATCACGAAATTTTACAGTTTGTCGTACATCTTTCGTTTTCCATCTGTGTGGTCATTATATACAGATTTTAGCCAATCAGTTAATGTAGACATATATCAGGGTTCGTAGTTAGCATGACCGGAACGGGCGATTATCGTATCGTGTTTTTTAACAGAAATGTTGATCATTTTGTTCATCAAATCAAGATCAGACTTGAATGGCATGCCTATCAAGTTGAGTTGATTGATGATGAATCTGAATGCATGGTTAAATTTCATCAGCAAGCGTGTGATTTACTTCTTTACGATTGTCCGACCTCATCAGCTCATGATCTGAATTTTATTCAACGATTAGCAGATCATAAGCTTCTCCCTCCCACCATCATTATTAATAGTACAGAAGATTTTCAGCTGGCTACTTTGGCTATGCAACTGGGCTGTGTGGATTATGTGGTTAAGGATGTCTTAATACAGAATTTTCTGGATCGATTAAACCATAGTGTGCATTTGGCGTATGAAAAATATAAATTGACACAGTTGTCGATTAAACATTCTGTACCCGTCAAACAAAATCATGTAGAGGCTGTTCAATATAACTGGGAATATTTTCCTGAGAAAGACCTGATTTCCTGGAACGGGCAAAGGGATGGAAAGCAAACGGAACTGAGTTATGATGAGTTTATGTCAAATATTCTGCAAACAGAAATCAGCAAGGTCAAGACCCAAAACAATATCTGTTTATTTTCTCAGAAGCCGGTTGAATACCAATTTCATTATGTCAGTAAAAATAATCAATTAAGTCATTACCAGGCGCAAATTAAAGCCGAAATTGATACTCAGGGGATTGTAAAGAAGTTACAAGGCACTTTAAAAAAACTGTCTACCAAACAATTTGAAGATGAGAATATTCGTTTAAAACAAGTGTTTCTGGAAAAGACGACGGATGCATTATTTGTGACGGATGGGTATGGCAAAATCGTGATGATCAATGATAATTTCTGCAAGATCACGGGGTATGAAGAATACGCTATTATCAACAAGCCGGTAGAATCCCTGAATCCTGATCAATACGACGACGATTTTTTCCGCCCTATGGGAGAGCAACTTAAAGCTTCTCAGTTCTGGCAGGGTGAATTATTGGTACGTCATCATCAGGGGCATTACATTCCTGTCTGGCAGGCAAGTGCAAGCTTGACAGATAAGAATGGCCATATCATTCGCAGTATTTCTGTGTTCAGGGATATCAGTCGACAAAAAGCTAATGAGGCATCAATCCAGTTTCAGGCTAATTATGATCCATTAACTCAATTGCCAAACCGGACCTTATATCTCGATAGGCTGGCAAATGCATTGAAGCAATGCAAGCGTAGTAATAAACGAATGGCTTTAATGTTATTGGATCTGGATAAATTCAAATGGGTGAATGATAATCTGGGTCATCATGCAGGCGATGCTATTTTGGTTGAAACGGCAAAAAAACTGCAATCAGCCATCAGGAAATCAGATACTGTTGCGCGTCTGGCCGGTGATGAGTTTTGTATTATCTTGTCTCAATTGGAAAAACCTACCGATGTAGAAATTATTGTACAGAAAATATTCAATACCTTTAAAACCCCCGTTACGATAGATCATCAGGAAATTTTTATCTCGGGCAGTCTCGGTATTACTGTTTTCCCGGACGATGGCGAAGACATGGAAGGCTTGCAGAGAAATGCCGATTCAGCGATGTATAAAGCTAAAAACCTGGGTCGGAATGGTCACTATTATTACACGCGCACTTTACAGGAAGAGTCTGAAAAACGCATCCGACTGTTGGATGCAATGAGAAGAGCAATGGAAAATCACGAATTTTCATTGCATTACCAGCCGATTATCGATATTTCTACAAATAAAATCGCTGCAGTTGAAACATTTTTACGCTGGAAAGATCCCCACAATGGATATAAAAGTCTGGACAGTTTTATTCCGACAGCTGAAGAAAGTGGCTTGATTAGAGACATAGGAAACTGGACTATTAACAAGGTTGCGGAACACCTCAACCGATGGCGTCAACTGGGGCTGCCGCTGGTTCCCGTTTCCCTGAATCAGTCCGTAGCGCAATATTATGCTGCAGATTGTTGCGATGAATGGTTGGGTATTCTCAATCAGCATGATATTCCTCCCAATATGATCAATATTGAGATTCAGGAAAAGATTTTTCTGGAAGAAAAAATTAATGTTGATGCCAGCTTGAATGATTTAAAAAAACAAGGAGTTAATATTTCATTAGATGGGTTTGGGACAGGGACATGTTCCTTAAGTTTTCTGCAAAAATTCCCGATAGATGCAATTAAAATAGATCGTAGTTATATTCATAACATGCTGGACGATGAAAACCATGCGGTCATGGTGGATACCATTACGAATCATGCTCAACGTATGGGAATAGATGTTATTGCTACCGGGGTAGAAAATAGTCAGCAGCTTGATCGCTTGAAACGGCAATGCGGGTTCGCTCAAGGGTACTATTTTAGTCGTCCGTTGCCGCTGGATGAGTTTGAATATTATTTAAAAAAACAATCCCCACTGAATTGATTAATCAGCCATTTCCTTCAAGCGGGTGATTCTTAGCAGCAGCAGGGTTGGAACGCAGTACGTCTTCACACTCATTAGCCGTAAGCGGTTTGTAGTAGAGGAATCCTTGCGCATAATCACAGCCTATCTTTGTAAGACTATTCTGTTGCTGTTTACTTTCAACACCTTCAGCAATTACTTTGATCCCCATTTTGTTTGCCATAAGAATGACGGTTTCAGCCAGAAATGATTCCTGCGTCGGGTTTTGAAGGTGATGGATATAGCGTTGATCAATTTTAAGATAATCAATAGGGAGGTCAAGTAATGCGGAAGGTGAGTGAAAATTTGAACCAAAATTATCCAATGCGATACAGGTACCGGCATGATGGAAATGGGTTAAGGTTTTTACATCCGCAGGGGATAAATTGGCCAGTAATTGCTCGTTTAATTCCAAAGTAATTAAATCTGATTTATCTTGTGCTTTGAGATATTCCAGCCAGGGGTCGTGTCCATGATGAGAACGGAACTCAAGCACGGAACGATTCACAGCAATGCTGATATGCGGGGCCAACTGGTTACGCCAGAGAGTGGCTTGACTGACAGCCTTCTGCAATGCCCAATGACCTATATTGCTCATTAATCCGTTTTCTTCAGCGATAGTTAGAAAGCTTGCCGGGGGTAACAGGCCGTGGACTGGGTGATTCCATCTGAGCAGGGCTTCAAGCATAATGATCTGTTGAGTCTGAATATTCACCACAGGAAGAAAATAGAGTTCCAGTTGTTGATTATCTATCGCACTCTTTAAATCATTCAGCAGGACAGAATTTGCTGACGTTGGCTTGTCTGGCAAGTGGTCAAAAAAACAAAGTTGGCCGCGTCCTTTTTGTTTTGCCTGATACATTGCCTTATCAGCATAATTTATCAAGCTTTCTCCATCCGTTGCCTGGGTTGGGTACAGTGCAATGCCAAGGCTGGCTGAGATATAGGCTTTATCTGGCCCAAGATGAAAGGTTTGAGATAGTGAATCAATAATATTGATTGCGATACGTTCTACTGCATTCCTTTCGGTGATCGAAGGAAGAATAATGACGAATTCATCGCCTCCCAGCCGGGCAACGGTATCTGTTTCACGAACACAGTCAGATAAACGTACTGCAACTTCGCATAATAGCTGATCGCCTTTGTCATGGCCCAGAGTATCGTTGACATCTTTAAAAAAATCCAGATCAAGATATATCAGTGCAAGGGGGAGTTCAGAACGGGCGGAAAGTTTGAGATCCTGAGCAAGTCTGTCTAAAAACATGTTTCGGTTGGGCAATGTGGTGAGCGGGTCAAAATTTGCCTGGTGCCAGATTTCCTCCTCTGCTTGTTTACTTTCTGTAATATCGGAAAACAATGCCACACGAAGTTCAGGTTCATTATTTTTTCCAAACACGGTGTTGATATGCATTCTTTCAGCATATAAGGAACCATCCTTTTTTTTGTTCCACAATTCACCTTCCCAATGACCTGTTTCGATGACGGATGACCAAAGTTGCTGATAGAAATATGTGTCCTGAATGCCGGATTTAAGCAAATTGGGTGATTTACCTCTAACGTCAGAAAATGAATATCCCGTCAAATGAGTAAAGGCGGGGTTGATAGCAATAATAAAATTATTTTTATCCAGTACCATCATGGCTTCACTGGTGTTTTCATAGACCACAGTCGCAACTTTCTGAGCCTCTTCATTTTTTTTGCGTTGTGTGATGTCTCTGGCCACGGTGAGTATTTGATGAGCATCCTGAGTCTGCAGCATTACCGCGTAGAATTCGACCCATGCATCATCTGCACCTTTTTGGATTAATTGAACTTCTTGTTTCGCTTTGCCCATTGATTTGACAGTACCAAGCATGTTGGTGAAGCTTGATACGTCGTTCTCATTGATAAATTCAGTCATGTTCCTGCCGATAATGGCTGCATTAGTTTCGGCATTAATCATGTTTAACCCGGTACGGTTAATGTCGATAATCTGACCTGTGTGATCCAGTTTACATACGCAATCAGGGAGTGTTTCCAATATTAATTTAAGATTTCTTTCACTGTTTTTTAAAGCCAATTCAGAGCGAGCCAGACGGAATACCCAAAACATGATGAACAGGAAAACACTCAGTGTAATAACGGCATAGTTCACTATGGTCTTTAAACTGAATCCTTGAGGCGTCTTTATCGCTTGCCAGTGATGATAAATATCATCGTGTTCCTGTTGGCTGATACTCTTTAGGGCTTTATTCAAGATTGACGCGAGCTCAGGTTGGTCTTTACTCACTGCCATACGCAATTGGCTTGAATAAGGAGTGGCACCGGCAAAAGTCAAATTCAAGTAACCTGCATTTTTCATCACATAGCTGGCTGCAGTGACATCGCCGACATATGCATAGGCCTGACCGTGAGAGATGGCATCTAGTGCGTCTTCAATAGTTTCAGTTGCTTCTATTTTAATGTTAGGGTGATTTTTGCGTAATAATTCTTCGGTAAAATGCCCCTTTTCAATCGCTACGGTTTTTCCTTCCAGGCTTTTTAAATCACCAAGATAGCCTTCTGATTGATTGGCAATGATGACAGCCATGCTATTTAAGTAGGGTCTGGTAAAGGTCAGGAATTTTTCTCGATCCGGCGTTTTTACCAGACTGCTTAATACATCGACTTCTTTATTTTTTACTGCAGACAACAATTCGTGCCAGGAGTCGTGAGGATGGACATTAAACGTAACGCCAAGTTTTTTGCTGAGCAGATTAAAGTAATCGGCACTGATTCCTTGATGAAGCAAGGTTTGAGGGTCTAGCCATTCATACGGGGCATGGTTTTTATCAATACCCAGCCTGATCACTTGATTGTTGCGTAACCAGACTCGCTCATCTTGATTTAATGCGATTTGATTGAAGTTATTGTATAAAAACCTGTCGATTGCCTCATCACTTACGTTGTCGACCAGGTTGAGGCGTTGATAAACATCGGCCACATTTCTTAAGCGCTCAATTTTTATTTGACCTAAAGGAATTTTGTCCCGGACAATTAAATTTTTGATTTGGGTCGCTTCAAATTCCAGTTTCTCATGCAAAGCATAAGGTGCATAATCATTGATAATCAAATCGATTATTTCATTGGAATGATCAAGGGCATAATGCCAGCCTTTTAGCGTCGCGCGTAAAAAGCGCTCAGCTCTGCCTGGATACTTTACCAGTTCCTCATTACTGGTCATTAACAGGTCGCCATAAAAATCAACGCCGTAGCTTTGTGGTCTGATAATGTTAATATCCACCCCAAGATTATTCAAAGCATAAGGCTCATTTGATAAATATGCAGAGAGTACGTCAACCTCATCTGCTAAAAATGCATCCAGGTTATAAGAATGTACCATTGAGGTATAGTGGTGTGGTGAAAGTTGAGCATCAGTCAACATGGCAAGTAAAGGGAGGTTATCTGCCGTCCCCATCTCTTGCATAATGCGTTTGCCATGCATTTCGTAAGGACTGAGAATACCGGAGGACTTCTTGCTGATATAAATGAGCGGGTTATGCTGAAAAATAGCGGCCAGCGCTTTTATCGGTTCACCTTTTACATAACTTAATAACACGCCGACATCGCCGATACCGTATTGGACCTGTCCTGAAACAATGTTATCAACAACCGATAACCCCGGCTCATATTCGGCGAAGGTAACGTCCAGACCTTCTGCCTGATAAAACCCTTTGTGTTTGGCAGCATAGTAACCGGCAAACTGAAATTGATGATGCCATTTTAACTGTAAAGTAACGTGCTCAGGGGTCGATTGATTTTCTGTCGCTTCAGTTAGGAAAGAAGCCAGCAAGTGAAGACAAACCAAAAAAAGGCTGCATTTTCTAGACATGAGCAACCTTGTTACCCATTTTAAATATCAAGTTGTAGCTGTTCATGATAAATGACGCAGTATTTTTCAGTGAGTAATGGGTGAGTATCGCCGACATGGGAGTATTGTGTGTTGACACCCGTGCTATTTGTCCTAATGGCCAAGTTCAGTTTATATATACCATAATCTTTCTTGAGCTTATCTTAAAGATAACTGATACTTTGAGGAATTATGCATTCTTTGAAAAAAATAGTTACGATCAGGTTAGAAACAGCTCTAATTGTTCCCGTTTCAAAGCGTTTTTCTGTAAATGATTGCCATACTGATGCTTCTGGCGAGCATAAAACTTATCATGCTCAGCCACAGTCCGTGATTCATTAACGGTTGCGTGTAATACCAGCACCCGAGATAAACGGCCAGCGAAAAGATCATGGAATTACGCATTTGTTTGGAGTGCATTGCGCCAATAAACACACCGTCAAATAAATAGCAGGGGAACGCAATTAACGGCATGATTACCGACCAGGGCAGATAGAGGAGGGCTAGCTGACGCACGTCGTGCAAATCGGTCAGCATAAAAATGATGTGTTTTCCAAACCATAAATACACCAAAGCAAACAGCATGGCCACGATGGATGACCACAGGCCACAAGAGCGAACCTGGCGGCGTAATAACCTGATTTGTTTTTCACCCGTTGATTTTCCCACCAGAGCTTCAGCCGCATGTGCAAAACCGTCTAGTGCATAAGCCATAAAGGTCTGAAAATTCAACAATACAGCATTCGCTGCCAGGGTAATTTCCCCTAACCGTGCGCCTTTGGCCGTGAAAAAGCCGAATGCAAAAATAAGACACCAGGTTCGTATAAAGATATTGATATTGATGACCAGCAACGAGCGGAATTGTTTTCGGTTCAGTACGCGTTGCCAGCATAGGTGCACATCAAACAAGCGCCAATGTCTAATCAACAGTATCATACCGATAACCAGACCGGCATATTCAGCATAAACAGATGCCAGCGCGACCCCCCGAATCTGCAGGTGCAGAAAATAAACAAAATAAATATCCAGCACGATATTGCTGAGATTGGTTGCCAGCACCATAAGCAGAGCAGCTTTAACCCGTTGCATACCAATTAACCAGCCTGTGATGACATACATGCCTAGCGTTGCCGGGGCGCTCCAGATGCGGATATCGAAATATTGACGGGCCAATTGCTCAATATTCTCCTGAGATTGCAATAAACTGAATGCGATGCCGACGATAAATTGCTGAAGCAGCAAGAACAGCAGTGAGATGATGCAGGACAATATGATCGCGCGTAGAAAAACGGCTTTAAGCTCACTGAATTTCCGTCTGCCGAAAGATTGCGCCGCAAGGCCCGTAGTCCCCATACGCAGAAAACCCACCCCCCAGTACAAAAAACTGAAGATGATGCCGCTTAAGGCCACGGCTGCCAGATATTGCGCTGAATCAAGATGCCCCATGACAGCGGTATCCACCAGCCCCAGTAAGGGTGTGGATATATTGGAAATAATCATCGGTACGGCCAGGCCGAGAATCTGACGATTAAGATTCATGATGAATCAGTGGTCAACAAACAAGACATTTACCAAACATTCAGCGATAATAAAAGGTTTTTTTATAAGAATAGATTCAAAGGAATTAATGCAAAAATACGACGGCCGACTGGTGTATCAGGCACATGATGAAGAGGGTATCATAGAAATAGTCGATAGTGATGGCGTCAGAGCATTGCATTTTGGTTCAGCCTCGCGGCAAAGTTCAATGTTGTTGTCAGAGCCGGATAGACTGTATTCATTATACGCGCGCACCATGATGGCATTTTTACTGTTTAAGGAAAAACCGGTCAATATCCTGATGATAGGGCTGGGTGGCGGTACCATTGCCCGTTATCTGTTGCATACGTTTATTGATTGCAAAATTCAAGTCGTTGAATTCAGGCGCAGTGTGGTCAAAATTGCACGCAGTCATTTTGGTCTGCCGCTGGATGCCAGAATTAAAATCAAAATTGGCTGTGGCGCGGATTACGTTGCTCAGGCCAGCAAGATCAGTGCGCAGCGCTATGATATCGTCATGGTGGATGCGTTTGATCATGAAGGCATGGAGCCCAAGGTGGCCAATGAACATTTCTTTGATGGCTGTCAGACGTTATTAAAGGATGACGGCTTGCTGGCGATTAATTTGTGGGGAACAAACAAGGAACAATTTCACCAGGTCGCCTGGAACCTGGGCCGGGTATTTGACTGGCAGTCCCTGTATCTGCCAGTGAGAAGGCGGGGCAATATTATCGGGTTTGCCTTTGCTGACCGGTTTCCTTTTCCAAGCATGAAGCAACTGCAACAACGCGCACGCAGGCTGGAGACAGAATATGGCATCGAGTTTTCTGATTTCGTGCAGGATTTAAAGCGCAATAACGCCAAAGTAATCAAGAAGGTATTAACGTAAATGCAACAGGCAAAAACAATATTCAGCTATAAAAAATTCTGGGCGGAACGCTTTGGCAGCGCGCCGTTATTACCGATGAGTTTTGATGAAATGCAGGCTTTGGGGTGGGATGCCTGTGATATTATCCTGGTCACCGGGGATGCGTATGTTGATCATCCGAGTTTTGGTATGGCGGTCATCGGCCGGGTGCTGGAAGCACAGGGGTTTCGCGTCGGAATCATTTCCCAGCCCGACTGGCAAAGCGCGGATGATTTTAGACAGCTGGGCAAACCCAACTTGTTTTTTGGTGTAACGGGCGGCAACATGGATTCCATGGTTAACCGCTATACCTCGGACAGAAAAATTCGTTCAAACGATGCCTACACCCCTGATGGCGCGGCGGGCAAACGGCCTGATCGAGCGGTCAATGTCTATTCTCATCGCTGCCGTGAAGCCTATAAAAATGTACCGGTGATCATTGGCGGGATTGAAGCCAGCCTGCGCCGTATGGCACATTATGATTACTGGTCCGATAAAGTTAAAAAATCCATTTTGATGGATTCTAAAGCTGACCTGTTGGTGTATGGCAATGCTGAACGGCAAGTCGTCGAAATTGCCCATCGTCTGGCACAAGGCGAAGCGATATCTGAATTAAAAGGGATTCGTGGGACGGTGCATTTCGTCAAGCAGATTCCACAAGGCTGGCAAATCAAGGACTCCAGCGATATTGATCGCCCTGGAAGAGTCACCCCTCAGCCGAACCCCTATCAGGAGCAGCCTGATTGTGAAGCGCAGAATGACCAAAAAACACCCGAGACGAATGAAAAAGTAATTCAATTTCATCGTCCCATTCCCAATCCACTCCGTCAGCAAACCGTAATACGGCTGCCAGCGTTTGATGAAGTCAAGGATGATCCTGTGTTGTATGCACATGCTTCACGCGTGATGCATGGCGAAACCAATCCCGGTAATGCCCGTTCCTTGATTCAGCAGCATGGCAACCGCGAAATATGGATAAATCCGCCGCCGCTGCCATTGACGACTGCTGAAATGGATGGCGTGTTTGACTTGCCGTATTCCCGTTTGCCGCATAAAGATTATGGCAAGGCCAATATTCCAGCGTTTGAGATGATCCAGCATTCCGTCAACATCATGCGCGGATGTTTTGGTGGCTGCACGTTTTGTTCGATTACTGAACATGAAGGACGCATCATTCAAAGTCGCTCGGAAGAATCGATTATTAGAGAAGTGGAAGCCATCCGCGATACCTCGCCAAATTTCACGGGTCATATTTCCGATCTGGGTGGGCCGACCGCCAATATGTACCGGCTGGCCTGTAAAGACCCCAAGATTGAAGCCTCATGCCGCCGGTTATCCTGTGTTTACCCCGGCATTTGTCACAACCTGAATACCGATCATGCACCGTTGATCAAACTGTATCGGCGCGCGCGAAAATTGCCTGGTATCAAGAAAATCCTTATCGCTTCCGGTTTGCGCTATGATTTGGCGGTTGAGTCACCCGAATATGTAAAAGAGCTGGTTACCCACCATGTTGGTGGTTATCTCAAAATTGCCCCGGAACATACCGAGCAGGGGCCGCTGTCAAAAATGATGAAGCCGGGCATGGGTACTTATGAGCGCTTTAAAGCCATGTTTGATAAATACTCCAAAGCGGCCGGAAAAGAGCAATACCTGATACCTTATTTCATTGCCGCACACCCCGGCACCACTGATGAAGATATGCTTAATCTTGCTTTATGGCTCAAGCGCAACGGCTTTCGCGCCGATCAGGTACAGGCATTTTTACCGTCTCCCATGTCAATTGCGACAGCCATGTACCATTCCGGTAAAAACAGTCTGGGTAAAGTTTCCAGAAGCGCGGATGATATAGCTATCCCGAAGGGCATAAAACAACGCCGTCTTCACAAAGCCTTTCTACGCTATCACGACCCGAAAAACTGGCCGTTATTGCGTGATGCGCTTAAAAGCATGGGGCGTTCAGACCTCATCGGCAACGGCAAACATCATCTAATTCCCAGCTATCAGCCAAAAAATAACGAAGAAAAAGCAAAAGTAAAAATTCCACCGGCCAAGCGCTTTAAAACCAAATATACCGGTGAAGGCCAAAAGGACAATCGCCGTCACAAAACCGTCAAAAAAAATCGCCGCCAGCGATAGACAGAACGGAAAAATTTTGTATAATAGTCGGCTCAACAACGCTGGTGTAGCTCAGTTGGTAGAGCAGTTGATTTGTAATCAACCGGTCGCGGGTTCGAGTCCCATCACCAGCTCCATATTTTAAAAGGCCTGTAGCGGTGAACGCTACAGGCCTTTTTTATTGGCCGTAGCTAATTTTCCTACAAATGTCAGTATTAGCCTTTGAAAACCTGGAGGCCATACGTGATTTTCTTATATCAGCTAACACGTCTGCGTATAAATTACCTGATGTGTTGATTGCTTACTCGGCTCAATCTGCAAGCTGTGAGACAACATTAACATTTGATAAAAGCCAGTAGATTTGTATTGTTTACTCATGCTTTATGAGCAATAGAAAAAGAGAATGCAAACGAGAGGAAATTTGTTCCGCATGAAAAGGTCTGGCGTCTGCACCGGGTATGGGAAGGCTTGATGATGTTAGTCTTTTCCCTGATGTGCGAGATCAGGGAAAACGATAAAGTTATAGCTTTTCCGATAATGGTTTACTAAAACGGTTATCGAGTTCTGGCAATTGGGCGAAGGCTTCTTGTAATTTGTCTTCCCAGATGCGACGCAGGTTGAGCATGTATTTATCATCGTCCTGAAAACAATAGTATTCGGCAAGACTGAAACTGTCTTTGCGGTAAATCAGCAGCTCAACCGGAGGGCCGACACTGACATTACTGCGAATGGTGGAATCCATCGAAATCAGGCAGCATCGGGCGGCTTCATCCAGCGAGCGGTCAGGGCTCATGAAGCGATCCAGAACGGGCTTTCCGTATTTGATTTCGCCAATTTGCAGGAAAGGGGTGTTGTGCGAAGTTGTAATGCTGTTGCCTTCTGGGTAAACCATGTAGGCACCGGGGTTTTCATCGCCTACTTGACCGGCCAGGATAAAGCTTGCGGAAGGGTCGAAAGCGCTTTGGCCTTTGGCATTGTTATGTTGTTGTTGTTTTTCCAGACTGGTCTTGCCCAGGTATGCGGCTGCGGAAGACAGGCATTCCACATTATTCAGATTGATATCGGCTTCTTTTTGTTTATCCCGGTGCAATTGTTCCAGTACGGCTTGGGTGGTTGCCAGGTTGCCTGCACTTAATAACACCAGTTTGCGATCAGGCACCGTATCAAATGCATGCATTTTGCCGTAACTGCTGACGTTGTCAACGCCCGCATTTGTACGTGAGTCCGACACCAGGACAAGTCCTTCTTCTAAAGTCGCTGCAATACAATAAGTCATGATCTGAAGAAATGAAAAAAGTGCTTAAGGATACCTTTTTTGGAAAATATGTCGAGTCACAATAATTAAATAATAAATTAGTGTATTTTTTCAATTAAGGGAATGCTAAGAAAAATTCTACACGGTTTTTTTAGATTGTATAGCGTTTTGGGTTTGATGTTTTTGGATGATTTTGTCATGGGATGGGAAAATCCCGGAAAATCTGTGTTTGCAGGTCCGTATAAGACAGATGAGGATACTACCTGAAAGGTTAGTCTATCAAGAAAAGGGAAGAGCTGGGTAAGTCAGTGGGTGAAAACGGTTTAGCAAGATGCTAAAGAGCCATGCAGCGTGCAACCTCGGATAATAGGGGGAGGAATAGAAGTCTGATTCAGCTGATCAGGCGATTTTTGCTTCCAAAAAAACCGGTTCTGAATGGCATTCTTTAAGCAGTTCTCTGGCGTGAGAGCAGCACTGACCACATTGGCTGCCGAAGGTACAGTGATTACGCAGCTCACGCAAAGATGTAGCCCCTTGCTCAGCAGCCACTTTAATTTGTTTATCAGATACCCTATGGCAAACACAAATGATCATCACAATCTCCAAAATAGATGGGCATAGTATAGATCTAAATGAGAATGATTATCAATATTTATTTTTGTTAGATATCACATTTTGCACATTAATTTTTTTTACGGTCACCTGAATCCGCATTGACATCACGGATTCAGGTTTAAGTCCTGCGCACATCCACAGCAACACTCACCTGATGTTGGTTGCCGCCTCGCGCCAAGCCCTTGAATGGCGCAATATCATGATAATCGCGTCCCCAGGCTAATGTAATATGCTGTTCGCCGGTGGCGCAGTTGTTGGTAGGGTCAAAATCCTGCCATCCCTGTTCAGGTTGAAACACTGAAAACCAGGCGTGTGAGGCATCGCTGCCGGCCAGTTTGATTTGGCCTGGAGGGGGCGTGGTTTCGATATAACCGCTGACGTAGCGGGCGGGCAGGCCAACGCTGCGCAGACAGGCAATGGCAAGATGGGCAAAGTCCTGGCATACGCCGCGCTTGTGGGCAAATACCCTGGCCAGCGGGGTGGTAATGGTAGTAAAGCTGGGGTCGTAACTGAAATCCTGGTAGATGCGCCGGGTGAGGTCTTCGGCGACATTGATCACTGACCAGCCGGTCTGAAAAGAAGCTGCGGCATAATCACGGATTTCCGGAAGATTCGGGATCATCTCGGAATGCAGGCTGAGCAGGTGTAATTGCAGGAAGTCATCAACGTTGGACGTGGCCGGGTTAAGTGGGTCATGCAGGCGGGTTGCCAGGTTTTCCCAGCTGTCCTGCAGCGGCATGCTGATTTGTTTACTGCTGTCTGCCACGTCTACTTCACTGTGAGCGGTGACCGTGAGTTGCTCATGGGCTTGCTGCAATTCAAAAAATACAATCCGGTTGCCAAAAAAATCCAGTCGTTCCTGTAGATTGGCCGCTTGTGGCGTAATCTCCAGTTTGCTGCTCAGGCATTGCTGGCCGTTAAAACTTCGCGGCAGCAGTCGGGCTTCGCTGTGACACACGCTGACAGCCTGGCTGTATTGATATTGGGTAGTGTGGGTGATTTTGTATTTCACAATGTTGGCTCGCGCGAGGTGGGAGACAGCTGGTGGGTTTCGGTGATGTGGTTGAAATAATTATGGGCAATGGCTTCTGACATTTCCCACAACAGGTTGGAAGTATTGGCCAGCAGGGTTTCCAGCGCGGCATACACACCTTGTTCAGCTTTGAGTTCTATGAGCTGATCCAGATGACACAGCTGCAGCTCTGAATTGGCTTTCAAAATCAGGTACTGCTCTTTGCGTAAATGATTTTTGATGGTTTGCCCAGGCAGTAATTCTATATAGTGTTGCAACTTTTGTAATTGAAACAGTAAAGAGTGCGGATGCGTCTGATCCAGTAACAATAATTCCAGCACCAGCGGAAGACGGGTTACGCTACGATAGCGTCGTTGGTAGATGCCGGAACTGTCTGTGGCTAACAAAACCGCTTCCAGAATCTGGTTTTGCAGCGTCTCGCTACGTTGTTGAACCACACTGGAACGCAACAGGGCGATAATGGATAACGCATTTTCCAGACGGCGTCCCAATTGCAGTAATAACCAGCCGGATTCACGCGTCATGCTCTCTGCCGTTAATCCGCTGAACGCAGCCAGTCGAGTACTGAGCTCGGGCAGATGATGAGCCGGGTGGGGTTGTTGTGGGGTATTAATGACCTGAGTCTGCCAATAGGTATGTATGCCGTCTATGCAGCGCCAGGTGTCCTGTGACCATAAATCACGAATATTGAAGGCAGTCTGAAAAAAAGCATGAATATTATTAGCCAACGTGCCGTGGCGTTGTTGATCTTTAAACAGCGACATCATTTCCTGATAATGTTCATTGCTGTGTTCCATCGACTTGCCAATAAATCCAGGATAGCTGACCGTAAGATGGGTAAGTGAACGCAACAGAATCAGCAGACATTCACTATTGTCGTGCTCATAACCTGACATTAGATTGGCTTGTTTAAACAGAATGGTACGGAACAAGCGGGTACTGCTGATGATACGCTCATAATGGCGGCCCACCCAAAACAAATTATCAGCGGCGCGACTGGAAAGTGGCTCGGAAATGGCCGTTATCTGCTGGTCGTTGGTTTTTAAAAATACCGGTGGCGTTCTCAGCACTTCGTCATTATCCGCCAACACCCAGGTATCTTTACTGACGGCACCCGATTGGTTGGATACATTGAACTGATCTTTATCCAGAGAGACACGGGTCAGCCCGCCGGGCATGAAGGTATAAGCATCGTCATTGTAGACGGCAAAGCAGCGTATTACGGCATTTCTGGCCTTAATTTTGCCATTGATCAAGGTCGGTGCAGTCGAAAAAGTGACTCTTTCCTGGCCAATAAAGGTATAGGGTCGGGCCTTGATGGCACGGATTAACTGGTCACGTTGCTGATTATTAAGCTGATCGCCGAACATTGACGGGGTCTGAAAACTCCGGTTGATCGATTTAATCACCATTTTATCCAGATTGCTGATCACAAAATCGCGTTCTTTCGGTTGCCCGCACCACCAAGTGGCAATTGATGGCAGGCGCAGGTTTTCGTTTAAAAAATAGCGACACAGATTGGGAAGAAAAGCCAGAATACCCGAGTTTTCAAGAATGCTACTGCCCAGCGGATTGGCAATGCTGACCTGTTTGTGACGGGCTGCCTGCAGCAAACCGGCAACGCCCAGTTGTGAGTCGGCGCGTAGTTCCAGCGGGTCACTATAGCTGTCATCAATACGCCGCAATATCACGTCTACCGGCTGCAGACCTTCCAGCGTGCGTAGCCAGATTTTATTATCGCGCATGGTGAGATCATCGCCCTGCGCCAGACTGAAACCGAGTTGTGATGCCAGATAGGCGTGTTCAAAATAAGTTTCGTTAAGCGGTCCGGGGGTGAGTACGGCAATATGTGGGTCATCCTGATTATGAGGTGCGCTTTGGATGAGCGCTTCCTGCAGCGCATTAAAAAAATGCGTGGTGCGCATGACTTTGGCATCAGTAAACAGATCGTGCATGACTTGCCCGATGACACTGCGGTTTTCCAGGCTGTAGCCAATGCCTGAAGGCGCCTGGGTATGATCATTCAGTACCCAGATATTGCCATTGGTGCCGCGTGCCAGGTTGGCGGCATACACGATCAGCTGTTGTTTTTCCGGCAGGCTATCCATGCAGGGCAATAAAAAATCCCGATGGGCAAAGATTAATTCTGCTGGCAGAATGCCGTTCTTTATAGTTTGCTGTTTGCCATATAGGTCGTGCAGTAACAGATTGAGTATGTGTGCACGTTGCTGCAGGCCGGCCTCGATGTTTTGCCATTCGCTGGCGCTGAGCAGAAGGGGAATCGGATCCAGTTGCCAGGGACGGGTAGTAGAGGTGGCATCATTGTAGACAGTGTAGGTGACGCCGTTTTCATGCAGTAAGCGTTGTGCCTCGCGATGGCGGGTTTCCATTTCCTGGGTGCCCATATTTTCCAGCGCATGAATAAAATGTTGCCAGTGTGGCAGTATTTTATTGGCCTCGCTAAGCATTTCATCATAGCTGCCCAGGCGGGTGGCGTAATGTTGCGTGGCTTTGGGGCGGCTGGTCTGGCTTTGATTCTGCAAGGTGCTTGTCTACGATTATGATGGAAAAATAAGGCTCATATATTATGAGCCTTTTTATGGATTAAAGCAGTCCATCTGCCACTTGTCAAAGCCCCGCTTACAAGCGTTTGTCGTAGCGTAAATCCAGAGTGAAGGGATAATCATTATCCGGCAGTTCCAGCGGAGGCTCTGCCGTCACATTAAGTCCATCATGTGGGGCAAAGGAGACATTGGGCATCTCTCGCTGGCCTTGTTGATGGGCAGGAGGCTGCTCGCGCTGGGCAGGCGTATGGCCATAGTCCCAGAATCGGGTGATACGACGCGTTTCGGCTTCATAACTGTTAATTGGAAAAGTGTCGTAACTGAGACCGCCAGGATGAGAAACATAATAGGTACAGCCACCCACAGAGCGCATATTCCAGGTGTCAAACACGTCAAACACCAGCGGCGTATGCGGTTCGATGGTTGGATGTAGCGCAGAAGGTGGCTGCCAGGCACGATAACGCACCCCGGCAACATATTCATCCTTGCGACCGGTGTTTTGCAGTGGCAAACGGCGGCCATTACAGGTAATCAGATAACGGCCTTCGGTAAAGCCATTGATTTTAATTTGCACGCGCTCGACAGAGGAGTCCACAAAGCGTGCGGTGCCGGAATTACTCATTTCCTCGCCCAGAACATGCCAGGGTTCAATGGCAAAGCGTAGTTCCAGTTCCATGCCTTCAATCATGGTGGTGCCGTATACCGGAAAACGAAATTCCAGAAAAGGCGCCAGCCAGTCCATTTCAAAACCAAATCCGGCGCTACGCAGATTTTCCACTACTTGTCGTAGATCCTGTTCCACAAAATGTGGCAGCATAAAGCGGTCGTGCAGTTCGGTATTCCAGCGTACCAGCTTGTGCTGATAGGATTTGCGCCAGAACCAGGCGAGTAATGTACGCAGCAATAGATTTTGCACCAGTGACATGTGTGCGTGTGGCGGCATCTCGAAAGCGCGCAGTTCAAGAATGCCCAGACGACCTGTAGAGCTGTCCGGTGAGTACAGTTTGTCAATACTGAATTCGGATCGATGGGTGTTACCGGTAATGTCGGTCAACAAATGACGTAGCAGGCGGTCCACCAGCCACGGTGCCGGCGTTTCTCCCTGCGGCATTTGCTGAAAGGCAATTTCCAGTTCATACAGTTTTTCATCGCGGCCTTCATCTACACGCGGTGCCTGACTGGTGGGGCCGATAAACATACCGGAAAACAGATAGGAAAGTCCGGGATGATGCTGCCAGTAGGTAATCAGGCTGCGTAGCAGGTCGGGGCGGCGTAACAGTGGACTGTCAGCCGGTGTCTCGCCGCCCAGGGTAATGTGGTTACCGCCGCCGGTACCACTGTGGCGGCCGTCGAGCATGAATTTCTCGGTGCCCAGGCGTACCTGATGCGCAAGTTCATATAATATTGTGGTTTTATCGACCAGTTCCTTCCAGCTTTTGGAAGGGTGAATGTTGACTTCGATGACGCCGGGGTCAGGGGTGACCATCAGTCGTTCGACCCGGTAGTCGCGAGGCGGCTCGTAGCCCTCGATAACCACTGGCGTGTTCAGTGTGCGTGCCGTAGCCTCTACGGCCGCGATGATTTCCAGGTAATGTTCCAGAAAAGACATCGGTGGCATAAATACATATAAACGGCCATCACGAACTTCGATTGACAGGGCGGTATGTGGAATATCCACCTGTTTGTTTTCCAGATCACCGGTTTGTTGCTGGACGATTTCGGGATGTGGTTCAGGGTTTGGAATGACATCGGAGAATCGTCGCGTGACTTCGCCATAATAGTCGCCCAGTTCAGGTAATGGTTCGAACAGACTTTGCGGTTCCTGCGGGTCGCGTTTGTCTTCCGCCACCCACGGCAGACTTTCCAGCGGCATACGCATACCCAGTGGCGAATTGCCGGGGATCAGGTAAATATCACCGCGACGCAATTCCCATGGCCCACTGCGCCAGCCCTGGTTTTTCCAGTCCCATTGAATTGGCAGTACATAGCCGATGGGTTCACCCGGATTATTATTCAGGTATTTAGCCAGTGTGCGGCGCTCCAGACTGTCTTTTAATGTGGTTTTGAGTGGATCAAGGTTGTTGGGTACCTTGCCTTCCTGCCATAAAAAATAAAACGGATCTTCATAGGCCGGTTTGATGTAATGCTTGGCAATGGATAAATGCTGACACAAATGCTGCATAAAACTATGTGCAGTGGTTGCAGTGAATTCATAATCTACTTTGATATCGGCCAGTAATTCCTGGTTTTGCCAGACCGGCACCCCGTCCTTACGCCAGAAACAGCCGTATTGCCAACGAGGCAGGGGTTCTCCTGGATACCATTTGCCCTGGCCGTAATGCAGCAACGCGCCTTTGGAGAACTGGTCACGAAGCTTCAAGGTTAATTCATGGGCAAGTTTGCGCTTATGCGGGCCATCAGCACGGGTATTCCATTCAGCGCCTTCCATGTCATCCACGGATACAAAGGTGGGCTCGCCGCCCATCGTCAGGCGAACATCATCATTTTTTAATCGTTCATCGACCTGATTACCTAGGATGTCAATGGCTTCCCATTGTTCTTCGGTATAGGGTTTGGTGACGCGCGGGTCTTCATGGATGCGTTCCACGCTGTTGTCGAATTCAAATTCGACTTCACATTTATCTGTCGCGCCAGAGACCGGAGCGGCACTGGCGGGGTCTGGTGTACATGCCAGCGGGATATGGCCCTCACCGGCAAACAGGCCGGAGGTAGGGTCCAGCCCAACCCAACCGGCGCCGGGTAAATAAACTTCTGTCCATGCATGTAAATCGGTGAAATCCGCTTCCGGTCCGGACGGCCCATCCAGCGATTTGACATCGGCCGTCAACTGCACCAGATAACCGGATACAAATCGTGCCGCCAAGCCCAAATGCCGCAAAATTTGCACCAGCAACCAGGCAGAATCTCGACAGGAACCGCTGAGGTTGTCCAGCGTATTTTCACAGCTCTGGATGCCCGGTTCCATGCGGATATTGTATTTGATGTCCTCATTCAGGCGTTGAATGAGATCAACCAGAAAGTCCACACTGCGTTTGGGTGTCAAATCAACATCTTTCAGCCAGCGTTTAAGCAGCTTGCCGTCTTCAGTGATTTCAAGATAGGGTTCCAGTTCTTTTTTGAGTTGCTTGTCGTATGCAAAGGGAAATTTTTCAGCGTATTCCTCGGCAAAAAAATCAAACGGGTTGATCACCGTCATGTCAGCAATGACTTCAACATGAATACTCAAGTGCCGGGCTTTTTCATTAAATACCACCCGCGCCAGAAAGTTGCCGAACGGATCCTGTTGCCAGTTGATGAAATGATCTTCCGGTTCAATTTTCAGTGAATATCCTTTAATAGGGGTTCTGGAATGCACTGCCGGCCGAAGGCGAAAAATATGTGGTGATAATGAAATCAGCCGATCAAACTTGTAAGTGGTTTTATGATTGATGGCCACGCGAATGGTCATGTGTTTCCCCTGGTGAAATAATGGTTTACATGCAAAAAACAGACCGAATTAGACTACTTTGAGCCAGTCAATTGCATACACTGTGATGGCTACTAATACGTTCGGAACATGCCGTTGGTTTGTTAGTTGATAAAACTAAAGTGTAATGAAAAAAGCAGCGTATGGCGTGCTATTGATTATACGTTAATTATTAGGATAGTTTTTACAGTTAATGTTCAGTAAAGTCATTTCAATGGAAGCTATTGCACTGTAATTGTGCATGAATAAATCAAAGCGCTAAAAAATGGCGTTAACAGTTAATTTTCGGATGCTTCCTAACGATTGAAAAAATAGGGCTATATTAACAATAGGATCAATTCTAAATGCTTAAAAAAAATTTTTTGTCATTTTTTCAGGATAGTTGAATGAGGTTTATTAGTATTTTTTTACACTCCATGGGGCATCATAAAAAAATCTGGATGATTTCAGTTATGCCAATGATTTCTATACTGTTTATGGGCGTGTGCGTGTTCTTTCCTGAGTTCAGCCATAAGACGTTGATGATCAGTTTTTCTGTTATGTTTTTGTTGCTGTTTGTTGTGTTTCAGATTAGTTTGAGTCGTACCTTTCATGCCCAGTTTCAGTCATTGACTGAAGCATTCATTCAGTTGCAGTCTGGAAATTATGAATTTCGTCTTTTGCTGCAAGGTGAGGATGAATGCAGCCAGTTAGCCAAACGATACAATGAATGTGTCAGACAGGTGCAACAACAAGTGGTGCAAATCAACGATTCCATGCTGGAGACGCGCCATTCTGCTCAGCAATTGACGCGTATGTCTTCAGAAGTTTCGGAGCATGTTATCAAACAAAAAGAAAGTACTGAATTAATTGCTTCAGCAATTGAACAAATGTCAGTCAGTATTGTTGATGTCGCCAAACAGTGCCGTGAAGCTGAGCATGTATGTCAGACGACACAACATTTAACAGGAGAAAGCAAACAGACTGTGACTGGTTTTATTCAGGAATTACAGATGTTATTGAATGATGTCATGACGGTGTCCAGCCTCATTTTAAATCTTGAAGCACATTCCAAACAAATCACTCAGATATCTGAGGTGATTAAAGAAATTTCTGATCAAACCAATTTGCTGGCATTAAATGCAGCCATTGAAGCAGCAAGAGCAGGAGAACATGGTCGCGGGTTTGCAGTGGTTGCTGATGAAGTCAGATCCTTGGCGCAAAGGGTAGGAAACTCTGCTGAAGAAATAACCGGGACGATTGAAACCGTCAGAGGTGATATAAAGCAGGCGGTTAACTCAATGGAGGAAACGAAAACCAAGGCTGAATTTGGCGTTGGCAAGGCATCTACAGTGGAAACTGCACTGGATGAAATCCAGCAACAAACAATGCTTTCATTTGATCGAATCAGCACCATCGTCGCCAGCGCTGAGCAACAAAGCCAGGTCAGCAAAAATATAGGACAAAATATAGAGTCGATTGCGCATAGTGTTGATACCAACAGTAAAGTGGCTGTTGAGTCGGCAAATATTGCTGTTCATTTGGCTGATTTGACCACGTCGTATTGAGAGAAAACATGTTTGAAGTTTTTGTTGCATCATTGATTATTATTTTCTTGATGACGTATATCAAGTTGCAAACCTGCCTACTTAGACAAAAGCAATTATCTGCTCAGATTCATGGTCTGGGGCAGGCAAATGCATTGAAAAATATCTTCATCAAAACGCAACAGCACCGGGGGATGATGGGCGCTTATCTGAAAGGGGATGATAGCTTCAAATCGAAAATAAATACGGTTAGAAAAGAAATTAGATTGGCATTTACAGATGTGCTAAAAACTAATCAGCACAATGATCAGTTAAGTCAATTGGCGCTCCCCATTAAAGAAGATTGGGATCAGATAGAAGCGGAGTCTTTTAATTTCACAGCCAAGCAAAGCTTTACCAGGCATTCGTTGTTGATAAAACGCATTCTAGCGTTGCTCAACAATTTAGCAGAAATGAGCCAATTGCAGAAAAATGGATGTTATGACCCTGAATATATAAAGATTATATGGTTCTTGCTCCCTGTTGTTGCCGAGTCTGTGGGTAAGGCGAGAGCAGTAGGCAGTGGAATTGCCGCCTCAGGTCAGTCGTTTGCTGTTGATAAAGTCAATATTCAGTTTCTCAGCCATAAAATTTCTTCGTCATTCAAGGATGTTGAGCATGGCTTGTCCACAGTGCTTCATAAAGATGCAGGCCTGGTTGAGCAATGCAGGGAGGTTGACAACTTGTTAACTGGTTTTGTTGATACCATGCAGGACCAGTTTGTTGTTGCGGATTATCCCAGTGTCAAGTCTCCAGTGTTTTTTGATGAAGCAACAAATAAGCTGGCAAGTGTGTTTGACTTTTATGATAAATGTGAACAGATAGTTGATTCTCAATTAAAAAATTCCTTCGAACACACAAAAAATAGTCTACAAATATATTATGGCATGTTGTTCTGCTCCTTAATACTTATTGCTGTAGCAGGAACTTCAATGTTTTCATAACATGATGTGGAAGTTGAATATGAATAAAAGGTCAACGTATTTCCCCTACGTAAAGAAATTATGTGTTTTATGTGTTTTGTTTTTCCCCTGGGTGGCACAGGCGGATGAATCTGTTGAGCTTAAGCAGCTTCAAAAAGGACTGGATGTCATATGGATATCGCTGAGTGCAGCCCTGGTATTTTTGATGCAGGCTGGCTTTACCTTGCTTGAAACTGGAAGCATTCGTAAAAAGAATACGTTGAATGTGGCTATAAAAAACATGAGTGATTTGGTCGTATCTATCCTGGTGTTTTATGCAGTGGGTTATGGATTAATGTTCGGAAGCAGCGCTTCCGGGTTGGCTGGAAGTGATGGTTTTTTTCTCTCTGCACTAGAAACGCCCTATGACCATATATTCTTTTTATTCCAGGCTATGTTTGCCGGAACAGCGGCGACCATCGTTTCCGGGGCAGTTGCAGAGCGTATGCAATTCAGTGGTTATCTGGTTATTTCAGTTTGTGTAGCACTCTTTATTTATCCCATCAGTGGTCATTGGGTATGGGGTGACGGCGGTTGGTTAGCCGAACAGGGATTTATTGATTTTGCGGGTTCAACTGTAGTGCATGCTGTCGGTGGTTGGATTGCATTGGCTGGCGTCATTGTGTTGGGGCCTAGAACTGGACGCTTTAATGATGATGGTTCGATAAATCCTCTGACCGGACATGACTTGTTATTGACAACGATCGGCGTTTTCCTGTTATGGTTTGGCTGGTTTGGGTTTAATGGGGGCAGCACTCTGGAAGCGAATGAGTCCATTGCAGGCATTTTAGTCAATACGTGTTTGGCTGCGGCTGCAGGAGGTGTGATTTGCTTATTGTTTTATCTGGTATTTAAGGGCCAGGTCGTTATAGAAAAGATGCTGAATGGTATTTTGGGCGGATTGGTGGCCATTACGGCCGGGTGTCATATTGTTGAGCTGGGCGGGGCGTTACTCATAGGTGCCAGTGGCGGCTTGGTTGCTTGTTTTGTTGATTCATTTTTGCTCAAGGTATGCAAAGTGGATGATCCCGTGGGCGCTATTGCTGTACATGCCGGTGCAGGCACTTGGGGAACCTTGGTGTTGGCCTTTTTTGCCAGCCCTAAAGCAATGGGGCACTCCATGCTTGATCAGTTCGTTGTTCAGTTAACGGGAGTATTTGCGGTTGGTGGCTGGAGTTTTCTGTTAGGGTTGTTGCTCTTTGTTGTGCTACATGTCTTTAATATGGTTAGGGTGTCCGCAGAACATGAAGATATCGGGTTGAACGTTGCTGAGCATGGCGCTAAAACAGTGTGGCTGGATACGTTGCAAGCCATGCGTCATATTATTGAGGATAACGATCTGACACGTCGGGTGGAAATAGAAAAGGGGACTGAGGCAGGGGAAATTGCCCGTATGTTCAATTCCCTGCTGGAGCATTTCTCATCCAGTCTCAAAGAAATGCAGGAGGGGGCTGGGGAAGTGAATTGTTCCGCAAAACAAGTGCGGCAGTTTGTGGAGGATACCCATTCACAGTTGGAGCAACAGGTTGAAAATACCTTGTTGATGAAGCACCAGGTAGATGAATTGCAGCAACAGGCTTCGCATATTCTCAATCAATCTGAACATGCGGCATCGGCTTCCAATACGGCTGATGCGGAAATCGGGAGTGCCTCGCAGATCATGACGATGAGCATGTTTGCGATCAACAAAATGTCTGAAATCGTCAGCCATTTTACGGAATCCGTTGAAAGGTTACAGCAGCATTCTGTGGAGGTGAGCAATGTGACCGAAGTGATTGAAGCGATAGCCGAACAAACCAATTTGTTAGCATTAAATGCTGCGATTGAGGCGGCCAGCGCTGGCGAAAGCGGGCGTGGGTTTGCAGTGGTTGCGGATGAAGTAAGAAATCTTGCATCGAGAACTAAGGAATCCACTTTGGAAATTGACCGGATTATTGATAACTTTCAGCAGGAAATGAAGGTGACCAGTAATTTTGTCCAGCAAGCTAGAGATCAGTCGCAATCGAGCAATCAGCAAATTGAATTTGCAACGGTTGGATTTGAATCAATCAGCGAAGCGGTAAGAAATATTAAGGAACTGAATACAAACATTTCTACTGTGATGGAGCAGCAGGCCAGTGCGACAAAAATTATCAGCGAAAAAATTGAATCAATTAATCTTCTCAATCAGAAAACGTCCAGTGAAGCTGTCATCTTGAAAGAAAATGGAGACAGTTTAATGCATATTAGTGAAAACCTTGATGAACTGCTTGGCAGGTATCGGGTTGTTCATTAGCTCAAAGCGTACATTGTGTTAGATATCATCTGGATCATCATTTGTGCTTCCCTGGTCTTTTTGATGCAGGCAGGTTTTTGCTGTCTTGAGGCCGGGTTGGTTCGACACAAGAACAGCATCAATGTTGCGCTAAAAAACCTGATGGATTTATGTGTGTCAGGGGCTATGTTCTGGTTTTTTGGCTTTACTCTGATGTTTGGTACCAGTTGGAATGGCTGGGTGGGTCTCTCGCCGCTTAACGGGAGTGAGCAAAGTCAATCATTTTTCTATGCCTTTGTGATGTTTCAATTAATGTTTTGCGGCACGGCGACAACGATTATTTCAGGTGCGGTCGCCGAGCGAATGAATTTTTTGGGCTACATGATGGTGTCTTTGTTGGTTTCGGGGTTCTTATACCCAGTTGCCGGGCACTGGGCATGGAATGGCTTGTTTGAAGGGCAGGCGACCGGTTGGTTGGGCGCGTACGGATTTATAGATTTTGCCGGTTCGTCAGTAGTGCATTCTGTGGGTGGGTGGTGTGCCTTGGCTGTAGTTATTATTATAGGTCCACGGTCTGATTTTAATGAGAAAAAAGACATTCCCGGAAGCAGTCTTCCATTGGCCGTGTTGGGTGCCATGCTGCTATGGTTTGGCTGGTTTGGTTTCAATGGTGGGAGCACCTTGTCGGTTAATGATAAATTGCCGTTAATTCTACTCAATACGTTTTTGGCGGGCGTATTCGGAGGGCTGGTAGCCGCCTTGGTGTGTTACTTACAAGCCAAAAAAATTCTGATTGGCCGTTGTATTAATGGTGTGTTGGGTGGTTTGGTTGCTGTGACCGCATCCTGCAATATTGTCATGCCATGGGCGGCTGTATTGTTAGGCGCCGTAGCAGGTATATTGATCTGTATTAGTGAACAATTTATGATTTCCAGGCGAATTGATGATGTTGTAGGTGCTGTGCCTGTTCATCTTGTCTGTGGAATCTGGGGAACCCTGGCTATCCCTTTTGTGAGTGACCCGCAGTCCTGGGGTAAACATTTATCGTTGTGGGATCAATTTATCGTGCAGTTACAAGGCGTCACTGTCATTGGGTTATTCGCCTTTGGTGCCTGTTTTTTTATATTCAAACTGATTAATAAGTGGTTTCCTTTGCGGGTATCTTTGCAGGCTGAAAAACTTGGTTTGAATATTGTTGAGCATGGGGCTAGTAACGAGTTTTATGATTTACTCAAACAAATGCAGGCGCATGAACGTCAAGGGGATTTTGGCCAAAAAGTGCATGAAGAGCCTTTTACCGAAGCCGGACAAATAGCATTCCAATATAACAATATTCTTGATCGTGTAAATCGTGAAATTGTCTCGCGTGAGTTGGCTTTAGATAACTTCAGGCAAAGTGAATCCCGTAAGGGTGCAATTCTTAATGCTGCGTTAGATTGTATCGTGACGATTGATACCCGTGGATTTATTCAAGAATTTAATCAGGCGGCAGAAAAATGTTTTGGTTTAAGTTTTCAGCGGGTTAAGAATCAGGATTTTATCCTTTTGTTCGTGCCTGAGCATTACAGAGATGATTTTCAAACCAGTTTAGCGTCTCAATTTTCTATCAGCAGCGATCTTGCGTTAAATAGACATAACCGCACTGTCCTGCAACGCCTCCCCGGAGATGAATTTCCTGCCGAACTCAGTATAACCCAGGTTGAGTTGGGTCAAAGCAAAATGCTGAAGGAATATACATTCCATATCAGAGACATCAGTCGTCAGGTAGAAATGCAAAATAAAATGCAGGCGCTGGCGTTTAATGATGTGTTGACCGGATTGTATAATCGTTATTTTTTCAAGGAAAGGCTGGTACAGGAAATTGACCTGGCCAAACGCCATCGAGTCAGCGTCATTATTATGTTTCTCGATCTTGATCAATTCAAAAATATTAATGATACCCTGGGGCATGAAGCTGGAGACAGGTTGTTATGCCATGTCGCAGAGTTGCTCTCGACGACCATTCGTTCAGAAGATATTGTAAGTCGCTGGGGAGGTGATGAGTTTGTCATTCTGTTTTCCCGGTTGAACAAAGAGCTGGCAGCACCCAAAGCGGATGAAATTTTGAATATATTGCGTACGCCGGTAAGAATTGAAGGGCGTGAACTGTTTGCGCAAACCAGTATTGGCATTGCCGAATCACGTGACGGAATTGTCTCAGCAGAGAATTTGATACAACAGGCTGACATGGCGATGTATGCCGCAAAGCAGAAAGGCAGAAATACATTTTGTTTTTTTGAAGCGGAAATGGAAGAAAAAGTCAGTCACCGGTTTTTTTATGAGAATGAATTACGCAACGCCATTGCCAATGATGAATTTTTAATTCATTACCAACCGAAAGTTGATTGTTCAACCGGTGATGTCGTAGGGTTTGAGGCGTTAATTCGTTGGATGCATCCTGATAAGGGATTGATCTCTCCCGCGGTGTTTATACCTATTCTGGAAGAAACCAGTCTGATAAATGATGTCACCAGCTGGGTTATCGAACATGTTTGTCTCCAGTTAAGTGACTGGAAAGCGGCAGGTCTACCGTTATTGCCAGTGGCGATTAACTTGTCTGTAAAAGATTTCATGCTGGATGATTGCTACGACCGTATTCGAAATGCCTTATTGAAATATCAGATTCCAGGCAAAGCCATTGAGCTGGAAATTACAGAAACCATGCTGGCAACTAATACTGATCAATGCATTAACCTGATGCACAAATTAAAAGCAATGGATGTTTCATTTTCTGTCGATGATTTTGGTACCGGGTATTCATCGATGAGTTATTTGAAAAAATTTCCATTAGACACCCTCAAAATCGATCGCGCCTTCGTTAGTGAATGCAATATAGATCATGAGGGAGGGGCGATATGCCAGGCTATTGTGGCTTTAGGAAAAAGTCTTGGGTTGAAGATTATTGCAGAGGGGGTTGAAACAGAGGATCAACTGGCATTTATACAAAATACGGAGTGTGATGTGTATCAGGGGTTTCTGTTTAGTCGTCCCCGGCCGGCAGATCAGATTGAGGTTATGCTCCGTGGACACATGCAGGGACAGCCGCCGGAGCCGGCAAGTGGTGCTGTCACTCAATTACGGGAACGTCCAAAAAATCGTAAGAATTAGGCAGCCTATATTGGTGCAAAGCGGCAAGTGTTGCACCATTATGGTGGGCTATCCAATGAAACATATCTGTATTGTTTCTTTAAAAGAGCTGGTATGTGCGTTAAATATAAATAAGAGGACGGTAAAGCATTTTTTTAAAAGCCGTGGAAATACCCTTCTTTTATAGAAAAAATCAACGATGTGCGCTGTTTATGAAATGGCGGTGCTGCGTTTTCAAAAGTAAAATAGCTGAAAAAAACCCTTGGCACATCTCGTGCTTTGATAAATGCAACCGTTACTGATGGGTTACTTTTATCCAATGACAAAGGCGTCATTCAAATAAGTGCTTTGTATTTATTTGATGACGCCTTTTTTATTGGGTTGTGTTTTTGTTAATAAGCGAGAGAAAAAATGAAAAAAACAGGAATGAGTGGGGTTAAGCATATCTTATCCGTCGCTGTGACTGCTGCTACGTTAGGTTTTTCTGGTAGTTTGCTGGCGGATCTAGAAAAAGAAGATCTTAAATTTGGTTTTATCAAGCTGACTGATATGGCGCCTTTGGCCATTGCCTACGAGAAAGGCTATTTCGAAGATGAAGGGCTGTATGTTCAGGTTGAGGCGCAGGCAAACTGGAAAGTTTTGCTGGACAGAGTGATCAATGGTGAGCTGGACGGCGCACACATGCTGGCAGGTCAGCCTTTGGGAGCGACTATCGGTTTTGGTACCCAGTCGCACATTATTACAGCATTCAGCATGGACTTGAATGGTAACGGCATTACGGTTTCCAATGATATCTGGAGTCAAATGAAACCCCATGTGCCTATGGCCGATGGCAAGCCGGTTCACCCAATCAAAGCAGATTATTTGAAGCCGGTTGTAGAAAAATTCAAAGAAGAAGGCAAGCCTTTTAACATGGGTATGGTTTTCCCAGTGTCCACACATAACTATGAACTGCGGTACTGGTTGGCTGCGGGTGGAATCAAGCCTGGTTACTATGCGCCACCTCAAGATATTACCGGTCAGATCGATGCGGATGCATTGTTATCTGTAACACCGCCACCTCAAATGCCTGCAACTCTGGAAGCAGGCACCATTTATGGTTACTGTGTGGGTGAGCCATGGAACCAGCAGGCAGTATTCAAAGGTATTGGTGTGCCTGTAATTACTGACTACGAAATCTGGAAAGACAACCCAGAAAAAGTATTTGGTGTAAGTAAAGAATGGGCTGACAAATACCCGAATACGCATAAAGCAGTTGTAAAAGCATTGATTCGTGCAGCAATGTGGCTGGATGCGGACAACAACAAAAATCGTCCGGAAGCAGTAAAAATCCTATCTGAAAGTAAATATGTAGGTGCTGACTATGAAGTTATCGCCAACAGTATGACAGGTACGTTTGAATACGAGAAAGGGGATAAGCGTTCATTGCCTGATTTCAACGTGTTCTTCCGTTATAACGCAACCTATCCATATTACAGTGATGCCATCTGGTATCTGACGCAAATGCGTCGTTGGGGACAGGTGAACGAATTCAAGCCTGATAGCTGGTACATGGATATTGCAAAAAAAGTATATCGCCCAGACATCTACATGTCAGCGGCAAAAGCGTTGATTGCTGAAGGCAAGGCAAAAGCAAGTGACTTCCCTGCTGATGGCGAGACTGGCTTTAAACCACCTCAAACTGAATTCATCGATGGCGTGGTTTACGATGGTACCAAACCAAATGAATACCTGACCAAATTTGCTATCGGTCTGAAAGGCAAGCAAAAAGTCGTCGGTGGAAGTATTGTGGAGTAAGTTGTATCGGAACAGGGATGTTCCTCAAATCATGTGTTGTTAATTTAAGCGTTAGAGTTTCTCGGTTAGACACGGTGTCGTTTTGGCGCAGGGATGTGCCTCTTTTTCGGGATTAGATAACGGGTGAATCAGATGAATAATAAACTAATCAAATTTTTAAATATAACCGGGTTAACATGGTTTGTTCCTATCGTAAGGATTTGCGGCGGGGATAATCCACATCAGCAAATGAGAGAGTTATGGTTGATTATGGGCGTGCCCATAATAGCCTTCGTTGCCTTTTTAATTGTTTGGGGGGGCACTGCAACTCAAATCAAGACAAGTTTGGGAGAAATTCCCGGTCCAACCGCTGTATGGGGCGAGTTGGGCGGTTTGATTGACGATCACAATTCAGAACGTGATAAAGAAGTGGCATTCTATGAACGTCAACGGGTCAGAAATGAAAAGAAACTGGCAAAAAACCCGGATGCCAAAATCAAAATTCGTCCATATACGGGTAAGCCAACGTATCTGGATCAAATATTTACCAGTTTGTATACCGTCTTTGTTGGTTTCGTGCTTGCTTCTGTGGTGGCAGTGCCTGTCGGGATAGTGTGTGGTATGAGTCCGATAATCAATACCGCTTTAAACCCTTTGATTCAGATTTTTAAACCGGTGTCGCCTCTGGCCTGGTTACCTATTGTGACACTGATGGTAAGTGCGTTGTATGTTACTACTGACGATTCCTGGTTTGAAAAAAGCTTTTTGACGTCAGCTATTACGGTGACTTTATGTTCCTTATGGCCAACATTGATTAATACTGCGGTAGGTGTGTCTTCAATTGATAAGGACCTGGTTAACGTCGGCAAGGTATTGCGCCTGGATTATGTGACCCAGATTAAAAAGATTATTCTGCCTTCCGCTTTACCTTATATATTTACTGGTATGCGTTTATCTTTGGGTGTTGGCTGGATGGTTCTGATTGCGGCAGAAATGCTGGCGCAAAACCCTGGGTTGGGGAAATTTGTCTGGGATGAGTTCCAGAATGGCAGTTCACAATCATTGGGCAAAATCATGGTGGCTGTATTTACGATTGGTATTATCGGTTTTATTCTCGATCGCATTATGTCATCGCTACAGAATGTATTTTCTTTTGGTAAGCAACTTTAAGAGGATATGGAAATGGCCGCAGCACAAGATATCGTTATGCAAGAAACTGAACAACAAGCTCCTGCGCAGGAGAAAGTATTGCTTGAATTGAAAGATGTTTGCAAAACTTACGGTGAAGGAAGTGAGAAGAGTTCTATTCTCAGGGATATAAACCTTGAGATCAGACAGGGTGAATTTATCGCCATCGTTGGTTTTTCCGGAAGCGGGAAGACGACACTCATTTCTTTGATTGCTGGATTGATTGAAGCAAATAGCGGGGAGCTGTTAAAAGATGGCCAGCCAATTATCGGGCCAGGGCCTGATCGCGGCGTGGTGTTTCAAAGTTACTCATTAATGCCTTGGTTGACTGTTTATGAGAATGTCGCGCTGTCAGTCGATCAGATATATAAAGAGTTGTCGGCTGAAAAGCGACGTGCGCAAACGGAGAAGTACATCAAGATGGTAAACCTGGGCGCGGCGATGGATAAACGTCCGGCTGAATTGTCTGGGGGAATGCGTCAACGGGTGAATGTGGCAAGAGCACTGGCGGCTAACCCTGAAATTCTGTTGCTGGATGAGCCATTGAGTGCGCTGGATGCGTTAACCCGTGGAAAATTGCAGGATGAAATTCTACAAATCTGGGAGCAGGAAAAGAAAACAGTCATTCTGATCACCAATGATGTTGATGAGGCTATTTATATGGCAGATCGGGTGATTCCTCTTAAGCCGGGGCCGGACGCAACGTTCGGTCCGGATTTTCAGGTGGATATCGAGCGCCCCAGAGACCGGACTGCGCTGAATCATGATGATAATTTCAAGCGCTTGCGGGGTGAAATTACCCGTTATCTGATGAATGTCGGTATGGAAAAGGCGCAGGAAATCGGCATGGACAAAGTGAGTTTGCCGCCGGTACGGCCAAATACAAGCAATGATTGGCAAACTGATCATTCGGCGTTGAAGCCTGAGCAGAAAGACCTGGGTAGACCACGCTATCTTGAGTTTTCTCAACTGAGTAAAATTTATCCGACACCCGATGGAAACAGTACGGTCAAAGTGGTCGATGGTTTTGAATTGAAGATGAACAAGGGAGAGTTTGTTTCAATCATCGGGCATTCAGGGTGTGGTAAATCGACCGTTTTATCTATGACGGCCGGATTGAATGATATTTCTGAAGGCGGGATCTTTTTGGATAACCACGAAGTGAATGACGCGGGTCCCGATCGTGGCGTTGTGTTTCAAGCACCAAGCTTGTTCCCTTGGTTAACAGCATTTGAAAATGTCATGTTGGGTGTGGATAAGGTTTTTCCTCATGCTGCGCAATCTGAACGCGAAGATATTGTTGAATATTATCTGACTCGTGTCGGCCTTGGAGATGCGCTAGATAAAAAAGCGTTGGATTTGTCAAACGGCATGAAACAAAGGGTAGGAATTGCGCGCGCATTTGCGTTGTCGCCCAAATTGTTATTGCTAGATGAACCTTTCGGCATGCTGGACTCATTAACGCGTTGGGAACTGCAGGAAGTATTAATGGAAGTCTGGGAGAGAACGCATGTGACGGCCATTATGGTAACGCATGATGTGGATGAAGCCATTTTGTTAGCTGATCGCGTGGTGATGATGACCAATGGTCCACATGCAAAAGTGGGTAAGATTGAAGAAATTGATCTACCTCGTCCAAGAACGCGCAAGTCTTTGCTTGAACATCCTGACTACTATAAGTACAGAGAAAGCTTATTAACTTTCCTGGCTGAATGTGATCATACGCACTAAGCAAGATGCTAAATTAATGTTTTTACAACACTTTTATGAAAGTGTTGTAATTTTGCATCATATTTAATGTTATTGTGATCATTTAAATGAGAAATATCAGTTAACCTATTGAAAAAAAATATAACTTTTTGTTGCTTTTTAGCAAAAAACAGCTATATTACTTTGTAACGCATCATTAATATGATGCTAGATCTTTTGGAAAATTTATGGGGGAAATTATGTCATTCACGGCTGTTTTAGCTCGTCACGGTAAAACCTTAGGGGCTGTCGCTTTTGCAGTATCGGCTTCGTTAGGAAGTTCCGCTCAGGCAGGCATTAATGAAACTATTTCAGATGCTTTGAAATTTGGTCAAAAAGATGCCAAATATGGTCAAATAAAACTTAATTTGCGTCTGCGTTATGAAAATGCAAATACTGAAGAAACAACATTAAATACAGGTGAAGCGTTCACAGCGCGGTTGAGATTAGGTTATTTAACGCCTGAGTTTAAAAGCTTTCAGGTTTTTGCGGAGTTCGAAGGTAACCAGGATATAGGAATCAATGACTACAACACGCTACGTAATGGAACATTACGTAACAAAGGCCATGACGTTATTGCAGACCCACAGGACACAGAAGTTAACCAGTTATGGTTAAGTTTCAAAGGTATTCCTGATACAGTGGTAAAAGTAGGTCGTCAACGTATCAAAATTGATAATGATCGTTTTATTGGTAATGTTGGCTGGCGTCAATTGGAGCAGACGTATGATTCAATTTTGGTTGTAAACAAATCTTTACCCAATACCGTTGCAAAATTTGGATTTATCGAAGGTGTTAAGCGGATTTTTTCTGATACACACCAACATTCGTCACCCTTCTTTAACGTGGCGTACGATTTTAAAGGTGTAGGTAAAATTACTGGGTATGCCTACTTTATTGAAAATGAAGATGCTGCTGCGGCATCTAGTCAAACCTTTGGTGGCAGCCTGGTGGGTGCGCAAAAAGTAACAGAAGACGTTAAATTTGTGTATCGCGGTGAATTTGCTTCTCAATCGGATCTTGATAACAACCCAAATGGATATGAAGTTGATTACTTTCATGTAAACGGTGGACTTTCTGCATTTGGTGTGACTATAAAAGGTGGTGTTGAGCAATTAGGTGGTGAAGGTTCTGTTGCCACGGATCTAAATCGTTTTCAAACACCTTTAGCAACTGGTCACGCTTTTAATGGTTGGGCTGATGTATTTTTGAATACGCCTGGATTTGGTCTGCGTGATGTTTATGGCATGGTTGTAGCCAAAGTATATGGTGTTAAGTTAATGGGTGTTTATCATGACTTCACAGATGACACAGGAAATATGGATCTTGGTCAGGAGTATGATTTTCTAGTAGCCAAAAAATTTGGTAAACATTATTCGTTGCTAGCAAAATATGTCTACTATAATGCAGATGGGTTTGCGACTGATCGTCAAAAATTCTGGATTCAAGCGGGTGTCTCTTTCTAAGCGTTAACAGAAATATGATGTAATTAAAAAAGCCGCTAGCGAGAGCTAGCGGCTTTTTTTGTATAAGAAAAACATACAAATATTAGGCTTTAGTTCTCTTGTAAACAGTGATTTGCTCATATATAATTGCATACCTTTATGCGAGCGTGGCGGAACTGGTAGACGCGCTGGATTTAGGTTCCAGTGGGGTAGCCCGTGAGAGTTCGAGTCTCTCCGCTCGCACCATTTATCGTGTTTAGCGATGGTCACCAAATAGATCTCCAAGCAATTTCTTGAATTGTTTTCAAAGTCACTTTTTTAACATTATTGAGGTAAATCCATGCAAGTTTCTGTCGAAAAGACATCTGAATTAAACCGAAAAATGACGGTGAGTATTCCTGAAGAGGTGGTTCAGGAAAAAATGGAAGCTCGTTTTAAATCGTTAGCTAAGGATATTAAGCTGGATGGATTTCGTCCCGGAAAAGTGCCGGTAAATGTCATTAAGAAGCAATTTGGTAGTCGTGTCAGAGGGGAAGTGGCGGGTGACTTGATTCAAAATACCTATTTTGAAGCGTTGCAAGAGCAAGCGTTAATGCCTGCGGGGCAGCCTCACATTCACCCTTCAGATAAACAGGAAGGGTTGGAGTATGTGGCTGAGTTTGAAGTTTACCCTCAAATCTCGCTGGAGGGTATGTCTGAACTAGTAATATCAAGGGCAACTTCTTCAGTTGACGATACTGATGTTGAAGCCATGATTGATAAACTTCGTGAGCAGAAAAAAGTCTGGAATACAGTTGAACGGGCAGCAGCAATTAATGACCAGGTGACGATCAATTTTTCTGGAATGTGTGAGGGTGAAAACTTTACTGACGGTACTGTAGAAGACTTCAAGGTTGAAATGGGTGCCAAAAAAATGATTGCCGGTTTTGAAGATGCAATTGTTGGGTTATCTGCAGGCGACAAGAAATCGTTTGAAGTCATATTTCCTGATGATTATGGCAACCAGAAAATTGCTGGCAAACCAGCAACCTTTGATGTGACGCTGATTTCTGTAGAAGAATCAGTATTACCTGAAGTTGATGAGGAATTCATTAAAGCCTATGGCGTAGAAAATGGTGAATTAGAATCTTTTCATAAAGATGTGAAGGCAAATATGGAAAGAGAAATGGCAATGGGCTTGAACAGCTGGTTGAAAAAATCTGTAATGGACGCCATTTTTGACAATATAAAAATAACGATTCCAGGCGCATTGGTTGATCAGGAAGTTGAGGAAATGATCAAGCCCTATGCTGAACGCGCAAAGCAACAGAATATGTCGTTGGATCAAATGGATATTTCGCGGGCGACTTTTGAAGAGCAGGCGCAACGTAGAGTAAGTTTAGGCCTGATTTTGGGTGAAGTTATCAAACAACAAGAGCTGAAAGCAGACGATGGCAAAGTCCGCGCAACCGTTGAAAAAATGGCGCGCAGCTATGAGCAGCCAGAAGACGTAGTTAACTGGTATTATTCAGATGCGTCCAGGTTACAGGAAATTCAACAAATGGTATTGGAAGATGCGGTAGTTGAGTGGGTGGTGAGTCAAGCTAAAGTGACTGATCAAACGGTAAAATTCGATGAAGTCATGAGCGCTAACAAATAAGGGTCTACACACGTTATGATAAATTTTCAAGACAAAGTGAATGCTACAACAGAGCCACAAATGGCAGGTGGATTAGTCCCTATCGTCATCGAGCAGACGGCCCGTGGAGAACGGTCATTTGATATTTATTCAAGGTTGCTAAAAGAGCGAGTCATTTTTCTGGTCGGGCAAGTTGAAGATTACATGGCGAATCTGGTGGTGGCACAGCTGCTTTTTCTTGAATCGGAAAACCCTGATAAAGATATTCATCTGTATATCAATTCCCCTGGTGGATCAGTCACCGCAGGCATGTCGATTTATGACACGATGCAATTTATCAAGCCGGATGTCAGCACCATGTGTATTGGTCAGGCCGCCAGTATGGGGGCATTGTTACTAGCGGGTGGTGCGCATGGCAAGCGTTTTTGCCTGCCTCATTCAAGAGTTATGATTCATCAGCCATTAGGCGGATTTCAGGGACAGGCTTCAGATATTGATATACATGCCCGGGAAATTTTGTTGATTAAAGAAAAATTAAACAAGATTTTGGCTCGCCACACCGGCCAGGCAATCGAAAAAATACAACAGGATACTGACCGGGATAACTTTTTAAGTGCTGAAGACGCTGCGGAATACGGGTTGATTGACCAAGTATTAAGTGAGCGCCAAAAGTAAACAATTATTGGAATTTTTTTCATTTAGTTATATTCTGTGTTACAGACTAATTGAGCATATGAAATGCGCTGTGGAGCGGGTAAATGAGTAAAGATAAAAACGGAAGCGACGATGAAAAGCTGCTGTATTGTTCTTTTTGCGGCAAAAGCCAGCATGAAGTCCGGAAATTGATTGCGGGCCCATCTGTCTACGTCTGTGATGAATGCGTTGAATTATGTAACGACATTATCAGGGATGAGCTGGCTGAAGATGAAGCATCGTTAAATGTAGAAAAGTTACCTAAGCCGAAAGAAATCAAGGAAGAGCTTGATAATTATGTTATTGGGCAGGAAAGCGCAAAAAAAATTCTGGCAGTGGCTGTTTATAATCACTATAAGCGCCTGAGAAATAATACCCGGAAGGATAAAGTCGAGCTGGCCAAAAGCAATATTTTATTGATCGGGCCAACGGGATCGGGAAAAACCTTATTGGCTGAAACATTGGCTAGATTGCTGGATGTTCCTTTCACCATTGCTGATGCAACTACCCTGACTGAAGCGGGGTACGTAGGAGAAGATGTCGAAAATATCATCCAGAAAATCCTACAGAAATGTGATTATGACGTTGAAAAAGCTGAAACTGGCATCGTGTATATTGATGAAATAGATAAAATATCCAGGAAATCAGATAATCCTTCGATTACTCGAGATGTGTCAGGTGAGGGTGTTCAACAAGCCTTGCTTAAGTTGATTGAAGGGACCATTGCTTCTGTTCCGCCGCAAGGTGGAAGAAAACATCCTCAGCAGGAATTTTTGCAAGTAAACACTGCGAATATTTTATTTATTGTGGGTGGTGCATTTGCCGGACTTGATAGGGTTATCAAAGATCGGTCTGAGAAAGGAGGAATAGGATTTTCTGCTGAAGTCAGATCCAAAGATGAAAGTAAAAATGTGGGTGAAGTGTTTTCTGAAGTTGAATCTGAAGATTTAATTAAATACGGGTTGATTCCTGAGTTTGTTGGGCGTCTTCCAGTTGTGGCAACTCTTGAGGAGCTGGATGAGGAAGCATTGGTTCAAATACTCACGGAACCGAAAAATGCATTAACTAAACAATACCAGCATTTGTTTGAAATGGAAGGGGCTGAGTTGGAGTTTAGAGACGATTCTTTGCTGGCTATAGCCAGCAAATCCATGGAAAGAAAAACGGGAGCCAGAGGCTTAAGAACAATCGTTGAAAATGTGTTATTGGATACGATGTATGAATTACCATCAGATGAAACAATTAAAAAGGTTGTTATTGATGAAAGTGTGATTCAGGGTGAATCAGATCCGATTCTTGTATACGAACAGGAAACGAAAATCGCTGCGTCTGATACCTGATTGTTAGCTTAATCCTCGTTTTTGAAAAGCGCCGTTTTTACGGCGCTTTTTTTTTGCGCATAATAAATTTTGTAAAGATTGGCTTGCTTTTTAAATTAATAATCATATATTCAATACAAGAGAGTTAGCCGTGGACGCGAAAAATGACTGAAAAAATAAGTGAAGAAGACCTGATTCCAGTATTACCATTGCGAGATGTTGTTGTTTATCCGCATATGGTGATTCCTTTGTTTGTTGGCAGAGAAAAATCAATTGATGCATTGGATGCAGCAATGAAAGATGACAAACAGGTATTGCTGGTTGCACAAAAGCAAGCTGATATTGATGAGCCTGAATATGATGATTTATATGAAGCGGGTACGCTGGCTAATATTCTACAGTTGCTAAAATTGCCTGATGGCACTGTCAAAGTGCTGGTTGAGGGGAGCCAGAGATGCAAAGTAGTTAAGTATCAGGATCATGATTCGTATATGGCAGCTGCGATTGCCGAAGTGTTGGAAGTTGTAGATGTTACCGAGCAAGAATTGGAAGTATTGCAGCGGACTGCCATCAATTCATTTGATCAATATGTCAAACTGAACAGTAAAATTCCTCCCGAAGTATTAAATTCCTTGTCTGGTATTGATGATCCAAGTCGTTTGGCAGATACCATGGTTGCCCATATGACATTGAAGATCGAGGAAAAGCAACGTATCCTGGAAATGGAAAACGTCGTTACCAGGCTTGAAGCATTGATGTCGGTTATGGAAGGCGAAGTCGACTTATTAGAGATGGAAAAACGAATTCGTGGTCGCGTAAAAAAACAAATGGAGAAAAACCAGCGCGAATACTATTTGAATGAGCAAATGAAGGCGATTCAAAAAGAGCTGGGTGAGATGGATGAAGCGGCAAATGAACTGGATGAACTCGCCAAGAAAATTGAATCCGCAGGCATGTCTAAAGAGGCTAAGACTAAGGCCGAGGCTGAATTAAACAAGCTCAAACTCATGTCGCCAATGTCTGCAGAGGCGACGGTTGTGCGCAATTATATCGACTGGATGGTTAGTGTCCCCTGGAAGAAAAAAACCAAAGTCAAACATGATCTAAAACTGGCTGAAGAAGTATTAGATGCAGAGCATTTTGGTCTTGAAAAAGTAAAAGAACGGATTCTTGAATATCTGGCTGTACAGCAAAGAGTAAAAAGCCTGAAAGGGCCAATATTATGTTTGGTAGGGCCTCCAGGGGTGGGTAAAACGTCTTTGGGGCAATCTATAGCCCGAGCCACTAATCGCAAGTATGTAAGAATGGCTCTTGGTGGTGTCCGAGATGAAGCTGAAATTAGAGGCCATCGACGCACTTATATTGGTTCTATGCCGGGCAAAATCCTGCAAAATCTAGCGAAAATTAAAACGCGAAACCCAATGTTTTTGTTGGATGAAATAGACAAGATGGCAGCAGATTTTCGTGGTGATCCGGCATCTGCATTATTAGAGGTGCTTGACCCTGAACAGAACCATACATTTGCTGATCATTATCTTGAAGTTGATTTTGATCTGTCAGATGTCATGTTTGTGGCGACGGCAAATACGATGAATATTCCTAGTCCTTTGCTTGATAGGATGGAAGTGATTCGTTTGTCGGGGTATACCGAAGACGAAAAAATTAATATCACTGAGAAATTCTTAATTCCAAAGCAAATAAAAAATAATGGTCTCAAAGAAGCTGAGATTAGTTTCAGTACTGATGCGATAAGGGATGTTATCCGATATTACACGCGTGAAGCGGGCGTAAGAAGCCTGGAAAGGGAGGTTTCCAAGGTTTGTAGAAAGGTGGTGAAAGAACTGTTAATCGGAGAAGCGAGTAAAAAAGTAGACGTCAACAGTGATAATCTTGAGAAATTTCTTGGAGTCAGACGATTTAATTTTGGGGTAGCTGAAGATAAAGATCAGGTAGGGCAAGTTACAGGTCTGGCCTGGACTGAAGTAGGCGGGGAATTGCTTACCATTGAAACTGCAGTGATGCCTGGAAAAGGTAAGCAGCAAGCGACAGGAAAGCTCGGTGAAGTGATGAAAGAGTCAATTGAGGCGGCTGTCACTGTTGCGCGCAGTCGTGCGCCAGTATTGGGTATCGATGAAAAAGAATTCCAGGAAAAAGATATTCATATACATGTGCCGGAAGGTGCTACGCCTAAGGATGGCCCTAGTGCCGGTATTGCGATGTGCACCGCAATCATTTCTGCACTCACGAAAATTCCTGTTAGGGCTGATGTGGCGATGACGGGTGAAATCACCTTGCGTGGAGAAGTCTTGCCTATTGGTGGATTGAAGGAAAAACTATTGGCAGCTCGGCGTGGAGGGATTACCACAGTATTGATTCCTGCAGAAAATGAGAAAGACCTGGTTGAGATTCCTGAAAATGTAAAGGAAGATTTAGATATCAAAATTGTGCATTGGATAGATGAAGTCCTTGAGATTGCGTTGCAATATGTTCCAAGACCCGATGGGGATAAACAAGATAAATCCAAAAAGAAAACAGAATCGAAGGAAAAAGCGACCTCGGGAATAATTGCGCATTAACCATCAAGGTCAGAACAGTTTGTGTTCTAGAATGTGTATTTAATGACAAACCTGTCTGAAATCAAATAAATTCGCGCTTTACAGCTGTTTTCAGCTTGACACATTTGAAGGGCAGTTGTTATAAATTACAAAGTTTCAGGTTAAGGAAGGTCAGCGGTTGTTCTTTAATGAAACGATACAAAAATTTTAAGGCGATGTAGATTGTACGGCTGTATTTTGCTTTGTTGGTCTATGGTGTTTTTTTCTTTTTCGCAGTACGCAAAGAGATGCCATTTTCAATGGGTGTCAGTGCAACACTATGTTAAATAATTACTATTCACAATCCTAAGGGGAATATAATGAATAAATCGGAACTTATAGATGCTATTGCTGATTCAGCAGATTTAACAAAAGCTGATGCAGGAAGAGCTTTGGATGGTTTCATTAGTGCTGTGACAGAAGCATTAAAAAGTGACGATCAGGTTGCTTTAGTTGGTTTTGGAACATTTTTGGTAAAAGAGCGGGCAGAAAGAAAAGGGCGTAACCCTCAAACTGGCGAAGAAATAACAATCAAGGCAGCAAAAACTCCTTCATTTAAAGCTGGTAAATCTTTAAAAGATGCTGTAAACTAGCTGTCTTTAGTCGGGTGCTTAGCTCAGCTGGGAGAGCATCGCCCTTACAAGGCGAGGGTCGGGGGTTCGATCCCCTCAGCACCCACCAAGACTTTGGAGCGGTAGTTCAGTTGGTTAGAATACCGGCCTGTCACGCCGGGGGTCGCGGGTTCGAGTCCCGTCCGCTCCGCCAAAACGTGTAAACCTCGTACCATCATGGTCGGGGTTTTTTTATGCTTAAAACTTCCATCTCAGTTTCATAAGGTCTGCCCACAATGCTTCAAACGATAAGAGATAAATCCCAAGGCGTATTTGCATGGATAATTTTGGCTTTGATTTGTATCACTTTTGCTCTATTTGGTATTCAAAACTATTTGGGGGGAGGGAGTGAAGAGCCGATTGCTACCGTTGGGGACAAAGAATTCTTTCAACAAGACTTAAATAATGCTTATTCTCAGTTAGCAGGAAGTCTGGCCAATATGAATTTCGATGAAAATGAAATCAGACAGCAGGCGTTTCGTAAATTAATACGTGATGAAGTATTGTTGCAATATACTGCTGAGATTGGATTGCGTTCTTCAGATGAAGCAGCGAGGCGATATATTTCTGCACTGGAATATTTTCAAACTGAGGGTGAGTTTGATAAAAACAAATATAAATCCTTACTGGCTGGTCAAGGCATGAATTCTGCTATCTTTGTAAACCGGATAAAGAAAGCACTTGTTATGGAGCAGTTTCAAAAAGCAGTGACGGATACCGGGTTTAGTACTCAAACAGATGCGGAGAGATTTTTTGAGATACAAAACCAAAAACGAAAAGTTGACTATATTACAATCCCATTAGCAACTGAGGTTCAAGAGCCCACGCGGCAAGAAATTGACCAATATTATCAGCAGAATCAGAATAGTTTTCTTACCGAAGAGCAAGTAGCAATAGAATATATTGAACTTGATTTAAATGATTTGGCTGAGCAGGTTGAAGTGGACGAAGGACAGCTCCAAGCTTTCTATCAAGATCAGATAGAGCTTTATACGAGTCCTGAGCGGCGAAAAATCAGCCATATTTTGTTGACTTTCGATGATAACAAAGGAAAAGGTGAAGCGTTGAAAAAAGCGCAAGAAGTGAGATCGATGCTTGCTTCGCAGTCGTTTAATGATCTAGCTAAAGAATACTCAAATGACACATTAACGTCAGAAAATGGCGGGGACTTGGGGTTGTTTAATGCAGGGGTGATGGAAAAAGGTTTTGACGAGGCTGTCGTCAAGCTCAATTTGGGCGATGTTTCCGAGCCAGTACAGTCATCATTTGGTTATCATTTGATAAAAGTGACTGAATTTGTCAAAGGCGACGTTAAGCCGTTCGAATCAGTCAAAGAGGAATTGATGGTAAATTATAAAAAGTCCGAAGCCGAATCAGAGTTTCTTGAAATAGGCGAGAGTCTGACTGAGTTAAGCTTTGAATCGCCAGAAAGTTTACAGCCTTTATCGGATGAGCTGGGCCTCGAAATCAAGCAGTCAAAATTGTTTACCAGAGACCAAGGTGAAGGCGTAGCTGATTTAGAAAATGTAAGAAATATAGCATTTTCTGAAGATGTGCTGAAAGGAAATAATAGTGACTTAGTGGAAATTAGTCCGGAAAAAGTCATGGTTATGCGTTTATTAGAGCATCAAGAAGCGCAAGTTCTCACTCTACCTGAAGTTGAAACTCAAATTATCGCGCGGCTTAAAACTGAAAAAGCGC
>SPJS01000036.1 GCA_006844705.1 Methylococcaceae bacterium | reverse complement strand
GCTTGATTTGATCCATTTTCGTATTCTAACTGAGTTCATCAACAGGATTACTGAATTTTGGCAAGGACAGAAAACACCATACGTGACGCACCCGCCGCGCACCAAAACAAATCAAAATCTGACACCCAAGCGCCATTTTAATGCACACATTCAGTAGCAACCACAACCAAAAACACAGTAAGCCATTGATTTAAAGTACATTTAAAACAAGGTATGAATTTTGCTTATTAGACAATGCATTCCAATGCACACGGTCAACGATGACCAGTTCTAGTGCATAGATTCTGTTTCAACTGCATTTTATCTTGATCCTGTAGTTATACCATCACAGCGCCGTGATCTTCCTGAGCGATCAATGTCTGTGCAAAACTATCTAGAGGAGCTAACTGAAATGTCAGCCGATAAATTTAATATTTTTTCTTTTACTGGCAAGATGAAAATACTGCATCTTAGCTGGTTAATTTTCTTTGTCTCGTTTTTTGTCTGGTTCAATCTTGCGCCGATGCTGCAAGCCATTCAAGAAACCTTTGGCCTTACCAAATCTGAAATCAAGACCTTATTGATTTTAAACGTTGCGCTCACGATTCCTGCCAGGGTGATTATCGGCATGCTGACCGATAAATTCGGGCCACGATTAGTCTATTCCGTGTTAATGGTCATTATGTCTATTCCGTGCTTTATGTTTGCCTTTGCCGAGAGTTATACGCAGTTGGCTATCGCTCGTTTTGCTTTAGGCGGTATTGGTGCTGGCTTTGTGGTCGGTATCCGTATGGTGTCAGAGTGGTTTCCACATAAAGAGCTTGGCACCGCAGAAGGTATCTATGGCGGCTGGGGTAACTTTGGCTCAGCAGCAGCAGCCTTTACCCTACCAACCATTGCCTTAATGTTTGGCGGTGAAGATGGCTGGCGCTATGCCATTGCCTTAACGGGTGTCATGGCGTTTATCATTGGTTTTGTTTACTACTTTAATACGAGCGACACACCTAAAGGCTCAACTTACTTTAAACCTAAAAACATTGGTGCAATGGAAGTCACTAGCAAAGGTGATTTTTTCTTCTTAATCTTCATGAAAATCCCAATGTATATCGCATTAGGCTTATTGGCTTGGAAACTCTCTCCAGCCAAAGTGAATATGATTTCTGAGAATGCAACCAGTATGATCTATTTAGGCTTAGTCGCTCTATTCTTCTACGAGGTTTCACTGGCTTGGAAAGT
>SPJS01000035.1 GCA_006844705.1 Methylococcaceae bacterium | reverse complement strand
CTGTTTTTTTAGAAGGTGCCTACGGCGAAACCTATCCAAACAAAAACGATAGTGTTGAGGGCTTAAAAAAATTCTTTAAGAGCTTTTCTTTCCCTGGGGGAATTGGTAGCCATTGCACACCTGAGTTGCCTGGCTCTATTCATGAAGGCGGTGAGCTCGGCTATAGCATATCGCATGCCTTTGGCGCCGCTTTTGATAACCCTGACTTGCTGGTGACGGTGATGGTTGGTGATGGCGAATCTGAAACAGGCCCTTTAGCAACCTCATGGCATTCTAATAAGTTTTTAAACCCTGCTAGAGATGGGGCTGTGTTGCCTATCTTGCACTTGAACGGGTACAAAATTAATAACCCGACTATTTTGTCACGTATCCCTAGCGAAGAATTGAAGCACTTGTTTGAAGGATATGGCTGGCAGCCCTATTTTGTAGAGGGTGATGAGCCAGACATGATGCATGAGGCGATGGCAAGCACTTTGGAAAAATGCGTATTAGCCATCAAAGCGATTCAGAAAGCCGCACGAGAAAGCGACAAGGTCACTCGCCCGAAATGGCCTATGATTGTGCTGCGTAGTCCTAAGGGCTGGACTGGGCCAAAAATAGTCGATGACCACAACGTTGAAGGTTTTTGGCGTGCGCATCAAGTGCCACTCAAAAACGTTAGAGAAAACCCCAGTCATTTAGCGCAACTAGAAACATGGATGCGCAGTTATGCGCCTGCGTCACTGTTTGAGGATGATGGGCGGATATTGCCTGAGATCAAAGCACTGGCACCCATAGGCACCCGCAGAATGAGTGCTAACCCACATGCCAATGGTGGGTTGTTACGCAAGCCTTTATCGCTGCCTGATTATGCGGATTATGCTTGTGAGGTGGATGAACCTGGCAAGATCAGTGCAGAAAACACCCGACCGCTAGGCAAGTTTTTGCGCGATATTATGCAAAAAAATCCTGATAATTTCAGAGTATTTTCGCCTGATGAAAATACGTCTAACAAGCTGGATAACCTGTATGAAGTAACCAAAAAAACCTGGATGGGCAACAAGCTGCCTATCGATGAGGATGGAGGTGAACTTTCTGCTGATGGGCGTGTAATGGAAATGTTATCTGAGCACACGGTAGAAGGTTGGCTTGAGGGCTATTTGTTAACAGGTAGACATGGTTTCTTTTCAACCTATGAGTCATTTGTGCATGTGATTGACTCGATGTTTAATCAAC
>SPJS01000038.1 GCA_006844705.1 Methylococcaceae bacterium | reverse complement strand
AAATAGTTTGTTTTTGATTTTCTATATCGATTTTAATAATAATGGAGTTGTCTTATTCTGTTTAGTTTAAATAGAACGTTTATTCAGCCTCTTTATTGAATTTGTATGCTTATTGTGCTGGCTTGTTCTCAAAATAATATGCTCCGCAATCACTGCACTTATCCAATGCGATGAATTGCACTAGATGTCAATTTTTTCCTGTTCTGTGTTTTTAAGCTGGCCAAATTGATGCAGATACTTGCCTAAGATCAGTAGCAGTAAACCAGCAACGCCACATATTATGACGATTTGTATATAGATGGCTGGAAAGTCCTCAACTGCACGGGTGTCGAATCTGCCTGCGAGTAACCCAGCTAAGATATTGCCAAGTGCAGCAGCACAAAACCAAAGCCCCATCATTTGGCTAGCGTAGGCGCGCGGCGCCAAGCGGCTAATAGTACTTAAGCCAACCGGGCTTAGACAGAGTTCGCCCAATGTATGTAGCAGGTAAGTTAACACCAGCCAGTAGGGTGCTGCTTGACCGCCTTTCGTTACGATATTCGCAGCGCCAATCATCACCGCAAAACCAAGCCCCAGCAGAACTAGGCCTAATCCGAATTTGATCGGCGAACTCGGCTCCAGCATGCGCTTTGCCAGCGCAACCCACATCAAGCTAAATAATGGCGCCAGCATGATGATAAAGAGTGCGTTGAGCGACTGATACCAACTAGACGGAATGGTTAAGTTGAGTGCATCAATGGTGTTGTCAGTGTAACGGTCGGCAAAAAGGTTGAGTGAAGAGCCCGCTTGCTCAAAGCCAGACCAGAAGACGGCAGCTGCAAGACATAGCACAAAGATGACAATGCTGCGGCGAAATTCACTTTGATTAAGCCCGCCAGCGATCCAGATATAAACGAAATAAAGTACGAAGACTACAGAAACAATTTGCGCTGTGCGTTTAGCAAACATAAGTGGCGAAATAGCAATGAGCCCCATTGCGCCGAGTAAAGTGAATGCTAACGGCACTGCGATAATCAAGCCTATTATTACCCATGCTTGTTTAGGCTTCTTAGTCGTTGAGTGTGGAGTCGCGCCAGCACTACCGAGTTTGTGTTGGCTTAAGCGATATTGAACCAAACCCACCGTCATACCTACACCAGCTGCAGCAAACCCCCAGTGCCATCCAAACGTATCACTTTGCCCGAGCCCACCGCATATAAGCGGCCCAAGCATCGCACCAATATTGATC
>SPJS01000041.1 GCA_006844705.1 Methylococcaceae bacterium | reverse complement strand
ATAGGTCATGGCCACGAGTAAAAACAGCATCAGTTCGGCAAATTCTAATAAAGTGTGTCTAAAATTTTCTTCAACCACATGTTGAATCTCTTGCGTTTGGTAATACCATGCGACGAGTGCCCAGATAACCCCTGCTGCAATCACAACTGGTTTTGATTTTTTTAGGTCGATGTATTCTTCTGCCATGACTAGCAGATAAGCGACGATAAAAATACCCAGTGCGGTTATGCCAACCCAGTGTCCAGTTAAGTTGAGTGTTTGGTGGTTTTCTGCTGCAAAGCTCAGTCCTGGCAAGCCAAGCAGGCTTAAAAATAAAACAAAAATGTACATGTTTAGTTTCTTTATCAATGCGTTAGGGTTATTAAGATCAATTACTAGTCTGCCTTACAGTAGACTATTTTTTCGGTTTTGTTGCTTTTTTCTGTTCAGGCGTTGATGTGATAGGCTCATCGATTACCACTTTAACGTGATCGTTTTTAATACGAACCTTTAGCCAAGCGGTCATCTTGGCTTCTGCATCATCTGGCAATGGTAATTTAGACTGCACATTCAGTATGATTAAGTCGTCTGCTACTTTGCCGTTGGCTTTTTGCCACTGTACCGCTTCTGACAGATAAATATCTTCAACTTCAGGATATTGCGTGCTAATTTCATGGGCAACATCAAGCCAGGTTGCTTTTTGAATTTGACCTAGTTTCAGGCCTGACTCCAGTTTGCGAATTTTTTCATCCTTAGCATTCAGTTGCTTGTTTTTTTCTTCCAATGCCATCAGGTTTTCTTTATACAAGTCACTGACAATATTGGATTTAAGTGCAGAGATATCAATGCGCTGGTTTTTGGACTGATGCAGAATCAACGAAGCATCACCTAAATCATACTGAAACAAGCGTTTTTTCAGATCCTTCAATTGATTGCTATCAATCACCTCGCCAATCATATTCAGCTCAATCAGCTGGCGTTCAGCATCAATATTGCTCGAAGCGACATGCGATTCTGGCAAAGCTAGCTCGTTTTTCATAAATGCTGCGGCCTTAGAGGCAAAGACTTCATGCTTAACTAAATGTATCGCCAGATAAATACTTGGCAACATGGTCAAAAAGACAACCAGCGATAAGGTGCGTTTAACGCGCTTTTCAGTTACTTTGTCGACAAACTTTTGATGCTCTGGGTGAATCACCCACACAATTAAAACTGCACTAAATGCGATATACACGCAGTTGATTGAATAC
>SPJS01000040.1 GCA_006844705.1 Methylococcaceae bacterium | reverse complement strand
TGTAAAATCCATCTCTTCCAGTTGTGGCAAAAATTCTTCCCAGCTTTCATTTTCAGCACCAGCTGACAAACCGGGCAACTCGCCATCACCCAACGTCGGTGTACCAATAATTAAAAACTCATACTGCTCAACATCCTCAGCAGCTGCACGATTTACATTTAATGGTTTAGCCACCACCTCTTCATCACCAATTTTTTTGTACATCATCTTGGCAGCCTTGCGTGTATTACCTGTGTCTGTACCAAAAAAAAGTCCAATTTTAGCCATGTTCCACTCCTTGTATGATTATTCATCTGCGATTAATTTCAAGCTATACAAAAGAATCAGCAGCATCCATGCCAGTTATCACACACAATCTAAGCTTCTGATTTATATACTAAAGAAGAGATGGCTTGTGGTAAAAATTGTTGAATTGTCGCAAACCCTACAATTCAAAAGCGACATTTCTGTCGCTTCTGTTGCAGACAATAAATGATCGTGCACTAATTGATGTAATAAGGGTTCTGCATCCAGGCACGCAGAATGGCTTCATCCGCGGCTGGCAAATAAGCAAAGTCACCCTCTAAGTCTTCATAAACGGCTTCTGCACTTTTTGACGATAACTTTCCAGTAACCATATAAAAATACCAGGCAAAGGAGTAGCCTGCTTTTTTATCAAAGCGTTTTAATACAGTGCTTAAATCGCTGCCATGTTTGCCAATTAAGCTCTCTATATTATTCACTGGTGTCGTACGTAAATTAATCAACTCAGCATTTAACACACTCTCACCATAGCGGCCCGTGTGTTTTAAGGGACGCACCAGCCAGTCATCTGTAAAACTCGATTTAGACGCACTGGAATGATTCCAGTCATCAATAAAACGTTGAATTGGGTGACGCTCAATATGGTGCTCTGCCAGTGACTGCATAAAGACTGTCAAGTCAGTTTTTCCCTTGTAGGCATAGCGCGCCGGGGCGATGTTAAACCGATCAACATACTCTGGTGTAAATGGGTCTGTAATGTCTTCTTTAGATTCTGGTAAGGCACTTGGTGAGACCAATAGTCTATCTGAGGTTTCTTGCGATTTTTCGATTTCGATAAGCACATGATCCTGTGCGCGGTCACCCGTTTTAATACTGTAATACAGTGTGACACCTGCGATCTTGGTGGCAACAAGTTGGCTAGATAAAATATGATCAATCAATACTTGCAGGTCTTTGCCGCATTCAAGGTAAGTACGCTCCACCCA
>SPJS01000039.1 GCA_006844705.1 Methylococcaceae bacterium | reverse complement strand
CTGCCCATTTAATCACAAATGAAAGACCGATATGTTGAGTGTCTTTATTAAGGTCGCCATAGCTTAAATAGTCCTGATGTAATTGACCAACTAGCCAAAAAAAGACAAACAGAATCACCGTAGAAACGATAATCGCTTTGTAGCGCTTCCAGACGTAAGTAACGACAGTTAGACGAAATAATTGCTTAAACATTTAACCAAACCAGCTGATACCCAATAACGCCAGTACCGCTAGCAATCCTTTATCGCGGATATCAGACTTAATCTTTTCTTCCTCCTCCTGCACGACGATCTCTAAATCATCTGGAGCAAAGTCTTCGGGCCGTCTGCCAGCGATAATAATCCGAGTCTCCGCGCGTTTAATGGCTTTTTCGCGGATGGCATTGTTATAGCGGCTGGTGATTGGGTCTAATAAGTCCATATATTAAATAGTCTTCTGACAAGATTCTCCATTATAGCGACACAATGACGCCGTTGGAATCGATCTCAGTGTTAAGAATGTTAAGCGTTGGGAAATATCAGCGTGGCTAGTTCATGCTTAAATGAGTAGGCTAGTCATTGCAGGCGGTTTTGGCTACTTCTCAAACCGTTCAGGTTCTTGAGCCTCTAGCACTTCGCCAATCACCGTCGTGGCATAACAACCAGCAGGCAACGAAAAGCGCAAATGTAACACATCCTCAGCCAGCCACTCCCAAGCAAAACCCTCTGGTATCACAACCAGTGAACGTCGCTCTTGTGACAAACCAGCATGCTCCATGCCTTCACACAGCACTGCATGTGCTTGGGCAATCGTATTTTCGATTTCGGCGGCATCATCTGTTGTGCTCACGCGCCCGCGCCCCCACAGCGCCCCTGTCGGCATGCCATGATCATCTAACACATCACCTGCGAGTGTTTGTCCCCACAAGCCTTGTTGGATTCTTGCGGCTAATATTTCGTTAAAGATAAACGAACGCACAGCGGATAGAAATATCCCTTTACGCTTTTTATTGCGCACATGGATCTCGCGCGCCAGCATCATTCTGCCTTGCTCTACATTGCCGCCATCATGCCCAAACCGTTGCGCGCCAAAATAGTTCGGCACGCCATGCTTTTGTAGCTGATCTAAGTTGTTTTCGATTAAGGTTTTATCGCCGTCAACTTCGCGTAGGGTAATCTCAAACGCATTGCCTAGCAAATCACCACGGCGTAACTTTTTAGTATGTCGCGTTTGCTTCAATACCTTAAATTCATCATGCG
>SPJS01000111.1 GCA_006844705.1 Methylococcaceae bacterium | reverse complement strand
GCAGAAAAAACTGTCGCTATTTTTCGCGAAGTGAGCAGTAATAGTCATTCTATTGCGCCGATCTTCGTGGAAAATAGCGACAGTTTTAGCAAGCTAAAAATAATTGGACTTGATCAGAGGTTCCTAAAGTATATCAACTTAAAACGTAACGTATGAATTTGTTGTAGATGTTTTCAATACCAGGATGAAAAGGCAGATTAGATTTTCCCTGTCTTGGACGGGGCTCAACACGCTTAATGGATAACTCTAATGAGCAAAGTCCCCGCTCGAGATAAAGAGAGATAGTTTTTCGAGAAAGTATGCATAATAAATAACAACCGGAGACAATCATTTAACGCTGCAATCTGGCTAAAAGGCTAATATCAAAGAGCCTCTCTATCGGTAATATTCCAAATACCACTCAACAAAGTTTTTAATGCCTGTGTCAATGGTTGTACTTGGCTTGTAGTCCACATCTTCGATTAAAGCTTCAACATTTGCATAGGTATCTGGTACATCCCCTGGCTGTAATGGCAATAGTTCCTTGTCCGCGGTTTTACCAAGAAACCGTTCTAAGGTTTGGATGTAATCCATTAGCTCAACAGGACTCTGGTTACCAATATTATAAACACGCCAGGGTGATTTACTTGTTCCCGGGTCAGGTGATTTTCCACTCCAGTGCAGATTGGGTTGCGCTGTATGATCCATCGTACGAATTATCCCTTCCACAATATCATCAATATAGGTGAAATCACGACGGTGCTTTCCATAATTAAATACTTTGATTTTTTCCCCGTTCAATATGGCCTTGGTGAATAAAAACAATGCCATATCCGGCCTGCCCCATGGGCCATAAACAGTAAAAAATCGCAATCCTGTGGTGGGTAAGTCATATAAATTACTATATGTATGCGCCATCAGCTCATTCGCTTTTTTGGATGCCGCATATAAACTCAACGGGTGATCGACATTGTCATGCACGGAAAAAGGCATGCTTTCATTCGCCCCATAAACTGAACTGCTGGATGCATAAACCAGATGCTCAACCTTATTATGTCTGCACCCTTCCAGTATATTGATAAACCCAACAATGTTGCTATCTATATAAGCATGAGGGTTTTCTATGGAATAGCGCACCCCGGCCTGGGCCGCCAGATTTACTACTTTTTGCGGTTGATGTTGTTTAAAGAGGCTTTCGATTCCCTCTCTGTCAGCCAAATCCATTCTGACATCGGTAAATTTATCAAAATCCTTTAATCGAGCCAATCTGTCCAGTTTGAGATTGACATCATAATAATCATTAACAACATCCAGGCCTATGACTTCATCACCTCTTTCCAGAAGCTGGATAGCTACGTGATTTCCAATAAATCCGGCAGTTCCGGTAACCAGAATTTTCATCGTTATAATCTTGCGTCCGTTTGGTTTGCAGGGAAAATGTATTTTAAATCATATATTACAGCATCCTGCTTGGTTAGCATCTTCACCTCACTGATATCCATATTTTTAAATTGTTTGTGCGCAACGGCAAGAATAACAGCATCATATTTGCCTGATTCAGGTTGCTCCACCGGGCGAATACCATACTCTTCTACAGCCTCGTCAATTTTTACCCATGGGTCATACACATCAACGTTTACACCATAGCTTTGTAACTCATCAACAATATCAACCACGCGGGTATTTCTCAAGTCAGGACAATTTTCTTTAAACGTTAGGCCCATCACAAGTACATCCGCATTTTGAACATGGATGCGCTTGGTCAACATCATTTTGACCAACTGAGAGACCACGTATTCACCCATCCCATCATTGATTCTTCGACCGGATAATATTATTTCTGGATTATAACCAATCGCCTGAGCCTTGTGCGTTAAATAATATGGGTCAACCCCTATGCAATGGCCGCCGACCAGTCCCGGGCGAAACGGTAAAAAATTCCATTTGGTTCCCGCAGCCAGCAACACTTCTTCGGTATCGATATCCAGTCTGTCAAATATCAATGCAAGTTCATTTATCAATGCAATGTTCACATCGCGCTGAGTATTCTCAATCACCTTGGCCGCTTCCGCAACTTTTATGCTGCTTGCTTTATGTGTGCCTGCAGTGATTACTGAACGGTATAACTGATCAACCTTGTCGGCCACGTCTTCAGTTGACCCTGAAGTGACTTTCAATATTGTGGTAACACGATGTTCCTTATCTCCGGGGTTGATTCTTTCTGGGCTGTAACCAGCAAAAAAATCGCGATTAAACACAAGACCGGAGACTTTTTCTAAAATGGGAACACAATCTTCTTCTGTAGCCCCCGGGTAGACAGTCGATTCATAAATAACAATATCCCCCCTGGACAGAACCTTGCCTAACGTCTCACTTGCTTTTTTCAGTGGCGTCAAATCGGGCTGTTTATGCATGTTAATGGGTGTTGGCACCGTCACAATATAATAATTACATGCGGCCAGATCATTCACATCTGAAGAAAATATTAATTGTTTAGCGGCTGCCAGTTCTTCATCTTCAACTTCGAGCGTATGGTCTTTTCCGGAGTTTAGTTCCTGAATCCGCTGATGATTTATGTCGAACCCTACTGTAGGATACTTCTTCCCAAATTCCACCGCCAAGGGCAATCCTACATACCCCAACCCAATTAGTGCAATTTTCGCATTGTCAATCATACTTAATCCTTTTCCCAAATGCCGCGGGCATCAATAATTACTTTTTCACTCAATATGGAAGGCTTAACCTGTTTGAAAATACTGTGATCAGTCAACGTAACAATAATATTCGCCTGCTCCAGCGCTTCAGCTTGTTGCACCAAAGCCGCATGGTCAGCAGTCAAATTGTCCGGTAATTGATTGATATGGGGCTCAACGATGAGTACGTCTCCAAGCTGTTCTTCAACAATCTGTTGAGTAATTTCGACAGCCGGGCTTTCTCGGAGATCATCGATATCGGCTTTAAAAGCCAGCCCCATACAGGCAATTTTTGGTGATTTAAATTCTGCAGCGACTTTACGTACCTTATTAAGCACAAAGTGCGGTTTGCTATCATTGACTTCTCTGGCTGTGCGAATGATTCGAGCCTGTTCCGGTGCAGAATCAACAATAAACCAAGGATCAACAGCAATACAGTGACCACCGACACCCGCCCCCGGGTTGAGGATATTGACCCGAGGATGTCGATTTGCCAGTTTGATCAGTTCCCAGACGTTAATACTTAAGCGGTCTGAAATCATCGACAATTCATTGGCAAAAGCAATATTCACATCACGGAACGAGTTTTCAGTCAATTTAGCCATTTCGGCCGTTCTGGCATCAGTCATTAAACAATCACCTTTTACAAAGATTTTATATAACTGTTTGGCGCGCTCGGCACAACGAGGCGTAATACCGCCAATTACGCGATCATTACTGACGAGTTCCTGAATAACATAACCCGGCAATACACGTTCTGGGCAATGTGCAATTTGAATATCTGCCTGTTCCCCTTGTACATGAGGAAAAGTCAGGTCGGGCCTCACTTCACTCATCCATTGCGACATTTTTTCTGTCGTGCCTACAGGCGATGTCGATTCCAGAATAATCAAGTTTCCTTTTTCCAGGACCGATGCAATATTTTTTACTGCAGTTTCTATATAGGAAAGATCAGGTCTATTCCCTTCCTTAAAGGGGGTCGGCACAGCGACCATAAACACATCTGCGACCTCGGGTTGAGTTGTGGCTCTTAATTTCCCAGTGGTTACGGCACTTTGTACCAGCATATCCAGGTCGGGTTCTACAATATGGATTTTCCCCTGATTTATCGTGTTTACCGCATATTCAGAGACATCCACACCAATCACATCCACTCCACGTGATGCAATCACTGCGGCTGTGGGCAAGCCAATATATCCCAGCCCTACGACAGAGACTCGCTTAAAGTTCAACTCAGTTTGCATTGATTACGCCTTCAATTATTCTTTGACAAGCCGCACCGTCACCATAAGGGTTATGTGCCACGCTCATGGCCTGATAAGCCTGCTGGTCATCCAGAAGCAGATTGACCTCTTGTACAATTCGCTGTTGATTTGCGCCCACCAGTTTGACCGTTCCTGCCGTCACCGCTTCTGGACGCTCTGTGGTATCCCGCATGACTAACACGGGCTTACCCAATGATGGCGCTTCTTCCTGGATGCCACCAGAGTCTGTCAGAATAATATCCGATTTGCTCATCAAATGAACAAAAGGTAGATAGTCCAGAGGTTCAATTAAATGTACATTATTAATATTAGACAATATCCGATTAACCGGCTCTCTCACTTTTGGGTTTAAGTGCACAGGGTAAACGATTTGACTATCTTCCCTTTGCGACAATTCTTTTAATGCCTGACAAATCTGCTCAAAGCCGTCACCAAAACTTTCTCTGCGATGGCCGGTAACCAATACCGTCTTTTTTTCAGGCTCCAAAAACTGAATTTTGCTTTCCAGCGTCTGGATTAATTCAGAATCTTGCCGAATAATAGTTTGTACATCAAACAATGCATCAATGACGGTATTCCCTGTTACTACAATTTGACATTCATTTACGTTTTCTTTAAGTAAATTCTGCTTTGCAGTTTCTGTAGGTGCAAAATGCAAATCCGCTAAGGCCCCCGTCAATTTCCGATTGGCTTCTTCCGGCCAGGGTGAATAGATATTACCGGTACGCAAGCCAGCTTCTACATGGCCCACTGGAATTTTTTTATAGAATGCCGCCAATGTCGACGCAAATGTCGTGGACGTATCACCATGCACCAAAATCCGATCCGGCTGGAAAGATTCCAGCACAGGCTCCAACCCATTTAAAATTGAACAGGTAATGCCAGTTAGTCCTTGATTATGTTTCATAATATCAAGATCAAATTCCGGCACGATATTGAATAGTTGCAACACTTGATCCAGCATATCTCTATGTTGCGCTGTCACACACACCTGGGTTTCAAAGCGTTCATCCGCTTTAAAAGCTTTAACCACGGGTGCCATCTTGATTGCTTCAGGCCGCGTTCCAAAAACTACTAGAATTTTCTGTTTAGACATAGCTTAGGCTTTAATAAAATTAATCAGCTTTTCCGTATTACTGTTCCAACTGTAATTATCCTGTACAAACTGACGGTTATTCTTCGATGTATTCTTGTTTGATGGTGACCTCAGAAGTTCACATGCAAAAGCACTAAACTCTTTGGCTTCATCTGTCTTAAGTACATCTCTTCCTTCATATCCTTCAATACCTTCCATGGCTGCCGATGTAGCAATAACTATTTTATTCATCGCCATCGCTTCCAGCACTTTATTCTGAATTCCACGAGCAATTCTTAACGGAGCCACCGCAAAATTTGCAAAAAACAAATAATCTTTCACATCTTCAACTCTGCCGGTGACGGTAATGTTGGGTCTGTCACCAAGCTTGGCAACTTCATTGCCAGGCTTGGAGCCGACAATGTAAAACTTGGACGTTGGATGTTGTTGCAGGATCAATGGAAAGACTTCGTCAGCAAACCAGATGACAGCATCAATATTTGCCCAATAATCCATTGCACCGACAAACACAATCACTTGGTCATTTTCATTATAGGGATTGGTATAACTTTGCTCAGGATCAAACAGGTCGGCATCGACGCCGTTATTCACACCTTTGATTTTGTGCTTCAGCTCAGGAAGAAATTGTTGAAATAATTCAGCTTCCTTATCGGAGACAAACAACGCAACTTTAGAGCGTTCAGCAACTTTTTTTTCATATTCCAGTAGCTTCTTTGATTCTCTTTGATATATCCAGCTTTCAGGCCAACGTTTTTTTTCAGCATATTGACGCCATTTATCAGAATCCACGTCTACAAAATCGGATATTATTTCAACAGGATGATGCATCAGGAATTTGCTCATCACCGAGGAAAAAATCACCGCTTTTTTAATTTGATATTGGCCTATCTGTTCATCCACCCACTGCTGCATTTTATCGCTGGCATAATAAGGCAAAGACAAGGCTTCATTGCTGATCAATCCCGATAAACTTTTTATTTTGGCTTTAAGAGGGTTGAGAGGTAAACAATGGCTTTCCTTGCAAAATTCATTGAGTTGCTCTACGTAATTCCAATCATGCTCATCGTCAATAAATGTCCCAAGATAAACCTCAAAATTACTGGATAACGCTTTCAGAAAATTAAACGAACGAATTTTATCTCCTTTATTTGGAGGATAAGGGATTCGATGTACCAGAAATAGAATTTTCTCCATTTACCCAAGATCCTTTGCCAGGATCGGACCTACAATCTGACTTACGGGTAGAGGTAGTTTTTTCCATGCCGCAATAAACATCTGATATTTAGGGTTTAATGGATTGATGTCAGGCAATTCATCAGACTCTACCAGGTGAAACTCATAAAATAAGGGTTCTGGCTCAAATCCCCAGTGCCTTTTAAATTTATACGAGCCGGTACCTTCTTTACTTCGCCCGTAATCAAAAACCCTTATGCCCTTTTCTGTCGCGCGGCGCATCACTTCCCAATACATGAAATCATTACCCTGTACCGAGCGCGCCAGAGACGTACCCCCGCCATAATAAGGCAACACCTCATCCTTAAAAAAGAAACTCATGACACTAGCGACCAGCTGATTCTCTGAATTAACAATGGTGAGAACTTCGCAATCCTGTTGAAACGTTTCCATCAAAATATGAAAATATTTTTTTGGAAAGACGGGGGTTCCTAGGTTTCGAACGCTTTCAGAATATGCGGCATAAAAACGCTCCACATCTGAATCAACACCACTTTGCAAGCCTGCTTTAATACCTTTCCTGACCATTGCACGCTGCTTGCGTGGAATTTGTTGCATGTTGGCATCATCATTATCTGCCAGCTCTTTGCGGAACGTGACATATAATTTTTTATACGGCCTTTCTGGGGTAAGCTGAACTCTGTTGCGCATTTCAACATGATCAACCTTTAATTCTTTAGCTAATTCACAAGCTTTATCATCCAATAATTTATACGCTTGTTCATTTTTAGCGATGATTCCTCCATATACACAAAAAGCGCAAGAACTTAAGGAATTACCAAATAATAGACTCTTTATATGAACCAGAGGCAATATACCTATTATTTTGCCTTGATCTTCGACAAAAAAGTAATACGTAGTATGTCCAAATGACTTTTCGATTACTGTTTTCCATTCGGCTCGATGAAAGAATGTTGCAGAATCAGATGAAAAGACAAAATCATTCCATTGCTCAAACCCGTTCTGATCTAGGTTTTTAATTTGCATAGGTGTATTCGTTTAAATTTAGTTATGTGTGGATGGTTATAAGAAGACTTTTTCCATCGTATCCCATTGAAAATCATTCAATAATGCCTTAAGCCTGTTTTCCATGTGCTCCAAATTGACATAATGTCTAAATTTGGTTTTAGCATTTAAGCCTTGTTGTCTAGGCTGGTCCGGGTCAATTTCCCAAGGATGAAAATAAAAAACAGCGGATTGTTTTTCATTATTATTAACTCTTGATAGAGCCCATCTGGAAAATGCATAAGGATAAAAACGAAAGAACCCGCCACCACCACACGGCACATTCTTGTTAAATAATTCCAGGGTTGTAATGGGAATTTCTTTAAACGTATTCTCTTTTATCGGGTGATATGAAAACCTAGGGGCATCTGGAATACCATAAAGATCATGCTTTACAGGATATATACTGGAACTGTATAAAAATCCCTCATCCAATAGCACATCATGCGCCCATAGATTACTTTTATTAATTGAATAACTGGCCGCACGATAGCCAATGACTTTTTTCCCTGAAAGATCTTCTAAAATCTTCTTACTTTTTACAATATCCTGTCTAAATTCAATTTCATTCTGCTCAGTGACTCGAATATGCTCATAACCATGGCATGCCAGCTCATGGCCTTCATCAACAATGCGCCTGACTAAAGCAGGGTAACGTTCTGCCACCCATCCCAACGTAAAAAATGTTGCTTTTATTTCAGCGTGTAAAAATAAATCCAGAATGATGTTTGTATTTCTTTCTACTCTATGTGGGATTTGATCCCATTCATTTTTGTTGATGTAGGGCTCAAACGCAGAAACCTGAAAATAATCTTCGACATCGACCGACATTGCATTCAGCATTTTATTCTCTTTTAAGGATTTAATTAGTCTTTATCAGCAAAAACATCTTCCATATCTAACTGAATCAAAATTGCTTTTCTTAACAACGCTTGTTCTTTTTTTAACTTTTCATTCAGTTCAGCAACCGATTGTTGAAGCTTATCCACCCGCTCCTCAAGGTTTCCACTCACGGCCATCGTCTGTTCATTGGAACCAGGCAAAGTTAACCCTGAATCACCTTTTTTTAAGGAGTTTACATTTTTGTAATCTTCTTTAATTTCACTGATGACTTTCTTGGTAGAACTTTCATCAATTTCATTTAATTCTTCTAGAAAACCAAACAGTAATAATCGATCACATACCGTATTGATTCGGCGAGGAACCCCTTTGGTATAGTTAAAAATTTCCTGTATGGCTTCATCATGAAATTTTGGGTTCCCCTGCCAATCAGATTTTTCCAATCGAAACATAATATATTCCCGAGTTTCTTCGAGTGTCATTGGTTTCAATTGATAGGTTGCCACAATCCTTTGTCTCACCTGTTCCATATCAGGTGCATATATACGTTTTCCTAACTCATCCTGTCCCATTAAAAACGTTTGAAAAATAATATTACCTTCCCATTCGTAATTGGACAGCATTCTTAATTCTTCAATGGATTGCTTTGGCAGATTTTGCGCTTCATCAACAATCAGCAATACACGCTTACCCTGTTTGGCTTGTTCTTTAAAAAAGCTTTCTATCCGATTGAGCAATACGGCTTTGCTATCATCAACTTCATAGGAAATATTAAACGTTGATGTGAATAACCGAAGTGTATCTTCTGCGCCAACATTTGAAGTCACCAAGGTGCCAATAATGACTGATTTATCGTTTTCCAGAAACTGACTTAACTCTTTTACCAACATCGTTTTGCCCACGCCGGGAGAGCCCGTCACAACGACAAACCCTTCACCTTGAGCTAATCCATATCGCAAATAAGCTTTCGCTCTTTTATGACTGGCGCTATCAAAAAAAAATGCCGGATCGGCATTTAATTGGAAGGGGTTTCTTGAAAGTTTATAAAAGCCTTTATACATTTAAAATCTCATTGATAACCCGGCAGTAACTCGGTTTTCAGTAAACTCATCAGATGGATCATCCGATAATTCTGTTATGAATCGATAGTTAATATTCGCATCAACATATCTTGATATATTTCGCGATAACCGTAAACTAAGATCAAAGCGATCATCCTGGATGTTGTCCTGTCGATCAGTCGTTTGCCAGCTGGCACCTAATCTGGTACTCGTTCTTTGAGAATATGTCCAATTCCAAGAACCACTGAATCCATATACCTTTTCATCTTCCAGACTTTCTTCAAAATCACGGTCTATATAAAAACCATTCACAGAAAATTCGCTTTTGCCTTTGCTATAAGAATAGGACAAATTGGCCGTTTTAGTAATAAATACTTCATCCGTCAGTTCAGTAATATTACCGAATCTATCAAAAAAAATATTGTTTATATTTATATCTTGAAATATTATCCGCCTAACAAGTTCTTGCCCTGTCAGCCTAATAAGTTCTTGCGTGCTGACCGTATCTTCGGCATAAGAAAACCGCCACTTGGAATGCCTTGTGTAATAATCTAAAGTTGATTCCCATGTATCTCCTACATTTGTCCCTATATCATTATTTCTATAGGTTAGGCTCCAGTTTATGCGCCTGATCGGCATAACATTTACAGTGACAAAAATATTATTTCCGTACCCTGCTTCAACACTAAACCTCTCACTCGGACGCCAGGACGCACCAAACGTATAAAAGAAGCCGTTTTGGTTACTTTGTGAATTTGAGTTGAAGTCATTTTCAGAGTGCCCCAGGTTAACAAAGGCATTAAATTTTCTATTAAATAAAAACGTACTTAAACTAAATGAGGAGCTTTGAAACTTCACGTCCTCGCCACCTTCTCTGCTTTCTTGCCGGTTATTAAAGTTTGCAGACCAGGAAAACCGCCCGAATGCGCGCCCGCTTGTCAGTGTAATATTCTGATTAAAACTATTCGAATCAGATAACGCACTTTCTCCTTCAAGCGTAGAAACCCTGTGATAATCAAAGCTAACTACTGCATCCAAATAATTTTTAAAGTGTGGTGTCCAGGAAGGTGAAAAACTGAATGTACTAATCGTGCTATCATTTGAACTGTTCGTTAAGTTATCTGTAGCTAAATCACGATTGGAATTATTTTGTTGACTGATTGAGCTGGATGAATCAATGAAAAACCTGTCTTTGAAGAGCTCATAATGAGAGGTATAAGTTAGTTGGTTATTTATATCAACTCCAGAACTGCCGCCGGCATTGTACAGCGTTTGCATTCTATAATTAAGATCCAACCGGCTTCTTGATGAACGCCCCTGGATTGATATTCCGGGTGATAACTCGGTTACCAACGCACTCGATTTTTCGTTGCCTTGTGCCTGATTTATGTTATCAGAGTAGGTCTGTTCAAGGTTCAATGTTGGATTTACTGTCCAGTTAAATGCATATGCAGACCATGGAAAAAGCAAACAAATTACAAAAAAAAGACGTTGAATATTAAAACAAAAAAAAACCCGCGTTAATTTAATACTTGCCATATCCATAATAGCTTGTATCCAGTGTTCTACGAGTCTTATTTAATAATGTCAATACAACATCAGAACAACTTTCCAATTTTTTCACTGACTCCATTACTATATTTTGAGGCGTTTCTTCTGCTGCAACAACTAATATGACTTGCCCGACTAATCCAGCGAGCACTTCTGCCTGTGTTGTTGCTAATAAAGGAGGGGTATCAAATATTACAATTCTATCGTGATAGCGCTCACTTAACTCTCTCGCAAGCTCAATCATTTTATTACTGGCAAGCAATTCAGTTGAGAATTTATGTCTCCCTCCGGCAGGAATCACTCTTAGACCTTCGATTTCTGTTCTCAGCATAATTTGGGATAGACTTTGAACCTCTCCTTCCAAGAAATCAATTAGTCCTGGCTCCTGAGTGATGCCCAAAACATCATGCACAGACGGTTTCGCAACGTCTGCATCAATTAATAATACGCGTTTATCAAGTTCAGCTGCGATACTAAATGCCAAATTAATTGAAGTAAATGTTTTTCCTTCACTGGGTACGCTACTCGTTACCAGAATCAAATTTGACCGTTCAATTTCGTCTTTTCTTGTTCCTAATGCATTAATAACTAAAGGTCGTTTTATGCTTCTATATTCTTCAGCGATTTTGGAATGGGTATCTTTACGACAAATAAAGCCTAATTTCTTTAATTTGTCCCAATCAAAAAACTGTACAGGCTGCTCATCATTTTCTACCACGGGTTCTAAACGATCAGACGCAGTATTTATACTTTCGGAATCATTAATTGCAACTGAACTTTTCTCTTCAATGTGTTGAACATCCTGAACCGACGGATCTGATTCTTTTTTTTGCTTCTCTGCTTTAATCAAAGCATCTTCAATTGTACTCATAGCTAATTGATAATTAGTTAAAAAAAATCAGGGCCTTAACCCATCAACTCAAAAGCCATAATACTAGAATAGCCTATTAATAAAACCAAACTTGTCAGCCCGAAATAAACATTATTGATTCGTGTTTTTCTTACCTCTTCTTCACTTTTGAATACGGAGACACTTCCCAGAACAGGTAACCCAGTAACGCTCCTTAAGTTCTTAACACTCATAAATACAGGCCTTATCAATACTAATAATAAAGCGACGCCTATGCCAATGACGAGCCCGCCTCCCAATGAAGCAGAATATAACATTACACGGTTTGGAGAAGAGGGCGATTTTGGACGGTTTGCAGGATCAACTACTTTAAATTTTAGCGCCGCCGCTTGATTGTCAGCTTTTTCAGACAGAGATGCTTTTTCTCTTCTCTGTAACAATTGCACATAATTCTTTTTAATCGCCTCATAATCTCTATTTAAATTGTGCATTTCGGTTTCAATAGAAAGCCGCGTATTTAATTCTGCTTCTGCTTTTGATAACTTATTTCTTAGATGATCTGCTCTGGTCGAAAGGACGGCAACTTCAGTATCTACTCTATTTAAGTCAGACTTAATAGTTTGCACATAAGGATTTGACAACGCTTCCAAATAACCATCATTGCCAAAGTCTTCTGCTTGTTCCTCATCCGCCCTCTCTTCTAAAACCCGAATAGTGTCATCGATTGCAGTAATGTAAGGATGCGATTCAGTATATTTTATTAACAGCTCATCTTTGCGGGATAATAAACCGTCGATACGCCCTTGATCTTCTGATTGTTCATCTAGTGACTGGGTTAGACCCCATTCCTCATCAGACTCCAATGCTTCATTCAATTGAACGCTCAATACTTTTTTTGTTGCATAATATTCAGCGATTTTGGTTTCGATATTTTCAATTTGATTTTGAATATTCTGAATATTTGAAATCTGGTCATTTCCCTGACCAGGAAGCAAGCCTAGATTTTTTCTTTTAAAATTTTCTTTTGCTTTTTCTGCAATCCTCAATCGTTGTTCATATTCTTTGATTTGGTCATCAATAAATCGTTGCGCTGTTCCCATATCTCCCAATGTTGTTTGTTGGGTCTGTTCGGAAAAGACAGATAATACTGCTTGAACCACTTTCTGAGCCTGTAAAGGATCTGATGACTTATAACTTATAGAAAAGATTTCCCCTCTTCCACCTGATATGCCTACATGGTTTTTGATTTTATTAACTATTTGGTATCTACCATCTTCACTATCATAATCACCTTCAATTCCTGCAAGCTCTGCAACTTTTATCAAGTTTTGTTGGGTGAGCATCAGTTTTTGCATTATAGCAATCAACCCTCTCACATCCGCTTGCACGGCAATACCTCTTAATAAGGGTCTGAGCATTGTTCTGGTATCCACATGCACTTTAGCTTCAGATTTGAATTGGTTTGGCATGTTAAACACATAACCCCATCCAATCAGACTACAAACCCAAACACTAATCATAATCAGCCATTTATAGCTGACTACGCCCTTTATATATCCTAATATTTCAGCAAATTGTTCTTGCATAGTATAAAAAAGTGTTAAGTTTAAAAGAACGCTTCAGGAATCAATACAATATCGCCTGGAAACATTTTGACATTTGCAGTCATGTCTCCATCTTCCAGTAAATCATCAATCCTAACATTAAATTGCTGAGGTTCTCCGTCAATCTCTCGAATCACAGTGGCTCGATTTCCATCAGCAAACTCGCTAACACCACCTAATTGAATTAACAAATCAAGCAAACTCATCTCGATACTATATGGAAAAGACCTTGCGCTTGCCTGGCTTCCTCCAGAGCCGCCACTGCCACCGCCACTGCCTCCACCAAAATAACCAATGACTCTGATTTGTTGACTATAGATACCCCTAAATCCACCTACTATAATTGCAACTTGAGGGTCACGGATAAATTTTGCCAATTCCCCCTCAATTTCCCTGGCCAGTGCAAGAGGTGTTTTTCCGGTAGCAACAAAATCATCTATCAAAGGCGTGGTAATTTTGCCATCGGGACGAACAGTAACGCCTCTGGAAATATCTGGATTACCCCAAACAAATATTTCCAAACCATCGCCAGGGCCAATGATATATGTATAATCAGATGTAAAATCAATATCTTCCAAAGGAGGATGACCACACCCAGAAAGCATGACTATCAAAAAAGAAACAAGGAATGGATATCTTTTCATTATTTTTAAAGACCTCAAATTAGTACTCTATGAGTAAATGATGACCGCTTAAGAACATTTTAGTATAAAAAGATTATAACAATGATTGTTTTTCTAAATCAGATAACATTTTTTTAGCCTCTTTAATTTCTGCAAAATACTGTTTATTACCTAATTCAATGGCTTGCTCAAGCTCGAGAAGCGCACTTGTTCTATCGCCCCTTTCCGCCAAGGCAACTGCCAAATGAAATCTGAATACTGGAATATCAGGAGCCACAAGCACCACTTTTTTCAAAATTGAATAGGCTTCATTTTGCTTATTGGTATGAAATAATGCCCATGCATATGAGTCAAGCAAAAAAGGGTCATCCGACTTTTTAAATGCTTTGGTTAACTCTACAGCGCGCACTTTATCTTCATCTTTCTCTGAATTGACCAAAATCATGGCTAAGTTATTCTTTGCTATGCCCAATGTCGGATACTGCTTGATGAGTTCCTCATAGACCTGCTGAGCTATCGCGAATTCGCCCAACCTTTCATAGAACCCACCCAATTTCAATAACAAGCTTTGACTGTTAGGAGCAATTTTTAAACCTTCTTTTAAATAATCTATCGCTTTATTAGGGTTACCTTGCTTATAGTACGCATTTGCCAGCTCAGAATATATCACTGGTGCTTTTGGTCTTTTTTCTTTAAGAGATTCTAAAAGCATTATTGATTCTTTTTGCTTTCCATCTAATGCTATCAATTTTGATTTAAGAAGGATCGCATTAACCAATTGCGGGTTACTTTTAATAAACCTTTCTATAAAACCCAACATTTCCGAACGTTTATTCATCCGTTCATGTAAATCCGCCAATGCTGTTAATGACTTGCTATGCCATGGATATACAGAAAGAATATGTTTGTATTGATCAATCGCCTTTTGATACTCTTCCAGTGCCTCATATTTCTGAGATATCAATAATTCGCCTAACAATTGCCCATTTTGTTTCTTGGAAAGGAATTTGATGACGCTATCAGCCTCATCCCATTTTTTTTCAAGAATTTTTACCCGGGCAAATAATGTAAGAAGTTCGAGATCATTCGGACTTGCGGACAATGCCGATTGAGTTAACTGACTTGCATAATCGTAATGCTGTTTTATTATGGCCCGATTAACCAGAGGGTATAAAGCCCTCTTGTTCTGAGGATTTAACTTGTATATTTCCAAGAATTTATTATATGCCTTGTCATTTTCCCCAATCTGGTTATACAGCTGAGCTAACAATAGCATTGCTTTTTCGTGCTGAGGTTTTTCCCATAATAGGTTATTGAGTATTTCCTCTGCTTCTGATGCGTTCCCTTCTGACAAAATAATACTTGCTTTCATCACTTTAGCATCAGGGTAGTCTGCTTTGATTTTTAAAATCTTATCAATCAACAGTTTTGCCTGCTCGACATCCTTTTTTTTCAAACTCAGTTCTGCCTGCAAAAACAGTACATCTTGCAAATCAGAACCTTCAACACCAGCGCTTTCAAGCATTGAATTGAGAATCCTTTCCCCATCTAAAGTAGCTTGTTTGGATAAGGCCCATTTGGCTAGCACCAACTTATTTTTGTTTCCACTTTGCTCAACATAGCCTGGCAATACCTCCAGGGCAGATTTTTGATCATCGGAAAACAGCATATTTAAATGATAAACTTTGGGCTTGATATCTCCAGGCTTTGCTTGAACTAAATCTACAACATATTGTTCAGCTTTTTTAAATTCATTTTGTTTCAAATACAAAGACGCCAACGTGTATTTAATTTGTTCATTCTTCGGCTGAATTGTCAGCAAGGTCAGATAATCATTTATTAAGCCTTCGTTGTTCCCAATACGTTCATAGATCTGTATTCTTAACAAATAAAGCGATGGGTTGTCCTTGTCGAAAGAAATGGCTCGATTAATGGTTGAAACTGCATCGTCAATACTTTCCTGCTTTACTAATAACATGGCTTTTAAAGCCAGTGCATCAATCAACTGCTCGTCTTCATTCAAAACACTTTCAACAATGGCCATTGATTGCTGATAGTCCTTTTGTCTACTTAATATCTGAGCTTTAATGATTAATGCTTCTGGGTGTTTTTCTTCTTGGCTTAAAATTAATTCTACTTCTTTTGATGCATTTTCAACGTCATTAAATAACAGACCAATCTTTGCAAGCCTGACTCTTGCATCAACTAACTGCGGATCATACTTAAGCGCCTGTTGCAGATTTACTTTCATTGCTTTAAATAAACGAGACTTTTCATTCAATAAAGCCAGATAGTAATAACTCTGGGACGACTCAGGATTCAATTTAACCGCATTTTTAAATTCTAAAGAGGCTTTTTTGTAGTCTTCTTGATTAAACGCCTCTACAGCTGAGTTGAAATAATCGTCATAACTTTTCTCTACCAAATCACAACTTGCTGTTACCATCAAAAAAGCTAAAACGTATAAAAATCTTGCCGCTTTATTTTTTTTCATATTCATTTGTTGCAACATCTCTTTTTTACTGCCCAGATAAATTAGATAAGCGTTTTCCACGCCTTATTCCATACTTTTTGTTGATAAAAACCTGCCTGGTTTTCCAAATCACCTTTCAAAGCCATTACCAAATATTGATTCACTATCCCAAAAAAAGAAGCAAATGCAAATAATGGATTTGCTTCTGAAATTTCACCTTGCGTTGATGCTCTTTGAAATATTTTTATAATCTTAGTATAAGGAGGTGTATTTATTAAGTTTTTTTCATCTGGCAAAACCTCATTAAAATTCAAAAACAAGAGAAAACGCATAACATCAGGTGCCTCATCAGCCAACTTAAAAAGCAAACCGACTATTTCTTTCAACTGGTCTGATGGTGATCTGTTCCGTCTTTTAATTTCGTCAATTGAGATATTCAAACTATCCAGCACATTTATATATAGTTCTTTGGCTATTGCCTGTTTATTAGGAAAGTGCTGATAAATGGTTCGAGTAGTTTTAACCCCCGACAACGCCTGAATATCTGCTAAAGAGGTAGAGAAATACCCCTTTTGCGAAAACAGTTGTAATGCGGCTAGCAACACCTCATCTTTACCCTTTTTTTTTAACTCGGCCGCCTCATTTTCCATAATCTCTTCCCTTAATTAATAGACATCTTTCCATTAAATTTATTTATGATGCCCCGGTTAGCTATACAATTTTGCATTGTTTGTATGAATTAATTATTAATCGCGTCATCTTTTTCAGCAACCCCGGATAGTGCTGCCGAAAGATAATTGATCATAGACCACAATGTTAAAATTGCAGCTAGATAGATAAGGATATAGCCAATATTGTTAATCGGCAACCCCACAAAATCATCCTTATATAACAGCATGCCTATAGCAACCATTTGAAAAGTAGTTTTCCACTTACCAAGGACTGATACTTTCACTTTTGCACTATGGCCGATTTCGGCCATCCATTCTCTCAATGAAGCAATTGTGATTTCTCTTCCGATAATAACAGCCGATGGGATTGCCAGATAAATACTTGCTTCCCGTTGAACAAGCAAAACCAAAACAACAGCAACCATAAGCTTATCAGCCACCGGATCCAAAAATGCGCCAAAGGCTGTTTCGAGTTTCATTTTTCTTGCCAGATAGCCATCCAACCAATCAGTAATTCCTGCGATTGCAAAAACTACCGTACATGCGACATTGGTATATTGCCAGGGCAAATAGAACGCAATGACTAATAGAGGAATTAAACCAATTCGAAATAAGGTTAGACAGGTTGGTAAATTATATTCAATTGCCATCATTCAAATGAAAAGTATCATAGATTCGTTGAGCAAGCTGTTGACTAATACCCTCTACACTGGATAAGGCCTCAACCCCAGCTCTCGAAACCCCTTGCAACCCACCAAACTGTTTCAACAAAAGCTGTCTTCGTTTGGGGCCTAACCCGGAGATTCCTTCCAAAACAGAGCTTTTTTTACTCTTTGCCCGGCGGGCCCTGTGCCCACTCACGGCAAAGCGATGTGCTTCGTCACGAATATGCTGGATTAACAATAATGCTGCCGCATGACTGGCAACATCAATTGCCTGCGCCTGTTCTACAACAAACAGCTGTTCCATTCCAGCCTTTCTATCCGGCCCTTTAGAAACAGCCACTATCATAACATTGTTTAACTGCAATTCCTCTAAAGCCTTATTTGCTTCGTTTAATTGCCCCTTGCCCCCATCAATAAACACTATATCTGGTGCCGGGTACTCTTCATTTTTTATTCGCCTAAACCGGCGAAATACCGCTTGATTAATAGCCGCGTAATCATCTCCAGGCGTTATTCCATTAATATTAAAACGCCGATAATCTGACTTTACCGGCCCTTCCCGATCAAATACAACACAAGAGGCCACAGTCTGATCGCCCTGAGTGTGGCTAATATCAAAACACTCCAAACGCTTTGGCACCTCTGCGCACCCCAGTTCTTCTTGCAGACTTAGAAAGCGCTCATAAATCCCCTTTTTATCCGCCAACTTACTGTGCAAAGCACTCATTGCATTTGTTTGCGCCATCTGCAGCCACTTTAAACGTTCTCCACGTACATTGGTTGAAATGATGACTTTATGTCCAGCTTCCTTTGACAACACAGAGGCCAGTAATTCGCAATCATCAGGCGGGTGACTCACAATCAATTCGGCTGGCAATTGTCTTTCCAGGTAATATTGCGCCAAAAAGGCCTGGAGAATAGCAGACTGTGTATATTCATCATTATTAATTGAAGGAAAAAACACTTTACTGCCAAAATGCTGCCCTCCTCGAATAAAATAGACTTGTACGCAAACTATTGTTGCATGCTTGGCGCAAGCCACAATATCTACATCACCTTTTTCTCCAGCGACAAAATGCTTCTCAAGCACTGAACGTAACCGCACTATCTGGTCTCGAAACACAGCGGCTTGTTCAAACTCCAGTTTTTTTGAAGTCATCTCCATCTTATCAACCAACTGGTCTATCAGCTGTGAGCCTTTCCCTTGCAAAAACATCACACTGTTTTCCAGGTCCTGTTGATAATCTTGTTTAGACACCAGCCCAACACAAGGCGCCGTACATCTTTCTATTTGATATTGCAGACAGGGTCTGGAGCGATTATTGTAATAACTATCGTCACACTGCCTGACCGGGAATATTTTCTGGATTAATTTTAATGTTTCCTTGACTGCCCCGGCGCTTGGGTAAGGGCCAAAATATGTGCCTTTACGCTTTTTGGCTCCACGATGGAATGTAATTTGCGGATACGGATGTTCTGTGGAAATGAAAATAAAAGGGTAAGACTTATCATCCCGGAGACAAATATTGTACCTGGGTTTCAGCCGTTTAATCTGCTGACTTTCCAACAACAGTGCTTCGCCTTCAGTGTGCGTCACCATCACGTCGATAGCGCGTATTTTTGCAACCATTGCCTGCTGTTTGGGAGACGCTGACTGGGTTCTAAAATAGCTGGATACGCGGTTTTTCAGGTTTTTGGCCTTCCCCACATATAACACCTCTCCTTTGGCATCCAACATTTTATAGATACCTGGACGCTGGGTCAGATTTTTTAGAAATGACTTAACATCTAATGATTGTTCCACATCACTCATTAAACTCTTGTTTCAACACCTCAATCTGTCTAAAGACATCATCAAACATGACTTTTGTCAATCGATTGGTCTGCACATTATAGCGGCTACAGTGATATGAACTCAGCAATACTTTGCCATCTGGCAGAGCAAAACAGTGTTGATGACCAAATTTGGCCGAGCTGAGTTTTAATTGATAACTCTTAAGTACCGCCTGATGCGCAATAGTGCCCAACGCAAGGATAATTGCCCGTGCAGGCAACGAGGCGATTTCTTCTCTTAGAAAGTGATTACATTGATTAATTTCTCCGCCTGTAGGTTTGTTTTGCGGCGGCAAACACTTGACAGCATTGGTAATACGACACCCTGTTAAACTTAACCCGTCGTCAGCATGATCAGACTGAGGGGAAGAGCTATACCCGAAATCATACAATGCCTGATACAACAGTAATCCCGCATAGTCTCCGGTAAATGGCCGACCAGTAGCATTTGCACCATGCATACCCGGAGCCAAACCGACTATTAATAACTCAGGATTTTCGTCCCCGAAAGGCGCAACCGGGCGAGCATGATATTCAGGATATTGCTGCTTCACTTCATCCAGAAAATTCGCCAGACGGGTGCAGTCACGACACCCGGACTGATACATCGTTGGTTTCATACAATTTCAGTTATAAAAAAAGGGTCCGCAGACCCTTTTATATCGTCATGAATGCACAGAATTATTCTTCTTCCGTCACTTCTTTCATGCTCAGTCTCACACGTCCCTGACGGTCAATTTCAAGCACTTTTACTTTAACCACATCGCCTTCGGCCAGTTTGTCACTGACTTTTTCGACGCGCTCATTGGAAATCTGTGAAATATGCACCAAGCCGTCTTTGCCTGGCAAAATAGTCACAAACGCGCCAAAGTCCATCAAACGGACTACTTTGCCTTCATAAATCTTACCGACTTCAACTTCAGCAGTAATCTCTTCAATGATACGACGCGCTTCTTCTCCGGCCGCCTTATCAACTGACGCAATATTAATCATGCCGTCATCAGTCAGATCAACACTGGCCCCGGTCTGTTCAGTAATGCTGCGAATAGTTGCCCCACCTTTACCGATGACCTCACGTATTTTATTCGGATCAATTTTGAATGAAATAATACGTGGTGCGTAATCAGACATTTCTTCACGCGTCGAAGATAAAGCCTTGTTCATTTCACCCAAGATGTGAAGGCGTCCCTGTTTGGCCTGCTCCAGCGCGGTCTCCATAATTTCTGCAGTAATACCGTCAATCTTGATATCCATTTGCAAGGCCGTAATCCCGGTTTCTGAACCCGCTACCTTGAAATCCATGTCACCTAAATGATCCTCATCACCCATAATATCGGACAATACAGCAAACTGTTCACCTTCCTTGATCAAACCCATAGCAATACCGGCAACAGGTGCTTTTGTTGGCACCCCGGCATCCATTAAGGCCAGACTGGTTCCACAGACCGATGCCATAGAGCTGGAACCGTTTGATTCAGTGATGTCCGAAACCACACGCACGACATAAGGAAATTCTTCCATATTGGGCAGAATGGCACTCACACCACGTTTGGCTAAACGACCATGACCGATTTCACGACGTTTGGGAGAACCAAAGAATCCGGTTTCTCCCACACAGAACGGCGGAAAATTGTAATGCAACATAAAACTTTCTTTATATTCACCCGTCAAGGCATCAATGATCTGCGCATCTCGTTCTGTGCCCAACGTGGCAGCCACCATCGCCTGAGTCTCCCCCCGGGTAAACAGCGCTGAACCATGTGTGCGTGGTAACACGCCGGTACGGACACTAATCGGGCGTACTTTATCCAGCTCTCGCCCATCGATACGTTTACTATCATTTAAAATGGAGCCACGCACAATTTTCTTTTCCAGCTTTTCAATGCTGTTTTTAATATCGCCTTCTTCAAATTGCTCATCTGCTGTCAATTTCTCAATGACAGCACCACGTATCTCAGACAATTTATCTTGTCGAACCAGTTTTTCAGCAATTTGATAAGCTGCTGCAATCTCCGCTTCAGCAGCTGAGGCCACGGCAGATTCAAGCGCACTATTTTTTTCCGGAGTAGCCCAGTCACTCACAGGTGCATTGGCTGCTTCTGCAAATTCTTTAATCGCATTAATTGCTGTCTGCATTTGTTCATGACCAAACAAGACAGAACCCAGCATCACCTCTTCTGTAAGAAGCTCCGCTTGTGATTCAACCATCAGCACCGCTTGGTCAGTACCCGCCACAACCAGTTCCAGCTGTGATTCTTTCATGGCTGATGCCGTCGGGTTCAGCACATAGCTACCCTCCTTGTAACCCACACGTGCAGCGCCCACCGGACCATTAAAAGGCAGTCCAGACACAGCCAGCGCAGCTGATGCGCCCAACAACGCTGGAACTTCAGTATCAACGTCAGGGTTAAGCGAAACAACCGTAGCAATAATTTGTACTTCGTGTGTGTACCCATCAGGAAACAATGGGCGTATAGGACGATCAATCAATCTTGAAATCAGCGTCTCGGACTCGGTCGGGCGTCCTTCACGCTTAAAAAAACCACCCGGGATTTTCCCCGCCGCATACGCTTTTTCCTGGTAGTTTACAGTCAACGGAAAAAAATCCCCGCCCTGCTCATTTTTCTTCTCTACAACGGTCACCAGCAATGCAGTGCCATCGACATCAATGAATACGGCTCCATGAGCCTGGCGCGCAATTTCTCCTGTTTCCAGGATAATCTTGTTATCGCCATATTGAAATTCTTTCCTGATAGGACTCACTAGTAAGATTCCTTTATTAATGCTTGATTGCCAGCTGAAAGTGACTAATAAAGCTTACATCTGAATAAAACCAAAAAACGGCACTCAAGTGCCGTTTTTGCATAGCGGACTTATTTACGCAAGCCCAAGCGCTCAATCAACGTACGATATCGGGATACATCTTTCTTTTTCAAGTAATCCAGAAGCTTGCGTCGCTGATTAACCATTCTTAACAAACCGCGACGAGAATGATTATCTTTCTTGTGTTCGGCAAAATGTGGCGTTAAATGCGTGATATGCGCAGTCAACAAAGCGATTTGCACTTCAGGCGAACCGGTATCGGTTTCAGATAAACGATATTCTTCAATAACAGCTTGTTTTTGTTCTGCTGTAAAAGGCATAATTTTTTCCCCTATCAAAAATAAAAAAGGTCACAATGACCGGTTAAAAAAATGCTTTTCCACAATAGGGCGCAGAAAAACACGTGCGAGACAACCTTCAGGCCGCCCCTCTGGTTATATGAAATAGCTTCCGTGGCGCTAGTCTACCATCACTCAGCATTTCTCCCAAACCTAAAAAGCCTTGATCACTGTACATTCTAACCTGTCCAATAACGGGTTCATTCACTTGTAGTTGCTGTCCCTGTGTAATTCGGCAGGCCTGCTCATTGGAAACTCTGATGGCAGGCATGAATTCGAGAGGAGCATCTACCGGAATCAAGACTGATTGTAATTCAGCATTCGACATCCCAGACAAACATTCCTGGCTCAACGCATGGTCAATAGAAAAACGCCCTGCTGTCATTCTGCGCAAGGATTTTACGGTTGCACATGAGCCCAGAAAAGTACCTATATCTTCAGCCAGACTACGGATATATGTTCCTTTGGAGCAATGAACCTGCAGGGTTAAAACAGGCTGTTTATAGGCCAATAATTCACAAGAAAAAATCTTTATTTTGCGCGGCTTTCGCTCTATCTCAATACCTTCTCGCGCCAATTCGTACAGTTTTTTGCCATTATATTTCAGCGCTGAGTACATGGGAGGAATCTGTTCGATCTCCCCGGTAAAATGTTGGAGGCATTGATCAATTAGCTGCTCATCCAACTCAGGTACGGGCATGGTATTCACAACAGCGCCTTCCGCATCTCCGGTATCAGTAAGCTCTCCCAGTTTGATTTCAACCTGGTAACGTTTGTCATCATCCAACATCAATGCCGACACTTTGGTCGCTTCTCCAAAACAAAGTGGAAGCAACCCTGTCGCAAGCGGATCGAGACTGCCTGTATGGCCCGCTTTATTTGCATTCAACAACCCCTTCACTTCCTGCAAGGCCTTGTTTGATGAAATGCCTGCTCGCTTGTCCAACAGCAAAATGCCATGAATATCCAGGCCTTTTTTACGTCTCGCCATTCCCTTTATCTTTCTCACTTAACAGTTCAGTCACTCGCATACCGGTATCGAATGAATTATCGTAATAAAAACGGAATTCCGAAATATGCCGCAATCGCATGCGGGAAGCAACCAGGCTGCGAATATTTGGCGCCACTTCATTTAATGCAGCAATATTTGTTTGCTTTCCCTTGTCATCAACATTCAGCACAGTGACATAAATTTTGGCCACAGCCAGGTCTTTGGAAAGCACGACTTCGTTTATAGTGATAAACCCCAAACGATCATCATGCATTTCACGCTGTAACACATAAGCCAGCTCTTTCTGCATCTGTGATGCAACACGATCACTACGCCCGTATTCTTTTGCCATCAATTAAATTTCCCGACGGACCTCAACGCGCTCGAAGACCTCAATCTGGTCTCCGTTTTTGACATCATTATAGTTTTTGACACCAATACCACATTCCATACCCATCTTGACTTCATTGACATCATCTTTGAAGCGGCGCAATGATTCCAACTGACCTTCAAAAATCACCACGTTATCACGCAATACACGGATAGGAAGATTACGTTTTACATACCCATCAATAACCATGCAACCGGCAATTGAACCAAATTTAGGCGACCTGAACACATCACGAACCTCAGCCAGACCGACGATATTTTCCTGAATATCCGGCGACAACATACCGCTGATCGCGCGCTTGACTTCATCAATGGCATCGTAAATCACACTGTAATAATGCAGATCAATTTCTTTTTCAGCAATCAGCTTTCTGGCTGTCGCATCGGCACGAACATTGAAACCAATCAATATCGCACCGGAAGCCAGCGCCAGGTTGGCATCACTTTCATTGATCCCCCCCACACCGCCATAAACACATTTAACCTGGACTTCTTCTGTGGATAACTTGATCAAGGATTCACGCAAAGCCTCCAGACTTCCCTGTACGTCGGTTTTGATCACCAGATTAACTGACGCTGCCTCCCCCTCAGACATCTTGGAGAAAATCTCGTCCAGCTTGGACGCTGCCTGTGCAGCCTGCAAAGTGGATTTTTTGCGGTCTTCACGGTGTTCAGCCAGTTCTCTTGCAATACGTTCACTGGCTACCATCAGGAATTCATCACCAGCATTCGGCGTCCCTGACAGCCCCAAGACCTCAACAGGTGAACACGGTTCAGCTTCTTTAACTGACTTACCGTTTTCATCAAACATCGCACGCACACGGCCATATTCATGCCCACAAAGAATGATATCGCCTTTATTCAACGTCCCTTTTTGTACCAGTAAAGTGGCAACTGCACCACGCCCTTTATCCAGACGTGACTCAATACAAATCCCTGAAGCTGTGCCTATAACCGGTGCCTGAAGCTCAAGAATTTCGGCCTGCAGAATCAACGCTTCGATCAGATCATCAACACCTTCACCTGTTTTCGCTGACACTTTCAGGAATTGAACATCGCCCCCCCATTCTTCTGGAACGACCTCAATGGTTGCCAGCTCCTGCATCACCTTATCTGGGTTTGCTTCCGCTTTATCTATTTTGTTAATCGCAATAATCAACGGCACATCTGCGGCACGCGCATGTTCTATGGCTTCCTTGGTTTGCGGCATCACACCATCATCTGCGGCCACGACGACGATAACAATATCGGTCAATTCCGCACCCCGCGCACGCATCGCAGTAAACGCCGCGTGTCCCGGTGTATCAAGAAATGTCACGGAGCCATGATCAGTTTTCACTCGGTAAGCGCCAATATGCTGGGTAATTCCACCAGCTTCACCAGCGGCCACACGTGATTCACGGATATAGTCGAGCAACGAGGTTTTACCGTGGTCGACATGCCCCATGATCGTCACAATCGGTGCGCGAGGAGACAGTGCTCGATCATCTTCGGTTTCCTGCACTTTGGAAAGCATTTCATCTTCCAGGTCATCCTCACTTTGCATGACCGGGTGGTGTCCCATTTCCTCAACCAGAATGACTGCGGTCTCCTGATCAATCGTCTGATTAATGGTCGCCATCATTCCAAGCTTCATCAGGTGTTTAATGACTTCTGCCGCTTTTACACTCATTTTCTGAGCTAAATCAGACACCATAATGTTTTCAGGAATAGCAACCTCCTTAACGACTGGGGCTACTGGCTTCTCAAACCCATGCTTACCCACTGGTTTGTTGGAGGCGAAATCAACTTCCTGCTTGTCCTTGCGATGCTTTCCTTTCTTACCTTTGCCCCGGCGTTGATCCTGCGTACCTTTGTTTCCAGAAAAATCATTCTTCGCAGCTGGTGCGGGTTTGGCTTGCCGTGTCTCTTGTTTTTTCTTGTGCAGTGTTTTTTGCTTTTTCTCTTCAGCCTGCTTGCGAACCTTTTCAGCTGTTTTCCGGACAAACTCTTCCTGCCGGACTTGACGCTCTTCTTCAAGACGCTGCTTTTCTTTTTCTTCAGCGCTAAGCACTGTCTCAGACCCAGCGTTTTCTTTGGGCTTGCCTTCGCTTTCCTGAGGCGGTGTCGGCTGCCCTGCTGAGACATTCACACCCTCTTGTTTTGTTGAAGCCTCCTCAACAACTGGAGAAATCTCAGCGCCCGAAGACACATCAGCCTCAACACCCACAGCATCTTTCTCTGTGGCTTTTTCTATTTCTGCTTGAAGCGGCTTTTCATTTTCCACTACGCTTTGCTGTTCGGCTTTTTGCTCTTCAACCTGTTCTGGCTGTTGTTTTTTACTCTCTTCTTCAGCCAAAAACCTTTTTTGATCTTCCAGGGCTTGCTTGGTTTTAACCAACGCCTGGTTATCTTCGGTCTTGGTTTCACTACGTTTGATATAGGTTTTTTTCTTACGTACTTCAACACTCACCGTGCTACCTTGGGTACCGTGCGTCGTTGCTTGCTTCAGCTCAGTAACTTTTCTTCGTTTCAGCGTAATTCGTTTTGGGGCTTCTGCTCCCTCATTGGCCGACTTACCATGACGCTGGCGTAAATGAGCCAGCAATTTAACCTTTTCTTCTTCATTTACAATATCTTCAGGGTTATGGGGTGACAACCCCGCCTGAATCAGTTGTTCCAAAAACCGATCCAGTGGTATCCCCACCATTCTGGCTAATTCCTCGACTGTCTTATCACTCATATTTCCCCCTTTCCTTAGCCCTGCTCATCTGCAAACCATGGTTCACGTGCTTTCATTATCAATACAGCGGCTTTTTCCTCAGTCATACCTGTAAACGACAGAATATCGTCTATCGATTGTTCAGCAAGATCATTCATGGTGATAATGCCATTGGCTGCCATTTCATGCGCCAATTCCGAATCCATCCCTTCCATTTCCAACAAATCCTGATCAGGTACAGATGTTTCGATTTTCTCCTCCGAGGCAATCGCGTTAATCAGCACAGCGTCTTTGGCCCTGCTTCTGAGATTTTCGACCAACTCTTCGTCAAAGCCCTCAATTTCAAGCATTTCATCCACTGGAATGTAGGCAATTTCTTCAGCATTGGTCAACCCTACTTCAACCAAAACATCCGCAATTTCCTCATCAACATCCAGTTGATCCATAAAGTCTTGTTTAATTTTTTCAGCAACTTCATTGTTTGTTTTATCAACCGAAGCAGAATCGAGAACATTCAATTCCCATCCGGTCAATTCCGAAGCAAGCCGTACATTTTGTCCGCCACGCCCTATCGCCAGGGATAGATTATCCTCCTGCACCGCAAGGTCCATGGAATGCTTGTCTTCATCCAGAACAATGGATTCGATTTTGGCAGGGGCCATCGAATTAATAACAAACTGCGCCTCGTTTTCATTCCATAAAATAACATCGACCTTTTCACCAGCAAGCTCATTGGTAACGACCTGAACCCGCGCACCCCGCATACCTACACAAGCCCCTACCGGATCCAGCCTTGGGTCATGTGATCTTACTGCCACTTTAGCTCTGGAACCAGGATCACGCGCAGCCCCCATCACTTCAATCAACCCTTCACTGACTTCAGGCACTTCCAGCCTGACCAAAGCATGCAGCAATTCAGGCATGGTGCGGCTAACAAACAGCTGCGGCCCTCTAGGTTCAGACCGTACTTCTTTCAGATATCCTCTGACTCTGTCCCCCATACGGACAGGCTCACGTGGAATCATTTCTTCGCGGGCAATAAAAGCCTCTACATTGCTCCCAAGATCCAGATAAACATTACCTTTTTCAATGCGCTTAACAACACCGGTGATTAATTCGCCGACTTTGGGTTCGTAGGCTTCTACAACTTTTCTGCGTTCCGCCTCCCGGACTTTCTGAATAATTACCTGTTTGGCAGCCTGTGCAGCAATACGGCAAAAATCTACAGATTCAATTTCTTCTTCGACAAAGTCACCGATTTCAATTTCGGGGCTTTCCATTTGTGCAGCTTCCAGTAAAATTTGATGTCCTGGAAACTCTACATCACCATCAATTTCTTCATTCGTCTCGACCACTTCCCAACGACGATAAGTAGTATAACCTCCGGTAGCCCGATCAATTTCCACACGCGCTTTAATCTGGTTTTCATTACGCTTGATTGTTGCAGCTTCAAGTGCAGACTCGATAGCTTCAAAAATTATTTCCTTATCGATTTCTTTTTCATTAGCAAAAACATCTGCAACCAATAAAATTTCTTTATTTGCCACCTTGAACTCCTTTGTCTTTGGAAAAGTCGGGAACCAGTCTCGCCTTACTCATCGTTTTAATCGGAATCTCAAGCGCTTCGCCTGCTTCATCAAGCAACACGTTGTCACCTTCAACTCCCGTAATTACACCCATAATTTTTCTGCGTTTATTAATCGGCTGAAATAACGTCACCATCACCTTTTCGCCGGTAAACTGTTCAAACTGACTCAATTTAAAAAAGGGACGATCTGCACCAGGGGACGAAACCTCCAGTTGATAATTGCCCTGAATAGGGTCTTCAACATCCAGCACACCGCTTAATTGATGACTCACCTTGGTACAGTCCTCCAGCAAAATGCCGTTTTCATGATCAATATAGATTCTCAACAGGCCGTTTTTTGGATGAGGATTGTATTCAATGCCAACGCATTCATACCCCAGCCCTTCAACCACCGGTTCGATTATCTTCAGTAAATGAGCAGGCGCCTGCCGCATTAGTTCTCCAGCTTTCTCAACACAAAAAAAAAGAGCCAACGGCTCTTCCTTAAACAACGGCTGTCAGAAACATCATATTCCTGAAACTAAAAAGCCCCTTGCGAGGGGCTTTAAAACCATAAAAAATATTCCCCCATTATACTGTTTATTTCTAAGCAGGCAAGATAAATTTCATTTAAACCATTAATTTTACGTTTGTTTTTATTTGCACGCCGATTCACACGAATAATCGTTACAATAGTAAATTAACCATTTATTTTTCATTTACATGAATACGCGTCGTATCGTTGTAACTTCCGGTGAGCCAGCCGGAATTGGCCCCGATTTATGCCTGCAACTTGCCCATCATTCTACTCACCATCAACTCATCATCCTCGCCGATCCTGAGCTGTTAACTCAGCGCGCCCAACAGTTAAACCTTGATATTAAGCTGCCACTGTTTGACCGCAGCAAACAGGACAATGAAACATCGGTCTTACCTGTAAACCTTAATGAACCGGTCACTACAGGCCAATTAAACATAAAAAACAGCTCATATGTTTTGCGCCTTATCAAACAAGCGGTTCAGGGTTGCCGGGATGGCTTGTTTGATGCCATGGTCACAGCCCCCGTTCATAAAGGTGTCATTAACGATGCTGGCATTCGCTTCAGTGGCCACACAGAATTTATTGCTGAACTAACCCAGTCAGACCCGGTGATGATGCTGGCGACAGCAGGCTTAAGAGTCGCACTGGCAACCACTCATTTGCCTCTGTCGAATGTCGCCCAGTCGATAACGTCACAAAGCCTGGAGAAAGTATTACGTATCCTTCACGACGACCTGCAGTCAAAATTCAACATTTCATCGCCCAACATTCTGGTATGCGGGCTTAACCCTCATGCGGGTGAAGGCGGTCATCTTGGTCATGAAGAAATCGACATCATCATCCCGCTTATTGAAACCTTAACGCAGGAAGGCATGAATCTGACCGGCCCGTTACCGGCAGACACTTTGTTTACACCCAAATATCTTGAACAGGCCGATGCCGTACTCGCCATGTATCACGATCAGGGTCTACCGGTATTAAAATACAAGGGCTTTGGACAGGCCGCGAATATCACGCTGGGATTGCCCATCGTGCGCACCTCTGTTGACCATGGCACTGCACTCGACCTGGCCGGCACCGGACAGGCACATTCCGGCAGTCTGATCTATGCTGTAGACACCGCTTTAGAGATGGTAAATCATTCATGAAACATCAAGCCCGCAAACGCTTTGGCCAGAACTTCCTTCAGGATCATCGCATCATTGCAGACATTATCGATTATATTCAACTCGGCGAAGGCGAACACTGGGTGGAGATTGGCCCGGGACTGGGTGCCTTGACAGAACCTCTGCTGGGTCATGACATCACACTTGATGTGGTAGAACTTGACCGCGACCTGGTCAGCTATTTAACCGGCCGTTTTTCACATTTACAGAATTTCAACATTCATGCAGCCGATGCCTTGGCCTTTGATTTCTCCACAATAATGAATCAAGGTAAAAAAACCAGAATCATAGGCAACCTGCCATACAACATCTCTACACCGCTCATATTCCATCTTTTGAGCTACGCTGACCAGATTTCCGACATGCACTTTATGTTGCAGAAAGAGGTGGTCAACCGCCTCTGTGCAGAACCAGGCAGCAAAGCCTATGGCCGTCTCAGCGTGATGGTGCACTATCACTGTTCTGCTGGATTACTGTTTGAGGTGCCGCCGGAAAGCTTTGACCCGGCGCCCAAGGTCGATTCTGCCATTGTCAGACTACAGCCCCACGACACGCTGCCTTATCCCGTCGAGAATATTGACACCTTAAATAAGGTGGTCAGCCAGGCTTTTTCCCAACGCAGAAAAACCATTCGCAATTCGTTGCGAGACATAATAACCGAACACTCTTTGGAAAACCTGGGGATTGATCCGGGGTTAAGAGCGGAATCACTCAGCCTGCAAAATTTTGTCGATATCAGCAATATACATAAACGCTAAGAGGCTGTCGGGTTATGGGGTTCGTCGCGAGGCGAGCGGGACATCGCCGCAGTAGAATTATCCATAATCCGACAGTCTCCCAAGCTTATAACATCATATCTAAATTACCCGATCACTCTTTTATCCGGGGTATGACATTTTTCAAGCATCATCCAACCCTTCCCTGTGGCCTGCACTTTCCCAACCCTGATTTGTTTCCCACTTCAAGCTCGTGTAAGGTAGTGCGCTAGTACAAATTTATACCTCTTTATGGCACGAAGAAGCGAGCACAGTCAGGAAGAAATTCGCACGATGGTTTTAACCGCGGCGGAAAATATAGTTAAAGAAGAAGGTCTTGCTGCATTGAAAGTGCGCAAAATTGCGATGGAGATCGGGTATACCGTCGGCAGTATTTACATGGTGTTTGAAAACATGGCCGACCTGATTCTACATTTAAAGGGACAAGCGCTGGATGACCTGTCCGCTCAACTCGATGACGTAGACACCTCACTGGCATCACGCGAACTTATCGAAACCCTGGCTATCCGTTACCTTGACTTTGCCCGCCAAAACTATCATCGCTGGCATATGGTGTTTGAAACCAGCAGTGAAAATGGCGACAGCATACCTGAATGGTATCAGCAAAAAGCCAATCATATGTTTGACCGCGTGGACGCTGAATTTAAACGCATGGCGCCGCAAATATCAGCCGAACAATGTCAGCTTTCCGCGCGCGCATTATGGGCGGGTGTGCATGGTATCTGCCAATTGGCTCTTTCAGGTAAACTGGGGATGTTGGGGGTAGATGACACGGCAAACCTGGTGACCATGCAAGTGGATTGTTTTCTTGCTGGCTGGCAACAGCAACAAACCCAATGAATGACACATCAACACTGGCCAAGCCCGGCGTTCGCAAACGCGAACTGATTGCCTGGGCATTTTATGATTTTGCCAATTCCGGTTACACCACGGTCGTATTAACCACCATTTACAGTGCATTTTTTGTGGGCGTCATTGCCAGCGAGCTGGATGCCCAGTCACCGGGGCAGGCAACTTTTTTATGGTCTCTGGCGATTGGCATCGCTAATTTGATCACCATGATTCTTGGCCCTGTGATTGGCGCGATTGCCGACCACCAGGCCTGCAAAAAACTCATACTGCTGATTTCCAGCATAGGGTGCATCAGCTCCACCCTGCTGCTTGCGTTTGCAGGAAGTGATGCGGTCTGGTTTGCTTTTGCCATCGTTATATTTTCCGCCATGATGTTTTCCATGGGGGAAAACCTGATCGCGTCCTTTTTACCGGAACTGGTCAATAAAGACAGTATGGGCAAGATGTCAGGCTATGGTTGGAGTGTCGGCTACTTTGGCGGCTTGTTAACGCTGGGCGGCTGCCTGGCTTTGATCCATTGGGGGCGTGCGCAAGGTATGGCCGATACCACCTTGATCCCCTATACCCTGATCCTGACTGCCCTCATTTTTGCCCTGACCAGCCTGCCTACGTTTTTATGGTTAAAGGAGCGCGCTGAGCCGGTGCGCTCTGATAAGGATTTATCCTATATTCTGATCAGTTTTCAACGCCTGGGCGAAACATTCAAGCGTGCTACCCATTTTCGTGATTTGTTCAACTTTCTGCTAGCGCTGGCGGTGTATCAATCCGGCGTCAGTACCGTCATTGTACTGGCTGCAATCTACGCACAAGAGGTCATGGGGTTTGCCCAGGAACAACTGATCATCCTGATCATGGTCGTGAATGTCACCGCTGCCATTGGCGCCTTTGCCTGCGGCCATCTGCAGGACAAAATCGGCTCGATCCCGACCTTGTCAATTACGCTGTTGTTCTGGGTGCTGGCCATTTTTACCGCATATATCGGCAACGAAACCTATCATATGTGGCTCGCCGGAAACTTGATCGGACTGGCCATGGGTGCCAGCCAATCGGTAGGGCGCGCATTGGTCAGCAAATTTACCCCGGACAACCGGTCCGCTGAATTTCTCGGCTTGTGGGGCGTGGTGACCCGCCTGTCAGCCATCCTTGGCCCGTTAAGCTATGGTTTTGTCAATTACCTGACCGAAGGCGATCATCGTGCATCACTATTATCAACCTTGCTGTTTTTTCTGCTCGGACTGGTGCTGATCTTGCGCGTCAATGAGACCCGCGGCAAACAGGCTGCGCATCATTAGTGACTAATCATCCAGGGGCGCATGGAAGGAAACATTTTTTTTCCATCCGCCGTATATATCAGATTAGATTTTCTCTGCTGCGAAGCACAGCCACAGCCCGATTTATGCATGTCAGCGTGTTCAGCCCGCTGATCCGGATTGGACAGCAGCGGTTCATGACGCGCTTTTTCATTACGTTCCATGGCCTGCTTTTTCTCACTGGCCATGGCCAATACTTCAGGTGCCAGCAGGATAATTCTGGGTGACAGCTGCTGGCACTGTGGACAGGCAACAGGTTGCGCACTGTTAGCCAACGTCGCCAGGTCATAAAACACGCCATGTTCCTTACATTTATAATCATAGACAGGCATCGCTTGCTCCTTATTCCTTATCCGGTGCCAGCGGCACCTGAATACTTCCGTCCAGAAATTCAGTCGGCCCATCTGCGCCCGGGTTCACATCAAAATCAAAAATATCTGTCGGCAACCATAGCGTGGCGCAGGCATTCGGAATATCCACCACGCCACTGATATGCCCCTGTACCGGTGCAGTCCCCAAAATGGCGTAAGCCTGTGCACCGCTGTAGCCGAAGTTCTTCAAATATTCGATGGCATTCAGACAGGCCTGCCGGTAAGCGATATGCACATCAAGATAATGCTGACTGCCTTGCTCATCCACCGAAATACCTTCAAATATCAAATAATCATCATATTTTGGCGTAATCGGACTGGGCTTGAAAATCGGATTCTTGATCGCATATTTTTCCATCCCGCCTTTGATCAGGTTGACGCGTAAATGAATCCAGCCCGCCATTTCAATCGCACCGCAAAAAGTAATTTCTCCATCACCCTGACTGAAATGCAAATCACCGACAGACAGCCCGCCTCCTTCCACGTAGACCGGAAAAAATATTTTTGAGCCACGGGATAAATCCTTGATATCGCAGTTGCCGCCATGTTCTCTTGGCGGTACAGTTCTCGCCGCTTCTGCAGCCGCCGCTTTGGCTTCATCCCCCACCATTTTGCCCATGTGTGCAGTATCCCCATAAGGCAGGGTGGCTAATGGCGGCACACGTTCCGGTTCGGTATTGAACAGCGTGGTTTCCCGTTGATTCCATTCCGCCAGTAATTCTTTCGACGGCAGACAACCAATCAGTCCCGGGTGGATTAAACCGGCAAATTCAACGCCGGGAACATGTCTGGACTTGGTAAACATGCCATTAAAATCCCAGATGGATTTTTGCGCTTCCGGAAAGTGATCCGTTAAAAAGCCACCACCGTTCTGTTTTGAGAAAAACCCGTTAAACCCCCATTCACAATCATCAAACGCGCCAATATCAAGAATATCCACCACCAGCAAATCACCCGGTTCTGCGCCTTCAACGCCCACCGGCCCTGACAGAAAGTGAACCTGGCTGAGATCAACATCACGTACATCGGATGCATCGTCATCATTTTTTATCTGCCCCCCTGTCCAGTCAAAACATTCAATTTTGAAATCATCGCCCGGCTTGACCATGCAGGCCATGGGAATATCAGGATGCCACCGGTTATGTATATTTTCATTTTCATAAGCCGACGTGTTCAAATCTATTTTTATTATGGTTTCAGTCATATTACGTTCTCCTATTAAAAGGATGGGGTGAAAAAACTTTTCTACATTGCCACTTGGATCTATACCGATAAATAAGCCGCAATTTTGGATTCATCGACGGCATCCCGCGGGGTATCGAGTACGATTTCTCCTTTCTCGATCACGATAATGCGATCCGCAATATCAAGTGCAAAACTCAACACCTGTTCCGATACGATGATGGAAAGATTGCGTTGCGTCCTGATCTGCTTCAGGGTTTTGGCCATTTCCTTGATGATGGAAGGTTGAATCCCTTCGGTGGGCTCATCCAGCAGCAACACACTGGGTTCGCTGGCCAAGGCTCTGGCAATGGCCAGCTGCTGTTGCTGTCCGCCGGAAAGATTGCCCCCCCGGCGCTTTCTCATTTCTTGCAACACCGGAAACATGCTGTAGATATCATCCGGCACGCTGTTCCGCTTAGTACTGGTCAGCCCGGTTTCAATGTTTTCCTGTACCGTCATGGTGGAAAAAACCATCCGCCCCTGAGGCACAAAGCCCAGACCGGAAGCCACACGCTCATGGCTTTTCATTGCTTTCAATTCCTTCCCCTGCAACGTGACGCTGCCTTTGCTGGACGGAATCATGCCGATAAGTGACTTCATCAGCGTCGTCTTGCCCATGCCATTGCGTCCCAGAATGGCAACAATTTCTTTCGGGTTTAGGGTAAAGTTCATATTCTTAATCACTTCACTCTGGCCATAAGCCACGTGGTAATCTTTAAGTTCAAACATTGTTTTCCTCTATCTGTTAGCGGTATGTGCTGCGCCAGCCTGTCAGTGCCCCAGATACACTTCAACGACCTTGGGGTCAGCTTTGACCCGCTCCATAGACCCTTCCGACAACACTTTACCCTGGTGCAATACGGTCACCCGATCAGCAATATCTTCTACGAATTGCATGTCATGTTCGATAACCAGTACTGATCGATCCTGGGTGATTCGCTGTAATAAACTGGCGGTCTTTTGTCGCTCCGAGACGGACATACCGGCCACCGGTTCATCTAACATCAAAAGTTCAGGATCCTGAATCAGCAACATGCCGATCTCCAGCCATTGCTTTTGTCCATGGCTTAATAATTCCGCTTGCGAATCCAGCTTATCGCCCAGAAATATCATCTCGGCGATTTCAGTGACTTTATTGATGACCTCCTCGTCGCGGCGAAATGTCAGCGCCCCCCACACATTTCTTCCGCGCGGGAATGAAATTTCCAGGTTTTCAAACACTGTCAGGTCTTCATAAATTGACGGATTTTGAAATTTTCTGCCGACACCCACATGCACGATTTCATGCTCACGCAGACGCGTGAGTTCCTGCCCCCTGAATTTAATCGAGCCTTCGGTCGCTTTGGTGCGCCCGCAAATCAAATCCAGCACGGTAGTTTTACCGGCCCCGTTAGGCCCGATAATGACGCGGATTTCCTGCTCTTCGACATACAGCGACAAATCATTCACTGCCTTAAAACCATCAAAGGAAACGGTCAAGCCTTCTATGCTCAATACAAAGTCTTGCGTACTTGCTTTATGCAAACTGGTCATATGATTCTCCATTCGCTCAAACTGTCTTGTGACTGAGAAATTTCAGATAAAATTGCTGTTTGAGCATCTGAAAAAAACGTTCCACATAGGTGTGAAAGTAACTGCTGTAGACGCCAGCCAGGCCATTGGGAAAGGCCATAACAACACCGATAAACAAGGCGCCCATCGCAAACAGCCACAACTCGGGAAAGGATTCGGAAAAACTGGTTTTTGCCCAATTGACCAGCAAGGTGCCGTACACCGCACCAAAAATGGAAAGACGACCGCCAACGGCACAATAGATAACCATTTCAATGGACGGCACAATGCCGACGAATGAAGGTGACATAAAGCCCACTTGCAAAGTAAACATGGCACCGCCTATTGCAGAAAACATGGCGGCCAGACAAAACACAAAGATTTTAAAATTGGCCACATCATAACCGGAGAACCTGACCCGGTCTTCGCGTTCCCGCATGGCCACCAGTAACCGTCCCAGTTTACTTTTACGTACTATTTGCGCTCCAAACAGACAAACAAACAACAACAAGGCATTGAGGTAATACAATATATATTTGGCCGCATCGGTACGAATATCCCAGCCATGCAGGGTACGCAGATCTGTAATCCCGTTCACGCCACCGGTATACCCCTGCTGGCCAATGATAAGAATGGTCAGAATAGCCGCAACCGCCTGGGTGATAATGGCAAAGTAAACCCCGCCGACCCGACGTTTAAACATGGCCAGCCCGATAATAAAGGCAAATGCCGTCGGTGCGAGGATGATGGAAATCAAGGTTAACCCAAAACTATTGTAGGGTAACCAGAACCAGGGTAACTCGGTCAGCTGGTTCCAGTCCATAAAGTCCGGAATGCCCGGGGTTGACTGGATGGCCGTTTGCTCTGGACTTGATGCTTCCAGCTTAAGAAACATCGCCATGCAATAACCACCCATGCCAAAAAACACCCCTTGCCCGAGACTGAGAATACCGCCCATCCCCCAACACATGACCAATCCTAATGCTACGAAGGCATAGGTCAGATATTTACCGATCAAATTCAAGCGAAAAATATCCAGCATCAAGGGCAGTAAAATCATGATCAAAATGACCAGGGCAACAAAGCCGAAAATATCATTTTTGGAGAGCAATGATCGAAAACTTATAGTTGACATAGCGACCTCCTTAGCGTCGAATTTTCAGAGCAAACAAGCCTTGTGGCAAAAGCATCAGAATGCCGACGACAGTTAACAAGGTAAGCACTTTGGCCATGGAGCCGCTGAGGAAAAATTCAAGCGTCGACTGTGCCTGAGAAATGGTGAATGCCGATGCAATCGTACCCAATAAATTGGATGCCCCGCCGAATACCACGACTAAAAAGGTATCGACAATGTAAAGCTGACCGGCGGTCGGCCCTGTCGAGCCAATCATGGTGAACGCAGACCCGGCAATACCTGCAATGCCGCAGCCTATGGCATAGGTGTAACGATCCACTTTTTCTGTATTGATGCCGACGGCCCCGGCCATATCCCGGTTTTGCACCACGGCCCGGGTTTGCTTGCCCAGACTGGATTTGAACATGATGAGATAGACCCCCAGACTGATAAACAGGGTTAACACCATGACAAAAATGCCATTGATCGGCACTTCAATCAAATCGGTAATCGGATAGGAGCCCATCATCCAGTCAGGTATCGAAACCCCGACCTCGCGTGCGCCAAAAATGGTGCGGTAAAGTTGTTGCAAAATAAGGCTGAGGCCCCAGGTGGCCAGCAATGTATCCAAAGGTCGCTTGTACAAATGGCGAATCATGGACCATTCCACAAAAGCGCCCAGAAAGAAACTGCCGAGAAAAGCCAGTATCATGGCCAGAAAGAAATAACCGCTGAATAAATCCGGTAAATGCTCTGAAAACACAATGGACGTTAAATACGTGATATAGGCACCGAGGATCATAAATTCCCCGTGCGCCATATTGATCACCCCCATCTGACCAAAAATAATCGCTAAACCCAGAGCCATTAATACCAAAACCGAAAACAGAATCAAGCCGGCGAAACCCTGCATCGCAAAAATCGATGTCAGTTCGCTCATCGTATATTCTTCAAACATCCCTCATCTCCCGCTGTTGCTGCGATGAATGCTGCACGGCTTGCCGTGCAGCATGCTCAACACTGTTTATTGGTAACCTTTGGGAAATGGATCCGGCTCGATCAGGCTTTCTGTCTCGTAAACAATATCGTATTGCCCGTCCATTCGTGCATGGCCAATACGCGTTTTGGACCAGAGATGGTGATTGGGATGGATACGCACATAGCCTTCCGGTGCGGTAGGTAATTCAATTTCCGGCGAGGCCGCGCGGATTTTATCAATATCAAATGATCCGGCTTTTTCGACAGCCGCTTTCCACAACCACGGTCCCAGATAAGCCGCCTGCGTTACATCACCAATCACAATGCCATCACCCCAGCGTTTTTTGAATGCCTCGACAAACGCTTTGTTGTTGGCATTGTCCAGACTTTGAAAATATTTCATCGCAGCATATGCGCCGACAATGTTTTCTCCGCCTATGCCCAACACTTCATCTTCAGTGACCGAAATTGTCAGTACGATCGGTTTTTCTTTGGTCATATCAATACCGGCCGCTTTTAACTGCTTGTAAAAGGCGACGTTTGACCCACCGACAACAATGGCATAAATCACATCCGGCTTTTTCAGCTTGATTTTGTTAATCACCGAATTAAACTGGGTATGGCCTAGCGGATAATATTCTTCCCCAACCACTTTCAAACCCAGCTTATCAATATGCTTACGGGCAATTTTGTTTGAGGTTCGCGGCCAGATATAATCCGACCCGAGTAGAAAAAACTTCTTGGCTCCCTTGTTTTTAACCACCCAGTCTATTCCGGCAATAATCTGCTGGGTTGCTTCCTGACCGGTATAAATCACGTTGGGTGACTGCTCCAGACCTTCATAAAAAGTCGGGTAATACAACATGCCGTTGTATTGCTCAAATATAGGTAGTACCGCTTTCCTGGATGCAGAGGTCCAGCAACCAAACACGGCCGCCACTTTATCTTTTACCAACAGTTTTTTGGATTTTTCGGCAAATGTCGGCCAGTCGCTGGCACCATCTTCCTGAATGTATTCAATTTTGCGCCCTAACACACCGCCCATGGCATTGATTTGCTCAATTGCCAACTTCTCTGCCTGCACCGAACCGGTCTCACTGATCGCCATCGTTCCTGTCACCGAGTGCAAAATCCCTACTTTCACAGTAGTGTCAGTCACCGCTAGCCCTGTTGTGTTGATTTCTGCTGTACCAGGAACGGCCAGTGCAGTAGAACCAAACAGCATGGCTAGTGGCAGTGCCACCACTGTTTTCATGAAATAACGACGACATCCATTCGATGTCCTCGTCTCTTTTTCTAAATGCATCATGTTTACCTCGATTGCTGGGTGAATAAGTGAGTGTTCGGGAAACAGTATGCAAAAATCCATCAGCGACCTGAATCAGCCAATTACTCCACACCTCTACGTAGTTTGACGCATACCCAGTGGCACAAAAAATGTGTACCTTAGCAGTCTATTGAAAAACTATTGGGCGTGCCAATTCGGTGTTAAAACATGATTCAAAATGCTCATTTACGCCATGTAAACTTCGGTTTTTCATCTTTTATTGCCTTCCCTTGACGGCGCTCATAACGTTTTTCAACAACCTGTTAGATATCCGTATACATGACACATCACGGTTTAAAGTTGGCAGCCAATGAACGAACAGCATGTTTTTAAGTCGCGACGGATTTATAACCGATGGGTCGCCAATCAGACACTGGAAGATTATGCTTTACGCTTTACTGCCAAGAAAGGTCGCCGCTGGTCAATCGGCCGGGTGTCCAATACTGCCCTGGGTGCCATTTCATTTCTCGCACTGGAGGCCATTGGTGGTGCAATTACAGTCCATTACGGATTTGATAATGCGCTGATTTCAACCCTGGTGGTCTCGTTAATCATTTTTCTGACTGGCCTGCCCATCAGCTATTATGCCGCGCGCTATGGTGTCGATATTGATTTGTTAAGTCGCGGCGCCGGTTTTGGCTATATCGGTTCAACCATTACGTCGTTGATATACGCCTCCTTTACCTTTATTTTCTTTGCACTGGAAGCCGCCATCATGTCCTCGGCACTGGAAATATTGTTTGGCATGCCATTAACCATTGGCTACCTGTTGTCATCGCTGGTGATTATTCCGATGGCTACACATGGCATTACCTTTATCAATGTATTTCAATACTGGAGCCAGCCGCTTTGGCTCATCCTGCAATTAACCCCGTTTGTTTTTATTCTTGTGCATGAATGGTCTTCACTGGAACAGTGGACCCAGTTTGAAAGCCCTTTACAGCCCGAGGCCGGCAAAGGTTTCAATTTCATTTTCTTTGGCGCGGCTTCCGGCATTTTGTTTTCGTTAATGGCACAGATTGGTGAACAGGTCGACTTCCTGCGTTTTTTGCCTAAACAAACCACGCAAAACCGGGTGCGATGGTGGGTAGCCCTGATCTCGGCCGGGCCAGGCTGGATTCTGGTCGGCATGCTGAAAATCCTGGCCGGGTCGTTTCTGGCCGTGCTTGCCCTTGAACACGGCGTTCCCGAACATAAGGCGGATGACCCCATTCAAATGTATGTGGTGGCATTCAGTTATGTCACGCAATCGCCTAACGTAGCCCTGGCACTGGCTGGCATCTTTGTCATCATCTGCCAGCTTAAAATCAATGTCACCAATGCCTATGCCGGCTCGATTGCCTGGTCAAACTTTTTTTCACGCCTGACCCACACTCACCCGGGCCGCGTAGTGTGGCTGGTGTTCAATGTCATCATTGCATTGATGCTGATGGAACTGGGTGTGTATCAAGCACTGGAAAATATTCTTGGTATTTATTCCAATGTCGCCGTGGCCTGGGTGGGAGCACTGGTGGCGGATCTGGTCATAAACAAACAACTGGGGTACAGCCCCAAACATATCGAATTCAAACGCGCGCATTTATATGACATTAACCCGGTAGGCCTGGGCGCCATGTTAATCGCCTCCTTTGCCGGCATCGTTGCCTATACGGGAATTCTCGGGGAAACAGTGCAGGCATTTTCACCTTATATTTCACTGTTTACCGCATTTATCACCTCTCCCGCCATTGCCATTGCCACTCGCGGAAAATATTATCTGGCCAGAGAATCCAACCTGAAAGTTCACAACCAGAACCCGATCACCTGCAAAATCTGCCAAAATGCATTTGAGCCTGAAGACATGACCTCATGCCCGGCTTATCATGGTGCCATCTGCTCGCTGTGCTGTTCGCTGGATGCTCGCTGCCATGATCAATGCAAGGAAAACGCAGATATGGCGCACCAGATTACCCAACTGGTGTCTTTCATACTGCCGGAGAAAATCGTATCCCGGGTGGATAAACGCCTGCTCCATTTTTCCGGTTTGCTGGTATTGATCGCCACCTTGATTGCGGGCTTATTCTTGTTGGTATTTGAGCAGGCACCCCATGCTGAACCGGAAATAAATTCAGCGATTGCCTCGACCCTGTCGCATGTATACATTCTGCTGCTGATTATCGTCGGCGTGTTTGTCTGGCTGTATATCCTGGCCAATGAAAGCCGCGAGTTTGCACTGGAAGAATCGCAACGCCAAACTATGCTGCTGAGTGAGGAAATAGATGCGCACATTCAGACCGACCTGGAATTGCAAAAGGCAAAGGAAACCGCCGAAGCCGCCAATATTGCCAAAAGCCGCTATTTAACCGGCATTAGCCATGAATTACGCAGTCCATTAAATACCATTCTGGGTTACGCACAGTTGCTGGAAAAAGATCAGCGCCTGCTGCTGGATCAACACAGTAAACTCAAACTCATTCGCAGAAGCGGAGATCATCTGGCCAACCTGATTGAAGGTTTACTCGACATCTCGCGCATTGAAGCCGGAAAGCTGGAGCTGCACAAAAACCAAATTCATTTTTCTGCATTTATCAATGAACTGATTGAAATGTTTCAGCTTCAGGCAGAAGCCAAAGGCATTACTTTTGAATACATTCCTCAATCAAAATTGCCTCTGGTTGTTATTGCCGATGAAAAACACCTCAAGCAAATTCTCATCAATCTGTTATCCAATGCCATTAAATATACCCAACAAGGGAAAGTCTCTCTGTCCGTACGCTATCGCAATCATGTCGCTGAGTTTATCATTGAAGACAGCGGCATTGGCATCGCCGCAGATCAATTCGACAAAATTTTTGAACCCTTCGAACGCATTACCCAAAACAATCCTTCCGCCTCTCCCGGCACCGGCCTGGGCTTGACCATCAGCAAATTTTTAACCGAGATTATGGGGGGGGATATTTCCCTTAAAAGTACCCCCGGTAAAGGCAGCACGTTCCGTCTGTCTCTGTATCTGGCCTGCGTGGATCAACCTGTGATCAATCATGAACCCAGCCGGCGTATTCTCGGCTATACCGGAGCCCCCAAAACTATTCTGGTGGTAGATGATGAACCGGCACATCGTGGCTTGATCAGGGATATTCTGATGCCATTAAAGTTTAATGTACTGGAAATGCCGGATGCCCATGCCTGCCTGGAAACCCCTGACTTTTTTTCTGTCGATCTCTATTTGCTGGATATTTCAATGCCGGGCATGAATGGTTGGGAATTGTTACTGGCATTGCGCGAAAAAGGAGTGGACGCACCGATTATCATGGTATCTGCCGATGCCATCGAAAATCCGCAATTTAAACCTTCAAGCGCCAGTAACGTACGCTTGAATGATGATTATTTACCTAAACCGGTCAGGCAAAATATCCTGCTGGATAAACTCTCAAACGCATTGAATCTGCAGTGGATTTATGACGATGAAAAATCGATGCCCTCTGCCCCGGCACCGGTTCAATATCCACCCAACAAAAATGATCTTTGCCTGTGGGTCAAACCGGATGATTTCAGAGAACTGATTGCAATGGCTGAACTGGGTTATGTTGAAGGTGTTGAAAATACCTTAAACCGGCTGGAGGATGATCACAGAAATCGACCTTTCACCCAAAAAATGCGTCAGTATGCAAAGCAATATCAATTCTCGAAGATCATCGCTGCCAGCAAACAGGCCCTGAATTATGAATGAAACCGGCTCTAGAGGTATTGTTCTGATTGCTGATGATTCTGCCCAGGAACTGGGCATGCTGAATGATGCATTGGCGGATCAGGGCTATACCATTTTTGTTGCTATGGATGGCTTGCAAGCCTTGGCGATTGCCGGCCGCATGGTGCCTGATATTATTTTAATGGATGCATTGATGCCAAATATGGACGGATTTGATGCCTGTAAAGCACTGAAACAAAACCCTGACCTGTGTGATGTGCCCGTAATTTTTATGACCGGACTGACGGATACGCAAAATATTGTCTCCGGCCTGGAATCGGGTGGCGTTGACTACATCACCAAACCCGTCAATCTGGATGAATTACTGGCCCGTATCAATACCCATCTGAAAAACTCCAGACTCACCCGCAGTGCGCGCAGTGCGTTGGACGGCATCGGTCAACTTGCCTTTGCCTGTGATATTAATGGCAACATGATCTGGGCAACAATCCATGCCAGAAAATTCATTTCATCGCTGAATGCCAGTGAAGACTGGTTAAATCAGGAATTGCCCAAACAGGTGCGTTACTGGTTTTCACATCATCCGGAAAAATTCAGCACACTGTCGTTGACCGGGCTGGACAAAAATGTGCAAATCCGTTTTTTAGGTCAATCCTCGCCTTACGAATATTTACTCAAACTGCTGGATGACGATGAAGGGACGATTCGCAACCGACTTAAAGAACATTTCAAACTCACCGACCGTGAAGCAGAAGTCCTGTACTGGCTCGCGCAAGGCAAAACCAACCGGGATATCGGGCAAATACTGTCAATGAGCCCACGCACAGTCAACAAACACCTGGAGGCCGTTTTTCGTAAACTCAATGTCGAAAACCGCACAACAGCCACCGCAATGTGCCTGCAATTTCTAAGTAACCGCTAATCCTTACTCGGTCATTACTTGCTAACAACTTCATTGGCCACTGGCTTTACTCTTCTCGCTGTTTGATTGGTACCTGAATCCGTGACTTCAATGCGTATAACAAGGCGTAGATATTGGTTTCACAGAGGCGTCACAGATTAATGCTCCAGTATAATCTGCATACACCACATCTATGTGCTTCAAAAAAATCTTAGCTTTGCCGATAGGTTAAGCGGGTATTTTTTTGACCGCTGTGGCATCAAGCGCTTGCGTCCTGTGGCGTAGTGAATTCGTGGATTCAGGTTGCAGTTATTATTGATAGAAACAGTTCAAAATTTAATTTTGACCCATTGTTCAGGAATGGTGTGGATCATAGCAGATTCATTATAATCCTCTCTGTTAAACCATTTGTATGGCGACACAACAACTTTATTCTGATTATTATTTATCCAGGCCGCCCACCATGAATATGTACTATTAGAAATTATTTGATGATCACATAAGCTCATAAGCTGCATATCAATCACCGGGTTAACCCTGGCGTCTGGAATATCTACAAATTTCATATTAGGACATCTCAAGTATTCTCTACACCAATCAATATCATCTGAAAAAACAAAAAACATTGGCTCATTATAATTACTGAGAAAAAATTCAATTGCGTTCTTAAAATAATTAATGTTGCAAACATTAAGAGCGCCAGACTTTAAATAATCCCCTCTGCGAACATGAAGCGCTACAGACTGATGGTGTTTAATTAATTGTTTATAATTTCTACCCTCTTCGCCAAAATAGTCTCTTTTAAATTGAATCTCATCCTTAATAACATCTCTATTATCATAAAAGTATTTCTCGCTTTGAAAAAAGCCATCTAAAAAGACCTCGCCATTTAGCTCGAGTAAATGAGGGTGAAACCCAAACCCCAAGTCATCTTCACGAATTAATTTATGTTTAAAGTCAAAATGATACACACCAAGCTTTCTAGCAATACTATCATGCACCATTGATGTCGTTTCAACATCGGCAATATTAAATAATTTTAACAACTTTATAACCCGCTGCCCCAAAGGGTCAGATAACGTTTTATAGTTTTTGGTTATTAAGCGTAACCTTGTATTATTTTTTATCGCCAAATGCCGTCCGAATGCATATTGAAATAATAAATTACCCAATTGAGCACGTAAGACTATATTAATCATTATTAATCCAATACATATGTGTGAACGTTGTTTTAGCAGGTGCTTGAAAAACTATTGCCTTGTCTTGTCTACGCTCATCACGTTTTTCAATCACCTGTTAGCGCTCAACTATTATGTTGATCTGCCGCAGTCCAGACTTAATCTGACACAACTTCAGCTTTCATAAAATTTCAAACGATTGATATGCGGCCGTCATGACGTCATTAACAAGGGTTAACTCTGTTACTTTTGCAAACACAGGGCCTTTGCGACATTTTTCCATCAATGTCTGTAGCGACGCTTCGGCCCCGCAGGCAATGACTTCAACATCTCCGTTCGCCAGGTTTTTTGCGTGGCCTGAAATGTGTAATGACACTGCGTGTTTGCGTACAAATGCCCGGTAACCAACCCCTTGCACCCGGCCTTTTACAATGAACGTGATGCTTTGATTCATTTACTTATGCTCCAGCAATAATGAATTCTGGGGTTACGGGCAAAATCTTCTGCGATGGTTTCTTTACTGATGTTACGGATGTTGAATTCGCTCAACTGATCTTCATCCAGTTTAAAACGCTTGAAATTCGTAGAAAACAGCAGTTCGCCCTGCTCTGACAGCAGGGCCATCGCCATTTGGATAAAAAATACATGATTCTTCTGTATATCAAAGACCCCGTCCATTTTTTTTGAGTTGGAAAATGTCGGCGGATCCATAAAGATTAAATCAAACTCTGGCGGGCAATCCAGGGCGCTTTGTTCCTGTAGCCATTCCACGCAATTTGCCCGCTGAATCTGGTGACTCGTACCCATGTTATTCAACTCGAAATTATCCTTGGCCCATTGCAGATAAGTGTTGGACATATCAATAGTCACAGAAGAAGCTGCACCGCCTTGGGCTGCATGAACCGTCGCCGTCCCGGTGTAAGCAAACAGGTTTAAAAAGCGTTTGCCACTGGCCTGCTGTTGAATGCGTAGCCGCACTGGACGATGGTCGAGGAAAATGCCAGTATCCAGATAATCAGTAAAGTTGACCAGAAACCGGCAGCCGCCTTCTTCGATTTGATAAAAGTCACCTTCACTGGCCAGCTTCTCGTATTGATCACGTTGTTTTTGTTTCTTTCTGATCTTGAGAAATATATTTTCCGCCGACGTATTTACGATTTCAGGCAGTTCAGCCAACATTCCGGCCAGGCGCTCATTTGCTTTTTCTGTACTCACCGTGGCCGGTGCCTCATATTCCTGCACCGTCACCCAGGTCTGCTCGCCTTGATACACATCCACGGCAGCCGCATATTCAGGCAGGTCCGCATCATATAAGCGATAGCAATGAATATCCTCCCGCGTTAACCAACGTGCCAGCTTTTTACGATTCTTGCGCAAGCGATTGGCAAACATTTCCGCGCCGGCCTGCCGACTTTGGGTCTGGATGAAGGCCGTGCGTTCATCCGCCGTCTTCGCTTTGGGAATAAAAAAGTCCTGTTCCTCAATTTGCATACGGAGCAACTTGCATTCCAACGCACCATTATATAAGGTGACCGGCTTTTGCGATCGAATCCCCAGCCTGAATCCCAGCTCAGCATCACTGATAATAATCGCTGCCTGCCACCCCCCAAAGCGCTGTTTCAGCACCTCACCAAACTGATGATAAAGTTGTGCGGTTTCATCCTTGTCATTCAAGCGCTCACCATACGGCGGATTACATACCAGTAAACCGGCTGGCCAACTGGCTGCCGCTTCTGCCAGTGAAATATCGCGCTTTTCAATATGGATAAATTCACTCAAACCGGCGTTCTCCACATGCTTGATTGCAGTACTTGCCGTACGCCGGCTTTCATCAAAACCAACAATCACCGGCATCTGTTTCAAGCCCTGGTATTTTCGCTCCCTCGCCTCATCCCATTCCTGTTGCCACAACTCGGGCTGATGCTGTTTCCACCCCATAAAACCGAAATAGTCGCGTTCCAGCCCTGGTGCATAATCAGCAGCGATCATCGCGGCTTCCACCAGTAATGTGCCTGATCCGCACATCGGGTCGAGCAAGCTCCCCTGTTTTTGGGCTATCTCCGGCCAGCCGCCCAGGATCAACATGGCGGCAGCCAGGTTTTCTTTCATCGGTGCCTTAATGCTGACCTCACGGTAACCTCGCCGGTGCAAACTCTCACCTGACAAATCCAAGCTAAGTTGCGCAATATTATTTTGCAAATGAACATGCACATGAATATCTGGATTTTGTTGAACAATATCCGGACGTTTGTGAAATTTGCTACGCATTTGATCGACGATGGCGTCTTTCACTTTTAACACACCGAAATGCGTATTACGGATTTCTCGACTTTTTCCAGTGAAACTGATGCGCAGACTGCCGTCTGGTTTTACATGCTCAAACCAGTTGGTTTGTTTTACACCATCGTACAAGTCTTCTTGAGAATGCACCGGAAATTCTGCAATTTGCAACAATACCCGGTTGGCCAGACGTGACCATAAACAGGCTTTATAGGCGATGTGCAAAGGCCCGGAAAACGACACGCCTGCCACAACCTGTTTGACATCCATCACCCCAAGATCAGTCAGCTCTTTGGCTAGCAAGGTCTCCATTGCTTTGGGTGTACTGGCAAAAAACTGAAATTCTTTCATGCTGTAATCATAAAGTAACCGGTAATACCATTCCTTGAGAAATAAAAAAGCCCTGTAAAACAGGGCTTTTTGTCATCCGAAACAACCGCGTGTTTTCGGAAAATTCAATACAGCTTACTGGACTTTGATTAATTCAACTTCAAAAATCAACGCTGCATTTGGGCCAATTAAACGACCCGCACCACGTTCTCCATACGCCAGATTAGAAGGAATAAAAAAGCGGTATTTCGCCCCTTCTTTCATCAATTGCAGGCCTTCGGTCCACCCTGAAATAACTCTGTTCAACGGAAACGTTGCTGGTGAGCCACGATCATAAGAACTGTCAAAGACACTGCCATCAATCGTCGTGCCTTTATAATGAACCGTAACATTATCCGTCGCAACAGGAGACTTGCCGCCTCCCTGACTTAACACTTCATACTGCAATCCACTTTTTGTAGTCACAATATTATCTTTGCTGCCATTTTCTTTTAAAAATGCTTCTGAGGCAGCCCTGTTTTCTTCAGGGGACGTGGCATTGGCAATTGAAAACATAGTAATTCCTGTAAGAACGATAGCAATTATCGCGACAATACGTTGTGTCATTTTTTTTAGAACCCTCCTCAAGAGAATGAGGTCGTTATTCTACCCTAAAAATGGATTGTTTTTATATTTACAGGCAACAAATGCGGTTATTTTTTTATGCAGAGCACGTCCTCCATCCAGAACGTCTTTATTTTACATTCTTCGTCTTTCATAAAAAAAGCTATAAGTTTTTGATTTTTAATCTCAGTTTAATGATTTCCAATCATTATCTATCTGCCAACAATTCCTCTTTGAACCAACCTCATAGCGTGCATAAAAAAAGCAAAAAACAAGTAACTATTTCACAGCTTTACGCATTTCGCATAAGGCATCTTCATGACATCCAATTCACAGTAAGCTTTTGCAGCAAAATCATCGAACCTTAATGGAAGAACTTTAATAATGCGGACATTTTGCCTGTTTGCTCAGACATTGAAATGCTTGCAGCACTTGTCTGTTCTGAAAGGGCTGCATTTTGCTGGGTGATTTCGTCTAATTGAGATACCGCCTTGTTGACCTGAAGAATCCCCTGAGACTGTTCAGCACTGGCAGAGGCTATTTCTGCCACAATATCACTGACGTCCTTAACCGAAGAGACAATTTCATTTAAAGCGTGTCCGGTTTTATTGACATATTCAGTCCCCAGCCCCACTTTTTTCACGCTGCTTTCAATGAGTTCTTTACTGTCTTTTGCCGCCTTTGCGCTTCGTTGCGCCAGATTTCTAACCTCAGTTGCAACAACAGAGAAGCCACGCCCCTGCTCACCCGCTCTGGCCGCTTCGACCGACGCGTTAAGTGCTAACAAATTGGTTTGAAAAGCAATTTCATCAATGACACCAATAATATTGGCTATCTGGTTGCTACTTTCGCTGATCTCCTGCATGGCGCTGACGGCCTGATGCACCACGCCCCCACCTTGCTCGGCCAGTCTTCGGGTATTTGTCGTGATCCTGTTCGCCTGGTTAGCATTTTCTGCATTGTTCTGCACCGTACTGGTCAACTGTTCCATACTCGCCGCTGTCTGCTCCAGACTTGCCGCCTGTTGCTCAGCACGTTGGGATAAATCATTGTTACCACTGGCCACTTCTTTTGATGAAAGATTGATGGAATTCGACGACGCCCTGATTTCATAAACAATTTCATTTAATTTATCCACCGATGCATTTAGGTTTTTCTTACATTCCAGATAAACGCCCTCATAATTTCCTTCCATTCGGTTATTTAAATCGCCAACGGCGATGCTCTCCATGGAACTGCTGATATCTGAAAACACATTCTCTATTACATCAGAAAACTCATTGATACCTTCACTCAAACTGGCCATGAACCCTTGTTTATTAGACAACTCAAGGCGCTGATCCAATTGCCCTGCTTTCACACTGCTCACAATCCCTTTGATTTCTTCTTCAATCTGGATTTCCAGGGTTCTATCCAGCCACTCGACGACCGTGCCCAATCGCTCTCCGTTTTCTGCAATCACCGGGTTGGCAACAATTCGTAAATGGCAGGGGCCAATGATTAACTCTGAGCAGAAAGTGTCCTTCAGTTGACTTAACAATCCACGTTGATGAGCAGGGTTTTTGTGAAACTTGTCAATCGATGTGCCAAGTAATTGTTCGCAGTCAAAATCAGGAAAAACCACTCTCAAATCCTCTTCAATCTGTTTGAACATGAGCTTTATCGAGCTGTTCATATACACAATTTTACAATCTGCATCCGCCAGCATGACATTGGAGGTAACGTTGTCCAGCCCCTGCTTGATCCGGCTGATGTCCATGGTATGTTTTCGTTCTTTTTCACGACTTGCCAGAAGATTGGTCTGCATGGTTTTGATCCCGGCAAACACGCCGCTCTCCTGTTTTTCACCTGAATACAACGGGGTATCCAGTTTTCCGGCGGCAATCGTATTAATAGCTTCCAACACCTGTTTTGGGTCTGCCCCTAACTGGTTGAGAATGGTACGCACAAAATAAATAGCCAGTATGAGGCTGCCGATAAAAATGCCACTGAACACGATACAGGACAATAAAAAAGACCAGCCAGCCTGCTTGGCCACTGTGGCAGCGCTATCAATTAAATCAACAGATAATTTATCTTCTACTGCTTTAAGAAGATTAATTTTTTTGGTCTGCATTTTAAACCAGGATGTCGGATCAACGCCAAAGCCTCCTGTACTGGCATTATGCAAAGCAACCTCCCGCATCAACTTTGTTGCTGTAATTGGCTCACCCTGTACGGTTTGTTCATAAAACTCAATTTGAGCGGCTGGCGCAAAGGTGTAGAACACATCCAGATAGATTTTTTGAGTCGTTATCAAGCCAAGCAATTTGTTCAACATGCCTGCACCAAACTGGTCTGCCGCAAAGGTATTGGCTAATACCGCTCGCTCAATTCCGGCGCGTTCCTTACTTTGCAGAAAATTCACATAGCCACTGGCCAGTCTGGACAATTCACCCTGCTCACTTTGCTTTGCCATCTCTCCGGCCAGAGCTAAAAACAGGGTATTCAAGCCGGTATAATATTTAAGCGTGGGTTTGAGACCGCTTCTTAAATTCAACACACCCTTTCTTTTGGCCTCAATCTGCTGTAAATCATTACGGGCTTTTTGCAACGTGCTTGAAAAATCACCGGGGATATTACCGCTTTCAAAACTTTCTAAAAACAGGGTTAAGGACTGAATTTTTTTATTTGTTGATTCATGCTGTTGCGGCAGTTTTTTCGCAAACTTGTTTCCCCCACTACCAATATACCCAGCAGATGCCCCTCGCTCTTTTTGTAATTCATGGACCAGGGAACTTGCTATTACAGAGAATTCAGCAAGAGTCACAATCGTTTCACTTTCTGCTTTTCGGGTAATCGCTGATCGCATTTCCAACTGGGCAAAATACAACATGCCCAGCATGGGCAATAAAGTCAAAATCAACAATTTGGTTTTAAAGTTTATCGTATCCAACATATTCTTCGCTTGTAATTGAGGACATCAGTTTGTCTTGATTCATTCCCTCCATTGGGCATAAATCTAAACTAAAAAGAATTTGTGAATCGCTTGATAAGGTCTGAACAGCCTAGGCAATAGCTTTCAAATTCAACTTAAGAAATAGTTGAATCTGCGCAAATTACAACTAAATGATAAAAAGAAATTACTTTTAAATTAACAACATAGCTTAGCGTCATCTTTCCTGACGACTATTGCACCTGTTGCCCTCTGAAGGCCGGGGCTGAGATTCCAGGAATACTGGGCAGATTGCCGCGTCCCTCCCCTACCACCAATTGTGCTTTCATGCCTTTTTCCATGTGCTGGGCAATATCGCAATGGACAAGATAGGTGTAATGGCTGCTCGGTACAATAAAGGTGCCGGAAATACTTTTTTTGCCGTTCACTTCCAAATGGAACATGCCTTCCGGATACATATAACGCGGCAAACCGTGAATCATCCATTGATGGCGAATATCATCATCATTAATAAAATTAACTGTTATCCGTGAGCACGGTTTGGCGGTCCACTGATGCTGGTCAAAGCCGAAGACTGTTCCCGGATAGTCTTTTGAATACTTTACTCCGGCACGCACTTCTATATTGACATCTTCAGAAATTTCTTCACATTCTTTGGGCAGTTCATCTTTGTTTTCGTACATGACCATGCCATCCATATCCATGCGCATGTTTCCTCCACAGCCACCTTCCATCATTTTGTGATCATGTCCGCTATGCGAAGCCGGCATTTCTTCCGCCTTGAATGCGGCCTGCTCAGCCTGTACATCGGCTATCTGCAACCCCAAAGCCATAACCGTACCAACGGTAACCGAACCCTGCCTGATTTTTTTATGCTGCATCTGACGCTCCTTTTTTATTCAAAACAAACCAACCAACAATCAGCAGACACACCTGCAAAGCAATTAACCCCAGCTGGGTTTGAGTGAATAATCCTGCTTTATCACTTTCTGATGTTTCAGTCACGGCTTGCGCAGGCTGCTTCAGATTACCAAACCAGCCTTGTTCATCAGACTGATTCCACACCGGAATTTTCTTTTGGTAAAACTCTTTGGTAAAAAACGGGCTGATGTCCACACCTTGTACTTTGGGCATGAAGTTATCGCCCAGGAACGACCGGAACACGATGCCGCTAATATGCCCGCCGGGATAGACACCATCCGTCGTCACCCCCATTTCATTATGATCATGAAAGGTCCAGATGCCTTCACCATAATTATGCAAGCCGTCGTTTTTGGCAAACAGTTCCAGATCCACCCGTTGCGCTGCGCCAACGGTAAACACATCGCGCTGTATCTGTGATTTTAGCGGTACGCCATCGTAATGCGTCGCTGTCGGTTTAAAACCGTGGGTATGCAAGGCCAATTGCTGTTCACCGGCATTGAATACGCGCATTTTGACCTTTTCATCCGGCTCGATAACGATCAGCGATTCACGTAGTGTGTAAGGAAAGGAACGCCCATTAAGAATAAAATAGTCCGGAACGCGCTCGGTAATGTTGTAATCACGGTTAAATGCTTTGGCCAGCACGCGACTATCATTGCTGTATCTCACCAGGTCGTGCAGTTCGCGGTCGATGTCCTGATAAAGTAGATCAAATTCCTTGCTGTAATCTTGCTTGACAGCCAACGAAGAATGTCTCACCTGGCCCCCCCCAATATTAAAGGTCTGCACCCAGTTATTGGGACGATTTTCCTCAACAATAAACAGACCTATCAAGCCCATCATGACATGGGTATGCGCCTGTACATGGCAGTGATACACCATGGTGCCTGGCTGTCTCGGTTGCAATTCATAGGCAAACTGGTTGCCCGGCATAATCAGCTTGTTACTGGTTTGTGGCACACCATCATTGCCTTCACCATTGGCTTTTTGAAAAGGGTGATCCACACCGTGAAAGTGAATGCTATGCGGAAAATAATGTGAATTCTCCAACGTAACGATCACCTTATCGCCTTGTTCTACACGAATCGAAGGCGAAGGCGCTCTCAGCAACGGATTGGCTTTGATGCTGGCAAAACTTTCGCTGGACATGCCTCGACTTTTCGGTGCAAATACCCAGAAGCCAGGTTGAATGCCTGGTGCAATGTTGTAGCTGGTGACTGGCTTTTCCACATCTGGCGAAAAGCCGTTTAATTCGATCACTTCCAATCGAATATGAATCTCGTCCGGGTCGCCATCACCATCCACATCGTTTTTCTTAATCACCGTGTCCATCGCCAACTGCGTCTGCATTAAAGTATGCATGGATACGTTATTTGTGCCTTTCACAAATGCAGCAATCGCATAAGGATTGTCGGGTGCACACACTGGATTTTCGTCAATCGCAACGCCTTCCAACTGTTGCGCATCACGCCACTTATCCGGGGTGGGCTTGTGACAAAAAGGCTCTATCACGCCCAGGTAGGTTTCATCGGTCACCGGTGGTTTTTCATACACCGCCTGGGCTACAGGCAATGCCAGAAAAAAAATCAAACTCATTAAATTTAACTGCCTAAACATGTTGCATAATCATTATTGAAAACAGGCGCGTATTTTAACGCAAAAAAATGGGACGCTAAATCAGTAATTACTTATGAATGACAGAATGTAATTTAATAAATTCAATTACATGGCTATTAACAAACCTCAGGTTTGAGTAAAATTGATTCATGAGCGATGCACATTATCAAAAATCCATCAGGGATTTTCACTTCCCGGAACCGCCTGTTGAGTCGGTCACAACATTCATCCAGTTACGCCTGTACATGTAACGGCTGACAAACAGCCTACGAGGAGACTGTCGGATGATGGATCATCTAATCACCAATCTATAAGATATGCTGCTATTGTTTATTCTCACTCAACTTTTGCTGGCCATCCTGATTATTTATCTGGTCGCTAAACTACAGCGTTATCTGCTCCGGCGCTATCGGAATGGCTGGCATCTTGCTGCTCTGTCTACAACACAATTAAGCATCTTTACCGGCATTATTTTGTGGCTATGGTTTGAGTTTGATCAAGGCGTCAAAGATGGCTCAATTGATGGTCCAGCAGGCATGGTGACAGGTGGAGCCATCGCTCTGATGGCGCTACTGATGTTGATTGTCTGGCTTGTAAACAGCGTGATTGCCCTGGTGATTTATATAAAATCTCGCAAAGAGATTCTCTGACAGAACGGGACAGCGCTTATACAATTCCTTTCTGCAGACAATATCCCATAATCGATGACGGCACCTGCTCCAAGCGCTCGGCAGACAAACCCGTCACTGCCCGGCATGTCGATGAGATAAATGATGATTGCAATTGCCAAGAGACCTGGGTGAGCTTTTCCGTTTGCCCAAGTTGATGCAATTTGATTGAAGCCACGGTGTACACTAAATCATTGGCTTGTTCATACAATGCGGTTGTAAATTCTGACGCTGAAAGCAACGCTTCCTGATGCGCACGGCACAGGTAAAATCCGCCGAAATGAAACAAGGCCAGGGGTGGAACAATAAATTCCCGTTCCACCTCTGCCGGATGCCAATGGGGAATAGCCGGTTTGACCGGCTTTAGGCAAACGATGACCTCAGAATCCATATCTAGTCGCTTGACCACAAGCCGGTTTTCCTCTTCATCACTTGCCGCCCAGACCCAACTCTGAATGAGAAACAGACAAAGCATTACCAACCCTTGTTTCATATCCTTATTACGTTTGCTTACTCACAACATAATCCTGTATCGAATACTATTAATAAGCCTCGTTATTGAGATTTTCCCCAGCTTTCGCTGAAGTCTTACTTGTAATTACAAGCTTCACAATCTCAGTAACCGCTTTTGAAATATGCTCAACTGACTTGGCATCCAATTGATTACTTTTAACTTCCTGTATTTCAACGACCAGTTTGGTTTCACCGGATACCCCATCCTCAGTTTTCACTGCAGCTTTAGTATCGGCGCCAATCACAACCGTCGGTGCGGTTTGAAACCCGGTAAGCCCTTCAATGGCTTGTAGGGCAACGGTTAAGTTATCCATGCCATTAATTATATTTGTGACGACTTCTTCATCATCAATCAAACCATTCATGGTCGCCTCACATACCCGATACAAAATATCCCTGACCAATTGAATTGTTGCCGTTCTCACTCCGATGGTGGCCGCCGTTTCGCTTAGCGACGACGAAACCTTGGCATTAGGGCCATTAGGCAAAACCGCTTCTGCGGCAAACTGTGCCGCCAACGCACGCATGGCATCCGGGCTGGGCTCGGCACACACCTTATCGCCCTTTACCAGAATCGTTCGCTGGCTGGCGTCAATGGATAAGCTTTCACCTTCTGCAACATTAAACGTCTTGAATGTTGTGCTGCTGCATCCCGACAATAAAATTAGACTAATACACAATCCGCTCACTCGTATTTTTTTCATGAAATTCTCCAGGGAATTTAACATTAGCTCCCTGCTTATTTAGCATTCCATTTCGTCCATAAATGTTTAATTTCTTTAATCGGGTTATTTTCATCAGGCAATGCCTGAACTTTTTTCCAGGCATTTTTAACCACCTGCTTTTCTTGTTCAGACAATTTCCATGACAGTGGCGGGATATAGTCTTTATTGGCATCATAAGGTGATGGCATGCTGGGAAACGTAATCACCACTTGTTGCAAATTGATGCCGTCTTCTTCCAGTTCTCCTTTCACTACCTCCACTTCCATATTATTGCGTGCCACTTGTGTGGCTCCCCGGGCATTCAGCAATACAGCAATAGGCCCGGCCAAAGCTGTTTTCCAACCTGATATGTCTTTTGGCGATGTGTCTTCCGCCTCTGCAAAGGCATGAATTTCAATAAACAATATATTTTCCACATCCAGTTGTTTTGCCTTTTTCAGTGGCTGCACATGGTTCTTAATCCACTCTAGCGAGGAAAACACGCCATAGTTATCAAAAAATCCACCATCCGCCACGTGGTAGTCTGGTACGTTTTTAAAAGATATGTTTTTAGAAACCGGGCTGACATAAGGGAATGTCGCCGATAATCGCGCCGCACTGACTGCACTGACATCAAAACCGGAATAGGCAGAGCTAAAGTCTTCACACTCGCGGTTATCTGCATGAAAAAAACTCACCGGGCTGATGATAAAACGTTTACCGCTTTCTACGAGCGTCGCATTAAATAAAGGGATGGGCAGTAAACCCTGTGTAATTTTATGTCGCCAATTGGAAAACGTTGGCGCTTTGTCCGGGTCATCCGAGTGCAGACTGGATTTCCAATCTTCTTCAATGACTGTCCCCCTATCCATCATCTTGGGCGGCAGCCACGGCAAACCGAAAAAGCGCATTAAATCTGGATAAGCCAGGCCCCAGCCCACCGCATTTAATACATCTGTCGTTGCTCCATTGAATACAGCCTGTGCAACCGGGTCTTGCTCAAGCGGTTGTTGGTTTAACGGCAGGGTGCCCTTGTCGTATTGATCAAGATAAAACAAACTGCCCACGGAGCCACCGGATACCGAAGACACCAAACTAATTGCCCGACAAAAAGACGCACCCAGTTCAGCCTCTTTTTGTAAACCGGTTAATACTTGCGCTGCCCAGGCGCCGGCCTGGATGCCGCCGCCGCTGCAACACACGACAACCATGCTTTTACCCGCTTGCTGATGTGCCAGACGTTTGTTTAAGATGCTGGCAAAATCGGCGGGCACCGAGGCAGCAGACTGATTTGTGTGTGGCGTAATTTCATAATAATGATCCACGTTAAAAAATTTATATGAAAACGCTGAGACCACTAAAAAGCCGAAAAACACCGGGATATGATACAAATCAAAATAAAATGTTAGCCCTGCGAAAACCAAGCAACTGAATGTCATGATCATATTCAGATATAAAATTGCAGGTATCTGAATTTGTTTGGCGCGCTTCCAAGGTTTAAATAACACGCCGAACGGACAATAAATTATAAAACCGAGCACAGAAAACACGACCAGGTTGGCATGTGTACTCAAGAGCCTGTCATCAGCCCCCACGTACCCCGCCTGATTTTCGACGAGCATTAATACAAATGCTTCAATCCACTGTAAAAAGAGCTGCGCCTCGTACATTGTGAGCATCAAAAGCATCAACACAATACCTGTAACGGCACCCACGCCGATGCCGACTAGCGCCTTGTCACAGTTTTTTGAATATTTGTGTAAGGCCCAAACATTGCTGGCACTTAATATTAATGCACATAACACCTTTACGGCAAAAGGGATGGCGATACTTTCTGCTTGTAGACTAAAGCGCGTCGCAGCATTTTGTAATATAGAGTCAAATGTTAATATCACTGCCGTGGCGGCAAACATGACGCTTATCAGTATCAATGCCACTTGTTGCCAATACGCCTGCACAAACAAATTGCGAAACATAGATGCCAGCACCGTCACTGACAGTAGCGGAAAGGCGAGTAAGATCGCTCCAAAAATTACCGGCACTCTTAGGTAAAACAGATAATTAGTGATGCCCCCAACATAAGGGATAAATAACACCAGCAGAATTATGCAAAAAACAAAAACAAGTCCCTTTTTCCAGTGTTCCGCCCAGATCAGATTATCCAGCTTCATACCGCCCCCTTTTTTGTCATTATTTTGTTCAGCTAGGGTAGCATGAATCCGGAAGTCGCATGCAATTGAATAAAGGCGTTAGGTATTGGGCGCTAGGGTGGTGTGCGAGAACAGTCTGGTAGCGATCTCTACGCGTCTATTCCCCACCCATCCAACTACACCCCTCATAAGCTGCCGCTGTAAAAGGATGATCAGAACATTCAACACTTTAAGCGTGTATGTAACAAGCCAAGAAAGGGGGTAATTGTTTGAATGTTGACAAATGATTCATTACAAATTTGTGGGTATGCTACTTAACCACTATTCCTGCACAGTCGCCAAGGAGGTTGTCGGGTGAGGAGGGTCGTAGCGAGGCGAGTGGAAAATCGAACGGATTATTTTGATATTTTGAGGCGCATAGTGGCGCTACGTAACGAAACAGACCGGAAAAAACAGCCGGTTTCCCGTCACCGCAGTAGAATCTCCATTATCCGACAGCCTCCTGGTAATTGAGCATGACCCTTGAATGCCTGACATCATTTTCAGCTGGAACAAGAGTTGCTTTAGTTAAGCGACTGACCTGGATAATTCGGCAGGGAAGTGCGGTATTTGGAAAACCTGACAAAAACGCTTGGATAAACGCGATAGACATAGGCATTTCAGGCGTACGCCAAGTATTCAAGACTCAAAGACAGGGTTTTCAAAAATCATTCAGGTACACCCTGGATTGAATGGTGAGTCCCAACATTAGAGACCACCAGTTGTGAACAGAGAGTCTTGCAATGCATTACGAACCATAACCCGACAGTCTCCTAGAAAGAGGAAGTACGTTGACCGAGAGCAAGCCCATACAAAAGCATGATACATACGACAATACGCCCATAGCCGATTGTTCTACTTGCCAACATTGCCAGTCATTACTCCCCATCGGCTTGTGTAAGCCGGGGGATTGCTGCGTTGCGGTTGAAAGCGGTCGGCAAATCGACCGTTTTTTTCGTGCCAATCCTTCCTGTGCTGTTGATTATATCCATGACGAGTTCTGGGAAAGACGGGCAATTGCGGCTCAATATTGTTCTGCTGAGCATTTAAAACCACTAATGAATGATCCAGATGAAGCCGTCAGACGTGTATTAGCCTATAGCATTCCGCTTGCATGGCTCCCTGAGTTAATCAATGACTCAGACCGTGAAGTCAGAATCACCGTTGCAGACCGCTTGCCTGAAGAGCAATTAGAATTAATGGCGGAAGACCCCGATTACCTGGTCAGAGAATATGTGGCCAGACGCCTTCCACCTGGGCGCTTGTTTCGTCTAGTCATAGACAGTGACGACCAAGTCAGGCGCGCGGTTGCAGAACGCATACCTAGCGTCAGCCTGGGTTTGATGATGAATGACCAGGAAGTTGAAATTCGTCGTATTGTCGCCCGGCGTATGAACCCTGATGACCTGGAATTAATCAGTCAAGACAATGACTGGACAGTGCGTTATGAAGTCGCATTGCGAGCAGAACCGCATTTGCTACGTTCGATGCAAGATGATGATGAGGAAGATGTACGTCTTATCGTAAAACAAAGATTGAATGAGCAAATTGACTAAAATTGGCATGAACCATGCTTGATCATCACCCTTTAAACACCGCTGCAGGCATAAAAATGCCTGCAATTCTTTATGGGACAGCTTGGAAAAAACAGAAAACTGCCGAGCTGGTTGTTAACGCTGTGTTGCATGGCTTCACTGGTATTGACACAGCATGTCAGCCTAAACACTATAATGAAGCCATGGTTGGGCGGGCATTAGCCCAATTAAAAAAGCAAGGAATTAAACGCGAATCTCTCTTCCTGCAGACCAAATTCACACCTCTCTCGGGGCAGGATCCAAATAACATACCTTATGACAAGCATGCCTCAATTGCTGAGCAGGTCGCGCAATCTTTTCAGACATCGAAAAAAAATCTACAAACCGAGTATATTGATTCCTTGATACTGCATTCTCCATTAAGCCCCCATAGTGAATTGATGGAGGCATGGCAGGCGATGCAGACTTGTTACACCTCATCAAACGCGGGTCAACTAGGGATCAGCAACTGCTATGACCTTGATGTGCTTAAAGCACTGTATCAGGATGCCCAAATCAAACCGGCCGTCATACAAAATCGTTTTTATAAAGATACAGGCTATGATATTGCCATCCGTCACTGGTGCGCAGACAGGGGTATCATTTATCAAAGCTTTTGGACACTCACCGCCAATCCACATGTTCTATCCAGCAAAACCGTGGTAGAGCTTAGCGTTCACTACAAAAAAACCGCCCCTCAGATCTTTTTCCGCTACTTAACACAAACCGGAATAGTCCCGCTCACAGGCACAACCCGTTTGCAGCATATGCAGGAAGACTTGAGTATTTTTGAGTTTGAATTAACGACTGAGGAATTATGTGCAATGAACTCATTATTTGTTACTGCAGTTTAATAAAATTGAAACGTTCAAGTTGTCACCTGGCGTCATTCATGGACCTTACCCACTGTATTCAGAAAGCAAGGACAGTGCATAAAAAACCGCTCGATTTTCCACTCGCCTCGCCACGAACGCCATAACCCGACAACTTTCTAGGGCAGAGCCTCACCAACGTCTTTTGCCTGAACTCGTACTTCAATGCAGTAAACAGGGTGGGTGATACAAGAATCGTTGCCAAAAATACACACTGAGTAACAAAATTAATGCTCTGGTTGATACTTTTTATGGCTATTAACACATCACAGGTAAGGATGGATGGAAGTGATTGCTCTTCTGCTTCTCAAGACTGTTGGCAGCAAGAGGGCTGCCGCCAAGGCGATATGGATGTCTTTACGCCGTGTCTTGAGAGGCTGGAGGGAAACAAGCTGTGGTTTGTATATAGCCATGTACTTTTATTTTTCAGTACTTGCCTGTCTTATTATTGCCAGTCTAATGAAGATGAGCCCCATTAACAGCAT
>SPJS01000114.1 GCA_006844705.1 Methylococcaceae bacterium | reverse complement strand
TTAGACACCATCCCAGGTGAAGCACGTAAAGTAGAGCTAAAACTTGAAGGTGATGACCCTGTTTATGAATTCGACATTGATGCCACTGCTGGTGGTAAATACAATGTTGAGTGCAATGCCGAAGAAGGCATGATCACAGAAATCGAGCGTGAAGTTTCTGCTGATGACAAGCTATTCAAAAAATTAGCTAAAATCTCACAAAAAGAAGCCAAAGAATTTGCATTAGCGGTTCACCCTGGCAAAGTGGTTTCTGAAGAGTTTGAAATTGGTAACGACGGTGATGCAACATATGAGTTTGATATTCAAAGCATTCACGGTTACGAAGTCAAAGTTGACGTTGATGCTGCCACTGGCGAAATCGAAGAGTCAAACATCGAAATCTTTGAGATCGGTGCTGAAAAAGAGTAAATCTTAACTTTGCTCTGAGCAGGACAAAAAAGCCGCTTCCTATAAGCGGCTTTTTTACGCTTCAACCAACAAAGCCTGCCAACGTTTAATTTTCTCCGCCAGCGATAAGGTATATGCTGGACTAGTAGAAGGCGCTCGTACCAACTGATAATCCGGCTGTTCAAATGCTAGCAGTACCGTCTGCTTAAAACTTTTTTCAGCTTCTGCACCATTGAATAAGATCGTTTTAAGCTGCTTATGCTGTTGAAAAAAACTTCTAAAGTCATTTGGATAACGCGTCTCTTTTTGTATCGCACTATCCAGACTGCCTGCACGCTCACATTGCTGCAACACATCCCACACAGCTACATGTGTTTGTTGTAATGCTTTCACCCGAGCGTCATAAGACAAGCTTAAATCAATCCCCAAAACCACAGACATAATCGGCCAAAACGCATTTCGAGGGTGCGCGTAATATTGTTGGGCTGCAAGCGAAGCAACGCCTGGCATACTGCCGAGTATGAGTATCGTCGCGTCAGGGTTGGTAATCGGATCAAAGCTAGTAACGACTGCCATTACAGTCTAGCTTTATGGTTTGGCAATATGCTCAAAATGCGCTATTTGGTCGTTTAATACTTCCAGCAAACGTTCAGAATGCCTGAATGCCATTTGCAACGTTTTTGCTTGCTCTATGCTTACCCATTCAGCAGCTTCGGCCTCATTCGGTGCTGTATTTTCCAAACTTAATTCTGGCAATATTTCTGACTGCCAATGCAATAAAAAACCAAAATGATGACTCACATTTTGCTTGCTGCCTTCACGCACTGTGTCGGTGATTTTCCACGGCATTGGACTGCTGCCATTACCT
>SPJS01000112.1 GCA_006844705.1 Methylococcaceae bacterium | reverse complement strand
CCTCAACATCGCCTTGATAGGTTTTGCTTCCGTCTTTTCTTTGATTCACCACTACGAGTTTTTGTTGACCGGGACAGGTAAAGATATCGGTCGTTTCATCATAATCAAAGTCTGCTTTGACCAGTTTCCGTTCTGAATCATCTAATGAGGTTTTATGTTTCTTTTCCCCTTTATCCGTCGCAAGATAGGCATCGATGGGGCTACCTTCCAATGCCTGCAGGTTGCCTCCTGACATGTAGCCATTGTCTGCACTTAGTATGTCCGGTAATTTCCCGGTAGCTTCTTTCATGGCTACTAAGGCCGGCTCGATTTCTTGTTTGTCATTGGCATTCTGGCTCAGGTGTTGACCTACGATGATTTGCCTGTCTTCATCAACACTGATTTGAGCATTATATTGATAATCAAAATGGCCTTTTTTGCCCATGATACGGGCTTCTTTATCGGCAAAGCTGATCTGTTTTTTGTCGTCGATATGTTTGCCCGGGTTTAGTGCTTCTTCACGTTCTTCAAGCGCGACTTTGGCTTCTTTGATTTGTTTCAGCCGCGCTTTCTTGTGTTTCAGGTCTTCTGGTATTTCATAGCCTGTTTGATCTTTATAAGCTTGGTCTTCTTCCTGGTCACTGCGACTCGCCTTTTCAATCAGGTCATCGATTTCTTGACTTAATGCCTGTTCCTTTTCTTTCAATCGTCCGTAGCTCATCGCTTTGTGCTTGGAACTGTTTGCCTGGAATTTCGAGCCATCAAGGCTGATATGACCTAATGATACAAGCTTGAGCTCTATAGCGAGCTGCACCGTCTGCTTAAAACAATCATGGAAAAATTCACTGTTGTTTTTTCGAAAGTCGCTTAATACACGAAAATTCGGACAATTCATTTGCGCAATGAACATGAAAGAGAGATCTTCATTGCAACGCCTTTGTATTTCTCGTGAACTAAAGACACCTCGGCTGTAGGAATAGATCAGGATGGAGATTATTTGTTTCGGGTGGTAAGCATTTTGACCGTTGTATTTATAGCTGCTTTCAATGGACGTGGTGTCCAGTTGTTGAAATAGGTCGCTATAGAGATAGCACTCATGATCACCCGCTAACAAATCAAAGATATTGCTGGGAAATAGCAGGTGCTGGTTGAATTCGACTGGGTGGGACTTGAAAGGGACTGTCATGACAGAATTCTGAATACTTTTCAGGTGAGACGGAACGCCTATTATACTATAACTTTCTGATATAATTAGTGTTATGTTGGAATTCCGTCCTGTTT
>SPJS01000113.1 GCA_006844705.1 Methylococcaceae bacterium | reverse complement strand
ACTCGCATTATGTTGGGGATATCTTTGGCGCGCCGTTGGCGATTGAGGGCCTGATGGCTTTCTTTTTAGAGTCCACGTTTATTGGCCTGTTTTTCTTTGGCTGGGATCGATTATCTAAGCCAAAGCATTTGATGGTGACCATCTTATTAGCCATTGGCACCAATATGTCGGCACTTTGGATTTTAATCGCCAATGGCTGGATGCAAAACCCAGTCGGTGCTGAATTCAACTGGCATACCATGCGAATGGAGATGACCGACTTTTGGGCGATTTTGTTTAATCCTGATGCGCAAGTGAAATTTGTGCATACCGTCTCGGCAGGGTATGTCACAGGGGCGATGTTTGTGTTGTCGATCTCGGCATTTTATTTACTCAATAAACGCAATATGGCGTTTGCCAAACGCAGCTTTAGTGTGGCGGCAGCATTTGGTTTGGCAGCTTCGGCCAGTGTGATTGTGCTGGGTGATGAGTCTGGCTACACGGTTGGCGAGGCGCAGCAAACCAAAATGGCCGCAATTGAAGCCATGTGGGAGACCAAGCCTGCGCCTGCACCATTGACCTTAATCGCAAGCATTAACGAAGCCGAACAAAAAAACAATTGGGAAGTTGATGTGCCATATGTGATGGGCATAATCGGGACGCGCTCATTGTCGCAAACGATTCCTGGGATTGCTGAGATCAAAGCTAAAAATCGACAACGTATTGAAAATGGCATCCCAGCAGTGATGGCATTGGAGCGATTACGCAAAAGTCGTGATGACCATGAAGCAGAAGTGACCTTAAAAGCCAAGGTCAAAGATTTAGGCTTTGGTCTACTACTCAAACGATATACCGAGGATGTGTCTGCGGCTACACCGCAAATGATTGAGCAGGCCGTGAATGACACAATCCCGAGCGTTGCGCCAATGTTCTGGACGTTTCGTATCATGGTGGGACTCGGCTTCATGATCTTTGCCTTATTTGCCGCAGCGATGTGGCGCAGTATCAAAGGTGACTTTGCGCAAAAAACTTGGTTATTACGTTGGGCGCTTTGGATGTTGCCCGCCCCTTGGATTGCCGCTGAGCTGGGCTGGTTTGTCGCTGAATATGGACGTCAGCCATGGACGATTTACGGCATCTTGCCCACCCATTTATCGGTGTCGACCTTAAGTGTTGAAAGCCTCTACGGCTCCTTGGCAGGGTTTATTGGGTTTTACACGCTGTTGTTGGTGATTGAAATGTATTTGATGATTAAGTTTGCCAAGCAGGGGCCAGGCTCATTG
>SPJS01000116.1 GCA_006844705.1 Methylococcaceae bacterium | reverse complement strand
TTTTGCTTACGTCGTGAACAGCTATGCCAGCAAATCCAAGCTGGTGAACAATAGCGAGGCAATCATCAAGAGTATTACGACTACGCTAGTGTTTGGCCTGGGTATATTAGTGTTACTCAGTACTTTTGGTATCTCGATCACCCCGATCATTGCATCTCTGGGCATCAGCTCTCTCGCCATCGCATTAGCATTACAACCGACATTAGAAAACTTCTTTTCTGGGGTTCAACTAGTCGTTGATAAACCCATTCGAGTAGGTGATTTTATTGAGCTGGAATCTGGCGAGCAAGGTTTTGTGGACAAAATTGGCTGGCGCTCTACCTGGATCAAAATGCTGCCCAACAATATGATCATCATTCCCAATAGCCAGCTGTCCAAATCCAAGGTGATTAACTACTTTTATCCCACTAAAGAGCTGTCAGTCCCTGTCGAAGTCGGCGTGCATTATGATTCTGATTTGGACCATGTGGAACGCGTCACATTAGAAGTCGCGCGTGAGATATTACAAGCGCACAAATGGGGTGTGCCTGAGTATGACACCTTTGTATTGTTCCATACTTTTGACAGCTCCAGCATCAACTTAACCGTCATGCTAAGAACCAGAGAATACTTCAACCGTTTTTTTATCAAGTCAGCTTTTATTAAAGCGCTGCATAAGCGCTATGCTGAGGAGGGCATCACAATTCCCTACCCCATACGCGCGATCAATACAGCACAAGAGTCTGCCAAATTATCTACCAGCCCTGAGGGCTAACCTAGGGACAATTGCCACGCATTATGTTGACATCTTTGCTCTGACTTTATGAAAGGCCTTTAACAACTGTTGGTGCATCTGACTACCCTCATAGTTAGGGCCAAGGTTATTCAAACCAAGATACTGGGTATTCTGGTTGACTAAACTGGCAGCGGTCTGCACTGTATGTTGTCCATACATTAATGCCAGCTTATCGGTATACAAGCTAGCATCCTGTTCAAGTGTGTCGTCAATCTGCACAATATCCGCCACACAGCGGTAGAGTTTGGCACGGTCAGTTGGTAGTTCGTTATAACTGGCTAACCATGCACAACCATCCAAAATATCTTCTATTGATCCGCAAGCCAAGGCCGCTAGCGTTTTAACTTCACCTACACGTAAGTCACCCCAAGGTGTATTGTCATCGTGACACAAACCGATCAAAATCGTGACCGCTTGCTCGTCTGCCAGATCAAGCGCATGTAACAGCTCTAATAATTCTGCAGATTCTTCCACTGTTAAATCCTGCAAACGAGATA
>SPJS01000117.1 GCA_006844705.1 Methylococcaceae bacterium | reverse complement strand
TTTTAAACGCTTAAGCCAGGCGATTCCAGACCCAACAACCGAACTCAAGCACAGTACTACGTTTGAGCTGTTAATCGCGGTTATCCTGTCTGCGCAAGCCACGGACAAAAGCGTGAACATTGTGACTAATCGTTTGTTTCCTATCGCGAATACACCTGAGGCTATTGATGCATTAGGCGTAGAAGGCCTCAAAAACTACATCAAATCGATTGGCCTGTATCAATCTAAAGCCAAGAACGTCATCGCAACCTGCAAGGCATTGGTAGAAAAGCATGGCTCAGCAGTACCCAATACCCGCGATGAATTAGAGGCCTTACCAGGAGTCGGGCGCAAAACAGCAAATGTAATCCTCAATACTGCATTTGGTGAGCCTGCGATTGCAGTAGACACACATTTATTCCGCTTGGGCAACCGTATCAAACTAGCCACAGGAAAAACCGTCTTAGAGGTAGAAAAAAAATATCTTAAAACCATCCCCAAACCTTATCTTAAAGATGCGCATCATTTGTTAATTCTGCATGGGCGCTATACCTGTGTCGCACGAAAGCCGAAATGCGCCTTCTGCTGTATTGAAGACTTATGTGAATTTAAAGAAAAAACCTATGACAGCGATCCACCTCAACCTCGCGCAGTGATTTAATGGCAAGTTATATTCTTGCAAGTGCCTTAGGTCACGGAACCTTTTTATTTGATAGAATATCCTAGTTAGAATACAAATAATCCAACGTCAAACAATATGAGCCTGTATCAACCCACACGCGACCAAGCCAGGCAGTTTTTATTTGATGCCTGGTCAAAGTACCAACAAAAAAAATCTCTCACAGATCTTGAGTCAATTGCATTAGAAGTCATCTTAATGCACCCTGAGTATCATGCAGTGATTGATGCAGCAGACACTAATCTTGAGCAAAACTATTACCCAGAAATTGGTGAGACTAATCCTTTTTTACACCTTAACTTGCATCTGTCAGTCATTGAGCAGATTCAGATTAATCAACCGATTGGGATTAAAGATCACTACAACCGCTTGCTTGAGCACTATCAAGACCCGCATGATGCACAACACGTATTGCTGGAATGCCTCGCAGAAACCATCTGGCACGCGCAACGTGAACAAAAACCATTGGACAGCCAGCATTATTTAAACCTGATACATGAAAATACAAAGGATCTGGCATGACCGCGACAGTAAACGAATGGGTCAACGAGCATGGCGACTATCTGTATCGTTTTGCACTCGCGCGCTTAAGAGATACACACCAGGCTGAAGACG
>SPJS01000115.1 GCA_006844705.1 Methylococcaceae bacterium | reverse complement strand
CAACACTTTTCAGGACACAATTTTACACAGCTTTTTGCTGATTTTCGTATTCTATTGGTGACAAATAGCCATTAGCAGAATGGATTCTTTCCCGGTTATAAAACACCTCAATATATTCAAATATGGCCTGTTTAGCCTCGCTTCTTTTTTTAAACTGGTGTTGATGTATCAACTCGGTTTTCAAGGTATGAAAGAAGCTCTCTGATACCGCATTATCCCAGCAGTTTCCTTTACGACTCATTGATTGAGTCACATGATGTTCCTTTAAAATCGCTCGATGGCTATCCGACGCATATTGGCTTCCTCTATCCGTGTGCCAAATCAGGCCCGCTTGTGGTTTACGCTTCCAAATAGCCATTAATAAAGCATCATTAACTAATTTAGCTTTCATTCGATCATCCATAGACCAACCGACTATTTTTCTAGAAAATAGGTCAATCACAACAGCCAAATATAGCCAGCCTTCCTGAGTATGAATGTATGTAATATCTCCCACATAATATCGATCAGCCTGTGAGACAGTGAACTGCCTTTCTAATAGATTGGGTGCAATGGGTTTACTATGTTTAGAGTCTGTCGTCACTTTAAATTTCTTTTTAGTTTTACACCATAGCCCAGCTTGAATCATTAAGCGACCAATACGCCGACGACTCACTGTTATTCCTTGTTCTGCAAATCTATTCTTTAGGCGACGTGTTCCATAGACTCCTCGTCCTTGTTTAAAGAGAATTTTTAGTTGGTCAATTAACTCTTCGTTTTCTTCTTCTCGTTTTGTTTTTGGCCTCTTAAGCCATTGATAATAGCAACTACGGGAAACCTTCATAAATTTGCATAAAATGCTAATGGAATAATCTTCACTATGCTGTTTTACCCATGCGTACTTTACCGTATTTCTTTGGCAAAGTACGCTGTGGCCTTTTTTAGCAAATCTCGCTCCTGAGTAACTCGTGCAAGCTCCTTCTTTAAACGTTTATTTTCATCGTAGATATGCTCATCAGTTCTCTCTGCTGGTTGTTGCTTAGGCGCTGAATATTTACCAATCCATGTGTATAAGGTATTTACATTCACACCTAATTCTCTGGCTGTTGTAGAAATAGGTTGGTCAGATTCTATTGCTAGCTTAACAGCTGATTCTTTAAACTCTGATGTATAGTTATTAGATTTTTTAGTTTCTTCGCTCATTTTAGACACTCTTATTTTTTCTTTAACAATATTTTAAGTTGTGTGTCCTGTTTAGTGTAGCCACTTCACTTCAACTTCAGCTGTTCGATGGTG
>SPJS01000109.1 GCA_006844705.1 Methylococcaceae bacterium | reverse complement strand
TTGCCGAAAATTCTATCCGGCCCAAAGCCGCCAAACATAAAATCTACACCGCTGCCACCAATCAATACATCGGCGCCGCCATGGGTTGTATCCAGCGTTTCAAAATGGAACGGCTCATTGCGGAAGAATTCAACTTTATCACCATCGCCTAATAGCACATCGTTGTCAGCGCCACCGGATAGAACATCCGCACCTTCCCCGCCGATCAATACATCATCACCGGCGCCGGCGTCTATCAGGTCGTTTCCTCCGACTGATGCAAACAGCGTATGTACTTCGGTATACGCCTGTCCTTGTCGAGTAGCCCGGCCATGATCGCCCAGCAGAATGTCCTTGCCAGCGCCGCTCTTGAGGTCATCATTGCCAGCACCGCCAAACACCAGGTTGTCACCATCGCCGGCATCGACAATATCATCTCCGCCTGGCGATAAAATTGATTCAATTAATGTCGGATTGCCCGATGAAAACTGGATAAACCCTTGATCTGCAAGGATGAAGTCATTGCCTGCACGCGTGGTGACCTGGTCATTGCCATCACCGGCAAGCACGATATTATTGCCGTCTCCCGCATCAACCGTATCGTCACCTGGGGCAGCACTGTCCTGTGTCGAGATTTGAATTAAATCACTCTGTTGATCATATTCCGCCTGTCCCTGGTCGCCGATAACCGTATCGTTGCCTGCTCCAGCTGTGAGCTGGTCATCACCATCACCTGCCAGGATAATATTGTCACCTTCACCGGCATTCACTGTATCAGCGCCGGAAACCTGTACTGAATGATTGCTGATATGCCTTAGGACACCTGCATCATCATAGTCTGCGACCCCCTGATCTGCCAGGATGACATCATCTCCGGAACCGGCACTGATTTCATCATTGCCATCACCGGCCAGCACAATATTGTGGCCTTCACCCGCATCCACACGATCATTCCCAGGCACTTGAACGTCTTCATCAGTCACCCGAATAAGTCTGTCAGCCTGGTTATATTCAATGATTCCCTGATCGGCCAGAATCACATCATCAAAACGACCGCCGGATAAATTATCATGGCCTTGCTGACCATGAATCGTTAATGCCAGCGGGGCTTGTTTACCATCAACAATATCATTATCCAGCCCGGCATGAATGGTCAGTCTGGCTTTTGGATCGACATTGAAATCATTGACGATAATGATGTCGTCACCACGTTGTGAATCCAGCTGGGTATGATCTCCGCCATGCAAGGCATTAACGCTTATATGATCATCCCCCTGAGAACTGATGATGTCCAGTTGCTCACTAAACCCGCTCTGTGACTTATACAGAATATCGCCTGCCGCCATGCCAGACAGTTTGATATAGTCATCAGCCGCAGAATCCATGCTGATCGTATCCCCCGTCTGGTCACCGGCATCATCTATCAACAAGGCATTTTCACCTTGTCCGGCATCAATGCCCAGCGTGCCCAGCACGTCATCCACTGTCTGCAATTCATTAGACACAGTGACGCGATCATTACCCTCTGCGGTATTGATTTGCACACGGCTGTCTGCCTGTTGCAAGCTGTCGCCGATAGTGACCTGGTCATGGCCTTGCCCCAGATTCAGCGTCAACGATTCCAGACCGGCATAATCACTGTGAATACCAAATTCATTCAACCCTTGCAGTGACAGCACTGAAGAATAATGGGTTGATTTCACATCACTGGTTACCGTACTGAAATTGGCATTGCTGAAGACTGGATCGGCATTAGTATCGACACCTTGCTGTTCAACTACGCTATAGTCATTTTTATAGGACAACACCGTCGCAATCAAACTGTCATCGGCATCCAGCAATTGCTTCATGTCCTGGCCTGAGCGATTTTCTGCCAGCACTTCCAGAATCACCGGGCTGAGCACTTTGATCATCAGGAACTGTTGCTGCATGTCTTTGTTCAATTGATCGAGCCGGCTATCGCCTGCTGCAAGACGCTGGTTTACATCGCTTAATTCGTTTTTAAAATCACTGATTTCCTTGTCCAGTGTCTTTTTCTCAGCTTTAGCACTGTTGATCACTTCCACTTCTTTTTCATCAAAGAAAGTGATCTTTTCAAACAACGTGCCGCGATACCACCAACCGCCCCAGTAAAAGACAAATTTGCTGTACTTGGTGGCCGAACCGTTTTCTTCAACAATCAAGTCAACGCTTTCTTTGGAGTCTTCAAGCGAGGCCAGTTTGGCATCTATGCGGGCTTTACTCTTGATATCCTCAACCCGGGTGCTGGCGCTGGAAATTGCATCGTATTCCTCAAGATTAGCTGTATATTTATCCAGCAAGTCCTTAATATTAAGTGTTCCGCTGTCAGGTAAATAGTTGGCATAGACACGCAGGGTTTCCAGCGCCTCCAGCGTATTGCGGAAAGCGTCCAATGCCTCGACACTCAGCACATTAAAACGATTTGCCAGCACTTCCGCATCCTGATATTTGAAAATCAGATCAATCAGTTGATTGTCTTTTGCCGTATCCTGATAAATCGCATTAATTTGCGAGAAGTTGTTGACGTTGTCGAACTCACCGGTGATATCAAACAATGTACCGGCCATGCTCAATACCGTATCCATATCATCCAGCTGGGCAAACACTGTATCGCTGTCCATTGCCGGAACTAATGAGGTTGCCAGTATTTTCAGCAGATCGCCTTCCACGCTTTGCCCTTCGGCTAATGCATCTGCTGCATCGATATAATCCTGGATGGCTGATTTTAATCCGCTAAGCTCAGCCTTGCTGGTCGCAGCATCCGTTAAAGTGGCTATTTTCGCCAGAATTGTCTCAAGCCGGATGCGCAGTGGATTTGCCAGGGTATTCACCTTATTATTTTTGCCGGAAAACTCACCACCCAACGCTGCTACATAATCCCGCAGTGCCTGTCCACTGTTCAGGTAATCGCTGATGGCAAAACCGAAATCCGTCTGCACCTGGGCATTAACCTGGCTAATTTGGCTAATTACAGCATCAAGCAAGGTGCGAACATCTACACTGTCCTGGCTATAAGCCGCCAGCTCCTGTGCTGCAGCCAGCTGCTGGTCATAGGCATAGCGATAGGCTGATACCAGCCCGAACAGCGCACCTTCAAAACTATCCAGCTTCAGTGTATCTGCCTCTAATGCCGTATATTCAGTCGCGTAATCGGTTTTGAGTTGGGCAATCAATTCGCTGTGCAGCGTGCTGTTATTTTTACCTGATGCCTGCAGCAGAGTTGTATAGTCATTGACCGCACTCAGCACCAACTCATCCTTGATAAAATTATCCAGGCTTTGTTTTACCTCGCTGGTATCGCTCTGCAAATCATTGACGACGGTTTGCTGATCCTGTTGCAGGGTTTTGTGGGTCTTCACTTTTTGCAGATGGCTGACCAGATCAGTGTCGTTATCTGCCTGAGCCTGGGTTAAGTCAGCGCCCACCTGTGCCAGTGTCAAACTGTCTTTGGCCAGCAATAATTTCTGTCTGGCCAGCTTATCGGCATCTGCTTTATATGTATCAAGCAAGGCGGGAAGCCCGGCTTTGAATTGACTGTCCAGTATGGCATAACCACCATCCAGTTCATCCAGCACCGCCGTTAATGTAGCGCTGTCCTGCACATACTCATTTAAACGGCTATCAAAGCCATTCCCCACCACATTGAGATACGGGCTACCAAACACATTGTTAAGTTCGTTATCCAATGCCTGACGTGTTGCCGTCACATTGTCGCGACCGGCTTCCACCCGGCTGATGATTTGTGACAGGCTCTGGTTGCTTGTGGAGTATTTGGCCTCCAGCGCCTTCACTTTGTCATGTGCTGTTTTATAACTGTCTGCCAATGCCGTCAGCGTTGATTTTTCCGCCGCCGTGGCATCAGGCGTAAACGTCAGTAACGATGCCGATGTGACCACACCATTCTGATTAGCCAGAAACACCGCTAGCTGGTCGTAGAGTTTAGTACGGTTATTTGTTGATAACGCCGTCTGCAATCCGTTTACATGCGCATCAAAATCAGATTTGGCGGTGGTTTCTGCGCTTTGATCTGCTGTCAGCGAAGCAATAATGGCATCAATATCCGCGCCTTCATCGACGAATTCTGTTTGCAGATTATTTTTGTCGGTAAGCGCTGTTTTATAATTATCAATCAGAGGGCTAAATTGAGCATCGAAAGCCGTGTTTTGTTGATTGCGCAAACGCGTAAACAAGGCATCGGCTAACACCTGCGCCTGTGTTTTGTTTCCTGCGGCATACGCATCCAGTAGAGATTCCAGTGCCGCTCTCTCTGTAGAATCATATAGAGTGCTGTATTCATTACTGATGTCGCTATGTATAGCTGCCACATCCACATCAACCTTGCCCTGTTCAATATCCCGCTGGGCCTCAATAGATTCAATATATTGACGATAGATTTCAACTTTTTCGAGGGCACTTTGTCTGTTCTTGAACACCTCGTATTGATCAAGCTGTCGCTCAACATCGGCAAGATAGACGTTTTCCACATCACCAATAATTTGTTGTACACCTTCATCAAAATCCTGTAAGGACTGCTTAAATGTGGTGTCCAATTGATTGGCATAGGCCTGGCCGGTCAAAGCAACCAGCAATTCAATCTGCCCGGCATTCGCGGCGGAAATCAGCTCAGCATACTGAAAGGTGTCGTTTTTCAATAGTGAGACAATCTGTTGATTTTCAACGGCACTCACATTGGATTCACTGTCACCGGTGCCCAACAGCGAGCTAATCTTGTTTAATTTTTGCTGTTCCGCATGCTGTTTCAAAAAGTTTTTGTCCAGCGATACATTTGCATCTTCTGCCAACGCCTGACTGTTGACGACCACTGCGTCATCCCCTTGCTCACCGAGCAGATACAAGGTCTGATTAATGTCATCCAGACGGCCAGCTTTACCCACGTTAAACGCATCATTACCCTGGCCGCCATGCAAGAGTGTGGTCGCCTGAGTTGCATGCAGAGTAAACGTATCGCGTTGATCGCCACCCTGTACCGTGAATAAGCCATCGAACAACTGATTTTCCAGTAACAGGCTGTTATCCGAAGTTTGGTTGAGAGTTAAGTCAAACTCATCAAAACCCTCAAAAAACAGCATCGCACTTTGTTGATCAACCTGCACCCGGTTCAATTGATCTTCATCAACCCGTTTAACGTCGTCGATATACCCTGCTCCCACTGCAAACTGTGCGGGTGTCGCGCTGATCAAGCTAACACCAATCATGTTGAAGTGATTTGCATCATTGACCCGAATGCGTTCATTCTGGGTCTGGTAGGCCAGTTTATTTCCCGCTGCATTGCTGATTTCTGTCAGTTCATAAAAAACTTCCAGCCCATCGGTGCCCGGCACGGTGTACTGACTGTATTTGGCAGAAAACCCCGTCCCCTGCAAAAATTCCTGCAACTGGGTGCGCGCCAGATAATCCACTTTAACCGGAGGATCTCCGGCCACCGGACTGGGCGCATCCACTTTGGTATCCTGAAATACTGCGTAGCTGATGCCGCCTGCCAGTCCGACGGATTTGGATTCACCGTTTGGCAGGCTCTGCAAATCACTGATCAAATCGGTGTCGATGTACTTGTCCTGAAAGATGATGTGATTCCGCAGGAAGTCCATCACCAGCTCACGCGAATCCGCATTATTTTCTATGGATCGATTGAGCAGGTCGGTAAAGCCCAGACTATCCACAGCGGAGTTTGCCGGGAATACAACCGCTGAATCTTCGGTTTTCAGTTGTTTCTTCAATAATGTGGTATCAGAGAACACCAGGTCTTGCGCACCTTCCTGATTATCCACCACCAGTCTATCGACAACGCCCAGACCACCAATAATGGTTAATGGTGACTTGATGCCTTCTATTGCTTTTACTTTGGGCAGAGTACGGTTTTCATTGTGCGCCGGGGTTCTTACCGTAAACGGAATAATCGCTTCCTGAGTATCGATGTCATAGACGGTTTTGTTTCTTGAAGTGTAACTACTGCCCCGCACATATTTATCCAGCGTGTCATATTCAATATCGTTAGCCGTTGGGAAGGCCAGACTGAAATCAAAGCTGTCGCCGCCGACAAACACCTCATCGCTACCAGACCCGAGGTTGATCACCATATCGGCATTCGGCCCCAGATCAACACCGTTGATATAGACACGGTCATCACCCGCGCCAGTCAACAACACCAGGCGTTCGATATTAACCAGTTGATTAAGTTTGATACCAGCACCGAAAATGCGCTGTATCACATCGTCGCCGACAATTTCAGACCAGGCATAGAAAGTATCGCTCAGTGCCGTACCCACCACCGCCACCGAATCAAAGCCGGCACCGCCGTCAATATTGACATTGGCATTTTCGACATACACCAGCGCATCGACATCCACTTCGCGGGTATCGTTTTCATCGCGGATTTCGCGGCCAGCGTTGACGCGGGTTTCCTCACCCACAAGATCCAGCGTTTTACCTTCTTCATCCAGCGTCAACAAGGCCTTGATGAAGAAGGTGTCGTCCCCGTTGTCACCAAATAGATTGATTTCCGCAGCATTATGGCTGACTTCAAAATAGTCATCATCGGCACCGCCATAGAAATTCATGACAAATGACGTACCGTGAGTGACTTCATGCACCACGGTTATTTCCCTGCCTTCCACCAACACATCTTCTGTTTTAAGAATTGAACCGATGTAGAACTGATCGTCCCCTTCATTTCCATAAATACTCAAACTGGAGGCGGTATCGTCACTGATGAACACATCATCACCCAGTGAGCCGGAGATTTTGACATCTTCCACTGTGGAATAATTGAGCACTTGAAATGTATCACTGGCCAGCAGGCTGGACACCCCTACTTCAAACAGTGCATCGGTGTCATCAATATCTTTCTTGCTGTAACCGGCCAACGCCGCACCGAAGTGCGCGATCAACAAACCCTCACCATGTTGACCGTAATCCAGCCAGCGGTCTTCGCTAAACTCGCCATTGATGTCTTTAGATCGTTGATACACGGTATCCAGTTGAATCAGATCGGTACCGGAACTCCCGGCATAATCGAGGTTATCCTTGCCATCGGTACCGGTATCGAAAATATTTAAAAAGTTCTGACCATCTGCACTTTGCGCCAGACTGACGTCATAAATATCACTGCCATTGGTGCCATCCAGCAGGGCATGCCCGCTCCAGTTGGCCAGTGTAAAACGGTTGGCATTTTCACCGCCGGTAAATTCGACTGCTTCAAAAATGCCCTGCAGGTCTTCTATTTCGCCGTCGATATTGACCTGATTATTAGACAGATTGAAATCTGCATTGCGCTGTTCTACCAGGGTATCAATAATCCGCAAATCGTTGACGTATTCAGCCGCTTGCTCCTGATAATCGGCATGAATGAAGATGTCCTCGCCCAGTCCGCCGGTAATTCTGTCTGTACCGCTGCCACCGATAATGGTTTCCGAGAATGGAGAACCCACCAGTGTGTCATTGCCGTCACGCCCCAGAATGCGTAGATCGCTGACGCGCGGGCTGACCACGCCACTGGCATCAACCTCGTCATCCCCGCCCCGGGCATCAATAATCAGTCTATCCTTAACAGCATTATTGTGACGGTCAAATTCAATCAGTTCATAAGTTACGCTGCCATCATGCTTCACTTGCAGCATGTTGACGTTTTCACCCAATTCTCCATCGGCTTTTTGTGCTGATGTCAGGATAAACTCATCGGCATTTTGTCCATGCCCCAGAATTTCGATAACATCCTGCTGCTGATCCAGATCCTTGTAAAGAATATCGAATTCTTCATCTGCCGCGCCATCTTTAGGTGTGCGCATTTCCTGTACTATGCGCCGCTCGGTACCCAGCGCAACAGTGACTGAACTCACTGTGGTGGCGGTCAAATCATCAAACTGCAGCTGGTCAGCACCCAAGCCGGTGTCAATATCCAGCCAGCCGATACCGGTTAAGGTAAAGGCATCATTGTTCCAGTTAATGGCCACATCACTGGCATTAGCGGTCACTGACACCTGATCATTAATGGCATTATCAGTGACCCGCCCGCGGTTATCACGGGTGAAACTTTGCAGTTTAAAGCGATCGCCCGGCACCCCGGCATTGTGGGTATCGCCACCAAATGCAGTATCGCCCCCATCACCAATATACCAGTCAAAATAATCTTCGCCTGCACCACCATACAGAAAGTCTGCGCCACTGTTTCCAGCTAAATAGTCCCTGTCCTTGCCACCATACAGTTCGTCACGTCCCTCGCCACCCAGCAGGTAATCACGCCCATCATTGCCCTGGATAATATCGTTTCCACCCAGACCATAGATAATGTCATCGTGATTGCCGCCAAACAGTTGATCGACCAGGTCGGAGCCGTACAGAATGTCGTTACCGTCATCACCATACAGCTTGCGGCTTTGTCCGGCCAATCCGTTCCTCAGTTCCAGCGTATCATTACCCAGGCCACCGTGTAGTTCTATATCCACCGGCTGCTCACCCACATCTATGGTGAATTTGTCATTAAAGCGCGTACCGGCGGCGGTGATTTTAGTAATGCCTTTGGATTGAAAATACTGGGTATGGCCGTTGCCTTTTACCTTGTACACATCCCGCAAGTCGGTGCCATCGCCCAGCCAGTCGAAATCTTCTTCGTACAAAACCTCATATTTTTCTGCCTGATCGCCGATATTGCCGTGCTCAGGGTCGAAAGCCAGCCTTAGCTCATTGCCACCATGAACAGTTGCTACCGTCGGGTTTTCAACGACGCAGCTGTAATCAAATTCGGCCAGCACAACATCGACGAAACGTTCGCGCGCTTCAAACAGCGTGATTTCCGCGCCAAATATTTTAAGGCCTGTCCAGAAAAACGCTTCCAGAAAAGCCGATAACTCGCCATGCAAATCGAACAGACATTCCACGCCATGATCCAGGCGTTCGCCGATTTCATCAAAGAACATTTTGCCATCGTAAATCGCTGGCGGCTGGTTTGTACCACCGGTGCCGTCCTTGGGCACATCGTTCAAATCCAGTGTAATTTGTGTTTCAATGCCGCCATCCACACCGGCTTCTACCAGACCACCTATACCTACGGACGCCCCTGCAACCAGGTTGGCTGACAATACAATTTCCGGTTTTTCGTTGCCGTTACTGTCCCAGTCGGCAAAATAAAAGCCATCCAGAATCAGATCGGCGTCTTTGATCGCAAAATTTTCTGCCTCCCACAATTGAATACCACGCGTATCAAAGCCAAAAGCCAGATCGGTATAGGCCTGGATCCCGGCACCAAAACGCGCATTCAATCCAGGGTACACCGGATAACTTTGGGTATAACTGAAATCCAGCATAAAATCAGGCATATCCCAGATAAACAAATCGACATTTCTGCCCATCAAATAACCCAGCGCAGACATGGGATCAGTCATAATCGGCAACTGAAAGCTGCCCGGCTCGGTTCCGATTTCTTTACGCACATTGGCGGATTTTTTACCTGCGGTGGCTTTATCGGCATCCTGCTTGCGCTGTGCCTCTGTTTTATTGCCGCCCGCATTGGCCTGGGTGATTTCAGTGTTGGAATCTTTAAGTACCGCGCCGCCAATCACAAAATCGCCAAACGGAATAAGCACTTCTTCACCATCCGCATCAGCTACCAGCTCACTCAAATTGGCTACCGTCTCAAAAGCTTTCAGAAAGTTCTTGATGCCCTGCGCCATCTTGCCGGACGGATCTTTTAAATTTGCAAAATCAACCAGGCTGAATTCGGCAATACCCAGATCCACCTGTTTATTGAGTAGATTTACCAGTTTATAAATCTCGGTATCCGGCCCGATGAATTTGTTTACCTCTCCCAAAGCCGGCCCCAGGATGCCACTGAGCAAACTGCCCATGTCCAGGGTCACGGCTTCGAATACAACGTCTGGGGTCTCAAACAGATTTACGCTTGACCCGGCACTACTACTCAGCTCAATATCCGCGAATGTCTGGTCATAGTGCAGAATAGTCGTGATGCCGGGCAGGTTATTCACGCCCTCCACGCCTACGTCAATAAATAAATCCACATTTGCACCGGCTTGCAGTCTGCCTACCGCTTCCATGCTTTCGCCCACATACCAGCGATCATCGTTATCACGCAAATCGAAACTGATGCTGCCAAACAGACCGGAATTGCCGTCATCATCCAGTTGCTCGATCAAGTTAGCACTCAGAAAGCCGATTTGCGCTTCCAGTTCGGAACCATCGCTTAAATTGGCAAACAAGGTCATATCAAATTCCGAACCGGATTCAGTCACGCCTGAGGTATCAAGAAACAAGCCCTGCCTGTCAAAGCCAAAGCCCATGCCGAACACGTAATCCAGCCCCACATCCAACCCTGCATCGCTGGATAATTCAAACCCAGGCAGAGAGGTGGCAAAATCCAGCCCGACTTCTTTGCGGAAGATACTGCCGCCCAGCATCAGATTGAATTGAATGCTGTTGCCATCAAAGAAAATTTCGACTTCATCCTGGCTTTCCACGGCCTTGCTTTTCACCTGGCCGGTCTGCGCATCAAACACTGGTTTGCCATCGGCATCCAGTTCGCTGACGGTTAACACATTCAAGCCTGGAACGCCGAATTTGCTGAAGATGGCTTGTTTAATCAGGTCGATCAGAATATCCGAGGTGGCATCGCCATTGTTATAAGCATCCAGCAATTCCTGTCCCAGACTGCCGTTGTTGTAGCGGCCATTTGCCTGGTTGACATCAAAGCCATTGTTGACGATGCCAATCGCCACATCCTTAACGCCCAGCAATTCTATGCGCAAGGTGTCGATAAACTGGGCCGCATCTTTCAATTCATCACCGATCATGGGCAAGGCCAACTCGGCAAAACGACTTTCCAGACTGTCTTTTAAGCCATCAAACATTTCTTCCAGCGCATTCAACACCTGCCCTGGATCATTGAGAATGGCAAACAAATCGAAGGATGGCACCAGACTGGGAATGGCGCGCACGACATTTTCAAATCCGCTTTTGCTGATATCCAGGCTCAGATATAGTGCGTTGTCGCCGATGCCGTTGCCGTCCAGATCGGCGGCAATCCCGCCCAATGGAATGGCTTCAGCTGGAAAATACAAGGGCAGAATCAGCTCGGCATGGCCTTCCAGTGTGACTTCAAAATTATCGGCAAATTCGCCCAGCGAATAGCGATTATCGTCATCGCTGTCATCCGCCAGACCGGCACGGCCATAGAGTTCGACACTGCCTTCGCCATCTTTGGCAAACAGGCCGACCGAACCGATGTTTGCAATCTCGATTGCGGTTTTGAAATTCAATGGATCATGTTCAAACACCTCCAGCTCAAATTCCAGGCCGGTGTCGTCATCAAAGTACAGGGTGGGCTGGCTGATATCAGATAAATCAAAGGCCACGCCCAAATCGAATGAGGCCCCGGCAAACACATCAATTTTGGCATCGCTTTCCACATCAATGCCCATGGCCAGTGATTCATACTCACCCAGGTAATCGCCCAGGTCGACCGACAAGTCCAGGGTAGTGGCAAAGCTGTAATCCAGCTCAAGGTCAAACAGGAAGCTGGAATCGACATATTCCAATAGCACCGGGTCGGCGGCGCTGTCGCTGATCCCCAGCAATGCTTTAAGTTTTTTGTTGATTTCAGTTTCAAAACCGCTTAGATCAGTCACTGCTGCGCGCACTTCCTTAAAGCTATCACGCAACACGGTAATGAAATCCGTGCTCAGTTTTTTGTCATCTGTAGTCAGGCTGGGCAAGGCTGCCGCACCGCTGAAAATAATTTGCCAGGGGTTGCTGCGGCTACCGTCGCCATCCAGCACCTGCGCGTTTGACCACACCTGCTGCAGGCTGGCTTCAAGCTGTGCAACGCTGTCATTAAAATTGATGCTGGCTTTGTTATTGCCTTCGATCAAATCAAAACTGCCACCGGAACCGTTGTGGAACAGGGCATACCCCTGTAAGGTCTGGCTGCTGTTATTCGGGTCGGCAAAGGATGTTTGAGTGAGATCAACAAGGGTATTAAAATCAGTGGCCAACACCTGCGCGACACTTTTCTCCAGCATCGGCATGTCTTTATAGATCATGCCCTGTTCATCAGCAGATGTGTTCGGGTCATCCAGCGGTTTGCCTGCCAGCTCATCCAGCGCGTAATCCATCAGGTTGAGAATATCATCCAGCGAGAAGCCATTGAATTTGATCATATTCTCGATATCCAGCGAGGATGGAATCAAATACGCCAGATTACCGAAAAAGCTCAACAAACTGGTCGCCGTGGGTAACCCCAGACTGCTGCTGGCTGCCAGCACGATGGGTTCTACACTTAACCCGCTTAATGGTGTCACCACCTCCAGCGGCAATAACACATCGTAACTACTATCCGGGCGCAAGCCTTTTTGTACGGACAGATCAGTTAATTCATGATCGCTTGAATCCAGTTGCGCTTTATTTAATGAGGTTTCCACGCCGACAAAAATACCGGCATCAAAACCTAATACGCCGTCATCCAGGGCGATAGCCAGCGGCCCCAGATTGATTTGCGCATCGAATGTCGGACGAAAATAGCCATCGACATCATCCTGGGTGATTTCCTCGTTGACAAACACCGTCGTCGTGCCATTGGCATTTTCGATCAGTTGTTTAATGGTAAAGACGCTGTTATTCCCTTCTGAACCAGACAGGATAAACGCCTCTTTTGTCGCATTGCCCAGGTAGTCCTGTGGCAACCGGCCATTAAAGGTAAAACTGTCGTTCGTCGCCATGTAAGACACGATGCTGATTCGGTCACCCTCCTGATTGACGACCTCCCCCAATACATCAGACGCACTGATAAACGGGTTGCTGAACAGCATCGTGGTGACCCCATTGGCGACACTCAGCTGCTGAATCAAATAGCCGCCGTCATTGTTTTCCGCACCTTCAATCACCAGGCGATCACCGGCCTTGAACAAGGCAGACTGATCGCCTGCCAGAGTCACGCCATGCCCGGCGATATTGACACCCACCACCGGCAAGGGTTTGTCTCCCAGGGTAATATCACCGCGTATGCCGGGATTGAAGACAAAGAATTCGCCGTTTTCATCAACGCCAAAATCAACCGTCAGGGTGATGCCACCCTGTAATTTAAATTCAGGAAAATCACCTGACAGGCCAAAACTGCTTAAATCCAGATCCAGCCCCATAAAATCGGAAGGCAGGGAAATCGCGCCGACATCTATTTTCAAGCGACTATCGACCGGATCAATCAGGTCAAGCCGTAACTGGAATTGTTTGTAATCATCCCGGTCTGCCACAATACTGACATCGTAGCCCTGATCGGCCAGATCCTGTTCACTGAATTCAGCGTTGCTCAGGGAGGAAAACGTCTGTTTAAAACTGTTTAACTGAGACTGAATGTCGATGCTGGTCAAACCAAATAGATCAGCCAGTGTTTTGCCGGTAAACGGAATCTCTGGCCCAAAAATATCATCCAGTTCAACTTTAAAGTCGTTCGCCCAGATTGCAAAACTACTCAAGCCCTGCTGCAACGTATCTGACGCTGTGGTGTCAAGACTGACTGGCTGCGCGCTGACCGATTCATGTGCATGCTGCGCCTGATGGGCTTCATCCTGAGAAGGGTTAATTCGCACGCCGGTTTTCAGCACGGCGCTTAATAACGACGCACTGTCACTACTATGCTCCAGCCCAAGTAAATGCCCGGCCTCATGCATGATAGTGGTCAACAAGTCCACGCCGCGAACCGCGGCGCCATCGGTTGCTTTTAAGCTGCCATCAGGCTGCAAACTGAATTCGCTGTCATCTTCGGGGGTTGTATCTATAAACCAGCCGGCCCCGGCCGCATCTGCATCAATAAAAATGGTGTTGTTACCAGCAAGGCCAAGCTGGTTATCTTCAAGATCGGTCACTTCAACCAATACCGCCGACAGACTGAACAGGTCGTGACTGCCCACGGCTTTATTCCAGCGGTTTACCGCTTCTGCTACCAATTTTTCAAGCTGGGCGGAAGACAATTCAGTATATTGTTTGCCAAATTCGCCATCAGCCACCGCCAGCTTCAAGCCCTGGAACAACTCGGCTTCAAAGGGTGACACATAACTGATCCAGCTTAGATCAGGTTTGGCTGGATCCAAATTATCCGTATCTTCAGTTTTTTCCGTATCATACTCGCCGACGACATAAACCTTGTTGTCACCGCTCTGATAAAATTTGCTTCCCGCTGCCAACGTAACACCGTTGACAGTGGTTTCAGCGTTGAGGGTTTTGGATTGCGTTTGACTGCTCACCTGACTGAAATCCAGGAAATCTTTCCCGCCCTTAGTCGTCACTACATCAACACCCCAGCCATCTTTAAAGATATACGTGTTGTCGCCTGAATCCCCGATCAGAACATCATTGCCTTTGCCGCCCTGCAGGTTTTCTATATTGCTTAATGTTGAACGGTGAACGACGCCATCACCATCGGTAAACTCGACCCGGTTGCTCTCCAGATTCATCAGTGCATTATGGGTTAAACCTTCAACACTGACCGTGTTGCCATCTTCGCCCTTGCCTACGCCATTGACCTCATCTTCGCCACCCTGGGTCAGTACAAATTGATTATCAAAATGATCCCTGCCTGTTAAGTCATCATCCCCAACACTGCCAATCACTTTATGGGTATTGGCCACTGCCCAGTTATTCGTTGGCAAATTGAATCCGGTACCGGCAAACCATTCATCGAGCAGCGTGTCTGCCCCGGCCAATCGACTCCCCAATATGCCGCTGGCCGTACCATAACCAAACACCAGTTCAGAGGTTTTGATGAATCCCAGGTCGACAGCATCTATTTTGCCCACGCTGACCCCAAGATTGGTGGCCACGCCTTCACGACGGCCAACCTCTCTAAATTGGGCATAATCCAATACCACGCTGCCGCCGGTTGCGGTAGTCACAATCCCCTGAATTTGCGCACCATCGACAAAGGTAAAGGTGTTTTCCCCCTGCCCGCCAATCAGGTTTTCAATGTCGTTGGCGAATACATAATTGATGCCATTGAATGCCGAAGTCGGCGCCGCATCTGCGCCCAGATTGAAAAACTTGTCTGACACGATCACGACATTGGTACCGACATCCAGCGCATGATGCGAGCCTGAAGTATCGCCGGTGCTTTGTTGATAAGTTCCCAGAATACTGCTCAGCTCATCAATGTTTTTGGTATTGACTTCGTAAATAGTGAAATGCAGATCGGTGGTGACGTCCTGAAAATCCAGCGTATCGAAACCTTCCGGCAGCGCCGCGCCACCGATAATCAGATCAGGCGTCTCCAGAACAACAGCCGCTCCCCAAACGCCGCCAAACGTGTAGGTGTCACCGCCACCTTTACCGGATAACAAATGAATCCCCGGCGCCCAGTTTTGCATACGGTCTGCAATCAGTTTGTTGAACGCTGTTTTAGCGTGCTTTTTTGCACCGCTATCGCCTTCATTATCCAGCTCCAGGTCTATGCCGCCGACTGTAAAATAATTCTTGCCGCCAAACACACTGCCCACCAGGTTACCTACCCAGTTGCCTGGTTTGATAATATCTGCGGCACTCCCCACGCCAGAGCCCAGCAGAAGATTCAGTCCCGGCCCATAGGTAAAACTGGTAATACCTGCAACCGTACCAGTTAAGCCTTTTGTCCCCGTCAGCCCCTTGTATGAAGGCCCGGAACCAAAACCGCCAAGAAAGGAATCCCCCATATTGGCGTAATTGAACAAGTCTCCAAATTTGGCATCTTTAATCCCGCCCAGTGTTATCAGTCCGGTATAGTCGATTTCATTGGTCACGGTCGGCGATGGAAATAACAGATGCATGGAATCCTGTGGATTTGCAAATACATCCGCCAGAATTTCTTTGGGATTGCGCAGGCCATTGCTGCCAACGAAGTCGCCTTTAAATTCCATACCGGGTTTCATTTCCAGGACGTTATGATCGCCCCCGCCATAAATCACCGTATGCTCATTCACATGGGTAAATGTGATTTTGGCAAAATCGGTTTCCGGTGCCAGAAAATTGAGTGCAACCTCGCCGAAGGTTCCCCATTCCAGCGCATCACCCACGACGGGCAATTCTGCGCTGCGATAGGCAGTCAGACTGGTAATGCCATTTTCAGTTTCAAATTCAAAATGCAGCGCCTCACTGACATTCCTGAAATCAATCACCAGGTTATTGGGTTGAACATAAGCAGGCGCATAGGCAGCATCATTGCTCAAGGTCAGCACTTCATGGCCGACTGCCTTAGCAACATTGATTGAGCGCTGATGAGTATTGATCAGGTTTTGCACGGCGGTGCTGATATCCCCCTTTATTTTCAACACATCGTTTTTGTTGTTATTGGCCGTGATGTTTTTTAACTCTGCTGCGCGATAAATCACCCCATCAATGTCATCACCGGCAAAGCTATGTTTAACACCGGCCGCCGCCGTATCAATGTTAATAAATGTGACGCCGGTAGTCGCATGATAACTGACGTCACTAACCTGATAAGTCCCATCATTATGGGCAGAGTTTGCAATGCTGAACTGGCTGTTGAGCGTAAAACGTGCCGCCACATCGCCTTTAATTGCAAGCATTGCATCGGCTTTTCTGAGCGCGAAAATATCAAATGCCTGCGCCAGCTGGCCTTGCGCATTGCCCTGCGTGACCTGCTCTTTGGTGGTCAACAGGGTATTCCCGCCCTGTTGTTGCAAGCTGTCGAGGGTAAACACCGTCGGCACTGTTTCCAGCCCCACGGCAATCACTTTTGCATTGACATCAAATAATGCGGTCTGGTTGCCTGCCAGGGTTAACTGGTCTTTACCTGCATCCACGCCGACTACCTCATAATCCTTGTCCAGGTTCTTGCCGGTAATATCGTCATCCAGCGCTTGCTCAACGATGATTTCAGTCCTGTCGGTTACCTGGTCGTAACTGGCATTGCTTTGAATGTTATAGGTTTTGCTCTGGCCATTAACATCCAGCGAGAATGTCTGATCTTGCAGGAAAAAGTCCTTGGCATCCCCGGCAACAAACACTTTATCAGCGCCACGGTCAATGGTGTCCAGTCCCAGTTCTCTGATAAACGAGGTAGCGGCATTCACGCTGGCAATATCCGCTATATTGCCCTTGCTGGTCAGTACGATTTGCTGGTTACCTGTATCGTAGGCCGACAACTCGCCAATCGTCACTTCCACGCCGTTGAATATGGCTGTATGCCCGACCGGCAATAAATCTGTCGGATCCACAGCGACATCAATCGTCAAACGGTCATCCTGTGTCACCGAACTGACTTCAGCGTAAAAGGCAACACTGTCGATTGCGCTGTTGGTGATGTTCTTGTCTAGCGTTAATGTCCCACCTGTATAGGACACAACGCGATAAAAAACGGTTTTTCCATTGGCATCGACTGCGGCAATTTTATCGTTGGCATTAAACGTCCCGTCGGCAGGTGCGGCCGCATTAAACGTGATGGTTTTCGCCGCACTGTCAAACGTGCTCACCTGATAACGTTGACTGGACATTGCATAACGCGCGCCGGAGGCATGATTTTCTGCCACATTACCTGTGATGGTTAACTGTGTACTGCCATCAGTAAACACGCCATCACTGTCCAGCGCATAATCGCCCAGCGTGTTACCGCGTTTGTCCAGCAGGGTTATATCGCCATCGGCCTGCGCAAACAATGCAGCTTTGTTGTCTTTGACGCTGACGGTATCGTTAATATCGCTGGCTATCGCGGTAATATTCTGGGAAAGTTGCAGTTTAACGCCCAGGTCGTCACTTTTCAGCGCTTCCGTGACCACCAGTTCTGTCTGTTTTTTATCGACATCCCAGTTAATCGTCTCGACCGTATATGGGCCGACATTATCATTCTGTGTCCCGGTCTTGATAACGACCAGCTCAACCGTGGCCCCCACCTGAACAAAGTTGCGCAGATCATGGTTTAAAAATATCGAATCGTGACCGGCATCTATTCCGGTAATCGAGAAATCGAACTGCAGTTCTTTGTATGGATTGGCGCTATCCAGCGCCTTGTCTATGGCAATCAGCGATACATCCTGGTTGGCTTTGTCCAGCATGGTGCGGGTATCAATTTCCAGGCTGTTGTCCTTGTTCAGCCGTGCGCTAACATAATCTAGCTCATGGCTGAATTTTTTCTTCAGGCCCCAGTCATTTCCAAATACAAAGGTATTGTCGTTTTTTGATGCGGTAATCTTTTCTATATGCTCCAGACCAGACGCGGCCTGACCATCACGCACGGCCACTACGCTACCCACGACATCACTGCCACCCACTGCAGTAAATTGCGCCAGTTCAATATCGCTGTTTTTAGGTTTGTTGAAAATGATGCGGAATTTTTTGCTGTCAGTGACTTCGACCTGCACGTCGTAACTGCTGACATATTTCTGCAGCGCGTCGGGCAACGCATTGGTGATTTTGCTGTTCCCCAAATCCAGCAAGGCCTGCTGAATATTTTGTGCAGTTTGTACATCATCTGCCGCCAGCTCGATGTCTTTAGAACTGTCTTCACCAATGCTCAGTTTAAACCTGTTCCCTGCCGTTCCCGCACTGATGATTAACTGCTGTTCTTCATAAATCGCCTGGCCATTTTTTAGCGTGGAAATCGTCGGTGTCAGTGAATTATTCTGCGCATCTTTCAATGTACTTTGTACCGTGCCAAGCAATGCCACATTGGTTAATGCCGGTTGTTTAAATTCTATTTCAAAGGCATTGATCGCTGTTTTTGCCAGATTGACTTCAACGGCATCTGCACCCAGTTTTGCATTGAGGCGCTGTTGAATATCCGCCGCTAAAGCCAGTTGGTCGTCTTTGTACGTAATATTTTCAGTGGGGTCAAAATCTATTAATTGCAGGGTAAAAGTACCTGAAACGGCATTGCCTAAATCCAGTAACTGCACTTCATTCTGGCTTTTGTTTTGTTCTATAGTGACCGCATCAGTCACCGTGCCCGTCGTATACTTGACCGAGCCGGTGGCCCAGTTTTTAGATGTGGGGCGTATTTTTGAGCCTGGCGTTTGGTAATCGACCTGTGCGGTGGATGAAAATAATTTGGCATCCGACAAAACATGCGTCATGCTTTCGGTGATCTGGCTAAAGTCCAGGTTATCCTCTCCGCCTTCTGCGGATTCAAACACCTGATCCTGTCCCCAGCCGGGCTGAAACACATAATCATCATTATCTGCTCCACCCTTGAGTAAATCATCTCCTATGCCGCCGACTAACGTGTCATTGCCCTTGCCACCCAGCAACAGGTCACCTCCCTTTTCGCCATACAGCTTGTCATCGCCCGTGCCACCCAACAGGGTTTCCAGCTGCGTGTTATTACCGCCATATAAGCGGTCGTTCCCCGCGTTCCCTTCAATACGGTCATCACCGCCGCCACCCAACAGCACGTCACGATTGGCATCTCCGCCAATACTGTCGTTGCCGCTATTGCCAACGATCAGGTCAGCGCCTGCGCCGCCGCTGATATCGACTTTTGTGAGGACATTATTGTCAAACACCCAGAAGGTTTCGTCTGCCTTACTGCCTTTGAAATGGGTGACGCCTTTGAATCCACCGTCAGCGCCCTGAAAAATTCCGGTCGCGTTATTACCACCAAAATTATCTACATCGTGAATTTCAAAATCCGGCAACGCATCAAATTCAGAATAATCCAGCGTGTTGATTTTACCGGCCAGCTGATTACCCGGTGCGGCAGTCAGCCTCCCTTTTAATGCGCCACCCGGCAGCAGTTTAAAAGTATTATTGCCTCGACCACCGGTTAATGCGTCGATGTTATTGGCCAGCAACACCAGTTTATTCACATGTTCGCCTGAGCCGGATGGCGGTACATCAGTCACCGTCAATTTACCATTGCCGATCTCGAAGATCAGGTCTTTGGTCACCGCACTGAAATCCAGTGTGATGAGATTGTTATCACCTAATGACACTAATCGAGCATTAACATCTTCAGTGGCAATCGTGATCAATTTGACCGCACTGTTACTCGAATCCAGCCCGTTAGCCCAGTTGTTTTCTATTGTAATGCTGTTGTTTCTGGCGAAGTTGCCCAGGAGAAGATTTTCTGTAAAAGCCGCATTATTAATGCTGTTTGCCCCGGACACTACGGTAATACCTGAACCGTTATTGCTGTCTGCCAGAGTGATCTGGGCATCAGCATCAATCCGGGTCAGGTTAAGTGTATCTATCCCGCCATTTTCATCTTCCATGACGGTATCTGTTCCCCAGGCTCCATCAAAGACATAGGTGTCTGCGCCTGTTCCGCCAGTGAGCGCATCATTGTCATCCCCGCCACTCAGAATATCCGATCCCGCGCCGCCGAACAGATTGTCGTCTCCGCCATTGCCGAACAGTTCATCGTTGCCCTCATCACCATACAGCTTGGTATCGGCATTAGTAGAACCCTGTATTGTGTCTTTGCCTTTGGCACCGTGCACTTCAATATCGTTAGCGGCCACCAGGGTATCATCGCCGGTACCGGCGATTATTTTTTGAATATTGCTGAAGCCGTTATCTGCCCCGCCATTGATCAATGGCGCCCTGTTCTTGCTAGCATCTAAACTAAGCGGATTACGATAACCCGAACTGCTATCTGGTTGTAACGGGTCATTGATATAACTGAGCGTATTGTTGTTGCCCCCCCCGCCGTTTATCGTGCCATCCAGACGGTTTTTGACAATGAATACATCATCACCATTGCCGCCTTTCAAATTGTGCACGCCAGTGACGGTAAAACTGATATTCTTATAGCTGAGTTGTACTTTATTCGCTTCCAGTACAGTAAATGTTGCCGCGTCTGCCAGGCCGGTTAAATCCAGTGTATTCGCCTTGGCCTGGTTAAGCAGAATATCTTCAATCTTGATATTTTTGGAAATGGTGACTTTATTGGTTGATGTATCCGAAACGATAATTTGATCCGTCGCAGAAATCTTGACTGTCACCAGGCGCGTGACCTTGCTTAAATCCAGTTTATCTTTGCCACTGCTGTCCTCAGTCAGCGTGTCCTGTCCCCAGTCTCCTTCAAACTTGTAGGTATCGTTACCCCTGCCTCCTTGTAGAATATCGTTACCCCCGGCTCCCGTCAGTGCATCGTTGCCGCCTTTACCAATCAAGGTGTCCCGTCCGGCTTTGCCGGTAATCGTATCGGCACTGCTGGTACCCGTCAGGGTTTCGCCGTTGTCCGTTTCCGCAGTCACCACCGCAAGCAGTCCATGGTAATTGTCCACTGCTAATATATCGGCTTCAATCAACCCGGTGTGTTGCTCCAGTATCCAATCACCTTGCAGATCGGCATGCCCGGTCGCATCGTTTGATGCTGCTACATCGGCACGGGTTAAATAAGACAGGTCTTTAATAAATTCAACACCGCTTTCTCCTTCAGCCAGGTTACAGCCGTATAACAGAATATCGGCAGACTGGGTCAATGCCTTGCGCCAGGTTTTTATTTTTTCCGCATGCTTGGGCAAGGTAGCGGTCGATAATTGCGAGCTGCCAATATGCAACACGCCGGTCGAAGCATGTGAAATCAGGTGAACAGCAGATAAATCATCGTATTGCTTTAATACATCTGTAATTTGGGTGACACCATCCGCTTCCGGTTGCAGCAGATACACGTCAATATCGCGGCGCAGGCTATTGCGTACCGCTTCTGCCCAGTCTGTCGTTAGCTCAGGCTGTTCTGGCTGGTCGCTGTCATCTTCCGCTACTGCAGGTTTAAGCGAGGAGGGTTCCTGGACGATATTTTCGTCTGCTTGCACCCGCTCGTCTTCACTCTCATCTTCAGTAAACAGGTCTTCAATAATCTGTTCATAACCATCAATACTGGCATCCACAAAAACCACTTCGCGGGCTGTTTGTGCGTAAAACTGCTGGGCGCTGTAGATTAATTTTGCTTGCTGTTGGATAGCCGTCTCAACATTGCTGGCGGGTTCTTGCACTTGCTCGACCGTGTCATCCGCAACCGGCTGATCCGCTTGTAACCCCTGCAGGGTAATGTCTGCCGGTGCATCGTCAGCTACCAACAGCTGTACTTCGTGGACTTCTGCTTGTGGCGGGATGTCCAACAGTTCTGCAGCCTGCGCGTCTTGCGCTAAAATCGCGCCTGGGTCGGCTGATAGCAAAATGCGTTTTTCAAGCGCCTCAAAGGTTAACCGGGAGGAATGTGCCTGTCCTGATGGTTTGGCTGTTTTATGTTTGCTCATTTTCTTATCTGACATCACACACCTGCTAAATGTTGTTGGGTTTTGGACTGGCTATAGCATCCCCTGATGAGCGGGTACGCGCTTACCCCTGTAACAACTGATTTATACTTTTTAAATCGTCCGGATTTAATGTACCGACGGCTTTTTTTAAGCGTAATACGCTTAATAAATAATCGTAACGTGCCTGTGAATATTCGCGTTGTGAAAAATATAAATCGCGTTGCGCATCCAGCACTTCCAGCGTGGTATTCACCTTGGCTTTCAAACCTTCCTTTTTAACCTCAAGCGCAGACAACTGAAACTTCACGCCTTTTTTCAATGCTTCCACTTTTTTGATGCCACTGAGAATGCCATTTAAGGCGGCGCGAGTCTCGCGTTCCAACGAACGTCGTTCCGCTTCATATTCGCGTCGGGTTTTGCTCAGGTTAAATTCTGCCTGACGGGTTAATGACATGACATTCCCGCCCTGAAATAACGGTACATTCAAACGCACTTCAATATCGGCAGTTTCCACTTCACTGCCCCCGCCAAACAAAGACCCATCAGTATCGCGATTATTAAAACTGCCGACTAAATCCACTGTGGGCAAATGTCCACTAAACTGTCTCAGCTTTTCTTCTTCAGCCACGCTGATCGCATGCCGTTTGGCTTGCAGCGCATAATTCTGCACATAAGCCAATTGCAACCAGGCCTCTATATCTTTCGACCCAGGTGCTTGCAACTGCATCTCTTCCTGCAAAGGCAGTAATTCGTTTATAAACTGATTGGTAAATTCCTGTAACCCGCGGTAGGCATCATCCAGAGAGGTCTCCGCTTCAATTTCTTTGGATTCAGAACTGGCAAAACGAGACTGAGTATCTAGGACATCAACATGCGTAACAAGACCGCCTTCCTTTTTGCTTTTCACCAATTCCAACTGGCCTTGCAAGGCTTCTCTTTCTGCGGAGGAAAATTCCAGATTATCTTTGGCAGCCAGAATTTTGAAATAGGCTTCTGCGGTATCAAACATCAATTGCTGCTGGGCTGACAACAATTCCGCCTTGGCCTGTTTGACTATTTCATAAGATTGCGAAAAACGTACCCAGGCATCGTATCTGAATATCGGCATATTCAAGGTAATCGCATAGGTGGTTGTTGTAAACCCGGTACTCCCCGCCGAATCAAACACCGAATTATCACTGTTGACGATATTCTGCTCAGTGGCTGTATACGTCCCTTCTGCCGAGATTTCCGGAAGCAGCCCGGCAATAGCCTGATCGATTGCTTCACTGGAGGCCTTGAATTCATATCTTGCCGCATCAAGATGCGCATCGTTTTGTTCGGCCAGTTGATACACCTGAATCAGGTCAGCCGCATTCGATACAGAACACACTAAAAGAGAGAAATAAAAAGTTGTAGCGGATAGACGATGCATGGCGTTCCTTTATTATTCATTATCATTTCAGAGCATTGTACTCAGGAGTCTAACACCTTTAGCAACTGATTCGGTATAAGACTTTAGTGCTATTAAGCGCCACTCACCGACACATCACTTCATTCCAGGACAGCCTTTTAGGGGTTGTAGTCATCCATAATCTGACAAACTTCTATGAGACAGATCGACCACACTATCCATATACTCTTGTTGAACTCCTTCTTGACCGTATTTTCTTTCCAGATAACGTATCGTGAAATGTGCATCTGCCATTTTCTGATTAGGAAACTTTGCAATTATTGACACAGGGAATCAACTAAATAATCGATACATAATCTGACTTTGGGTGAAAGGTGATGGCTGTGAGGATAGATAGCTGAAACAGGTGTGATTTGATAGCATTCCGGTAGCACCTGTACTAATGTCTTTTTTGCAAGGTCATCATGCAGGAAAAACTCAGGCAGATAGATCAGTCCATTCCCTTTTAATGCGGCAGTATGTAATGCTGCACCATTATTACTCACTAACGTTGGCCTTATTTTATAGCACTTGTTATTTTTCAAACTCGGGAACTTCCACGTCATATCTTCCTTATACCCATGCTGCCCGAAGGTAAGACAGTCATGTTGGTGTAATGCGGCAGGCGACCGGGGAATGCCAAATTTTTCTATATAAACGGGACTGGCACACACAATCCATTTAGCTTCTGCCAGTTTCCTGGCCATTAAATTTGAATCCTGCAGATATCCCAACCGGATAGCAAGGTCCATCTCATCATCAATAAAGTCTATGATTCTGGTTGTAATTTCTGCATAAACAGTCAATTTTGGATGCAGCTGCATAAAACTTGCCAGTAAAGGCATGAACATCTGCTCTCCTAAGGTTGTTGGCAGGCTGATATTCAATACCCCTTGCGGAACTAACTTTGATTCAACAATCAAGGCTTCTGCTTCCTGAATGTCGTGCATTATCGCTTTACAGCGCTGGTGATAGATGTTGCCAATTTCTGTCAACAGCAGTTTGCGTGTTGACCTGGTGATTAATTGCACCCCCAAATGATCTTCAAGCTGGGTGACTTTTTTACTGATGTGAGATTTAGAAACGCCGAGTTTTATGGCCGCTTTGGAAAAGCTGCCCGTTTCGACCACGGTGACAAATTCAATAAAATTGAAGTATTGCTTCATTGTTTCTTTATGGAAACGATAGGTTTGTATTCACCTATATTATCATTTGAAAAAAAATCAAATAATCTATTCACGAGCTTTCTGATTGCTTGCTTATTGTTTTTCAGGCGCTTAAGCACAGGTCATTATTTTGCATCGACCTGTTTTGTTCCATAAGAATATTTGAGGAGTTGATATGAAAAATTCAATTTTTAAAACGTTTGCCTCATCCAATGAGCGAACGCTTACATTGGTACTGAGCTTTGCATTTGCGATCATGTTATCGCACCCTGCTTCAGCGATAGTTTATACATCCAGTAATGAAGCCGATGGCAATCACGTTATTGCTTTTGATATTAGTCCTGACAGTGGAAACCTGATAGAAATCGGGTCGTTCCCGACGGGAGGGACTGGCACAGGCGCGCCCCTTGGCAACCAAAGCGCGCTGACCACAGACGCTAGTGACCGTTGGTTGTTTGTGACCAATTCCGGTGATGGCACTGTAACCAGCTTTCGTTTACAGGAAGATGGGTTGGAATTTGTCAATAAAGTAAGATCCAGAGGTTTTTCGCCTATTAGTGTCACCGTATTTGGCACCCTGGTCTATGTATTAAATGAAGGTAGTGGTTTAGAATCAGATCCACCGTATATACGTTACGATAATATCAGCGGGTTCCGTTTTAATAATTCTGGTGAATTGAAATTTATCAAAAGGTCTGTACGTATTCTTGATCGCACTCAGTTAACTGCACCCGCCCAAGTCGGTTTTAATAAATCGGGTACCGTATTATTGATAACAGAAAAAGCAACCAATACCCTAACGACGTTTGTTATGAAGAGAAATGGTCGCCCTGCTTACCAACCAAGAAAACGCCTTTCTGCCGTACCAACACCATTTGGTTTTGAATTTGGTGACAGAGATTTTGTGTTTATCACAGAGGCTAATGGAGGAGAACAAGGTGTAACAGCGTCATATCGGATTGACCGCCTGACAGGTGAAGTATCTTCATTGGTTGATCTTATCGAACAAGGCGATGCGACATGCTGGACTGTGTTATCCAGTGACCAGACTGTGGGTTATTCTGTAAATACAGGCAGTGGTACCGTGTCACTTTATCGCATCAATTTTGACGGCACCATTGATCCATTTTTTGAAAACAGACCTAATCGTGCGATCAAAACGGGTGCATCTCCAAGAGATGCGGTGTTGACGCAAAACAATCAATCATTGGTTACATTGAATAATGGAGATAGTGAGATTAGATCTTTCAGGGTACGCCGTAATGGTTCTATCTCACGCAGAGATGCACTTAAAGTACCTGCAAGTGTGACTGGTTTAATTGCGCGTTAAATTATTTCTGTCAACTACGTTCACTGGCTTTTGAAGACTTCAATGATGAAGGGCATTTAAACTCAGAAAGATACTCAGCCTATTCATTATGCAGAACTCAAAGTCAGTGAGCTTAGCGAAAGAAAACCTACCAGCGCCCGACATACAGGCATGCATACTCCACCTGGTATTTTTACAAATTTATCCATCGTTAATGCAAACAACACTTTTTATATTTTTTCCCGCTGCCACAAGGACATGGATCGTTTCTGCCTGCTCTCTTCTCGGATCTTTTGGGCGCTTTTTGTTGTTTTCTATGAGCCGTAAAATAAGCGTAAATATCATTGACTGCCGGTTCAATCATCTGTTGAAGCTGTTCAATCCCGGCCTCATCCAGTTCCTCCAACAACTCGTCACCCGCATCTGTTCCAAACAGAATTATCGGCCCAATCATGTCTTCCACTGCATCTGAATCCTCTGAGGACAAAGCCCCCCAAAGATTCATCCCGCGCAAGAAGCCCATACACCAATCGTCTACTATTATGCTAGTTTTTTCTTGTGTGTCTTTGACTAAAAAAACCGCTTCGTACTCATTTTGAGAAAAGTCACTCATCACAAAATTATAAAACTGAAAGATCAATGTATTGAATTCTTCAATTTCTGTTTTATTTTCCCATTCCGGACAAAATTCCTCACCTCCCCATAAGGTTATCATCCATACTGAAGGCACAACAGGTTGGGGAGAACAGGCCAAAGCCGCAAAGAAACCATCCAGTTCCGATACGCCTAAAATCGACTCATCACTTCCGTATCGCATTAAATAATAATCGAGCAACTCGAATAACTCGTCACTATCAGGTCGCTTGATTTCCAATGGTGGCAAATTGAACTGTTCTCTAATTGACGGTTTAGGCGTCGACCGTTCAGTTCTTAATCCCAATCCGATTTCCACCTCTTCCAAATCCCCAGCACAACTAATGTCTACACATTGCAGACTAAACACATTACGAATTTCATCAATTAATTCTTTGGCATTTAAATCCAAAATAGCTCCCATTAGAAAACCATTTAAGAAGGGCATCGAGACATCCGGGTTCAGTAAATACAAACGGTAACACTCAACGATTTCTTCTCTGGCATCAGGATAAAAAATGGCGATTTTACTTAAACTATCTACGGCAATAACCCGGGAAAATTCTTTATGAGCCTCTTCCATTAGAAACTCGAAAAGCACTTTAATTGCCTCTGGCCCAATCATTCTAAAAACAGTATTCAATTCTGATAACGCCCAATCGTCATCACTCAGATCATCAAGCAGGTTTGCTAATGGTTTAATCGCTGTTGTACTACGCAATTGTCCCAATGCTCTCCAGGCATGTAACGGAACCCAAACCTTATCACTCTCTGTCGGTGCTTCATGCAAAGATTTATCCCCAATCAACTCAAGTAAAGCCGCTACATCACTTTCATCAAAACCATATTGCAAATAATCACCCCAATCCCTTTGAAAGTGTTTGGGCGCTCCCAGCGTAAAAAGAATCTCTGTTTTAGGTGATAATGTAGTCATAGCGCTAAGACCTTATGTTTAAAGAAAATGGCGTATATATTGTGGACACTTTTAACTGACACTGACAACAGCAATCTCCATATATTGCTGTTGAACCGCTTCCTGACCATACTTTTTTTCCAGATAACGAACAGTAAAATGGGCATCGGCCATTTTTTGATAATGATCGATAAACATCAGGTTGACAGATGCACCGCCTACCGCGCCGATTGCCGGCATGCTTTGCGCGGCCAGTTTTTCACTGACCGGAATACTGAAACGTGTGGCCACCAGGTTTAGCAGTTTGACCAGTGCGGGCGCACCTTCTTTAGACAAACCATGAATGGCAATATGATTGGTGGTATCTCCCAGTGCCTTGCTCAAAAATGAGCGGACGGCATAATAACTGGAATTGGCAGACTCCTGACCAGAACTGCGCCCCCCGCCACTCAGTGCAAACACCGTTAAACAGGCTGCCTTGCTGTCTAACAGATCCAAATCCTCGCCGTGGTGACGGGCAATATCTGCGATGGAACGCAACATGATGGTGGCGGAAATCGGCAGTTCGACTGCCAGCGCAGTAATACCGAACGAACCACCCACAGCCCCGCTCACTCCGGCCAACAATTTATGCATGCGATTGGATGGCAGACGGTTTCGGTTATCCATGGAATATAATGCACCCTCCAGCGCTTTCTCCAGTGCCGTGCGGGTAATGCGTGAGACGATAGTTGACCAGTGTCCAGGCAATGCTGACATGGCCTTTTCAATCGGAATACCCAATAACTGGCTCATACGCGCAGCCAGGCTGCCTGATTCCAGTTGTTGTACAGCATGGGCAAGAATTTGTTGATCTGCAGGCTGCATTACAAGCCTTGTATATTCCCCATCATATGATTGATGTATTGCACCATCTCCCCCAGAAACATGATTAACTCATACAGTTTGTCTTTAAGAAAATGCAAAAAGTGTCGATGTTTAAAATCTTCCTCAAGATAAAAACTGACCCCTTTAAATACGGTATTCATACCCATCACAATCATAATCACGGCGGCTGCCTTGTACATATAACCACGCACTGTTGCCCCCAGTTTACCGAAGGCAATACTGATCAACAACATGGTTGGTAATGTACCGGCACCGAACGTCAACATCAGCAAACCGCCTTCAACAATACTCGGTGCTGTGGTTGCTTCCACCGCCATGGCAAAGGTGAGCGGACAGGGCATCAAACCATTCAGCAAACCGGCAATCATAGCGCCCAATACCGGCCCTTTCTGACGTGACGTGGCAAACCCTTTGCGTAATAAGTCCATCGGCAGCAGGCGAATGGAACCCTGCCAGGGAATAAGGCCGATAATGCCCAGCGCTAAAATAATGACCACGCTGCCAATAAATATCTGCAACATGCTCTGTAACTTGCCAAACATGCCGCTGGATACCAGCACAAACCCGAGTGATGCCGCCACCAGGCCGACAACGGTATACACACTGATACGGCTGAGTTGATAAGCCAGATACGGAAAATACGATTTGTTTTTCCCCGCATTCATGAAATAGCCTGATACCAGTGCACCACACATGCCCAGACAATGCCCACTGCCTAACACGCCAGCCACAAACACCAACAAATAATCGATCCCCATGCCACTGGCTATATCATGCATGGCATGCATATCATGCATTGAATGATCCATCTGTTTTCCTATTTTCGACTGAGTCGTAATGAATTAACGATGACTGACACTGAACTGAGCGCCATGGCGGCTGATGCCAGCATCGGATTGAGTCGTCCCAGTGCTGCCACCGGTATCGCCAGTGTATTATAGCCAAATGCCCACAACAGATTTTGTTTGATAATTTTGATAGTGTCCGCGCTTAACTCAATGCTGTCGGTGACTTTATGAATATCGCCATGCACCAGCGTTAAATCAGCTGACTCAATCGCGATATCAGTTCCTGTCCCAATGGCAAATCCGACATCTGCCGCAGCCAGCGCGGGTGCATCATTCACCCCATCGCCAATCATGCCGACACGATGCCCTTCCGCCTGCATGTTGTGAATAATCGCCAGCTTGTCATCCGGCCGCGCATCGGCGACCACCTGGTCGATATTGACTTTAGACGCAACATATTCAGCTGTCGCCCGCGTATCACCGGTGACCATCAGCGTCTCGACCCCCATCTGATGCAGCCGGGCAATTGCCGACACGGCCTCGGCACGTGGTTTATCGGCAATGGCAAAAATGGCACAGGCTGATCCATTTACCGCCATAAATACCGGCGTCTTCCCCTGTTGCGCCAATGATTCCGCGACCGACAACAGCTCATCCAGTACAATGGCGTTTTCCTGCATCCAGGCGCGATTGCCCAGTAACAACTGCTTACCTGAAACCGTGGCTTTCACACCGCGCCCCGGTTCGCTGATGAATTCATCACAGGCAGACAGCGCAATTTCTTTCTGTTGTGCAAATTCAACGACTGCCCGCGCCAGAAAATGTTCCGAATTATTCTCTGCAGCGGCGGCCGCTGCTATCAAGTCATCATCGGAAAAACGGGAAATATTATGCACACTGCTGACCCGGGGCCGGCCTTCTGTAATCGTGCCGGTTTTATCAAACACAATCGCATCCAGCTTGGTCGCCACCTCAAGGCTTTCGCCGTTACGCACGAAAATACCCTTGTTGGCCGCCTGACCGGTACCCACCATAATCGCCGCCGGAGTCGCCAGACCCAAAGCACATGGGCAGGCAATCAACAGCACGGAAATCGCATTGCCGAAAGCAAATGAAAGTGCTGCGCCTTCCAGCAGCCAGCCGACAAACGTGAGCGCAGATATACCCATCACCGCCGGGACAAACACAGCTGAAATCTGATCCACTGTTTTCTGGATAGGTAATTTTGCAGCCTGTGCCTGATCGACCATGTGCACGATGCCGGCAAGTACCGTATCCATACCCACCGCCGTCGCGGTGATCGTAAGAACGCCATTGCCATTGAGACAGCCGCCGATGACCTTCTCGTCACGTTCTTTGACTACCGGCATACTTTCGCCAGTGATCATCGACTCGTCCACTGTCGAAATACCATCAATTACGTGCCCATCAACAGGAATTTTCTCCCCCGGACGGATCAGCAAAACATCATCGACAACCACATCATCAACATCGACTTTCAGCTCGATTCCATCACGAATAACCGTTGCCTGTTGCGGTTGCAGATCAATCAATTTACGAATGGCTTGACCCGCCTGACCCCTGGCCCGCTCTTCCAGATAGCGCCCAAGCAGAACAAAACTGATAATTGCGGCAGCTGCTTCAAAATACACATGGCCGCGTTTCAGGAATAAAGCGGGAACGCTATACCCATAAGCAGAACCCACACCAATCGCAATCAGGGTATCCATATTGGCCGCACGTTGCTGGGCAAGCTTGTATGCTTTACTGAAAAACTGCTGGCCCGCGCCAAAGACCACCGGCGTTGACAGCAATGCCTGTAACCATAAAGCGCCACGCGATCGCGTCATCGACATGGCGATACCCACTACAGGAGCGGATAACAGGCTGGCCCAGATGAAGCGCTTTTTTGCCTGTTTGATGCGCAATTGTTCCTTTTCTACCAGCAATTTGCGTTGCGACAAGGTATCAATCGGCATGGACGAATAACCTAATCCTGCAATCTTCATCCCCACGTCCTGCTGAGTCATCAAGCCACAGACATTCACTGTTTCCGTTGCGAAGTTCACACTGGCCGTTTTTACCCGAGCATCTCGGTTCAACACCATTTCAATAAGTAAGGCGCAGGAGGCACAGCTCATCCCTTCCACTGCCAGTTCCACGTCCTTCAATGGTCCATCGAACTGCTTTTTCTTTTGCGACGCCTCTTGCTGACGGCTCACCGCCAGATTACCCAGGACAGCATCAATCAGAATCAGCAAATTGGCTTTGGGCAAGCGGCTGGCATCAAATTCGATCACCACCGAACCCAATGCAAACACAGAACGGACTTTTTTTATTTCTTCCCGCTTTTTCAGAAGAATTTCAAAAATATATCCTCTTTCCACATCATTTTTCAGTATCGGAGAAACAATTCTGATCCGCCGCTTTAATTGATGAACAAGTTTGAAGTGTTTATAAGGCTGTTCATTCATTTTATGTTCTGAGTGATTGATGGCTATTTCTTGGGCTTGCGCGAACGAACCAGCAAATAGAAAAGATAAAATACTGCCATCCATTCATAGCGATAACTGATCGGCCTGATGATCCATTCCTGGGTAATGCGTGTCCAGTGCAGTTTTATCAAATACAGCACCAGCACATCATTGAGAAAATCAATAATGGCTTTTTCCGGGTCTTTAATCAGCGCTTTTGGTTTTTTAAGACCGACTTTGGTCACAATTTTGGCCGCATGCAGCGTTTCTTTTGCATCGGTATATTGGCGATTAAACCATTTGGACAGTGGGAGATTACTGATTTTTTTGGCCGCCTTGCCCTTCAAAGAAGGTTTCTTAGCTTGTTCGGTTTGAGGATCAAACACCCCCTGCTTTTCCAGGTCAGCCAACAGTTGAAATAATGCTTTTGCCAATTGCGGCAAATCGCATACGGTTTCGTGGTATCGAACCGAAAGTTTTTTATCTCCGCGAAACAGAAAAACGCGGTAGACCCCATCCAAGTGGGAAATTTGATCGACCACTGTTTTGTACACGCGGGGATGAACCAATTCTGCCGGTACCTGAAACCGGACATGTCCTTCCGCCTGATAGCGAACCACAATATTCTTTTGAATACTCATCCAACAAAAAACAAATTATGAAAACAAAAACGGGCGATCCCATACTGGTAACCGCCCGCAGAAACAAACATGAAACTCTGTCGTCCGAGTTATTCTTCTTTATTTTCTGCCGCCAGGTCTTCCAGGTTTTCTTTTTGGTTCAATACGAAGTCCTTACCTGCATCCACCGCTTTGTTCGCGCTGGAAATGATTTCTTTACGATATTTATACACCACATAGCCCGCAACAACGCCTAACCCGAAAACCAAAGCCGGATGTCTGGTAAGTTTACTCATAAGTTTCCCCCCTGTATTGACTGTTGCTGTTGAAACAGCACCCATTGCAATTTGTTTGCCCATCCCATGCTCTTTCATCATCGCATGTTTCATTCCATTATGCTGCATTTTATGCGCAGCATGCCCACCATGTGCATGTTTCATTTACAAAATCCTAAAACCAATAGACCTGATGAACGATAGCGATTTGTTCGGGAAAAATCAATGCTTAAAGCAGGGGCTTTTATTTTTTTTCTTCTTTGTCGTCAGGGAGAACATCCTGTTCATGTAACATGCTGTAGATTCCTTTACAGCCTTCACAGCAAAATGCTTTATATCCCTGTTTTGTATTTAACACAAAACCGGCCGCTTCAACCTTTAATCCACAAAGATCGCACAGCTTGTTCTCGTCTGCCATATCCGGATAATTTTTTAAAAAAAATATATTCTAATGAATTAGAAAGCTTCCTGAAAGAGAGAAGCCAGTTAAGGGAGTATAAACATTCCCTTATCTTTTGAAGTTATGTGCGCTTTTGCTTCAACAAACTCTCAAAAAATCCACTGTTTGTTGAAGCCAGCGTAGAAAAAGAATGAATATTCGTTTTCTGATTTAATGACAACTAAAAGTAACTGAGGCTGCCCCAGAGTCATCTTTGGATCCTTTCATCGCATGACTCGATGCACGCATCAGGGCAATTCTCAATGCCCCCGTCAAACTGGCCCCCAGCCCCATTCGCATAGCCACTGCAGGCACCAGAATCATGGCTGCCACGGCCAAACCTGTACCGACAAGTAATGCGCCTGTTTGATTATCCAGTGAATTTTCAGATGTCTTAGTCGGCACCTGAATCATATCTTGAGCCATTGTTGTCTCCTGTTAAACATTTTGTAAACTATAAGCAATGACAATGCCTACTTATCAACTTATTGATTACGCTTAATAAAATGTTAATGTAGATACTCAAAATAACTAAACTATGTTATATAACGCATCATTTGCCGCTAAATCCCTCATTTTTTAAGCAGTTTTACTCCCTTTCACACTCGTCATATCTTCATTTTTCTCTTTCTTGATTCAGGTACCATCAATACTCCCTAGCAAGCTGCCGGGTTATGGCGTTCGTCGCGAGGAGAGAGGTGAGAGGTGAGAGGGACATCGAGCGGATTTTTTGATCTTTCGAGGCGAATAGTGGCGCTACGTAACGAAAAAGACCGGAAAAATCCGCTCGATACCCCAGCCCCGCAGTAGAATTATCCATAACCCGACAGCCCTAGAAGAGATCGGTTTTGCTCTGCTAAATTCACACTAAAAAAGTAACACGCTCCCGCAATATTGGCCCGTCGATATTGCATGGTATTTTGCTTCCTTGTTTATCAAAATATTGGGGTTAGTTCCTCTCCCCAACCTATCGGGCTCCGTGTGTTTAGAGGCTGAAGAAAACAACCTGTGGTTTGTATATAGCCATGTAATGAATTTAAAGTTAACCTGACCCGAATTATTCCGTTTATTGTTCCTTAATCGTGGTCTGTCCCCTATTTGCCCCTTAATCGTGGTCTGTCCCCTATTTGCCCCCTCGTCATATCTTCATTTTTCTCTTTCTTGATTCAGGTACCATCAATACTCCCTAGCAAGCTGCCGGGTTATGGCGTTCGTCGCGAGGCGAGAGGTGAGAGAGACATCGAGCGGATTTTTTGATCTTTCGAGGCGAATAGTGGCGCTACGTAACGAAAAAGACCGGAAAAATCCGCTCGATACCCCAGCGCCGCAGTAGAATTATCCATAACCCGACAGCCCTAGAAGAGATCGGTTTTGCTCTGCTAAATTCACGCTAAAAAAGTAACACGCTCCCGCAATATTGGCCCATCGATATTGCATGGTATTTTGTTTCCTTGTTTATCAAAATATTGGGGTTAGTTCCTCTCCCCAACCTATCGGGCTCAGTGTGTTTAGAGGCTGAAGAAAACAACCTGTGGTTTGTATATAGCCATGTAATGAATTTAAAGTTAACCTGACCCGAATTATTCTTAGGCGTTATCCGCGCCACGGAGCGGCGTTTGCGGACTTAATCGTGGTCTGTCCCCTATTTTATGGTCTGTCCCCTATTTTACAGTCCAACCGAGGAAGCCGTTTTTGCTTTATCGTGGTCTGTCCCCTGTTTTTGTCCCCTGTTTTTCCGCTCCGAGTTAATTTGCTTTGTTAGCATACGTTTATTTTCGCTTATTCATCCTCGTCTCGAGTAAGCTTCTGATATACACCAAGACCGATCACTACCAAAACAGCGGAAATTAATAAAAAAGTAGGATAGATCAACATAGCAATATCTTTTTTCCCAGCATCAAAAACGAATACGAGGGCTTCGAGGCTTACTGCAATTGCAATGATGATGAGAAACTTTATTAAAGTTCCTCTCTGTTTTGTGGTTGACTTCATAGCAGTGTCGCTGAAGACTTCTTCTTCCATCAAGAATTTTGAGACATCAAAGACAGCCATTCCAATCACAATCAACCCGACTGCATCAAGAAGGGCTTTTACAAGCAGTGTTTTTTCGTGTATCGAATCAAAAATCCCCCCCAGGGCAACACCCATCATCGTGAGACTGATAAGACTTAGACTTATACTGATAAGGGTATACACTAAGCGCCCTATCCAATCAGAGAATATATTAAATCGATTCATCTTTGTTCCGATTTGCTAGTTAATTTTGGAATTACTGACTACTAACGCTTCGCGTAACCGGCGGCATAAAGTGGCGTGAGCAAAAGCGTGTAAAACGGGGGACAGACCAGAATGGCACTTACTTAAGCCCTAACCCATTGAAAACAATAAAAAAGGCAGGGTTGATGATACACTGATTGCGACCAAACACACAGTAATCACCAAGAGACCTGCCTTAATGTTCATTGATACCAAATTTTCACGCTGCCAACAACAAAGAATTCAAAAACATACGAAAAATAGCGATCCCTATAAATTTTTCAATTTGCTCACGAGCCCCGAGCTCCTGTCAACAGTCGACGCATTATTGCCAGACCACCGAGAGCGACGCTATCCGCCCACAGAAACGCTCTCTATGTTTTTGGCTCAAGCCTTGAATGAAGATCGTTCTTGCCAAAAAGCCGTTAATGATGCGGCGATACAGCGTACGGCAAATAGGGGACAGACCACGATTAAGGAACAATAAACGTGGTCCGTCCCCTGTTTTCCTAATCACATCCCTGTGTAGACAGCGCTAAATGTTTTGTAGTTATTGCACCTTCAGTAACCAGCCATCCGCGCCGAAGCATTGACTTTTGGTTTTGCCTTCGATACTGATCCGGGCAAACGTATTACTCAAACCGGCTGGTAACTGGCCACTGACCAGATAGCCATTATTCACTTCTTTGATCGTGACTTCGACAGGCATTTTCTTAACCTCCACGGTAATACTGGAAGGGCTGGTTTTGGCCGATGCTTTAAAAGAAAATGCAGCTTCCGGGACGACTTCCGCCATATGCGCCGGGGCAAAGGCATCAAATTTCGGTTTGGTGCAGGCTTTGGTGCCGCCACCTCCATAGGACCAGGTATTTGCGCTAAAAAACAACAGCATTGCTGTGGATAACCATTGATTCGTTTTCATAGTCTCTCCCGTTTAGCTTTTAGAATAAGAGTACACCGAGTCATGCACAGAAGAACAACATGAATTCGCGTTAGCGTTATTTTTATCATAGTAATGCATTAACACAGTGTCATTTATGTATACCATGCCCTGGTCGGATGTCAATGATAATAGGGGGCAGGAAATAATAGGGAATAATAGGGGACAGACCACGATTAAGGAACAATAAACGTGGTCTGTCCCCTGTTTTCTTGTGGTCTTCTTCTGTTTCTTGGTCTCCTGTTTTCTTGACGCTGTTTTCCTCTATTTGTTACAAAAGGGAAAGCTGAGGCTAAAGAAACACCAAGCCACCGCGAAGCGGTTTAGTTCAACTATGATTATATGGCACCTGATTTAATCAATGTGCTGGAGCGAAAGGTTTTCGGTTATCTTTAACACTCAGGTGTGACTAAAGTGCCGGTTGACTGATAAGCATGTCGTAACGCTCAATACTTTCGATAATTTCTTTTTTGGCAGACTCCACCCCTTCCCAGCCTTGTATCTCTACCCATTTGCCTTCTTCCAGGTCTTTGTAGTGTTCAAAAAAGTGGGTGATTTTATGCAGTTTGTCCGGTTGAATGTCACGGTAACTGAAAATATGGGTGTAGTAAGGTGTTAATTCCGGCACCGGAACGGCCAGCAGCTTATTGTCCCCGCCTGCCTCATCGGTCATTTTTAATACGCCCACCGGACGGCACTCAATCACACAGCCACTAAGCAATGGTGCCGGTGTAATCACCATGACATCCACCGGGTCGCCATCCTCTGACAGCGTATCTGGAATATAGCCGTAATTACTGGGGTATTGCATGGCGGTGCCCATAAAGCGATCGACAGTTAACGCACCACTGTATTTATCGACTTCGTATTTTACCGGGTCGCTGAAAGCAGGGATTTCGATGACGACATTGATGATGTCCGGCGTTTGCGAGCCGCGTTTGACTTTGGTGAAAGACATTCGTCCTCTTTGTCTTGTCTGAAAAACCTGTCATTATAGCAATCAATTAAATCATGCTGGAGAATGCAGTGGCTGGAGCCTTGCTAAAAATGAAAGCCGAACTGGCAGAGCCAGTGAAATATCAAATGCCTGTTGGTGAAGATCTGGTTGAGATGAACCCGTTGGTCGGCAAAACCCTGACCTTGAACTATACGGGGCAGATTTTTTGTATCCATTGTCAGCGTAAGATCAATAAAAGCTTTAATCAGGGCTATTGCTACCCCTGTTTCACTTCGTTGGCGCAATGCGATATGTGCATTATGAAGCCAGAAACCTGTCATTTTGACAAAGGCACCTGCCGCGAACCGGAGTGGGGCAGGACGTTCTGTTATCAACATCATTATGTGTATCTGGCCAATTCGTCTGGCATCAAGGTAGGCATCACCCGTCAAACCCAGATTCCGACACGCTGGATAGATCAGGGGGCAGTGCAGGCCTTACCCATTGTTAAAGTGGAGTCGCGCCATGTTTCCGGGCTGGTGGAAGTGGCCATAGCCCAGCATGTCAGTGATAAAACAAGCTGGCAACGCATGCTGAAAAACCAGGTTGAGCCGGTTGATCTGAAAGCCAAACGTGACGAATTACTGGCTGAATGTTCTGCTGAACTGGAAGGCATTCAGGCACAGTTTGGAGAACAGGCGATAGAATTTTTGCCGGACGCGGAAGAGATCTCAATAGACTATCCGGTTGATATCTACCCCAGTAAAGTGAAATCATTCAATTTCGACAAGCAGGATAGCGTATCGGGTGTATTGCAGGGCATTAAAGGGCAATACCTGATTTTTGATGGGGGCGTGATTAATATCCGCAAATTTGCCGGTTACGAGGTTGAGGTGTTGGTGGACGACTCCTAGGAGGCTGTCGGGTTATGGGGTTCGCCGCAGTAGAATCATCCATAATCCGACAGTCTCCTGGGTCCTGCGTAAAAGAGCTCGAGGTCATACTTGAACATCATAAGCCTTGCAATATTCAAACCTATGGGTGTCTTTGGCTACCCTACACTTCGCCATCTTAGGCAGACAGTGCCACAGCTGATCTGCCATCAGCTGTTTTATAAATGATGAGATATTTTGGGTCCAACACCGCGTCCAAATGCTCACTACTATACAAAAGACCGACTTTCATCCTCAGGCACCAGGAACACGTTGAGTGGGCGGTCTTTGAGAATGGTCTAAATAATATCTGGTTGTGCTAGATGTTCTCCATTTTTGGCGCTTTTACGGTGATCTGGCTATAAATGTAACTCGAATCTCTTCTGCAGCTTGTTGACTAGTGGTCAGACCAGTTTTTATAAGGATTTTTGCTCAGCTGGTTGTTGTAATAGCGGATATCTTCGGTGACGTCTTCTCCCGCCCAGTCCGGTTTGGCAAACTGCTCATCAAGCTCACCCAGTTCAACTTCTGCCACAATCAGGCCTTTGTTGTCCCCGGCAAATTCGTCGATTTCCCACAGATGATCAGCGTGTTTAACAAAGTGCCGGGTTTTTTCGATCAGCGGTTTGTGGCACAGTTGATTGAGGATTTCATCGGCTTCCTGCAGCGGAATTTCGTATTCGTACTCCAGACGGTGGTTGCCAATCGTGGCGCTTTTAATATTCAGCCAGGCTTTGCTGTCGGAGATGCGAACTCGAATCGAGTTTTTTTCGGTGCTGCTCAGGTAGCCTTGTTTGTAATACACAGAATGATCAATTTCATTCCGCCAGCGGTCATTTTTTAACAGAAATTTATGTTCTATTTCCAGAGGCATATATTTTGCACTAGTTGCAGATAATATCGTCACGAGATGTTGATTTTTTAGAACCGGAAGTTCCAGCGTACATGACGTACGTGAAAGCCGGAAGCGAAGGCCATCAACATTTGCGGGACATTATACAAGGTGTGGCGATGGTCGCTATGGTTTGTGCTAAATCAGTAATTTATTTAAATAGATTGCATTGATGAGGCGTTTAATCTGACAATGCCAGTTAAGTTTGCAAGTTTCACGACATTATTGCATGATTGATTTGCTTGCGCGCGAGCAATAATTCTTTATTATAATGCTGGGTTTATAAGTGAAGGCGATGTGCTTTCAGTTTGTGTTTTCAATTGGAGATTGATAATGAGTTACGAATTACCTGCTTTACCATACGCCAAAGATGCTTTGGCGCCACATATTTCAGAAGAGACTTTGGAATTTCATTACGGAAAGCATCATCAAACTTATGTAACTAATCTGAACAATCTGGTACCGGGTTCAGAATTCGAAGGGAAGACCCTGGAAGAAATCATTATGAAATCTTCTGGCGGTGTGTTTAACAACGCGGCGCAAATCTGGAATCATACCTTCTACTGGAACAGCCTGTCTCCAAACGGTGGTGGTGAGCCAACAGGTGAACTGGCAAATGCAATTGAAAGAACATTTGGTTCATTTGCTGAATTCAAGGAAGCATTCACTAAATGTGCAGTCACGACATTCGGTTCTGGTTGGGCATGGCTGGTGAAAAATTCTAATGGTTCGCTGGAACTGGTCAGCACAAGCAATGCAGCATGTCCTTTAACTGAAGGGCAAACACCATTATTGACGTGCGATATGTGGGAGCATGCTTATTACATCGATTACCGTAATGCGCGTCCTAAGTACATGGAAGCGTTCTGGTCGTTGGTTAACTGGGAATTTGCCAGTGCGAATTACGATGCTTAATTGATCGCTTTTTAGCAATAAAAAAGCCCGCATGTGCGGGCTTTTTTTGTGCTTGAAGAAAAGTGTTGGCAGTGCAACACTTTTCTTTGTCCTTATTACTTGTTCTTGTTACGTTCCTGGACTTCTTTAATCACTTCATCCGCCACGTTTCTAGGGCATGGCAGATAGTGAGAGAATTCCATTGAGAACTGACCACGACCTGATGTCATGGTACGTAAGTCGCCAATGTAACCGAACATTTCACTTAATGGCGCATCGGCTTTAATACGCACACCTGTCACGCCCGCTTCTTGAGATTTAATCATGCCGCGACGACGGTTTAAATCACCGATTACGTCACCCACGTGATCTTCTGGTGTGAAGACGTCAACTTTCATGATGGGCTCAATCAATTGTGGGCCCGCTTTAGGAATAGATTGACGATAGGCGGCTTTGGCTGCAATTTCAAACGCAACTGCCGAGGAATCAACCGCGTGGAAGCCACCGTCAAACAAGTTGACTTTGAAGTCCAGGCACGGGAAGCCCGCTAGAACACCTTGGTCCATGCTGTTTTTGAAACCTTTTTCAACCGCAGGCCAGTATTCACGTGGGACGTTACCGCCAGTAACGCTGGATTCAAAGACAAAACCGCTGCCTGGTTCGCCCGGCTCGATAATGAAATCAATTTTCGCAAACTGACCAGAGCCACCTGATTGCTTTTTGTGAGTGTAGCTATCTTCAATGCGTTGGGTGATGGTTTCGCGGTAGGCCACCTGCGGTTTACCTACTTCTACATCAATACCGTGAGTACGTTTGAGAATGTCGACTTTAATATCCAGATGCAACTCGCCCATCCCTTTAAGGATAGTTTCGCCACTGTCTTCGTCGGTTTCAACGCGGAAAGAAGGATCTTCCTGAACCATTTTGCCAATAGCGATACCCAGTTTTTCAGCGCCGCCTTTATCTTTTGGAGCAACTGCAATCGAGATGACTGGGTCAGGGAAGACCATCGGTTCAAGTGTCGCCGGGTTTTTAGGATCACATAACGTGTGTCCGGTTTGCACGTTCTTCATGCCAACAACGGCAACAATATCACCTGCTTGCGCACCATCCAGTTCGATACGTTCGTCAGCATGCATTTCCACGATACGGCCAATACGTTCAGTTTTTCCGGTAAACGTATTTAGAATGGTATCGCCCTTGTTGAGCCTACCTGAGTAAATACGGATAAATGTCAATGCACCAAAACGGTCATCCATAATCTTGAAGGCCAGAGCGCGCAGTGGTTTATCTGAATCAACGATAGCGAATTCGCCCGTTTCGTTGCCTTCATCATCAGTTTCTGGTTGAGGTTTGACTTGAGTCGGGTCAGGCAAGAAATCAACGACGGCATCCAATATTAGTTGAATACCTTTGTTTTTGAAGGCAGAGCCACAGTAGGTTGGGAAGAAAGCCAGCTCAATGGTTCCTTTGCGGATACATTTTTTGATGTCATCAATGGATGGCTCGTTACCTTCAAGATACGCTTCCATCAAGTCGTCATCTTGCTCAACGGCAGACTCAACCAGCTTTTCACGCCATTCTTCAACGTCGTCCACCATATCGGCAGGTACGTCCTGCACTTCATAATTCTCAGGCAGACCAGAGTCATCCCAGACATAAGCCTTACGCGTTAACAAGTCGACGACGCCAGTGAATTGATCTTCGATACCGATAGGCAGCACCATGACCAATGGGTGTGCGCCCAAAACATCTTCAACCTGTTTTACCACGCGGTAGAAGTCGGCACCGATACGATCCAGTTTGTTGACAAAGATGACGCGAGAGACTTCAGAATCATTAGCATAACGCCAGTTAGTTTCTGATTGAGGCTCTACGCCGCCTGATCCACAAAATACACCAATACCGCCGTCCAGTACTTTTAATGAACGATACACTTCAATGGTAAAGTCAACGTGTCCCGGGGTGTCGATAATGTTCATGCGGTGGCTGTCCCACTCGCATGATGTTGCCGCAGACTGAATGGTGATACCACGCTCGGCTTCCTGCTCCATGAAATCCGTTGTCGCCTCACCGTCATGAACTTCACCTGTTTTATGAATTTTTCCTGTTAATTTCAGGATACGTTCGGTGGTTGTGGTTTTACCGGCATCCACGTGGGCGAAGATACCGATGTTTCTATAAAGCGATAGATCAGTCATGTTTGTTCTCTAAAAAATGGACAAAAAAACGTGTATTACCTCAATTTAAAATGAAGTATTATTCAGTTAAAGTGTTTTGTTACCTCAGCGAAACAGCCGAAAATAGCCTCTGATTGACTTGAATAAAGACGATACAGGTGGCTATAGAAAACCCGACATTCTAACCTAATTTTTTTAAAAATAAGAGACAAACAAAGAGAATTGTCAATAATTTACAGGATTAATTAGAACTGAGGATGGCGCTATTTTGCTGTGATGTTAAAAACAGCAAAAAAAACAAAGGCTTGCTGGTGGTTTGTTTGGTTTATTGATTGTGTCTTGTAAGATTCCTTTTTTAGCCGGACGGCAAGCGGTGCCCGTCATTTGGCTTCACATTGTCATTCCGCGTGAGTTCTGGTTTGAAAGTTCTATCAACTTCATTAATGCATAAAGTGTTTTTATTCTTGGGGCATCTACACTTTCGCGTTCGGCCGCACGCAGTGTATTTCCCAGAATCACTTCAGTTTCCATGACATTGCCGCGTTCAAAATCCAGCAACATGCTGGTTTTATAAGGAGGCATGGCATGGGTGTTGTTGATATTGATGTCGATGATATCGTCTGGCAAAGGATGGCCGCAAGCGGCCGCGATTTGACAGACTTCCTGCATAATGCCACGAATCAGCGGTTCCTGAGTATCCAGAATGGCTTTGGTAGGCAGGCCACCAGCAAGGACGGACAATGGGTTGAATGGCGCATTCCACACGCATTTGATCCAGCGCCCGGTAACGATATCGTCCATACCAATACATTCAATGCCGGATTGGGCAAACAGATTAATCAAATGTCGGGTTTTTTCGCTGCAGCCGTGAGGAAAATTGCCCAGCGTTAATTTGCCATAGGCCAGATGATGAATCACGCCAGGGGCGGTACGATTACTGCAGATAAAGGCCAGACCGCTGATCAGTTCATTACCAGGGAAGGCGGATGCAAGTTCCTGTTCTACTTCAATGCCATTCTGAATTAAGACAATGCTTGTGCCGGCATGTAGAGCATCTTTGATCAATTCCGCACGATTGACGTCCGGCGTGATTTTGCTGCATAAAATGACATAGTCAGCCTGCCCCTGATACTCTTTGGCGCGAGTGACAATCTGCTCTGGATGAAAACCCCATTGACCAAGGACATCACTGTTGATTTGATAGCCTTGCGATTTGACCACCTCATAATCTGAGCGACAGACGACCGCTACATTTGCTCCGGCTTTAGCCAGCAGTGCGCCATAAAAGGCACCGATGGCACCGGCACCGACAATTAAAACCTTAGTCTGCATAGGGTTCAGCCATAATCTGTTTTAACAGGGGAATGGTTAATTTGCGTTGCCTGGATAATGTCGTCTGGTCAATCTTGTCCAGCATATCCCACAGACCGGCCATTTTGCGATCATAGTGACGGATTAAAAACTGACCGACATTATCCGGAATATCAAAGCCGCGTTGCTTGGCTCTTGCGCATAACGCCCCCAGAATCTGCTCATCGCTGAGTGCGTTCAGTTTCAAAGTCAGTCCCCAGCCCAGGCGCGTTTTCAAATCGGGCAGGGAAAAGTGAAGCTCAACAGGCGCAAGTGAAGTTGAAACAAGCAGTTTATGGCCATAGTTTTTATGCGCATTGTAAAAATGGAACAAAGCATGCTCCCACGCGTCCTGCCCTGCAATGAGGTCAATATCGTCCAGGCAGACCAGCTGAATATCTTCCAGTCCGTCCAGAATGGATGGAGGTGGGCATTGAGTTGAGCCTAATGCCAGATAAAAGGTGCTGAGCTGCTGTTCGCTGGCCAGCTGGCAAGTGGCTTGTAACAGGTGAGTTTTACCCTGGCCAGCAGCGCCCCACAGCTGGATTTGCTGGTGTTCAGAGTTAACCGGGAACCCCTGTAAATGAGTATACGTTTCCTGATTATTGCCCGGAAAAAAACTGGCAAAATTTTGTTGGCGGTTAAAATCGAACTGCAGCGGGAGCTGTACGCCCATTATTTTTTTTCAGCTTTGTATACATACATGCCTGCACCGAAACACAGCAAGAGGCTGAGCAGTACTTCCAGCAATGCTAGCAGGCGTTCATCCGGATTGGCATAAGCTTCAATGCAGCCGTGGGTGAAATAGATCAGGCTGATGTAGCTCATCCAGGTACAGCTTTTCAGATTGGCGTCGAGCAGCCCCCTGAAAGGGAACAGCATGGGTGTTACGGACACGATCAGCATAAGCGCCACTGGAAATTGGTCCGACGGTGCCAATACGGTATGCCAGCCCATCATCAACAGGAACAGACCAAAAAAGCCGACGAGCGCGGCATAAAAATAGTAGATACGTTTGATCATTTGAGTTTGCTGGCGATATCTGCCAGGCGCTTGCCCAGTGCCTGACAAATGATTTTTTCATGTTCAGTGAGCTGGTTGGAATCAGCTGACAAATGGCTGGGACCATACGGTGTGCCGCCACTGCCGGTTTCCTTTAATGCGATTTCATTGCATGGAATACTGGTAATCAACATGCCGTGATGCATCAGTGGGTACATCATGGATAGCAAGGTGCTTTCCTGGCCACCATGCATGCTGCTGGTGGAAGTAAACACACCGGCGGGTTTGCCGGACAATGCACCGGAAAACCAGAGTTCACTGGTGCCATCGAGAAAGTATTTCAACGGGCTGGCCATATTGCCGAAATGCGTCGGGCTGCCCAGTGCAAGGCCATCACATTGCTTTAAGTCATCCAGGGTGGCATAGGGCGCGCCTTGCTCGGGGATGGTATCTGCGATTTGTTCGCAGGTAGTCGATACGTTTGGAACGGTGCGCAGAATGGCTTCACAATCAGCGACAGACTCTACGCCACGCCCCACTTGTCGCGCCATGTTTTCGGTACTGCCGTTACGGCTGTAATAAAGGATGAGAATGTTGATCATGTCTGGCTATATATTTAAAGAATAGCTAATACATCTTCCGGTGGACGCCCAATCGCCGCTTTACCATTGGCCAGCACGATAGGTCGCTCGATGAGTTTAGGTGTGGCCACCATCCCGGCGATCAGCGCATCCTTGTCCAGCGATGCGTCATTCATGCCGGTTTCCTTGTATTCTTTTTCTTTTTTACGCATTAAGTCGCGCGGCTGCATATCCAGTTTGTCCAGTATATCGGCCAGTTGCTCCGTTGTTGGCGGGGTTTTTAAATAGTCGATAATTTCAGGCTCTATGCCTTGGTCTTTCAACAGTTGCAGGGTCTGGCGAGATTTGCTGCAACGCGGGTTATGTAAAATCTGTACGCTCATAATCTTTAGTTTTACGGGGAAGCTGAAAAATTCACGGGAACGGCGGGTATAATAGCATTTTGGATTAAAACTGTATTCTAAGCTATGCAATTACCTGATTTTTCCTCGGTCCATGTTTTGGTATTGGGAGATTTGATGCTTGATCGATACTGGCATGGATCAACATCCCGCATTTCTCCTGAAGCCCCGGTGCCCGTCGTTCATGTAAAGGAAGATGAAAGCCGCCCAGGAGGCGCAGGTAATGTGGCATTGAATATTGCCTCATTGGGCGCGAAAGCATCGTTGATGGGCTTGACTGGGGAGGATGAAGCGGCAGAGTTGCTGCAGCAGCAGTTAAAGTCGCAAGGCGTGTTGTGCCTGTTTGAAAAACTGGCGGACAGCCCTACGGTGACTAAATTACGCATCATGAGTCGTCACCAGCAGTTGATCCGTCTGGATTTTGAAGAAGGTTTTGTACAGGCTGAGAGCGAGCGATTATTGCATCTGTTTCATGCCGAGGTTGAACAGGCGCGGGTTGTTATCTTGTCAGATTACGGCAAAGGAACACTAACTCGGATCGAGCCGTTTATCCGCCTGTGCAAGCAGATGAACAAGCCGGTGTTGATTGACCCCAAAGGCAGTGATTTTTCCCGTTATCGGGATGCCACACTAATCACGCCGAATTTTAGTGAATTTGAAGCCGTGGTCGGCAAGTGCGGCAGTGTACAGCAGATTGTCGAAAAAGGCCTGAATCTGATTGATGACCTGAATCTGCAAGCAATATTGGTAACGCGTGGCGAGCATGGAATGACGTTATTGCAACATCAGGTAGACCCCATTCATCTACCTACCCATGCGCGTGAAGTGTTTGATGTGACGGGAGCGGGTGACACCGTGATTTCATTAATGGCGACAGGATTGGCGGCAAAGTTGCCCATGTCTGAAGCCATGCAACTGGCCAACATGGGCGCCGGTGTGGTGGTTGGTAAACTGGGCACCGCCACAGTTACGCCTGATGAATTGTTGCAAGCCATGTACGGCCAGCGTGCGGAAAAACACGGCGTATGCGAAATTGAACAAATGCAGCGCTTGATGCAGACCGCACAAGACAATGGTGAAAAAATAGTCATGACCAATGGGTGCTTCGATATTCTGCATCCAGGCCATGTGCGCTATCTGCAACAGGCGCGTACGCTGGGTGATCGCCTGGTGGTACTGGTGAACAGTGATGCCTCAGTCTCGCGACTAAAAGGGCCGGAACGTCCGATCAATGATTTGCAGCACCGCATGGAAATGCTGGCTGCGCTGGAGTGTGTGGACTGGGTGTTGCCGTTTGAGCAGGATACCCCGAAAGAAACCATTGATGTGCTGCTACCGGATATTTTGGTCAAGGGTGGGGATTACAGCGATATCACCGAAATTGCCGGGCATGAAAGCGTGCTGGAAAATGGGGGTGAAGTGAAAATTCTGTCGTTTATTGAAGGGCATTCCACCACCTCCATCATCAAAACCATACGCGGTGAAGCGCATGGATAAAGCATTTATCAAAGACAGACTACATCAATATTGGTTGCTGGGGCGGTTTCACCGCCCGATAGGTATTTACATTTTGCTTTGGCCTTCGCTTTGGGCGTTATGGATTGCCGGTAAAGGGCGGCCAGACGGTTTGGTGTTGCTGGTGATTTGTGCCGGTGTGGTGTTAATGCGTGCAGCGGGCTGTGTGATTAATGATTATGCCGACCGCGATTTTGATCCGCATGTCGAACGTACCAGAGAACGTCCCATTGCTGCAGGTCTGGTTAAACCCAAAGAGGCATTGGCCTTGTTTGTGGTGTTATGCCTGATCGCCTTTACATTGGTGTTATTGCTCAATACCAAAACCATTCTGTTGTCGTTTGTTGCGGCATTTCTGGCAGCCAGTTACCCGTTTATGAAACGCTACACCCACCTGCCACAGGCATATCTGGGCATTGCTTTTGGCTTTGCTGTGCCGATGGCGTTTGCCGCGCAAACTGACACTATTCCAATGGTGGCGTGGATTTTATATCTGGCGGTGATGCTATGGGCGCTGGTGTATGACACCATGTACGCGATGGTGGATAAGGAAGATGATTTAAAAATCGGCGTAAAATCCACCGCCATTCTGTTTGGCGATAAAGAACGCGAAATCATGGGCGTGCTGCAGATTATCGTCATGGGGTTACTGATCACCGTGGGCATGATGGAGCAACTGGGCTTGTTTTACTACGTGGGGCTTGCCGGCGCTGCCGGACTTTTCGCTTACCAGCAAAAGCTGATTTTTCATCGTCAAAAAGACGATTGTTTTAAAGCGTTCTTGAACAGCCACAGGTTGGGGCAAGTGGTGTTCTGTGGGCTGGTGCTGGAGTATTTGTTTTAGCTGTCCCCGCGGAAGTCGGATCAGGAACAGCTAACACAACGGCATACGTTTAACATGGTTACCAATTAACGCCCAGCGTGATAAATAAAGTCACTAACGCAAACGTGGCGGCATTCTGGAAGAGCTCTTCCCAGTCATAATCCTTGTGCTCGTGCATGGGAATTTCATTCATCAACTCTTCGATACGGTTGTCGATTTGATCTTGCATGTGGATATGTTTCAGCATGGTTTTCTCCAGTCAGGTTAAAGGTAACTGCGCATCTGGCCAACCAGCACGCCTTGGATTTCCACCTGCGAGGGATGAAAACGCATGGCCTGCATGGCGCTATTGGCCGGAATTAAAAGGGTTTCGTTAGGATATTGTTCGATAAACTTTAGGGTGGCCTCGTTGTTATCAACCAGGGCGACGACGATTTCGCCATTACGGGCATGACTGCGTTGTTCAATCACCACCCAGTCGCCATCAAAAATGCCGACTTCAATCATCGAATCGCCTTTTACCAGCAAGACATAGCACGGGTTATCCGTTTTCAATTGGTCGGGAACCGGCATGTAACTGATATTCTCAATTGCTTCTATGGGCGCACCGGCGGCAATAGCACCATATAAAGGCAGCCCGGATTCGTTTTTATTGACGTCTGATAGCGCGGCTTCGGTCAGGCGAACGCCGCGCTGTTTGCGGTTGGGCGCTTCCACCAGTCCGGCGTCGATTAGGCTTTGAATATGCTTGTGCAGAGAGCCGCGCGATTTCAGCCCCATCGCCAGGCACAGTTCCTCCAGCGTGGGCGGGTGAGGAAATTGATCCTGATGGTCAATCAGAAAGTCCAATATTTCCTGCTGTTTTCTGGTTAAATGAGAGGTGTTGGGCACTTTGTTCTCCATTTGTTTTGTAAAAATAGTAATACAAGAACAAAAAGAGAACAAATGTTTTTTAAAAAATTATTGTGTTTTCTTAGGAATATTTTTTAACCTATTGAAATAAAATGATAAAAATATGTCTGTAAAAGAAAAAATCAAGGCAATGCATGCCGAAATTCGCGCATGGCGGCAGCATTTTCATCAATATCCTGAAACGGCGTATGAAGAACAGGCAACAGCCCGCTTTATTGCCGATAAATTAAAAGCCTTTGGGCTGGAGGTTGCTGAAGGCATTGCTGAAACCGGCGTCGTGGCGACATTGAGTCACGGCAACAGCGAGCGCAAGATAGCGTTGCGCGCGGATATGGATGCGCTGTTCATTCAAGAGCAAAACGCGTTGCCCTACACATCGCAACATGCTGGAAAAATGCATGCCTGCGGCCATGACGGGCATTCTGCCATGCTGCTGGGGGCGGCAAAATATCTGGCGCAGCACGGTGACTTTGACGGCACGGTGTATTTTATTTTCCAGCCTGCGGAAGAAGGCCGCGCCGGCGCGCAGAAAATGATCGAACAAGGCTTGTTTGAACGTTTTCCGGCACAGGAAGTGTATGGTTTGCATAATTTTCCAGATGTTCCAACAGGTCATTTTGCGGTCAAGCCGGGGGCGATGATGGCTTCATTCGACTGTTTTGAAATTACCCTGAGCGGTACCGCCACCCACGCGGCCATGCCGCATCTGGGCAATGATGTCATGTTGGCTGCCGCGCATTTAATCACTGTATTGCAGTCTATCGTCAGCCGCGCTGTTAACCCGGTGGATTCAGCGGTGGTCAGCATCACCCAGATTCACGGCGGTCATACCTGGAATGCGATCCCCGATCGCGTCATACTGCGCGGCACTTTTCGTTGTTTTAGTGAGCCTGTACAAGAATTGATTCGTCACCACATCGAGCAGATCAGCCAGGCCACGGCCAACAGCTTTTCTGTCAATGCCGAGGTCCTCTATAACCCGGAAAACCCCGGCTATCCCGTCACTAGCAACGACCCGGCGATCACCGAGCACGCCATTGCCGCTGCCAAAGCCGTGGCCGGTGAAGCGGCGGTCGACTTAACGCCAACGCCCAGCATGGGCTCGGAAGACTTTGCCTTCATGCAACAACAAAAACCCGGATGCTACCTCTGGCTGGGTAACGGCCCGGGAGAAAACGGCTGTCTGCTGCACAATCCACATTATGATTTTAATGATGACATCTTGCCGATAGGCGTCAGCTATTGGGTCAAGCTGGTGGAGATGCGTTTGCAAGCTTAAAAAAGCACAGGTGAAAGATACCGAGCCGTTTCTGGTCAGAAGCCATCAAGTAGCATGCGGAGATAACCGCACGATAAGCCTATTACAGCCTCCTAGCGAAAAACGTGTTAACGCGTTTTAATTTTGTGGAAAATGGGTTCTATGTTTTAAGCGCGTGTCTACGGGTTGGGTGTCAAGATTTTTAACAAAAAATCACATTTAGTAATATGTAATGTTTTAAGGTATTGATTGTTAAGGCAAGGAATAATAATTGCTTGAATCCTAATGATGTTTTTTTAATCAGTCGGAGTTGTAAATGAAACATAATTATCGTCAGTTTTTCTTTGTCTTATTTTGTGGTATTTTTGTCAGCCATGCCTCGGCAAATGTCGTCAGCTTTTCAAGCAGTTCGCCTTTATTGGATGAGAGTATTCAATTAGACAGTTCTTATGATGGACAGTCTTTGTTTTTTCAGGAAACCATCACCGGGTTACCTAAGTTTGATTCGTCATTAGGAACCTTAACCGGCATCTCATTGGATATCGCTTTTGACTTTAGCTATTCCTTGCAAATCGAAGCTTACGAGGTTGTAAATCCATTGCTAGCGCATTCAGTTGAATTCTCAACAAGTTTCACAGATATAGAAATTATTTTTAATGGAACCCAATTTGGCCATGTCATCGGCTCACAGGCTCTTGAGGGAGGATTGGGATGTAGCGCATCCTCAGGAAGCGACGTGTGTTTTAATGAATTTTTTGATTCGGGGGTTTTTGATGAAACCGGATTAGGCGACATTGTTACTGCCAGCGATTATGATGAAAGCGATTTTGTGGGCGTTGGCGAAGTCGAGGTTTTGGACGTGTGGTTTGTCGCTTATGAATTTGGGTCATTGTTGGAAAACAGTGATGATTATGTTGGTGATCTGACGTTTAATAACGATCCGGGCACCGTCACTATCCACTATGAATATAGCCCGGTTCCCGTACCGGCAGCCGCCTGGTTGTTCGTGTCTGGTGTTTTGGGATTGAGTGTCTGGCGACGTAAATACGCGTAACCGGTCAGGTGCGCTGTTGGTGATACAGACAGAGCGCGCATCGAGCTGATATCGTGCAGTGATAACCGCACGATATCACTTCTTTTTACAGTCTTATATTGGTCTGCCAATTCAATTGTCCGCCCACTGGCAGATACATTAATATCCCCTGGCTATTCCCCATTGTCCCCACGAATTCGTAACCTACAACTTTTTTGCTCGCAGAATGGCGGGCTTTCAGCCAACTTGAATCCGGCTTGAGCAGGTGGATTAGTCATACGACAGTGCTATTGTTGTTTTTGTCAGATTTACAACACTCTCAAAGAGTATTTAGAGGCAGGCAAGCAAAGCATCTCTCGCTTCCGTGATTTGGATAAATACCTCGTGACTGCCTCCAACATCCGGGTGCGTTTTTTGAGCACGTCGCCGGAAAGCCGCTTTAATTTCAGACGGCTGCAGTTCTCCATCAGCGGGTAAATTCAGCGACGCCCGGTATTCTTTTTCTTTGTGGTGCTGAAAGTGTTGGGGGTGGCTTCGGTTTTGGTTAAAACCGTCCTGCTGTTTAAATAACTTTTCGTGTGCTGCACGTTGCTTGCTTTGCGCTTTCAGCTGCAGTTCTACACGGTGTTCATTCCAGTTCTGGTAAGACATGACAAGACATTCAGCAAAGCTGATTTGGCCTGCGCTGACAAGCTCATCAAGACAAAATGGGCCGACCATATCATAAGGTTCCTCCAGCCAGGCTTGTTTGCCATTGTCGGAAACTTCAATTTCACCGATGGTTACAATGTCGCGAACACCGAAGAAAACATTCCAGATGACCCACTGTTCATCATAGATTGATGACGGATCGTCAAACATGTTCTGCCTCTTGCTTAAGTGAAGTTATTTCTTTTGAGCAAATATCACACCATTGAAGATAGCGGTATTTGCAACGTCGATGAGCTATCGCCAATGGTCACTAAACCTGGCTGTATTTTTGCTTGTATTGAGCCGACATATTCAAAAACGTTAGAAAACATTTTATAAAGGTAAAAAATGAGCAAATACAACGAGTACTTTTCTTCAGCAGGCTTGGCAGAACAGGATATTGAAAAGGCCGAAAAAGCGGTCGCATTATTTGAAGAACTTTACGGTCCCTATCGTTTTGAGACGGCATTTCTTTCTGGTGCGACGTTTGAGAGCCTATGGCTGTTTGCGGATGACCTGGTGGGTGAAGCAAAGCACTTTTTAAGTGATGATACAGACGTGAGTTATAGCGCCAGTGTTTTTGCCAAAAGAATAACGCGTTGGGACATGAATAAGGAAAATTACACGATTAATCAGCCAGCGAATGCGGATTCAAAATTATCAGTGAGGTTTGTATTGAACACCGGCACAGAAGGTGAGCTGAATGCTTCGGCAGAAAACTGCAATCAACTCAATACTATTCTTGAACGTTATATCATTCCAAACTTGCCGGAATAAAACCGAAAATTAATCCAGATACTCAAACAACTTAACCACTTTTTTTACACCGTCTTCCCGTCGCGCTATTTCGGTGGCGACGGTGGCTTCATTTTGATGCAGCAACCCCATTAAATAAACCACGCTATTTTCTGTGGCGACTTTAACGCGGGTGGCATCAAAACCGGGCAGGTTTTTGACATCGCTTAAAGCGGCTTTAATGGCGATGGTCATCAAGGCATCGCTGGAGCGCGTTAAAAGATCGGTGGGTTCTGCGATTTCAATGTGATTATGCACCAGTTTGACATCTTCAACACGCTGGACAATCGCCACCATTTTATTGCGAATGTGTTCGTTTGGCGCTTCTCCAGTGATCAAGACTTTGCTGTTGAAGGCAATGACGTTGAAGTGCGCTTTGTTGTGTATGTCGTCGTCTGCCGAGAGTTCGATACCTGCGTCAATTTCTATGCGTTGATCGGTCAGAATGGCATCGCTATTGCGTCGATCATGCAATAGCGATAGTCCGGATAATTCCGCGCCACCTGTTGCCAGGCTGTTGCAGCCGTTGAGGAAAGAGCAGAATACTAATGGCCAGATTAACCGTTTCATCTTAACAGGCTGTTGAAAAACTATTGCGCTTGCCAACTGGACGTTAAAACATGTCTCAAAATGCTCATTTACAGCATGTAAACTGCGCTTTTTTTTCATTTTTTGCCTTGTCTTGACTGCGCTCATAACGTTTTTAAACAACCTGTTAGCTGCCAAACAGTTGCTGATCAACCAGGTCACACAAGCAATGGGTGATAAGTAAATGGACTTCCTGAATTCTTGCGGTTGATTCTGAGGGTATGCGGATTTCGATATCGGTTTCATTGAGCACCTCTTGCAGCTTGCCCCCGTCCTTACCGGTCAGGGCGATGATATGCATGTCTTTTTCATGCGCGACTTTGGCGGCCTTAATGATGTTATTGGAGTTGCCGCTGGTGCTGTAGACCAGCAAAATATCCCCCGAATGGCCCAATGCACGTATTTGTTTGGCAAAGACAACGTCAAAGTGATAGTCGTTGGCGATGGAGGTTAGGGTGGAACTGTCGGTGGTCAGTGCGATGGCGGGCAACGCGGGGCGCTCACGCTCAAAACGGTTGATCATTTCGGAGGAAAAATGTTGCGCATCTCCGGCCGAGCCTCCATTGCCACAGGTCAGCACTTTGCCATCGTTGAGCAGGCAGTCGACAAGGCGACGCGAGGCAAACTCAATCAGAATGCACAGGCTGTCCATGGTGTCCTGCTTGGTTTTTATACTGTCGGTAAAATGGTTGATGATGCGATCTTGTAAATTCATGAATCAGCTTTGAAATGCATGTTTAATCCAGTTGATTTGCCGCTGTCCGTTAATGGCAATGACATCAAAACGTACCGGAGACTGGATGTTGTTTTTCATCAGGTAATGGCCTGTGGCCGCAATTATACGGGATTGTTTGTGCCTTGTAATGCTTTGCAAGGCACCGCCAAACTGTTCGGACTTGCGAAAACGGACTTCCACAACGACCAGCGTTTGGCCGTCTTGCATGATCAAATCGAGTTCGCCTTGTTGGCAGCGATAATTGCGGGTGACAGGGGTTAAGCCCTGTTGTTTTAAATAGTCGAGGGCTATTTTTTCAGCATTGGCGCCGGATTGCAGGTGTGGCACCGATGCATCATCTGATGTCATGAAAAATAGGCTGCGCAGCTTCTTCAAGTTCTTCATCAGAAAATTCATACTCCATTGCAGCAGGTTCTGCTGACGCATTGATATAGCCAGTGGGCACGACATAGCCATCATTAAAATAGGCGCAGGCCAGTTCCCGCTGGATACGGTTTTCGAAATTCAGCGACAGAATGCCGGTGGCTCCCTGGTATTTTTCCTGGGCTAGTTGACCGAGGTGATTCACCAGGTTAAAGGCATCAATGCCCATCGCTACCAGGCGGTGGTAACGGGTCGAAAAAGCCCGCCAGATGTCAGCTGTGGCAGCTTTGCTGAAACTGCCATGATAGATCTCATCAAACATCCACGGGATATCGCAAAAGCTGATGTTGTTGAGGTCACTATCCAGAGACGGAATGGTGGAGCCGCTGTAGATATCGGGCAAGGCGAAAACCGGAACGTTACCCGCCTGAAAAAAATTGAGTTGCGGATTTAACGAGCGCGCGGTTTTGGCGTAGGCGCCGAGAAAGATGGCATCGATGTCCTGCCGGCGTCTGGGCATGAACTCAATACTGCGATTGAGCACGCGCCGTAATTGCTTAAAGCGTGATGTGCTTTCATCCAGATTCAACGCGTGCTGAATGGGCTGGGTAAAGTCGTGGGATTTAGCATTGTAATACTGAATTTCCAGTACATGACCTTCTACATCTTGCCAGGATTCGGTCAGATAATTGGCCAGTCGTCGTCCCTTGCTGTTGTCAGGCATCATAATGACTACATTCTTGTGATTATCCAGCAATGCGCGGGCCGCCAGTTCGCGGGTGTCGTCGATTGGGCTGAGGGCAAACTGAAACAGATTGGGTTTGCTCAGGTTTTCGATGCTGTTCAATGCTAATACCGGTACACTCAATTTTTCCACGCTATTCACCAGTTGCAGGATGTTGTCCTTGTGCAACGGGCCGATGACCAGCTCGGCACCTTCCGCAATCGCTTGCTGATACAGGGTGACCGGGTCTTGCGACTGGCTGTCATAAATACGCAGAGAAGGTTGTCTGGCATCCTGTTGGTAGGCCACCATAAAGCCTTGCCGCAACGCATTCGCCGCAGTTGCAAACGGGCCGCTGTGTGGCAATAGCAAGGCGATGGCATTGGGTTGATGGTATGTAAATGAAGTGGGTTGAATATAAGCGGTAAGAAAGTCACCATTGGCCGGATGGTAAGGGTGTTTTATTTGCCAGGAGCCGAGGGCTGATTGCAGGGCAGATATCTGGGGGTTCTTATTTAAAATGTAGGCCAGAGCTGCCCAGCCACCCAGAATGTCGGGGCTTGGTGCTTGCGTTTGAAACAAAATGGACGATGGCAACAGACGCAAGGTTTCAAGAATAGAGGCATTATTTTGCTGAATCAAGTCCGCCTGAACCAGTAATTCACCCAGTCGGATGCGCGCCCGGCTGCTGGCCAGCAAGTCACCGGTTAACGAAGAGGCAAATGCTTGTGCACGGTAAAAATGTTTGCGGTTTATTTCATTTAACCTGACCGGTTGAATGTCATTCAGGCGGAGCAATGCGCTTTCCGCACTGCCCATGCTGAGATCAATGCGTGCACGGATCAGGTTAAGTCGGTTAAACTGCTCAATAGACAGCGTATTGGTATTGATCTGATCAACATAGCGTTGTGCCTGAGCATGGTCGCCGGATTGCAGCAGGGCTTCTGCGGTTAACAGGTTGAAACTGTTTTGTTGTGAAGGGTGTGAGCGAGCGAGTTTTTTATACAGCTCAGCCGCTTCCAGAGGATGCCCCCCCTGCATCAGAACATCCGCCTGTGCCGCCTGCTCAAAATAGGGCTGGTTGCGCGGCGCGTGGGTCGCACAGGCAGTTAAGAAAGCCAGACTGGCAGTGATGATCAGTTGATTACGCATTTTTTTCACAAATTTACACGAGTTACCAAAAACAAAGAGCACAATGCCCGGTAGATTATACGTTGTTGCAACCCCAATCGGTAATTTAGCTGATTTCAGCCAGCGTGCCATCAGTATTTTACAACAGGTCGATGTTATCGCCGCTGAAGACACCCGCCACACCCGCTTGTTAATGCAGCATCATGCAATCAGCAACAAACTGATTTCCCTGCATCAGCATAATGAGCATAAATCCAGCGTCGGCATCGTGGCTCAATTACTTGATGGACAGGATGTGGCCTTGGTGTCTGATGCCGGAACGCCTTTGCTGAGTGATCCAGGCTTGCCGCTGGTGCAGCTGGCCCGGGAGCATGGTATCAAAGTCTCGCCAATACCGGGGGCTTGCGCGTTGATAGCCGCATTGTCAGCGGCGGGTTTGCCACTGACCCGGTTTATCTTTGAAGGTTTTCTGCCCAGAACAGGCTCGGCACGCAGGGCATTTTTTAATGAGCGGGTTCACGAAACATCAACCTGGGTATTTTACGAATCAAGTCACCGGATTGAAGCAGCATTACAGGATATGCTGGAGGTGCTGCCGGAAGATCGTCAGGTGGTGGTAGCCAGGGAATTAACCAAATTGCATGAAACGATTGTCAAGGACAGTCTGGCTCAGGTGTCTCAGCAGGTTCATGATGATGACAACATGCGCAAGGGTGAGTTTGTGGTGATTGTTGAAGGGGCGGAAGAGAAAAAGGACGAGGGGTTAACGGAAGAAGACAAACGTGTTCTTGCCGTGTTGTTGAAAGAGTGCACGGTGAAAACAGCGGCTGCACTGGCGGCAGAAATTACCGGTCAGCGGAAAAAAAGGTTGTATCAGGCCGCTCTGGACATCAGCGCAGATGATTAAAACGATTTAAATGGCCAAGATTGTCACGGTGACGCTGAATACCGCCATCGACCATTGCATTGCCTTGCGCGGTTTAGGCATCGAAGAAACCATTCAGGCAGAAAGCAGTGCAGAATATCTATGTGGTAAGGGGTTGAATGTTGCGCGGGGATTGGCTGCACTGGACGCGCAGGTTCATTGCCTGGGATTTGTCGGTGAGCAGTCTGCGGCGCGTTTTCAACAGCTTGACACACCGGGTTTAGATGTGGATTTACTGGCTGTTGCGGGCACCACGCGCAGCAATATCACCTTGTTTGATCGATCGACAGGCAGTGAAACACATATCCGTACCTCGGGATATTCAGTTTTGCAAAAGGATTGCGATCGCCTGACCGACCAGATGAACTGTCTGTTGAGTGCAGGAGATATGGTCGTGTTTTCTGGCAGTCTGCCGCCGGGCGCGCCTGTTGATTTTTATCAAAGCCTGATTAATCTGTGTCATTCAAAAGGTGCCAAAAGCGTGTTGGACAGCAGTGGTGAAGGGCTGCGACATGGCGTTGATGCTGCACCGTGGCTGATCAAGCCAAATCTGGCGGAATTGGAGACGCTTGCGGGAAAGGCATTGGAGGATGAGCCAGCGATAATCAACCAAGCGAAACATTTGACGTCGCAAGGTTGCCAATGGGTTGTGGTGTCGCGAGGTGCTGAAGGTGTGTTGGCAGTAAGCAGAGAACACTGCTGGAAGGCCACTGTTTCCTCTGTGCCTGGGCAGATAATGACCCATGTCGGTTGCGGCGATGCACTGGTTGCCGGATGGGTTTATGCGACATTGCGGGCAGGACAGGGTGAAAACTGGGTGCAGTATGGCGTGGCCTGTGCGGTGGCGAATCTTTTTTATCACGAGCCCGGCAGATTTTCGCAACGGGATGTTGACCGCTTGCTGCCATTGATAGACATTACTAAAATCGTAGAATGACGGGGAGCATGAGATGACAGAGAACTTAGCGGGTGTTGCCTGGCTGGGAACAGGTTTAATGGGCGCGCCGATGGCGTGCCAGTTGATTAAAGCCGGGTATCGGGTGGTGGTGTGGAATCGCAGTCTCGATAAGGCGAAGGCATTGCTTGAGCTGGGTGGCGACGTTGCTGAGTCAGCTGAACGCGCAGTTGCTGCGGCAGATGTTGTATTCACCATGCTAAGCGATGGTGAAACCACGGCAAAGGTACTCGGTAAACTGGATTATGCCGGAAAGACCGTAGTGCAAATGGGGACGATCGGGCCGAGAGAAAATCAGTCTATTGCCAAACAAATTGCTGCAAGCGGCGGACAATATCTGGAAGCGCCGGTATTGGGCAGTATTCCGGAAGCCAAATCGGGCAAACTCATTATCATGGCGGGAGGCAAAGAAAACGTATTTGAACAGGTGCTGCCCATGCTCAAATGCATCGGGCCGGAACCGCGCCTGGTTGGCAATGTTGGTCAGGCCTCAGCGATGAAGCTGGCGTTGAATCAACTGATAGCATCACTCACCGTATCTTTTTCCACCAGTCTGGCCTTTGCGCAGGAATACGGCGTTAATGTGGAGATATTCATGCAGATTTTACGTGAAAGTGCATTGTATGCGCCCACATTTGATAAAAAACTGGCAAAAATGCAAACCCATGATTTCCACAATCCGAATTTTCCAACCGAGCACTTAATCAAGGATATCAAGCTGTTCAGCCGGGAAGCCACGCAAATCGATACCGGTGTGCTGGATGAATTATTGCGCTTGTATCAGTCGGCTCAAGGCAGTCATATGCGCGAAGATTACTCCTGTGTATATGAAGCGGTTGCAAAACGTGTGTAAATATGGGATTTTGCCATAACGTGTTGTTATCATGTGACCCGTAGGTTGCGCATCATCGTTCAAAAACAGGGGGGAGGATATGAGTAGATGGGGGATAATGAATAGAAATGATCAACTATCTGAACATTTTACATTAGGTGAGCTGATTCGATCAGAAACGGCAGAGAGAAAGGAGATCGATAACATGCCGCCTGCTGAGTTGATTCCGAAACTTAAACGCTTGTGTGACGAAATTCTGGAACCCGTGCGTAATCACTATAGTATTCCGTTTCGCCCCAATAGCGGGTATCGCAGTCCAATACTGAATAGAGAAATCGGCGGCTCATTAAAATCGCAGCATTGCCATGCAGAAGCGGTGGATATAGAAATCGCCAGTATCAGTAATTATGATCTTGCTGTCTGGGTTAAGGATAACCTGAGTTTTGATCAGCTCATACTGGAAAACTATCGGCCGGGCGTACCAAATTCCGGTTGGGTGCATGTCAGCTTGAAAGAAGAGCAGGATGACAACAGATTGGCTGTGCTGACGTACAGTAACCGGCGCTACGAAGCCGGATTAATTGCTTAACAGGTTGTTGAAAAACGATTGTGCTTGCTCATAACGTTTTTCAACGACCTGTTAATCTTTGAATGCAATAGCTTTTCAATATTTTTTTGTAGTCTGCGGCATCAGGATAAGCTATAATCCGCCGCCGAGTTGGCCGAACAGTCGCTGTCTTATCCATTGGATTTGATGGAGGAAAGTCCGGGCTCCATAGGGCAGGGTGCCAGGTAACGCCTGGGAGGTGAGAGCCTACGGAAAGTGCCGCAGAAAATAAACCGCCAGGATATTCTTGAATATTCAGGTAAGGGTGAAAAGGTGTCGGTAAGAGCGCACCGCGCTGCTGGTAACGGTAGTGGCAGGGTAAACCCCACCCGGAGCAAGATCAAATAGAGAAGCAACGGCATGGCCCATGCTGCTTCTGGGTAGATTGCTTGAGCTGTAAGGTGACTTGCAGCCCAGATGAATGACTGTTCACGACAGAACCCGGCTTACAGGCCAACTCGACTTTTAATTTGCACACCCTTTTGCGACCAGGCTTTCCTCGCCTCACTACAAACCCCATAACCCGACTGCCTCCTGGTGGTTAATTTTTATCTCCCAAATCAAGCTGGCTTGTATCTGACACCTTGATTACGCCCGTTCTGTATGAAAGAAATAATGTAATCGACGCAAAATTTCACGCAGTTGTTGCAGCACATGTTGTTTAGGAGGGTTTGTTGACATACGCAAAAAAAAGAATTACTCTTCGAGCTAGCTACTGATAACCAGGATACTATCAATTATCAGGGCTATTCGACTGGATAAATTGCATAGCAGGCAAAGGTGCCTGATTGTTCTGTCAATATCTAGAATATCAGGGCAAATGGCATCTCAACTCCGCATTATAACTTAAGGAAAGTATGTACATACCTCAATATTTTGAAGTAACTGACAGAAAAGAAATATTAGCGTTTATAAAGGCTAATGCTTTTGGTCAGTTAGTCTCCTCAGTCGGAGGTAGGCTTTTTTCTTCGCATCTTCCTTTCTTTTTGAGTAACGACGAACAATCTCTTATTTGTCATGTAGCCAAACAGAATCCTCAGTGGGAAGGCATCAAGGATCAAGAAGTGTTGGTAACATTCCAAGGCCCACACGACTATGTTTCTCCATCTTGGTATAGTTCTCCAGGCGTGCCAACATGGAACTATCAAACTGTTCATGTTTATGGAAAGCCCGAGCTAATTACTGAGGCAGAGGAACTAAAAAGCATTGTCAATGAATTTACAGAGATACATGAATCCTCCTTTGAAAAACCTTGGGAGCCAGAATACAAAGATTCATTGCTGAATGTAATTATTGGCATTGAAATAAAAATTACTGAGTTACAATGTAAATATAAACTTAGCCAAAATCGTTCTGAAAGCGACCGAAAGCAAGTAGTTGAACAATTTCAAAAAAGAGGTTCTGTACGGCTTTCACAGGCAATGAATGTTAAGTTATAACCAGGCGCTCCAGCTGACCGCAGGAAGCTCAGTTCGTTTTTGAAGGTCATTTTTTTATCAAAGTTCAGAGCATTGTTGAAGTTCATCGCATATCTTCCTGCGTCATCTGAGCTTGGTCGTTAGGCATAAATTAAAA
>SPJS01000292.1 GCA_006844705.1 Methylococcaceae bacterium | reverse complement strand
GTCTAAATAAAACTGATAATCCTCATCTGCAACAAAAATAACGGAGCGGTTATTGCCGCGCTGAATTACATGCTGCGGTTGACCGGGGATAACAAAACGGGGGTGACGTGCCATAATCCGAGCCTTCATTTGATAGTTTGGCGAATTATAGCATATCGATCGAGTCTGACCCCATTGGTTGTTGGCGGACCCCATTGGTTGGCGACTCAATCAGGCTGCTTCACAAAAAGCTATTTTCATAGCATCATTCACACTTTCACTTAGCCCCGGGCTCGTCCAACAAACGGTTCAGATGGTGGTTTCGCGCTGCGCGCGAATCACCATCTAACCTTATTCGTTATACTATTTTGTCATATTCTTCTGGTTCTATATCAGGTACTGAATTTAATACCTTCTCAAAATCCTCTCTTTTGCCTAGCAATGCTTCCTTCTCAAGATAGTCTTGGGTCAATAAAGCGGACATCTTTTCAGCAGCTGCAGTAACTAAAAATTGGTTAATTGATATCCCCTCTGATTTTGCTAACTGTTTTATTCCATCGTGAAGTGATTTTGGTAACCTTACTGTTAATGAATTACTCATGAATTTTACCTCTTAATATCTGTAAAAATATTGCAGGGGGAATTGCATTGATACCAAACTCATCAATTTTTTTAAAGTCCTGTAAATTATGCGTGATTATATACTTGCTTCTTGATGCAACCGCTAATTCTAATACCATGTCATCTTTTGGGTCTTTTAGCCAAGGCCGCCATAAGAAAAATATTTTTTGCCTATGTGCAATAGAACAGACGTAACGCAAAAAACTTAATATATCTTCAACTGTACTGACTCCTGTAAGATGTTCTTTCCGTGTTAATACATCTTGATACTCAGAGTACAACGGAACTGACAATACAATTTCAAATTGCGATGATGGTAACTGCGAAATCAACGCAAATGAAGCTCCTTTACTGGATTTTAATGCTGATAATAATACATTGGTATCAATAACAACTCTCATAATGGTTGCATATATAGCACCAATTTTTAATCTTAGCAAGTATAACGCTCCAAATCAGAGGCGAGGAGCGATAGAGGAACGTCCACTGAATTTGAATTGGGAAAAATAGGAGAAAAATAGAAAGAATCAGAAAGAATCAGAAAGAATCAAGGGGTCAGCCAGTAATGCCGCTACCAGTGGCAGCCTAAGTGCTTGAATAACAAATATTTTAGATAGCTTAAAGTTAAGCTTTAACTCTATATTGGATATAATTGAATTTCCTACAAAACAATTAATCCAGAGAAAAAGC
>SPJS01000291.1 GCA_006844705.1 Methylococcaceae bacterium | reverse complement strand
CAGTAGAGATATTAAATCCGTTATAACCAAAACGCTCTTGCAGTTCTGCAGTCGTTCTGCCAAAACCACCTGCACTGGTCAATTGACCACTCACATCCGTGTCCCAGTAGGAAGTCGTTACCGTGCCGCCAGCACCCAATCCAACCAAACCGCCTATGTCAATACTACCCGTCGTGCTTAAGTCCGTCACCGTACCCGTCGAGTAACTGTCTTCAATCACACCGCTCGCCGTATTCTCTCCGACCAAACCGCCTAAGTGTGGATTGTTGCCATTTCCTGATACTGAGACTTGGTGCGCATAGGTGTTATCTATCACGCCACTAGAAAAATTACGACCTACCAAGCCACCAGCGCCTACTGTGGTTCCAAACCCAGTCACAGTGCCACCACTGACAAAGCTGTTCTCAATCAGCCCTTGATTTGAAGCAACCAAGCCACCAGCAAATGCCCCTATACCAACTGCGTTCACTGATACATTGGTTAAGCCAATGTTTTTAACAACACCTGTTGAGGTAACGGAACCAAACAATCCAGCAAAACTGGAAAGAGCATTGTCTCCAGCAGTCAAGTTACTGATGACATGACTGCCACCGTCAAAGGTTGCACTTGTAAACAACGGAGCAAACCCTGCATTGCTGTTCCAATTAGCTGTACCGCTGGCATCTACATCGTTCATCAATAAATGATTATTGGTTGATTGCGCCCCCTGAATACCGTAAATATCGGTCAATTGATAGGGATTGCCTGATGTTCCGTCACCACCCAAGACACGCGTGAAAGTACCACCACTAATTTGAAAGTCTGTGGCATTAAACGTTGGCAGTGAACTACTGTTTTGGATCCAATCACCATTCAGTAGCGTAAAGTCGACAACATCGACAGTGTCAACTGCTGAGATCGTGCCAATAGCATCGAGGGCTAAATGACCGGTATTGGTCGTAATCGGTTGATTAATTTCAATGTTGCGCTGTGCTTCAACGGTTAATGTTGTATTGGCTGTCCAGTTAACCGCATCATTAATGAACACATCGCCATTGCCCGCAGTAGCGCCTGTCACACTTTGGATGGTGACATTTGTGCTGTCAAGATTAGTACCTAAAGCCGCACCTGAAATATCGCCACCAGCACCAACCGTATAGTCTTGTGGGTCAATTAACCATTCACCTGTTTTACCTGTCTCTGCTTTGGTAGTGATTTTGGCATCATCTGCAATCTTAACCTTAGCCGCACTGGTTTCAATAAAACCACCATCACCTTGGTCGGCTGCTGCGCTGGCGTCTAGTGTGCCTGCAACAT
>SPJS01000285.1 GCA_006844705.1 Methylococcaceae bacterium | reverse complement strand
CTTTTAACGGTTCCAGTCCCCAGTGATGTGTCAACACTTTTCAGGACACAAGTTTACACAGCTTTTTGCTGATTTTCGTATTCTACTGGTGACAAATAGCCATTAGCAGAATGGATTCTTTCCCGGTTATAAAACACCTCTATATATTCAAATATTGCCTGTTTAGCCTCGTCTCTAGTTTTAAATTGGCAATGATGTATCAATTCAGTTTTTAAGGTGTGAAAAAAACTCTCTGATACCGCATTGTCCCAACAGTTTCCTTTACGACTCATGGATTGAATAACATGATGATCGTTTAAAATAGCTCGATGACTATCTGATGCATACTGACTTCCTCTATCCGTGTGCCAAACCAGACCTTTTTGTGGTTTACGTTTCCATATAGCCATCAATAAAGCATCGTTGACTAATTTTGCTTTCATTCGCTCATCCATAGACCAGCCGACTATCTTCCTAGAAAACAGATCAATGACAACGGCTAAATACAACCAGCCTTCCTGAGTATGAATATAGGTAATATCTCCGACATAATAGCGATCAGCCTGTGAAACAGAAAATTGCCTTTCTAATAGGTTCGGTGCAATCGGTTTATTATGCTTAGAATCCGTCGTCACTTTAAATTTCTTTTTTGTTTTACACCAGAGCCCAGCTTGCGCCATTAAACGGCCTATACGCCGACGGCTCACAATAACACCTTGTTCTGCAAATCGATTCTTTAAACGACGGGTTCCATAAGATCCACGCCCTTTTTTAAAGAGAATTTTTAGTTGATCAATTAACAAGGCATTTTCTTCTTCTCGTTTTGTTTTTGGCGCATTAAGCCATTGATAATAACAGCTACGCGAAACCTTCATAAACTTGCATAAAATGCTAATTGAATAATCTTCACTATGCTGTTTGATCCACGCGTACTTCACTGTACTTCTTTGGCAAAGTACGCTGTGGCCTTTTTTAGCAAATCACGCTCCTGGGTAACCCTTGCAAGCTCTTTCTTTAAGCGTTTGATTTCATCATAAATATGCTCGTCAGTTCTCTCAACAGATTGTTGTTGCTTAGGCTTAGAATATTTACTTATCCAGGTATGTAAGGTATTGACATTCACTCCTAAATCTCTAGCTGTTGCAGCAATAGGCTGGTCCGATTCGATCGCTAATTTAACAGCTGATTCTTTAAATTCTGATGTATAGGTATTAGGTTTTTTAGTTTCTTCGCTCATTTTAGACACACTTATTTTCTTTAACAGTATTTTAAGTTGTGTGTCCTGTTTAGTGTAGCCACTTCAGTCGTCTGCCCGTTCGCAT
>SPJS01000284.1 GCA_006844705.1 Methylococcaceae bacterium | reverse complement strand
CATAAATTCCATTTCATCATCTTCTGATGTGTCAACACTTTTCAGGACACAAGTTTACATAGCTTTTTGCTGATTTTCGTATTCTACTGGTGACAAATAGCCATTAGCAGAATGGATTCTTTCTCGATTATAAAACACCTCAATATATTCAAAAATCGCCTGTTTAGCCTCGCTTCTTGTTTTAAACTGTTGTTGATGTATCAATTCGGTTTTCAAGGTATGAAAGAAGCTCTCTGATACCGCATTATCCCAGCAGTTTCCTTGACGGCTCATTGATTGAGTCACATGATGTTCCTCTAAAATCGCTCGATGGCTATCCGACGCATATTGGCTTCCTCTATCCGTTTGCCAAATCAGGCCCGCTTGTGGTTTACGCTTCCAAATAGCCATTAATAAAGCATCATTAACTAATTGAGCTTTCATTCGATCATCCATAGACCAGCCGACTATTTTTCTAGAAAACAAGTCAATCACAACAGCCAAATATAGCCAGCTTTCCTGGGTATGAATGTATGTAATATCTCCCACATAATAACGATCAGCCTGTGAGGCAGTGAACTGCCTTTCTAATAGATTGGGTGCAATAGGTTTATTATGCTTAGAGTCTGTGGTGACTTTAAATTTCTTTTTTGTTTTACACCAGAGTCCAGCTTGAATCATTAATCGACCAATACGGCGGCGACTCACAGTTATGCCTTGTTCTGCAAACCTATTCTTTAGACGACGTGTTCCATAGGTTCCTCGTCCTCTTTTAAAGAGAGTTTTTCGTTGGTCAATTAACTCTTCGTTTTCTTCTTCTCGTTTTGTTTTTGGCCTAGTAAGCCAGTGATAATAGCAGCTACGTGTAACCTTCATAAATTCACATAAAATGCTAATGGAATAATCTTCACTATGCTGTTTTATCCATGCGTACTTTACCGTATTTCTTTGGCAAAGTACGCTGTGGCCTTTTTTAGCAAATCTCGCTCCTGAGTAACTCGTGCAAGCTCCTTCTTTAAACGTTTGTTTTCATCATAGATATGTTCATCAGTTGTTTCGGCTAATTGTTGCTTAGGCTTAGAATATTTACTTATCCAGGTATGTAAGGTATTAACATTCACACCTAAATCTCTAGCTGTTGCCGCAATCGGTTGATCTGATTCGATTGCTAATTTAACTGCTGATTCTTTAAATTCTGATGTATAGCTATTTGGTTTTTTAGTTTCTTCGCTCATTTTTGACACACTTATTTTCTTTAACAGTATTTTAAGTTGTGTGTCCTATTTAGTGTAGCCACTTCACTGCGCCTTAGGCATTTTCCATC
>SPJS01000287.1 GCA_006844705.1 Methylococcaceae bacterium | reverse complement strand
AACATAGGGACTGACAGAGCCAATTGTTGCCAAAATAGACAAACCCTCTTCTAGCTCGGCATCTGCCTCACCAATGGCAACGGCCATGGCACGCTCTGTGCCTTCTGTGAGTGCCACTTGATCAGCTGCTTTTAATAAGTGAAACTCTTGATAACCCGCTTCAAAAATCTTCTGCATTGAAGGCTCTGCCTGCATATTGCTTAAGCCTGCATAGAGTTTTTCAACACTAGCGCTATTGCGTAATTGACCTATAAAGTGCGTCATGCCAGTTTCGATTTTGGCTAACTGATTAGAGCGCAAGACAATCAGATACCAGCTGATTAACGAGGCAAATACCAAAATCAGCATTACTATTTTCACCAGCAAGCTGGCGCCGAGGACCAAGCCCAAAATGGACATTTCATCACCATGATTCATGTTTTACTCCTGTATTAATGTTGGCTGCGGTTTATTGCGCTAATTGCAGTGTTTCTGCAACTGTCTGCCACGGGATATATTTAAAATTCTGATTAGCTTCGGGCAGGCGGTTGCGGCCATCTTGCACAACCATGATGCCGCTGCTCCAAGCACCACCTAGATTAGTGCTATTGACTGCCAGACCATCTGTCTCTGCACTGCCATCAATGTCTGCTTGCGGGTTTAGCACCACACGGAATTTACCGCGCAGTTGATAAGGTGCTGTTGCATCAAACACCACATAGCTGTTATCACCCTGACTTGAGGCCACTAGATAATCAGCTGCTTTGCCGTGATATAAAGCCAAGCCTTCAACATCTGCCACCAGTGCCTCACCGACTGAAGCTACTTTTTGCAAATTAACGGCAGCATCAGGGGCAGCGGAGAGCGCCCAAATACCAAGGTTTTCTTCGCCAACAAATAGCTGCCCTGTCGCATCATCCGCCACACAGCCCTCAGGTTGGCTAGCGAGTTTAAAACTTCTCACAAATTTGGCAGTGACCGCCTGCTTATCGGTAGCCAAGTGATATTGCACATAAGTGCCATCCGTATCGTTGACAAATGCATAGGTTTGCTGATCATGCTGGTACATGCACAAACCATAGATGTTTTGCAAATTAGTATCAGCTTCGCCAATGGTTGCAACCGCGCCAGAGGCACGATCAATGGCAAAAAATATCAAGCTATTATGATCACGTTGGCTGGCAACGGCTAAGTCAACCACCTTGCCTTCCCACTTGATCTTGCTGCGAATATCAACATTGTTGATGCGCCCGACTGGCAGGTATTGTTTTTCTTTACCCGCTAAGTTGTAAACAGCCAAACCACCACGTTTATCTGTGCCTAAAAT
>SPJS01000286.1 GCA_006844705.1 Methylococcaceae bacterium | reverse complement strand
ATTCCAGTTGTGGTGCCGAGCAGGAATACTTTCTCATCGATATTAATTTTGCCAACCAACGACCTGACTTACTGCTTGCCGGACGTACCTTGTTTGGCGCGCCTCCTGCGAAAGGTCAGGAGTTTGATGACCATTATTTTGGTTCCATTCCCATGCGCGTTCAGGTCTTTATGCAGGAATTTGAAGACAAGCTCTACCGCTTGGGTATTCCGGCGAAAACACACCATAATGAAGTCGCCCCTGGGCAGTTTGAAATAGCTCCTTATTTTGAAGCGGCGAATGTTGCGGCAGATCATCAGCAGTTAATGATGACCTTAATGAAAAAAGTGGCCAAAAAACATGGTTTCCACTGTTTACTGCATGAAAAACCGTTTGCAGGGATTAACGGTTCCGGTAAGCATGTAAACTGGTCTGTCGGTAATGCGACTCAAGGAAATTTACTCGACCCCGGTGATACACCGCATGATAATTTAAACTTTCTGTTGTTTTGTGGCGCCGTCATTCGCGGGGTAGAAAAGTTTGGTCCCTTATTACGGGCAGTGATTGCCTCAGCGGCCAACGACCATCGATTAGGTGCCAACGAAGCGCCACCTGCAATTTTGTCGGTTTACTTAGGGGATCAATTGGAAAAGGTATTCAATGATATCCAGGCGGGCAATATTACGTCATCAATACAAGGTGATATGATGGATCTTGGCCTGTCGCAAATTCTAAAATTTGACAGAGATCCGGGTGACCGTAACAGAACTTCACCTTTTGCATTCACCGGCAACCGATTTGAGTTTCGCGCTGTCGGTTCTTCACAATCCGTATCCGGGCCCTTGGTTGCGATGAACACCATGCTGGCTGATTCATTAAACTGGATTGCAGAAAAACTGGAAGCGCAACTGAACAGTGGTGCAGATCAGGCAACGGCAGTGCTGGCTGTTCTTAAAGAACTCATGGATCAACATGGCAACGTGGTTTTTGGCGGCGATGGTTACTCTCCTGAATGGCATGAAATGGCCGTAAAGGAACGTGGATTGAAAAATATTCCGACGACTGCCGATGCATTGCCTGCATTCTGTGAAGATTCGGTTAAACAATTATTTGAAAGCACCGGTGTGTTAACTCTGGTGGAGCTGGAAAGCCGATTTGAGGTCTATGCTGAACAATATATTTTATCCATAGAAGTAGAAGCCAAATTGGTTATTGATATGGCCAAGACCATGATATATCCCGCAGCCATTAATTATCTTGCAAAACTCACCGCAGTGAGTTCAGGTTTGAGTGGAATGGGGGTTAAGCTGGAAAGTTCAGAAGCGGAAAAAATTGTGTCTT
>SPJS01000289.1 GCA_006844705.1 Methylococcaceae bacterium | reverse complement strand
AGAAAGATTAAAAATGGCGCATCGCATTTTGCACTGGTTGCCTATGAGGGCAACCCGCCAATTGGTTTTATCACACTGGATGACTTATTAGCCGCGCTAGTGGGTGATATTCGTGACGAGTTTCAAAAGTCACATACCAAATGGACTAAAATGGACGATGGCTCGCTGCTCGGCAAAGGCACGTTGTCTTTGCATACGTTAGAGCGTAGCCTCGGCATTGATATTGAATCAGAAGAGGCGGATACAGTGGCAGGTTTGATTCTCGAAAAACTGGGTGAGCTGCCTAAACGTGGACAAAAAATTGAATTTGAACAGTTTTCAGTCGTCGTCAAAAAGATGACTGGCCCTAAAATCGCATTGGTGCGTGTGTTCCCTGCAAAACGTCCTATTATCAAATCAATCAGCCATCACTAAACAGTATGAAACATCCAGATAATCATTTTCACACCCATCAAAATGGCTGGCTACGTGCAGCCGTATTAGGCGCGAACGATGGCATTATTTCTACCGCTAGCCTAATCATGGGTGTGGCCAGCAGCGGTGCTAGCCAAGAAACGATTGTCGTGACTGGCTTGGCAGGTTTAGTGGCTGGCGCTATGTCGATGGCGGCAGGTGAATATGTTTCTGTGAGCTCGCAGGCAGACAGTGAAAAGGCTAACCTTGAGATCGAACGCAATGCGCTGGCAGAGTATCATGACTTGGAAATGCAAGAGCTGACCGATATTTATATTGCCCGTGGGCTTGAGCCAGCATTGGCAAAAACGGTGGCGCAACAACTCATGGCAAAGGATGCGTTGGGGGCGCATGCGCGTGATGAACTTGGTTTAACGGATGATAATGCCGCGCAGCCGCTGCAAGCTGCAATTGCCTCTGGGCTTAGTTTTTCGTTTGGTGCGGCAGTCCCGTTGATCATTGCCGCTCAAACGGCATTGACCGACCTTCCTGAAAAAGTATCACTCTACTCAGTGATTTTATTGGCCATCATGGGCGGAATGGCCGCCAAAAAAGGCAGTGCAAATGTTTTGCGCGGGGCAACGCGTGTGGCTTTTTGGGGTGCCTTGGCAATGATGGTCACAGCACTGATTGGCCGCTGGTTTGGTGTGTCATTTTAACCTTCATTGACTTTATCAATTAACAACAAATCTTCTAAAAAGAATGCTGACAAAGCCGTTCGGCTGCTTAAACCTGCTTTTTTATACAAGCTACGCGCTTGCTCACGCACGGTGCGCTCACTCGCCTGTCGCAGATTGGCAATCTCTTGATGGCTGAATCCTTTTAGCAATAAAAAACCAATCTCTGACTCAGCTTGCGTAAGCTGCC
>SPJS01000288.1 GCA_006844705.1 Methylococcaceae bacterium | reverse complement strand
AAACTCTGGATATATTACCATTGGTAAATTTACTACGGACTTCCCACAAATTAGCTTCCATTTTTCTGACCAATGGCATACCAAGAGGCCACCGGAATTGAACTAACTTTATATCTTCACCAATGATTTTCCTTTCCTCCTTTTCAAGGCTTCTTAGCCAATCACGGACTGGTTCTTTGCCTGATTTTGTGAGGAAAAAACTTACAACCAGAATTTGCTCTTCATCCATAAGAAACAAGTGTACCTTATATGGTGCAATTGTCAAGTTTGCCTAACACCTAACGACTAAATAAGCGGCGGTAAAAAGGGGCGCAAATTTTGCGTCTTTTTGCAAAATTTGTGACGCTTTTTACCGTCGGCTTGATTTTTTTGTGTACGCCCAGCATGGGCATGAACTAATGAGGTGAAAGTCCTCTGTAGGCAGATCACCATCAATAGTGATTAATATTGCTATTAGATGCTAACTACTAGCGAATGGCAAGGGCTAATCCGCGAGGAACAGTCTGAAGGAAGCCGCTAGCAAAACTGCGAGCTGATGAACAAGAACATTATATGAGGCGTAGGCTGAAGGCGAGATGGCACAAGACATCGTAAACCAATGGGGTCATATATGGTCCGCCCCGTATTGCAAGAAAAATTTTGGTCGTAACATAAAGAAATATTGCATCCATATATCCGGCTTTTGTAAGAGGTTGTCTAATACCTCTAGCCCTGATGGAATCGGCGCATTCCTCACCTAATCAGACTCACGGCCTCAATGGGCCCTAGACCCCAGCAGGTTCTTAGGAATGCAGGTGTTACCTTTTATGCCATCACTTAAAATCTTATCTTCGCAACTCGTTGCTAACGTCTTCTTAGCTATTATGTTTGTTTTACTGTCGTTCTTCTCTCTTTCCTGTCTTGTTTCTTTTTTGTCGGATGTATCAATGGATGTATCAATGGGGTCGGATGTATCAATGGGGTCAGACTCGATCGATATGCTATAATTCGTCAAACTATCAAAAAGAAGGCTCGGATTATGGCACGTCACCCCCGTTTTGTTATCCCCGGTCAACCGCAGCATGTAATTCAGCGCGGCAATAACCGCTCCGTAATTTTTGTTGCAGATGAGGATTATCAGTTTTATTTAGACAAGCTGAAAGATGCTTGCGATAAATATCAATGTGATATACATGCTTACGTTCTGATGACTAACCATGACGTGGTCAACTTTTTTAATACAACCCAGTTAAGCGGCTTCTTTCATTTCTATTAATTGATGTTCATAATCATTCGGGCTCATATAGCCCAAGGTTGAATGCAGGCGATAGGGGTTATAAAACAT
>SPJS01000290.1 GCA_006844705.1 Methylococcaceae bacterium | reverse complement strand
ATAGATCGCTACAGTCTTGCCTGTAAAATCCATCTCTTCCAGTTGTGGCAAAAACTCTTCCCAGCTTTCATTTTCAGCACCAGCTGACAAACCAGGTAACTCGCCATCACCCAAAGTCGGTGTCCCGATAATTAAAAACTCATACTGCTCAACATCCTCTGCAGCCGCACGATTTACATTTAATGGTTTAGCCACCACCTCTTCATCACCAATTTTTTTGTACATCATCTTGGCAGCCTTGCGCGTATTGCCTGTGTCCGTACCAAAAAAAAGTCCAATTTTAGCCATGTTCCACTCCTTGTATGGTTATTCATCTGCGATTAATTTCAAGCTATACAAAAGAATCAGCAGCATCTATGCCAGTTATCAAACACAATCTAAGCTTATGATTTATATACTAAAGAAGAGAAGGCGCGTAGTACACATTGTTGAATTGTCGCAAACCCTACAATTCAAAAGCGACATTTCTGTCGCTTCTGTTGCAGACAATCATTGGTTTGCGTTAATTGATGTAATAAGGATCCTGCATCCAGGCACGCAGAATGGCTTCATCTGCGGCTGGTAAATAAGCAAAGTCACCCTTTAAATCTTCATAAACGGCTTCTGCGCTTTTTGACGATAATTTGCCAGTAACCATATAAAAATACCAGGCAAAGGAATAGCCTGCTTTTTTATCAAAGCGTTTTAACACGGTATTTAAATCGCTACCATGTTTGCCAATCAAGCTCTCAATATTATTCACTGGTGTCGTACGTAAATTAATCAGCTCAGCATTCAATACACTCTCGCCATAGCGGCCCGTGTGTTTTAAGGGGCGCACCATCCAGTCTTCTGTAAAACTGGATTTAGACGCACTGGAATCATTCCAGTCATCAATAAAACACTGAATTGGGTGACGCTCAATATGGTGCTCTGCCAGTGACTGCATAAAGAGTGTCAAATCAGTTTTTCCCTTGTAGGCATAGCTCGCTGGGCCAATGTTAAATCGATCTACATACTCTGGCGAAAATGGGTCGGTAATGTCTTCTTTAGACTCTGGTAAGGCACTTGGCGAGACCAATAGTCTATCTGAGGTTTCTTGCGACTTTTCTATTTCTAGAAGCACATGATCCTGCGCGCGGTTACCAGTTTTAATACTATAGTACAGTGTGACACCCGCAATCTTGGTGGCAACAAACTGGCGAGATAAAATATGATCAATCAATACTTGCAGGTCTTTGCCACATTCGAGGTAAGTACGTTCCACCCACTCAAATAAGTCTTTGGCAACCTGCTGGCCTGAGTCATCGACGATACCGCCGACCTGATACCACTCTTCACTCTGG
>SPJS01000060.1 GCA_006844705.1 Methylococcaceae bacterium | reverse complement strand
CCATGTCCCCAAACTGGAGATGATTTTATTATTTCAAATGAGATTTTATATATTACAGAACGAACATCTGAATATTCTGACCCCACTATACCCTGACTCTTTTTTATTACTTCACCCACTCCTGAAAATCCCAAAAATAAGGCTAAAATAAATGCAACCATAAGTATTCCAAATACCTTCTTGTTTGCCCAAAAACCTTGAAATCTTGCTATTAATAATATTATATATCCTAATAACAGGGATAACATTCCTACTCGACTTCCAGAATTTGCTACAATCAATGCACTAAGAAACACACTAACTACAATTATAAACAAGGATACTCTTGATACTTTTTTATCTGAAATAATATAAAAGTTAATCAACACTCCGGTTGATAAATAGCTTGCCTGATTATTAATTTGCTGAAAAACACCTGCAGGCTTATTAATATCATTTCTTGAAATGTATTGACTTAATTCACCCATATCTGACAATTGCAACACACCTATCCCTGCATGAAGTATCATTGAAATTGAAAGCATTAACAAAACAACATCAATGTCATTTTTGTTTAAATCATATTGAAAAAGGGCAACTAAAAACATACATCCTCCTAAGATGTATATTGTTTTTATCACAAATACATTAACCATGCCTTGCTCGGCAAATATCATGTAAATAGAGATTAATACGGGAAATATAAATAATGCACATGCATGTATATTATAAAAAACCCTTCTTTTAACTATTGCACAAACACCTCCCCCAACAATTACAGTAAGAGCCGCCCCCCATACAGTAATATTGAAAGGTAAGTGTAACCCCTCTTTACCAATATTTGGCTGATAATAAAAAGGTGCAAACAAAAACAATACAGTTAATACTGCTAACCCTGCTTTTCTATTTAATTCCATAGATTAGATTTAAAAGTTCATTTATACCCAAAACTATAGTCTGATTTCTAATTTCCTTCCTTGAACCTTCAAAAATATTTTTTTTTACATATGAAAAATTGCTTTCACTAATCACGCCCATAAACACTGTCCCCACTGGCTTTTCTTTTGAACCCCCGCCTGGCCCGGCAATGCCTGTCACAGAAACAGCTATATTCGCATTACTACGCTCAAACGCCCCCTGAACCATTTCCTTTGCTATTTCGGCACTGACTGCACCAGATTTTTCCAGCGTCTCTGGCTTAACCCCCAGCATGTCAATTTTGGCCGGGTTGCTGTAGGTTATAAATCCGCGGTCAAACCACTGTGAACTGCCCGCTACATCCGTCAATGCCTGACAAATACCGCCCCCGGTACAGGATTCTGCTACGCTCAGCATCCAGCCTTTTTTAACAAGTGCTTTTCCCAGGGTTTCGGCTAAATGGTATATTTCCTGATGCATAATGTGTTGAGATGACAGTTTGGTTAAAATATCCAGTATGACAACAAATCAAACTGCCGCCAACCAGCACACGCCAATGATGCAGCAATTTCTTCGCATCAAGGCACAACACCCAGACCTGTTACTTTTTTATCGCATGGGCGATTTTTACGAGTTGTTTTTTGATGATGCCAAAAAAGCCTCTGCCATCCTTGATATTACGCTCACTGCGCGCGGACATTCTGCGGGTCAGCCTATTCCTATGGCGGGCATTCCCTATCATGCGGCGGAAGGCTATCTGGCCAAACTATTGAAAAAGGGCGAGTCAGTGGCTATTTGCGAACAAGTCGGCGACCCTGCTAAAAGCAAAGGCCCTGTAGAACGCAAAGTGGTGCGCATTGTCACGCCCGGCACGGTTACTGATGAAGCCTTGCTGGAAGACCGCCGCGATAATCTGCTGGTTGCCATCTGCCAGCATTCCAGCCAATTTGGTATTGCCAGCGTGGATCTCAGCCGGGGTCAGTTCGTATTGCAACAAGTGCAACATGAACACGAATTAATGGCCGAATTGGCCCACTTACATCCTGCAGAATTGTTGATACCGGAAGATTTTCCATTTGCCGATACCTTGCAGGACGCCAACAGTCTTTGCCAGCGCCCCGTGTGGCATTTTGATGCGGATAGCGCGACACAACTGCTGCTGAAACAATTCAACACCCATGACCTGAAAGGGTTTGGTTGCCAGCATATGAGTGCCGCCATTGCCGCTGCTGGCAGTTTGTTGCAATACGTCAAGGAAACCCAGCAGAGTGCCTTGCCGCATATTCAGGGTATTTCGATTGAACATCGTGAAGATGGCATTGTACTGGATGCCGCCAGCCGCAAAAACCTGGAACTGGACAGCCATCCCAGCGGTGATCTACGCTTTACGCTGTTTGGTGTACTTGATAAAACTGTTACTGCCATGGGCAGTCGCTGTCTGCGCCGCTGGATTAACCGCCCATTGCGTAATCAGACCCTGTTGAGACAGCGCTATCAGATCATCAATGCCTTGATGCCCGGCTTTGATCTACTGCAACCCACCCTTAGACAGGTCGGAGATATCGAGCGCATCGCCTCACGTATCGCGCTGAAATCTGCCCGCCCACGCGACTTGCTGATTTTACGCAATACACTGGCTGTATTACCGGAGTTGCAACAGCAAATGGCAGATCTGGAGGCAACTGAAGCACTCCAACCAGTCGCTGAACACATCGGGGAACATCCTGAGTTATTGCAATTATTACAACGCGCTATCATTGATAACCCGCCGGTCCTCATCCGGGATGGTGGCGTCATTGCTGAAGGTTATCATGCTGAACTCGATGAGCTGCGCCATCTCAGCCAGAATGCCGACCAGTTTCTGCTTGATATGGAACAGCGCGAACGCGAAACCACTGGCATTGCCACACTAAAAGTCAATTTCAACCGGGTACACGGCTACTATATAGAAGTCTCCCGCCAACAGGCTGATAATATCCCGCCGCACTACACCCGCAAACAAACGCTGAAAAATGCCGAACGCTACATAACCGAAGAACTCAAGGAATTTGAGGATAAAGTGCTCAGTGCACGGGAAAAGTCACTGGCGTTTGAAAAATCGCTGTACGATGGATTACTGGATAAAATCAACGCCTGGCTGGCACCACTGCAACAGTGTGCATCTGCGTTGGCCGAACTTGATGTGTTGGTCAATTTTGCCGAACGCGCTGATAGCCTGAACCTTTCCGAACCGGTGCTCACCCAGCAACCGGGCATTGAAATTGAAGGGGGACGCCATCCGGTCGTGGAACAACTGACCGACATTCCCTTCGTCGCCAATGACCTGTCTTTTCACACCCAGCGCAAGATGTTGATCATCACCGGCCCCAACATGGGCGGTAAATCCACCTACATGCGGCAAGCTGCGCTGATCGTGTTAATGATGCATATTGGCTGTTTTGTACCGGCAAAATCGGCCAGTTGCGGCCCCATTGACCGTATTTTTACCCGCATCGGTGCATCTGATGACCTGGCCAGCGGCCGCTCAACCTTTATGGTGGAAATGTCGGAAACCGCTAACATTCTGCACAATGCCACAGAAAACAGCCTGATCCTGATGGATGAAATCGGCCGCGGCACCAGTACCTTTGACGGCCTGTCGCTGGCCTGGGCGTGTGCAGATTTTCTCGCCAGACAAAGCCGAGCATACACCTTATTCGCCACCCATTATTTTGAATTGACCCATTTGGCCGAAGAACAAAAAACAATTCACAATGTACATCTGGAAGCCATGGAGCATGGGGACAAGATCATTTTTATGCACGCAGTCAAAAATGGCCCCGCCAGCCAGAGTTACGGTCTACAGGTAGCTTCACTAGCGGGTGTTCCGCTAACTGTCATAGAACAGGCGAAAACCAAATTACACCAGCTTGAACATCAGGCGTACCAGAAACAGCAAACCGACAGCGGTGTAAATCAACTGGATTTATTTTGCAGTGATGATTACCACCCCGCAATTACTTTATTACAAGATATTAATCCTGATGAACTGACTCCGAAAAAAGCGTTGGACTTGATTTATCGCATGAACGACATGCTCAAATAACCACCGACTTTTCTTAAGGAACCTCTGATTAAGTTGGTTAGCATTTAGCGCAGAAAAAACTGTCGCTATTTTTCTCGAAGTGAGCAGTAATAGTCATTCTATTGCGCCGATCTTCGTGGAAAATAGCGACAGTTTTAGCACGCTAAAAATAATTGGACTTGATCAGAGGTTCCTTAAGGCAAGCAGCCCATTCAAAATTTAATAAAACAGAACTAAGGCCTCTCCATCACCCTTAGTTTGTCGACCTGGTTTTGATGTCGTCATTTGAGTTGCCATTTCTGGACTGAAGGTGTCAGTTATGTTTGAGTCATTTTCACCCGCCAATTTTATGCCTCTCGGGCACTGTTATTTGTGGGAACCTGCATTACTGTGGTCACACGTCGTATCGGATGCTGTAAACGTTTTAGCGTTGTATGCCATCCCTCTTCTTCTGATTAAGATTCTTAAACAACGCGAAGATATCCAGTTTGGCCGCGCCATCAACGTGTTCGGTATGGTTATATTGCTCTGTGAAACCATCCACCTGATTTCAATTTTGACAGCATGGCAACCTGTTTCTTGGCTATCGGCTGCCATCAAGGTCTCTACCGCTTTAGTCTCGATGTTTACTGCCTATTTTCTGTGGCGTTTGCTACCCCAAATGTTAGCACTACCCAGTCCAGCCCAATTACAATCCGTCAATCAACAATTAAAAGTGGACATTCATCGACATCAACAGACCGAAAAGGAACTGAATAAATTTTCTCTGGCGCTAGAAAACAGCCCGAATCCAGGAGGCTGTCGGGTTATGGGGTTCGTCGCGAGGCGAGCGGGACATCGAGCGGATTTTTTTGATCTTTTGAGGCGCATAGTGGGGCTATGTAACGAAAATGATATCCCCTCCGACCGGGATGATGCCGCACTTGTGACGGCAACAATCAGTCTGGTCCATAACCTCGGTTTAAAAGTGGTTGCCGAAGGGGTTGAGACCCAGGAACAAATGGAATTTTTAAAACGGCATGGCTGCATGGCTGCGATGAAATCCAGGGCTATTTATTCAACCCGCCCCTCAAACCACAAGATATTGTTCAGCAATATGCTAAAACCAACCCAGATCAGGCTCCCCATTCAGTAGTAAATTTTGCATAAAATGCAGTGTCATGACTGATAGCACCACGAATGGCAACCACGGACGAGGCAAAAGCCTGGGCTCTAGCCATTGCCAAGTCTAACGGCCATTGTTTAATAATTCCCAATATCATGACGCTGCTGAATGCATCCCCTGCGCCAACGGTATCCACAACGTTTAACTGTTGCTCAGGAAGGATCTGCTTTGTTGGATTGCCGGATTGGTGCAGAACGGCACCTTGCTCTCCTTTGGTCACTAATAAAAAGCCATGTGCTTGTATGGTGTCCAACAGTACCGACGCATTAAGGGAAAGCGCTGTTAACTCATCATGATTGAGTTTTGCCCACGTTGCCCCTGCACATAAGTCTAAAACAGATTGCCTTTTCCACCAGGGCGCACGAAGATTAACATCAACAAACCTGGAACATTTATGTTTCTCCATCATTTGCTTTAATGACTGGGCAGAAACTAAATTCCGCACAGCCAGAGTGCCATGATAAAGCAGCGCATACTCAGGTAAATCAGGCAACTTTTCAGATTGAATAACATCATAGGCGCAAGAATCAACGATGTCATAGTGCGGCTCCCCTTGAGACAGGGAAATTGATACCCTGCCCGTGGGATGACGAGGGTCGATCTGCACCCCTTCGGTCCGCATTCCCCAGTCTTGCATAGACGTTAAAACCTGGCGTCCTGCCGCATCATCCCCGATAGCACTGATCATGAGTGGCGTTAAACCAAACCCCTGTAGATGCCAGGCAACATTGAACGGCGCACCGCCCAGGACCTGTTGCCCATCCGGAAAACAATCAAACAACACCTCACCAAAAATGACGGGGTGCAGGCGGTCAGTCATATTTTATGTATTTGAAGCGGGGGTCGTCCGGGGTGCCTTCCAGGTCCCCCTCTTCCAGTCCGGGCTGCCACATCACCACCTGTTCAATTTTACTGGCCAGTTCAAAATCCTTATTGGTTATCCCTTTGGCGGCATGATTCATCAATTTTACAATCACAAATGCATACGACACCGTTAAATCTGGATGATGAAATGCTGCTTCAGATAAATGCCCCACCGTGTTAACCACCATTAACGTGCTTTTCCAGCCACTGGTCTTGTATTTACGCCTTATCCAGCCCTCCTTGAAAAACCAGTGAGGCAGCTCTTCTTTAAGCCGATGATTGATTTCTTCTTCAGAATAAACCTCTTCCTGTTTTTTTTCACGCCATCCCATATTAATCTCCTCATTTGATTGTTGTGATCGCTGTCAGGCCAAGTATACTGTTGATGTTCAGTCCTGAAAGCATTTTTAACAGTTTGAACATAATATAATTGCAACAGTCGATCTATCAACAACACTATAAGAAGTGAGGCTCACTATGAAAATAATAATGAAAACTCTGGCACCTGTTTTGTTTGTATCTTTGGCCAGTTCAACAGCGCTCGCAGATGAAAAAAACAGAGCAATGGCCTTGGAACATGCGGCAGTCGCAGCCAGTCATGCTGAAAAAGGACATTTGACGATTATTCTGGGACATAGCCGTGAGGCCCTGCACCATGCAAAACTGGCCTCAGAAAGTTATCATGACAAGCATATGCATATGGAAAAAGCCATAGAGCAACTCCAGGAAGCCATCGATCACGCCAATAAAAAACATGATGAGCTGGCCGGTAAAGCCGCACATAAAGCAATGGATCATATCCACAAAGCTTTGCAATAAACGGCTTGGATCCATCAAGGTTTCGCCTTGATGGATCTTCTGCTTCCCGTCTCCCACCCGCTTGAACGCCTTCCAAACCAGCAAATTCTTTTCCATTTTTTGCAAAATAAATTCTTTGTAGGAGCAAGAAAAGATACAATTTGCAATCTTTAAATTTTTCTGGAGCGGTTGTTGATCTGTTTTCAGGTTAACACCCTTTTACCCGCTAAACTTATCTGGAGTTACATGTTATTACATTCTAAAAAACAGGACTGGTTCGGCAATTTGCGCGGGGATATTCTCGCAGGCACTGTCGTTGCACTGGCTCTGATCCCTGAGGCGATCGCCTTTTCCATTATTGCCGGCGTTGATCCCAAAGTCGGCCTGTACGCATCATTCTGTATTGCTGTAATTACAGCCATCATTGGCGGTCGCCCCGGAATGATTTCTGCTGCTACCGGTGCCATGGCTCTGCTCATGGTCACTCTCGTTAAAGAACACGGCTTGCAGTATCTGCTGGCAGCCACCCTGTTAACAGGACTGATACAAATTTTTGCCGGTTATTTCAAACTCGGCAGTTTGATGAGTTTCGTTTCACGTTCGGTGGTCACTGGCTTCGTCAATGCACTTGCCATACTTATTTTTATGGCTCAACTGCCTGAACTGACCAATGTTACCTGGCAAGTGTATGCGATGACTGCCGGAGGACTGGGGATTATTTACCTGTTTCCGTTAATTCCGGTCATCGGCAAAGTTATCCCTTCACCATTAATCTGCATCCTGGCACTTACCGTCATCGCTGTGGGCGCTCCTCTGGATATTCGTACCGTTGGTGACATGGGGGAGCTACCCGATGCCCTTCCCTTATTCCTATGGCCTGAAGTGCCTTTAACACTGGAAACCCTGCACATTATTTTGCCTTATTCGGTACCGCTCGCCATGGTCGGCTTGCTTGAATCTCTAATGACCGCAACCATTGTTGACGATTTAACCGATACTGACAGTGACAAAAACCGTGAATGCAAGGCGCAGGGGTTTGCCAATATTGGTGCAGGCATGCTGGGAGGAATGGCTGGCTGCGCCATGATCGGTCAATCAGTGATTAACGTCAAATCGGGAGGGCGTGGCCGGTTATCCACATTAATTGCCGGTACCTTTCTGTTAATCATGGTGGTGTTTCTGGATGAATGGATTAAACAAATTCCAATGGCCGCGCTGGTTGCAGTCATGATCATGGTATCGATCGGCACGTTCAGCTGGGATTCAATTATCAATCTGAAAAAACTCCCTGTTTCCACCAATCTAGTCATGTTATCAACCGTGACTGTTGTCGTATGGACTCACAATCTGGCACTGGGGGTCTTTGTCGGCGTTTTACTGGCCTCATTATTCTTTGCCAATAAAATCAGCCATTTTATGTATGTCAAATCTGAATATAATGAAGCGTCTGATACAAACACCTATCTTGTCTATGGCCAGGTATTTTTTAATTCTGCGGATCGTTTTATCAGCAATTTCGATTTTAAATCCGCTGTTGATAACGTCGTCATTGATCTGACGCATGCCCATTTCTGGGATATATCTGCCGTCTCGGCACTGGACAAGGTCGTCATTAAATTCCGCCGTGAAGGGGCTGACGTTGAACTGATCGGCTTAAACGAAGCCAGTTCAACCATCATTGACCGCTTTGGCATTCACGACAAACCTGAAGAAATAGAAAAAATAATGGGAGGTCACTAATGCAACCCTCAGAGCAAAAAATTATTGCCTGCATTGATGGGTCAATCTTTTCCGACGCAGTCTGTGATTATGCAGCCTGGGTTGCCAAACGGATTAATGCCCCTCTTGAATTATTACACAGCATCAATCACCACCAGGAAAATGCAGACAAGGCCGATTTCTCCGGAAAAATCGGCCTGGGCAGTCAGGAACATTTACTTGAAGAAATGATCAATCAGGATCAGCAAACCAGTAAAAAGAAAATACAAAAAGGCAAAGCATTGCTGCAATCTGCCAAAGACCGTCTGCTAACACATGGTTATGATAACCCTGCATGTCAACTCAAACACGGCGATCTGATTGAGTCATTACAGGAACTTGAACCCGAAATTCGGGCGGTCGTTCTTGGACTGAAAGGTGATGTTCATAAAGATCAACCTGATAGCATTGGCGCTAAACTGGAAGAAATAATCCGCATACTGCATAAACCCGTGCTGGTGGTAAATCATGATTTTAACCCTCCGCAAAGCTTGATGATTGCCTATGACGGGAGCCAGGCGGCGGACAAAGCCGTCGATATGGTTGCCAATCGTCAATTTTATCAAGGGATGAAATGCCACCTGGTCTGCGTGAATAAAAACGTGGAAAATGCTCAGCAAATGCTTGAACACGCAACATCCAGGCTTAACGGTTCTGCCAGTCTGGATGTTGCAACCGCACAATTAAAAGGCAAAGTTGAGGTGGAATTATGCAATTACCAGGAAGAGCATAGCATCGACTTAATCGTCATGGGTGCATTCAGCCATCACCTCCTGCATGAGATACTGCTCGGCAGCTTTACCCATAAAATGTTAGTGAAATCTCAAATTCCTCTACTATTATTACGTTGATACATTCAAAACTTCTTTGTATTCATCATGATAATAAAATCTGCCATTACCTTAGTCTTACTTATTGTCGCCTATTTAATTGCGTCAGCAAAACATGATAGCGATCAACAAGAGGACGTTGTTCATAATCCGTCCAATTTCTACCATGTACTGGCTGCTAACTGGCAATCTTCATTTTGTGAAAAGCGATCGCGTAAATATGAATGCACAACTCAGTCCAGAGAACGCTATGATGCCAACCATTTCAGTCTGCATGGCCTGTGGCCTCAGCCACGTGACAATGTCTATTGCGGGGTTGACGAAAAAGTCATTAAAACCGACGGGCGAATTTTATGGAAAAAACTGCCTGCACTGGATTTAACCGAGGGAACTCGTCAGCAACTGGACCAGGTGATGCCTGGTACAAAATCTTTTCTTCACCGGCACGAATGGTTTAAACATGGGACGTGCTACAGCAGTACGGCGGAAGAATATTATCTGGACTCTATTCGCCTGATGAATGCATTGAATACTTCAAATGTACGGGATTTGTTGGCTGATAATATTGGCAAAACTGTGACTGCCTCTCAAATCCGTGCCGCTTTTGACCGAAGTTTCGGGCGTGGGGCCGGTGATAAAATTCAGATTGTGTGTACTACGGATGGAAACAGGGAATTAATTACCGAAATAAAAATTAATTTATCGGCCGGCCTGCATCAACTGAGTTTTGAGCAGGCCATCCAGAAAGCGCCGGATAACAGTCGCTCAGGGTGTAAACAAGGCATTGTTGATCCGGTCGGCATGCAATAGAAAGCCTAGGTGGCTGTCGGATGATGGATAATTCTACTGCGGCGATATCTCACTCCCCTCGCTACGCCCCCCATTACCCGACTGCCTCCTAGCCTGGGGGCCAGGTCATTTGACGTCCACCCAGTAAATGCAAGTGGATATGATACACTTCCTGGCCACCATGTTTGTTGCAGTTAAATACCGTTCGATATCCCTTTTCCGCAATACCTTCACGTATTGCAATATCTGCTGCTGTTTGCAGGATATATCCGGCAAGGTGAGTATCAAATAAATCGTTTAATGTAGCAATATGTTGTTTTGGAATAATCAATATATGCGTCGGTGCCTGCGGATTAATATCCCTGAACGCAAGAACTTGGTCATCTTCATGCACAATATCCGGCTTGATTTCGCCCTCAACCATTTTACAAAACAAACAATCTGTCATTTATCCACACCCAATTAATCATCATTAAGTTTTCTACGCCCATCAAACGCATGAATCAATGTGCCGCTGTCAATATATTCCAGTTCCCCTCCCATTGGAACCCCATGTGCAATCCGCGTGGCAGATATGCTATATTTTTGCGCCAATTCTGCAATGAAATGTGCTGTTGCTTCCCCTTCAACAGTTGAGTTAGTCGCCAGAATCACTTCTGTAATGCCCCCTCCTTGGAGCCTGGCTTCCAACACATCTATGTTTAATTCATCCGGCCCAATTCCATCCAATGGGGATAATCTTCCATGCAATATAAAATACCGACCTTTATACCCCCCCGCTTTGTCTATCACCCAGGCATCTGCCGGTGTTTCTACGATGCATAATTGCTCACAATTACGCTGATCATCCTGACACACACGACATAATTCGTCTTCAGTCAAAGTCCTGCATTGTTTGCAATAACCAATATTTTTGCTGGCTAGAGCTAACATTTCGCTCAGTCTTATAGCTGACGCACGGTCATGTTGCAGTAAATGAAATGCCATGCGCTGGGCTGACTTAGGCCCAACCCCCGGCAGGCAACAAAGACTGTGTATTAAATCTGCCAGTAGTCCTTTGCTTTGCATGTCCTTTGATATTACCTATTTTGCATTGAAATAGTCTTAAGGGCACGTCTAGACATGTACTTTTTCCGTCATAGCTGTATCCCCGAACCCCTATACATTGCGGTTCATCGCGTGCTGACAGCTTGCTCTAACGAAAAAATGACTATTTTTAGAGGTCCCCTGAAATGAATTAAAACGGCATTTGAAATCCAGGTGGCATTGGAATACCGGCGGTTAATTCCGACATTTTTTCTTCTTTCAACTTGTTCACTTTATGCACTGCATCATTAATTGCCGCCGCCACCAGGTCTTCAAGCATGTCTTTGTCATCACCGACAAGAGAATCATCAATCGTAACCTTACGAACCTCACGTTTACCGGTCATCAAAACAGAAACCAGACCACCGCCTGATTCCCCCTGAATTTCCATCGCTTCTAGTTCTGCTTTGGCTTTGGCCATGTCTTCCTGCATTTTCTGCGCCTGTTGCATGATATTGCCTAATGCATTTTTCATAGATACCCCACACTAATCTTCAACTGGTTTTATCGATCCTGGCAAAATTCTTGCCCCCATCTGGTCTTTTAAAATCTGGATGTTTTTATCCGCATTAATTGCGTCAACCGCGGCTTGTTGACGATCATCCTGTACCTTCTGCTGTTTTATCGCCGGCGTATCATTATCTGTTTTTTTTTTAGTAATACGCAACTTTAATGGACGACCAAAATAATCCTGTAATGCGCGTTCTAATTTCTGCTGAGTTTTTGGAGAAATTAAATTCTCGTGGTCAGGATCGATAGTCAGTGCGCAGCTATGTGCGTCAACACTGTCTAACAGACAATTACAGGCTAGCTGTAAACTTAATCCTCTGAGATTGAGCTGATCTATTATATTGGCCCAGTCATTTAATTCAGTCGATGCTGCTGCCGCAGATTCAGCATTATTCTTTGATCGTTCAGCGGCGATGGCTGGCTCCTGTTGCGGCTGGTTATTGGCCGCTTCAATGCCGGACTTGACTGCGTAAGGCGTAGGCTTATTTTCTAACCTGCCTGGTTTGAACACCAGCATTCTTAATAACACCATTTCAAACCCGCTGCGAGGATCGGGAGCCAGTGCAAGATCCTGCCGACCTTTTATTGCAATTTGATAAAACAACTGCACATCTTCAGCCGAGAGTTTGGAAGAAAAACTTGCCAGAATTGTGGCATCAAATTCAGAATAATTTATCCCCGGCACCTGTTGATAGAGTGCTATTGCATGCAATAGCCGAATAAGTTGCTGCAACAATTCATTAAAATCCACACTCAGTTCAGCGGCGGCTGCACTTTGTTGCAAACACTGGGGAATATCCTGCTCCGCCAAGGCTGACATCACGCCCTCTAATGAAGCATTACTCACTGTCCCCAGCATGCCTTCAACATCATGGTTGTTGACCTGGCCATTACCAAACGCAATCGCTTGATCCAGTAAACTCAGGCCATCGCGCATACTGCCATCGGCAGCACGGGCCAACTGCACTATGGCTTGTTCTTCAAAAGCAATGTGCTCCTGTGACAGAATGTATTCCATCTGCTTAACAATTTGCGCTGGCATCAAACGTTTCAGGTTAAACTGAAGGCAGCGCGATAAAACGGTGACAGGGATTTTCTGGGGATCTGTGGTTGCCAGCAAAAACTTGACATGTAACGGCGGTTCTTCCAACGTTTTCAACAACGCATTAAAACTATGCCCTGACAGCATGTGGACTTCATCAATCAGGTAAACTTTAAATCGGCCGTGACTAGGTGCATACTGGACGTTATCAAGTAAATCACGAGTATCTTCCACTTTGGTTCGGGAGGCCGCATCGATTTCCACAAGATCAATAAAACGGCCTTGGTCAAACGCTTCACATACACTGCATTGCTGGCAGGGACTGCCTTCCACCGGGGATTCACAATTAATTGATTTTGCAAGAATTCTGGCGATGGTTGTTTTACCTACGCCTCGAGTGCCGGTAAACAAATAAGCATGATGCAACCGGTCATTTTGTAACGCATGCATCAGGGAGCGCGAAACATGTTCCTGTCCAACGATTTGGGAAAAATTCTGCGGACGCCATTTTCTGGCCAAAACCTGATACGACATGGGAATAGTTTAATTGGCATTTGGGAGGTTGCCATACCAGCCACATCCCGGCACACGAATCCGCTGCTACCGTTGCTCCCTTCCGGGCCTGGCGGGGTTTACAGCGTATCATTGCGAGAGGACCGGCACAGCAACCATAATGGCTACGGTCTCTACCGAAGGGAACGTATTATGATGGAATTATTAACTTCAGGCAACCTTCAAATTAAAATACTTTGCCGTAGTAACTCGCTATGATACTCAGAGACCATAAACCCTCTCTATACGGATAATCTAAGACAGGCGTTGAATACATTTTGATGCATTTGTTAGAATCATCGTTTGACTAATAACAAATATAACTATGTTCTCTCGATTCAAAATTATTATATTCATTGTTGCTCTTGTTGCTCTTATATTTTTTCAAGCGCGAGTCATATTGCCTAAAATGTCTGAAATTGCGTCTTCAGACCTGTTTATGGAAGAAACTGGAGATGACGGCAGCTCAATGTCAATTTCATCAGATATGACCAATTATGCATTTGAACAGTGTAATGCCTATATTGCGGAAAAACTGGGCTCTGATTATTCCACCTCTTTTTCCAGTGAACCTGTACATGCATGGGGCATTGGCAACTATCAATATGTTATTAATGCTGATATTGACATCATTCCTGAAAATGCAGCTTCTGACACTTACCGTTATGTTTGCAGAATCAAATACAAAAATAAGGATGACCTGAGCGATGTCTATAATTTTGACAACTGGGCAATTGAAGGCATCAATGGACTGGATATGTTGTAACACATTATATCTGAAACTTAATTCAGGCGTGTAAACTGAATAATGTAGCTAAGCATTCTCTTGATAGTGTGCTGCATAATGACCTGAAAATGCTGGCTACACCCCTTCCGGCTTTCACTTACTTCATGTTTGCTGCCGGAATTAAATAGCACAAGCAACATTCTTGTTTTGTGCGTCAGGATACCTCTAAAAAACGGCCCTACTTTTGTGAAGGCAAGGCGACAAAAACTTAACGCGACCGCTTATGCCACCGGCGGTCACGATCCGTCCTGCGTCCACACCACGTCACTACAACTTCGTAAACTCGTGGCAACTACTGGTGCTTACTCAAATGACTTGACGTGACTGTTGGTAGGGCTGTTTTGCCTCTGGCGCTCGCGCACGACGGCAAAACAGTGCGCCCTGTACCCTATCGCGGACTAAAAATTTTGCTGACGCGCCGTTCCAAGATTTTCAGCGACTGTCTTTGTCGGTTTCAAGAAAGTCTTTTCTGAGTGAAATCTCTTCAGGCGTCAGCCCCATATCTTCAGCCAGTTTTTCCAGGGAAGCCGTTTTATTGATGAAAAAAATCCTAATGTAAGGGGCAAATAGTAATACCCCTCCCTGGTGCATTTAACATAAATTAGAGATTGCTTATTATAACTAAGGAACCTCTGATTAAGTTGGTTAGAATTTAGCGCAGAAAAAACTGTCGCTATTTTTCTCGAAGTGAGCAGTAATAGTCATTCTATTGCGACGATCTTCGTGGAAAATAGCGACAGTTTTAGCAAGCTAAAAATAATTGGACTTGATCAGAGGTTCCCTAAGTAAACATCATTCAGTTTTCCCAGATAAGATCTGACTGAAATCCCCACGTTAGCCTGCATTCAATGGCTTAACCCATCTAACTGCAATTATTACGTGAATGACATTAAAAGCATTTCCCAGATCTCCTGGATAATGCTCAACTCGGCGGTATCGTTATTTAAACGCTTCATTTATCTAACCATACCTTGCGTTTTCTCTCTGACAGGCATATTTTAATAAGTCAGTTCCATACGGATTTCCGCGGCAGAGCACCATTTCGCTTATTCCATCGTTGTGAAACTCGTGTTCAATTTAATTAATTCCGTCTATCCCGGTTTAATTGTTTAGAGGACAACGCCCATGTCAAAAGTAATCAATATAACGCGACTGATCGGTAATACCGACCTGGTTAAATTACAAAAAATCTCCTCTGCGGACAGCGCCGATATCTATGTAAAAATGGAGTCGCATAACCCTGGGGGATCTGTCAAAGATCGCATTGGACTTGCCATGATCACCGCAGCGGAGAAATCGGGACTACTGTCCGCGGGTGGAACCATCATCGAGCCAACCTCCGGAAATACAGGCATCGCTTTGGCAATGATCGCAGCCCAACGGGGATATCGATGCATTTTGACTATGCCGGACACAATGTCGATAGAAAGACGCCATCTGCTGACATTATATGGAGCTGAAATCATCCTTACGCCCGGCTCTGAAGGCATGAAAGGAGCCGTTGCAAAAGCACAGGACATGCTCTCACAAACGGCGAGAGCCATGATGCCTCATCAGTTTGAAAACCCGGCGAACCCGGAAGTTCACCGACAAACAACTGCACAGGAAATCTGGGCCGCCACAGACGGCACTATTGATGCTTTTGTCAGTGGAGTCGGAACGGGAGGCACCATCACAGGTGTTGCAGATGTCATCAAAAAACGAAACCCTAGCTTCCATGTCGTTGCGGTAGAACCGGAAGAATCACCTGTCCTCTCCGGAGGCTCACACAGTCCACATAAAATCCAGGGAATTGGTGCCGGCTTTATCCCTCAAATCCTTGAAGTTGACCTGATTGATGAAATTCAGCTGGTAAATAGCACAGATGCCATGAATATGAGAAAACGCCTGATCGCTGCTGAAGGCATCATGGCCGGCATATCTTCAGGCGCAAACATCTGTGCCGCACTGCGGGTCGCTCAGCAACTCGGCAAAGGAAAAACCGTGGTGACCGTGGTGTGTGATACCGGAGAACGCTATTTGAGTATGTCTTAGCTTTTTATGTTCTTTGCCATACCAGCAAGCGGTTATTAGCAGGCATTGCATGATCATCCACTAATTGCAGACCGATGCCTTCAGCCAATCCTGCAATGGCCTCAACGTCCCGAATGCCACTTTCAGGGTCCCTGTCTTTAAGCCATTGATCAAAGCGTTGATTACTTTCACTGGTATAGTTTCCGTCATAATTAAATGGACCATAAATACACATGATGGCATCTGCCACAAGATACTTGTTTAACTGTCTAAACAAACATTCAACTTCGTTCCAATGCATGATGTGCAAAGTATTAGCCGTAAACAAGGCGGGTATCGATTCACACGGCCAATCGGCATCGCTCACATTCAAGGCCAAGGGCGAGCAAAGATTGGGCAAGTCAGCATCTTGCTGCCAAAGAAGGATACCCGCCAGGTTTTCCTGCCGGTCCGTGGGTTGCCAGGTCAGCTGAGGCAAATGGGCTGCAAAGTGACAGGCATGCTGCCCGGTACCCGCTCCAATTTCCCAGACGACACAGTCGTCCTTAAATACATTTTTGATTATCTGTAAAATGGGGGCCTTATTGTTTTCACAGGCTTGAGAAAAGGGTTTTTCCATGATCTTTAAAATTATCAATAAAATGGATGAAATTGATCCTGCAAGCTGGAATCAACTGGTGCAAAAGGATGACCCATTTTTGTGTCACGAATTTCTTGCCGCGTTGGAAAACAGTGGTTCAGTCACCCTTGAAAACGGTTGGCACCCCCATCATTGCCTGATGTATGAAAACGGTCAGCTGGTTGCCGCCATGCCACTCTATTTAAAATCTCATTCCCGTGGGGAATATGTTTTTGATTTTCAGTGGGCTGATGCCTATCATCGTGCAGGGCTACAATATTATCCAAAATGGTTAACCGCTATCCCCTTCACGCCTTGCCAGGGGCAACGTATATTGATTCGCCCTGGTTTGCTTGCGGAAAACATCATAAAACTTTTTCTGGATCAAATAAAACAGCTTTCGCACGAACACAGTATTTCTTCCTATCATTGCCTGTTTCCCAGCCCACCCCAAACCCGCCCTTTAAGCGCTGATTTATTAATCAGACATGGCATTCAGTTTCAATGGCGTAACCAGGATTATGATAATTTCGAGCATTTTTTACAGCATTTTTCTTCCCGTCATAGAAAAAATGTTAAGCGGGAGAGAACCCAGATCAATCAGATGGGAATCACGCTGCAAAGGATTCCGGGGAGCCACATCAGTCACGATATGATCACTGCATTTTATCGTTTTTATCAAAACACTTATTTTAAAAACGGGCAACACCCCTATCTTACCCCCGAGTTTTTCCATCTGATCATTAAGCAAATGCCACAAAAAATCATGCTGACAGCAGCCTATCTTGATAAACAACTGGTTGCTGCAGCACTTTATTTTGTAGGCGAAAACACCTTGTTTGGTCGCTATTGGGGCTGTCAACAGGAATTTAATGGCTTACATTTTGAAGCGTGTTACTACCAGGGTATTGAGTATTGTCTGGAAAATAAGCTGCAGCACTTTGATTCTGGCGCGCAAGGCGAACACAAAATTGCCCGTGGCTTTGAGCCTGTCGATACCTACTCACTCCATTGGCTGGCCGATCAGAAATTTTCAGGCATCATCAAAGACTTTCTGCAGCGAGAAAAAAAATATATGCAGGAATACAAGGCGCATTGCAAGAAAAAATTACCTTTTAAAAATACTTCAATTGATTGACTAGATCATTGCTTCAAGGGGTTGGTTACACATTTTTTTATTGAAAATTCATTATATTCTCGGTATTGTCGTTAAATGAAAATTTTTGGGTTACCGCCATGTTGTATCTTTTCTTTTCACAACATTTGAGCTTGCTTTTAGTTGTCGCCAATCGTCACCCAACAAGCACTGCATGCCATACCCACACACCCGACGACCTCTAATTCCATCTGCATTTGCCCGTTAACATGAAAAATAAACCAAATACCATTAAAGCACGCGCCTCGGGCCTGGGTTATTTTATTAATAAAATTCAGACCCTGTTTGTCAGCATGCTGCGCATCTGGTCCATCCCCATTGTTTTAATGCTGAGTGTCTGTTCCGGTTTTACCACCTATTACGGCCTGTCTCATTTTATTACGCCGTGGATTGCTTTAATCATTACCATTGCCATTCAATCAATCATCGTGATCTGTTCACTTGAAATAGCCAGTATCCACTGGAAAGCCAACCGAATGCGCTATTTTTCTGTGGCGCTGTCTCTGTTAATTGCATTAGCTGCATCGATTTCATTTTCATATTTTAAATTTTATGAAATCTCGCAAAAAGACAGCTTGCATATTTCCAGACTAGGACAAGTGCGGACAGATTTAAAGCACTATCTGGATAACGTGATCGCCACCAAAGCAAAACTCGCCAACCAGCAAAAACAGGAATTGGAACAAGCATCTACTGAAGTTTCCCAGGCCTATTTCGGTACCCACCCTGAAATTCTGGAAGGGTATCGTAACCAGGTGGGAGAAGGTCCGTTCTGGCGTCATTACAACCAGATTTACCTGGAAAAGAAAAAAATAATGGAACACCATGATGTCATTTTTAAAGACATCAACACCTCAGTTCGTAATCTACAGAATAACCTGGCGCAACTTGATGTCGCAACGGATGTAGAAAAAACCTATTACGACCTGTTAGCCAATTTTCAGGCGGTCCAGTCTTCGGTCAATCAACTCTCCGGATCCATGGGAGATGAACTGCCTGCCCCGCCCATGTTGATGTCTTATCGTCAGTTTGTTGAAGATGTTACACCGTCACTTGCCATGTGGACAGGATTCTCTTTGTTTGCATTTATCTGTGCTGCCATGGTCGATTTTTTTACCGTGTTACTGTCTTACCGACTTGAATTTACTGCACCCGGCCCATTAACCATCCAGGAAGAAGAACTGGTATTTGAATGTTTACGTCAGTTTTCTGAATTCCGTATCAACGAAAACGATGAGCTGGAAATGGTCATCGAAAAAACACCGCTTGAACGTGCTCGTCGTTATTCTGACTGGTCACGCATGTTTGCTGTTGGCTTACTGTTAAGTCGCGGATTTTTACGCAAGATCGATGACCGCACGGTTGAATTTGCACCTAACCTCTATCCACTGTTAGCCGAGAAAATGTCCGATAGAATAGCTGCTATCAAAGCAGACTCCGCACTGAAGCAGGTTAATCAAAATGAATGAAAATCTACCTGAAATTGCTCAATGGCTGGCTTCAGGCGGGCTGTCACAACAGGCGCCAAGCCTTGACGAATGGGCGCCAGGGTTTGATGTAGACAGGCAAATCGTCTGCTCAAAAATAGCAGGTCTTTATCAAAAGATTTTTCTGCGCCCGGACATTTTTCACAAACGTTTTTACCATTCGGTTTTTGCATTACCTATTGATGAATGGCATTTTAATGATCAACTCGATTTGTTTGACGGGTTTTGTCAAATCTCTGTATCACTGGATCTGAGATTTCAGGCCACACTTACCTATGTGCAACGTAATCCGGAGCAGCTTCCAGATATCAATGCCCATATCAAATCCACTTTCCAGCAATATATCTACGATTGTATATACAAACAAATCCATTTATTAAATGATGGAAAATGGGTGCAACAAGGCTTGTTTGAGGTTGAAAAAAATATTGCGTTGGGTATTTGTGAAATGCTGATGGTTCAGAATGTCCAGTCCCAGGCCACCTGCAAGCTGGCTCCGTATTTTAAGGAATTCAGTAATATCAAGCCGGGGAAGGATTGTGTCTATTTATCAGTGCTTAAGCAAAGTCATGTGTTGACCGGGCAAAAAAACCAATCGTTATTTGAACAACAAGCCATCCTCAAACAACAGAAGATTGAGCAAAAAAAAGAACAATTAATTTATCTGCAACATCTGGCCGATATTGAAAGACAAAAACGTGCGCAACAGGCGGCTGAGCGGTTAGAACTTTTGCAAGATGAAGAGCAGGTACTAAACAAAGAACTTGCCATCGAGAAGCGCATCCATGTGAAACGGGTAAAACATCAGCAGGAACTGCGTGAACTTGAAGCTGAAGCTCAGCTTGAAACGCAGAAAAAAATTCAGGGACGTGAATATGAACAAGGCATTCTGCAACGCGAACAAAAAAGAGCTTACGAGGTAGAAGTGGAAAAACAACGCATCATGGCCGACCGTCAACGTCGCGAAGATCAATTGATTCATCAGGCTAAAATCCAGGATGAAAAAACCCAGGCTGAAATTCAGCGCTATGAAAAACAGCAAAAAGCCTGGCAGGAAGCAAGATTGCGCAATCATCAGCAACAAATGGAACTGAAAAAACGCCAAAAGCTGCTTGAAGACAACCTGGAAGAAGAATTACTTAAGCTCGAACGTGAAGCGCGCGAAGAAAATGGATTGGTATTACCATTCCAGAAACTCAAATCATTTGAAGAAATGACTGATCGCAGCAAGATCAAAAAATCTGAATCATTGCGGCATGAAATCGAATTATCAATGCTAGAACGTCAGCGACTGGAACTTGAGCAAGCGATTCATGATGCGCAAAACCGTACTCCAGACCAGCAAAGAGATGTTGACCGTTAATACGGGTTGACAAAGATCACCCCGGATTTCTCCAGCTTAAACTTTGAACTGGTTAATCGTATTGCGCAGTTCGTTAGCCAAATCCAATAACTCCTGGCACGCTTGAGATGTGCTTTTTGCCCCATTAGCTGTGTCCCGGGTGACCGTGCTAATGTTATTGATATTTCGACTGATTTCCTCTGAAACTGCAGTTTGTTCTTCAGCCGCACTGGCAATTTGATTATTCATATCCGTGATCGTATCGATTCGCTGGCTGATCGTATTAATTGATTCACCCGCTGAAGCCGCCTGCTCTACACCACTTGTCGCCTGGCTCCGCCCATTATCCATCACCGTGACTGCCTGCTCGGCACGGCCTTGCAAGCGTTCAATTGTTTGTTGAATTTCCTGCGTGGAATTCTGTGTGCGACTTGCCAGGGTTCTGACTTCATCAGCCACTACGGCAAAACCTCGCCCTTGTTCACCGGCGCGAGCTGCTTCAATAGCCGCATTCAGGGCTAACAAATTTGTCTGTTCTGCAATCCCTTGAATCACACTTAGCACTTCACCAATACTGTTACTGTCATTCTCCAGCTCATGTATTACACTGGCCGCATTTTCAACTTCAGAGGCCAGATTGTTAATGCCACTGACAGCGTCATTGACGATGTTTTTACCCGCCAAGGCTTCTTGTTCTGCAGTTGAAGCCACGCCTGAAGCATTTACTGCATTGCCGGCCACTTCCTGTGCAGTTGCCGTCATTTCTTCCATCGCCGTGGCAACCAGAGTAATTTCTTCTAGCTGTCTATCCATACCCTGTTCCGTTCTTTTGGTAATGGCTAACAGCTGATCAGACGCTGATGTCAACTTCTCACTGGTCTGATTTACATGTTGAACTGTTTTTGCAAGTTTTTTAACAAAAGCATTAAAACTGCCGGCAATCCAGGCAAACTCGGTCTTTCCTTCAGCTTTTAAGCGTGCTTTTAAGTTACCTTCCCCACTGCTGATATCCTGCAGGCTTAATGCTAATTGAGTCAATGGTGAAATAATAATCTGACTAATCGCCATGTAGCTCACAACACCACTAATTAAGATCACCAGGACAACAATCACCAGCGTAAGCCAGAGTTTTTTATTCAGCTGCTCTGTACTCTCTACAAATGATGATGTAATGGAAAATAAGGCGAAAACATCTCCCGCTTGTTTGTTTTCCATAGGAAACCCAAGAATGTCTTTACCTTGCGAGTTGTTCCACAATGGGTACGAAGATGCAGGGTCACCATGACACACCTCACATTGTTTTACCAATTTGACGGGTTGAAAATACTTAATCTCATTATTTTCTTCATCAATATGAATATATTCTTTTGCTGTCGGGGTTTGCGCAAAATAGCGCAACACTTCTTTTTCTAAAGAATCGGCTTCATTTTTTGGATTTCTGGCATTAAATTTCGGGGCCTTAAATTTTATATTGCCTGAGGTAGCCAGGGATTCAATAATTTGCCGGGCCTGGACTACAGGGATAGCCGAATAAACAAGGTCTTTAATATGATGTGGATTTTGCTCAGCCAGGGCTTTTAGCTTTTGTGTCGAATAAAGGCCTTTATCCCATTCTTCCAATGTTTTATCCTGTACAGATAATGCCACATCCACCAACTGCCTGGACAATGCAACTTGCTGTTCAGTAAACTGATGCTTTTGTTCCTGAATATATAGAATAGTTATTACAATTCCGGCCACAGTCAAAGCTGACAGTGTAACCAACATTACTTTTGCACCAACTGAGTGAGTGTTCATCATCAACATTTTTGGTATCCCTTATATTTTTTTTGAATGCATTCCCCAGTAAACGTATTATCAACTAGAAACAGCATCATCGATTGTGATAAATATAGTTCAATTTTTTTATCTGTATACTAATTCTCATTTATACCTCATTTATAATGACTTACCAGAAAATCAAAGTTTTGTTTGTCTGCATGGGAAACATTTGCAGATCTCCAACCGCCGAAGGAGTGTTTGAAACGTTAATAAACGAAAAAAACATCCAAGAGAAATTTGAAATCGACTCGGCAGGTACACATGCATATCATGTAAATGAAGCCCCTGATTTAAGAGCACAAAGAGCAGCAAAGGAACGCGGAATTGAACTCAACCACATCCGGGCCCGAAAAGTCATCTATGGTGACTTTGAAAGCTTCGACTACATTCTTGCCATGGATGATGATAACTACGACGTGTTGATGGAAGCTTGCCCTGATGAACATCAACACAAAATCAAGCGCTTTCTTGACTTTGCTCCGCATGTAGACGAACGTGAAGTTCCAGATCCTTACTACGGTGGAAAATTCGGCTTCGAAAGAGTATTAAATCTGGTAGAAGAAGCCTCCCAAGGCTTTTTAAATGCCTTACAAACGCATTATGGCAATCTAACATGAAATTTTCATTCATTGTCTATTTTGCATGCTTTATTGTTTCATACCTGCCTGCTCAACTCATTGCAGAGGAAAAGCCGGTCAGTCATGTAATTATCGTCTGGTTGAAAAAACCTGATGACCCGCAAATGCGTCATGAATTTATCGAAGCCAGTAAATTGTTGAATGACTTACCAGGCATTATCAATCGACATGTCGGTGAAATAATGCCCACAGGGCGCAAAATTGCTGATGAATCCTTTGATGTCGCTGTGACAGTCACATTAAAAAACCGCGAAGCTTTTGAAGCATATATGAATCACCCCAAACATAAAAAACTGATTGAAACCCGCATGAAACCGCTGGTTAAACATATTATTGCCTATGATTTCATTTCTCAATAACTATGGCTGTCATATCCAATACTGTTAATTACCTGGATGGGGAAACACCGCTAGAAGGCTTTTTTGCTTACGATGACACTTTTGAGGGGCCTCGTCCTACGATACTTCTTTGTCATGCATGGTGTGGCCGAGAGCAGTTTGTTGAACACAAAGCCTCTCAGCTGGCGGAACAGGGTTATTTTGCATTTGCCTTAGATATGTATGGCAATGGTCGTTGCGGTAAAGACAAGGACGAAAACGCACAATTAATGCAGCCATTTATTGATGATCGAGCCATGTTGCGAAAAAGAGTCTGTTCCGCTTTAACCGCAGCTAAACAAATGCCGTGGACAAATGAAAACAAAATAGCGGCTATTGGTTTTTGCTTTGGCGGATTATGCGCACTGGATCTTGCTCGCAGTGGTGCTGACATCTGTGGGGTCGTGTCTTTTCACGGCTTGCTTTATCCGGCATCTGATTTACCGACCCTGACTATTAAATCAAAAATTCTGGTACTCCATGGACATGATGACCCCATGGCACCCGTCGACCAGGTGATTCATTTTCAACAGGAGATGACACACGCCGGTGCTGATTGGCAATTTCATTCATTTGGTCATACGCTGCATGCTTTTACCAACCCCAACGCAAATGACCCTGATTTTGGAACTGTTTACAATGAAACTGCAAATGCGCGCGCTTGGAAACTGATGCTACAATTCTTTCAAGAAATTTTTCAATAATAACTCCCAGTCTTTTTTTCCGATTTTATAACTGGCGTTATTAATATGTGCTATATATTTTACTACTACTATTGAAAAATTAGGATCTTTTAATTTACCCCACTATTTCTATTATTTATTCAACATGAAAAAAGTCGCTTTAATAACGGGTGTTACTGGCCAAGACGGTTCCTACCTCGCTGAATTTTTGTTACAAAAAGATTATGAAGTCCATGGAATTAAACGCCGTTCTTCTTTATTTAATACAGAACGTGTTGATCATATTTATGAAGACCCTCATATCGAAAATAAGAACTTTATATTGCATTACGGCGATTTGAGCGACACCTCCAACCTGACCCGGATTATCCAGCAAATTCAACCGGATGAAGTCTACAACTTAGGTGCTCAAAGTCATGTCGCCGTTTCATTTGAATCACCAGAATATACGGCTGACGTCGACGCAATTGGAACCTTGAGATTACTTGAAGCCATACGCTTTCTAGGACTTGAGAAAAAAACCCGCTTTTACCAGGCATCAACTTCTGAATTATTTGGTCTGGTACAGGAGATTCCTCAAAAAGAAACCACTCCTTTTTACCCTCGTTCCCCATACGCAGTCGCTAAACTGTATTCCTACTGGATCACCATTAATTATCGCGAAGCCTATGGCATGTATGCCTGTAATGGCATTTTGTTTAACCATGAGTCGCCGCGCCGGGGTGAAACCTTTGTCACTCGCAAAATTACACGCGGTATTTGCAATATTGCTCAAGGATTAGACACGTGTTTATATCTGGGCAACATGGATGCGTTACGAGACTGGGGACATGCCCGTGATTATGTTGAAATGCAATGGATGATGCTACAACAAAACCAGGCGGAGGATTATGTTATCGCGACTGGCGTACAATATTCAGTTCGTCAGTTTGTAGAATTTACTGCAAAAGCCTTGGGAATCACCATACGCTGGGAAGGCAAAGGCGTGGACGAAGTTGGTTATGTCGATTCAATTAGTGGTGACAATGCGCATGCCTTATCTGTAGGCGATAAAATTGTTGCTGTTGATCAACGTTATTTCAGACCTGCTGAAGTAGAAACTTTACTCGGAGACCCAGGTAAAGCCAAAGAAAAACTCGGCTGGATGCCCACCACAACGTTGGAAGAAATGGTCACAGAAATGGTTGAATATGACCTGGATCAGGCAAAAAGGCACTCGCTGCTTAAAGAAAGTGGCTATAACGTTAACGTATCGCGCGAATAATCATCAAAGAGCATACAGGTGTGGGACTTGTACCCACACCTGTATTATGGCAAATAAACCCTCCACAGCATGCCGCCCAACTGCTGGCTTTTACCCGCTTCGAGCTTACCACCCAATAACTCTAACAATTCATTCACGATGGCCATCCCTATCCCATGCCCGGTGATGTTCTGATCCGCCCTGACCCCTCTTTGTAAAATTACATCTATCATTTCCGGTGTAATACCAGGCCCATCATCTTCAATCGTAACTCTGACTGAATATTCAATGCCGGCGACCTGTGTATAGGTCTCAACAGTAGCAATTACATTAGATTGGCACCATTTACACGCATTATCAAGCAAGTTACCTACAATTTCATATAAGTCACCCTCTTCGCAATAAATAATCGTTTCTTCATCAGCCATCAATTCAAAATGGATATTTTTTGCAAAATAAACTTTATTTAAAGACGCTAGAATTTTACTTAAAACAGATTTTAGATTAATCCTGCCAGGCAACTGCTGTTGACCTTTGGCTGCAGCTTTTTGCAATTGATACTCGATAATCTCATTCATACGAACAATCTGATGATCGATGGTGTCGCGTTCAATGTGTTCGCTTGCAACACACCCGGTCAAAATAGCCAAAGGTGTTTTCAGGCTATGAGATAAATCGGCCAACGTATTGCGATACCGCTCCATATGCGCACGCTCACTGCTGATCAAGGCATTTAAATTACCTGCTAATCCTTTAAGTTCGACTGGATAATGACCATCAAGGCGCAGTTTCTTTGCCTGTTCGATTTGCTCAAGATCATTAACGATCTCCCTCAGCGGCTTCAGGCTCCAACGAAACACCATCAACTGAACAAGTACCAAGATACTTCCTATCACCATCAGCCAACTAATCAGTGTATGCCTGAACTCAGCCACCTGACTGATTAACGATCTGCCATCATCAGCGACAGTAAATACATAACCTCGTTCAAAACCTGCCTCATTCTCCCATAACACCGCATAATGCAAGATATAAAAATCATTCATGGGGTCTTTAAAAAATAGCGACTGCCCCTGTTCCAAGCCGTCAATTTTTGGTAATTCCAATCCGACGGCAGAAGTAGAGCGCCATTCAACGCTATCATCAGATAACCGGATCATCGCATATAAACCTGACCCCGGATTTGACAATCTTGGTTCGCGCATTTGTGCAGGCATTTGTAATTGAACATTGCTATCCACCTCAGCAACCGACAATAATGCATAGAGCTGAGTGTACATTTTTTCTTTAAGTGCCTGCTCGGTACTGTTTTCAAAGGCCTTTTGCAAAACCAATACCACAATGGCAAAAAATGCCAGCAACACCAATGCAGCAGACCATAACAATCGAATACTTAAAGAATGGGATTTGAACACGTTAAATTACTCTGCAACAGAAGGAATCCTGTATCCTCTCCCTCTCAGCGTCTCTATCGGATTGGTTTTGCCATCAGGATCAATTTTTTTCCGCAACCTGCCGATGAATACCTCTATGACGTTACTGTCTCTTTCAAAGTCTTCATCGTAGATATGTTCAGTCAATACTGACTTGGAGACAACTTCACCCTGACGAAATAACAGATATTCCAGCACTTTGTACTCATAGGCCGTCAAATCAACTTGGTTTTCATCGACTTTAACAATTTGAGTAACTGTATCCAGAGAGATGTTGGCAAAGCTGAGAACAGGGTGTGCATTGCCTTTGGAGCGACGTAATAAGGCATTGACTCGCGCCATTAACTCTTCAAAATGAAAAGGTTTGGCAAGATAATCATCCGCCCCTGCTTCCAGTCCTTCAACCTTATCCTGCCATCGGCTGCGCGCCGTCAATAACAACACAGGAAGGCGATTTTTCTTATCGCGTAATTTTTTAATTAATTCGATACCGCTAAAATCAGGCAGACCGATGTCAACTATCGCCACATCTACGGGGAATTCCTCTGCCAGGTACAATCCATCTGTTGCGTTTTCAGCAACATCTACAGCAAACCCTTTTCCGGCAAAATGCTGTTTAATCTGATCTCGTAATATTGCCTCATCTTCAACAACTAGAATGCGCATAGTTTTCCTTCTTTTCCGAATGCTACCTCATGATCCCAAAGCATTTATTCAGTGGATTGATTAATAATCTCTCCAGTGTCAGCATCAATCTTGATATGCTGAACCCGTCCATCTGAGCTTAATACTTTAATCACATGAACTTTCTTTCCTTCGACGTCTTCAGTTTTGGTTGCCAGCACTTTATTGCCTTTGGCCTGTTCCGTCACTTTTTTTGCGGCCTCATCCACAGACATTAAGGCAAGCAGTGGTGCTTCCTCCGCCAGGCAGGACGTTCCCCATAGCCCGCTAATAAAATAAAGTATCGCAAATTTCTGCATAACCCAACTGTAGTTTGTCTTGGAATTTTCCTGGCTCATTCTATGAAAACTGCATGAACACGCACTGAACTTTTTATTATGTATGTCAACACTATATTTTGAAAAATTTGGCATTTCACATCTCAATTAAATGTCTCTTGCTGAATTCAGAATTGTCCTACTCCTCATTGCAATTTCATATGAGCAAACACGGAAGCCAATCCTCGCCCAAAAGCTGTCGCAAATTTCCCGGTTAATCTTTCCATTAGATTTTCCTGAGGTGTAAAGTTCAGCATGGTTTCTGTGCCTATTATATTTTTGGCAACGGAATCTACACTGCCAAAATCATCCGCCAATCCAAGCTTAACGCTCTCTGTGCCGTTCCAGACCAGGCCGGAAAAAGTATCTTCGCTTTCCTGTAAGCGTTCACCTCTACCTGTGCGTACTGCATCAATAAATTGTTGATGGACGTGATTCAACAAGGTTTGCATATGCTTGCTTTCCCCATCATTTACTGGAGAAAATGGATCGAGCATGGCTTTATGCCTCCCTGCAGTCATTAATCGCCTTTCAATGCCCAGTTTATCCAGAACTTCAACAAATCCAAAGCCGTTCATCAAAACCCCGATTGAACCAACCAGGCTGGCCTTGTTGACAAAAATTCTATCACTGGCTGCCGCTATATAATACCCGCCGGAGGCACAAATATCTGTAACGACTGAATAGATCGGTATATCTGGATGTTTCTCACGCAATCTGCGTATTTCATTATATACGTAGTCAGCCTGCACCGGACTTCCTCCTGGAGAATTAATTTTCAGGATAATGCCCTTGGTGTTTGCATTTTTGACTGCACTTCTCAAGCCTTCAATAATAACTTGAGCACTGGCCGGCTCACTGTCAGCAATCACGCCTTGAATATCAATCACAGCCGCATGTTTTTCATCACTGGATGTCATCTCTGATTTAAGCTGTGGATACACAGCGACGCCCAGTAATGTCAATAAATAAGTAAAGGTGAGCAGCTTGAAGAATATCCCCCAGCGCCTGGCTTTTTTCTGCTCATCAACCGCAGCAAACACCAGTTTTTCCAAGGTTTCTCTTTCCCAGTTATTGTCTTTCGTTAAGTCTTCTGAAGCAGGTAAATTTTGATTTTCCATGAGTTAATTCCTGAATTATATTACGCTGGATAAAGCACAGGTTTGTGGCAAACAATGCAACGGCTCAAATCGGGACAACACCTCTTTATCATGTGCACCGCATTCCACAGCTACCGCAAAAATCCCCGCATTTCTGGCCATTTGCATATCGTGTTCCGAGTCACCCACCATCAACGTTCGCTGTTTGCTGACCTGCATTTCATTCACAATTTCTTCCAGCATTAGTGGATCAGGTTTTGATGCTGTTTGATCTGCACTGCGGGTTATACAAAACAAATCCCCTATTCCAGTCCCATGCATCGCTTTTTGTAATCCCTCATTTTTTTTCCCTGTGGCTACTGCCAATTTATAGCCAAGTTGTTTAAATTCAAGCAACATCTCTTTTACTCCGGTAAACAAATCATCCGGAGACGGCTGTTTGGAACGAAAATATTGGGTGTATTTAGAAATAAACATTTGTTGCGTTTCGCGATCGACATCTGGAAACAACTTGAGCAGGGCATGCTCAATACTTAATCCTATAATGTCCTTTATTTCATCTTCTTCTGGCACGGGGTAACAACAATCAATTGCCGACTGCTGAATACAATGGACGATCCAATCGATTGAATCAACCAATGTTCCATCCCAGTCAAAAATTATCAAATCATATTGTCTTTTCATTGTTAAGTAACCTTTGCAATTCTTCCGGCAAGGGGGCTGTAAAATTCATTAATTCACCTGAGACAGGATGTTTAAAGCTTAGTGCTTCTGCATGCAAAAAAAGGCGATGAAACCCTTTTTGTTTGTAATGGCTATTAACATCTTCTCGACCATATTTCGTATCGCCAATAATCGGGTGTCCCATCCACGCGGCATGCACTCTTATCTGATGCGTCCGTCCGGTCTCTGGTTCCGCCTGGACCAGGGTTAACTGTTGAAATCGCTGTCTGAGGGTAAAACGGGTTATTGCCGACTTGCCTCGTTCATCAACACGTACAAAGCGCTCTCCTCCCTGATTCATATTTTTTAGTAGAGGCTGAGTAACTTTCTGTTTTTGATTGCGCCAGCTACCCTCCAGTAAAGCAACGTATGTTTTTTTTATCCCATCTCCCTGAAACATTTCATGCAGCGCAGTCAGAACACTTCTTTTTTTAGCAATCAACAGACAGCCGGATGTTTCTTTATCTAAACGGTGAACCAATTCACAAAATTTTTGCTGAGGTCGTAAATAACGAAAACCTTCAATGACACCTGATTGAATACCAGTGCCTCCATGTACAGCAAAACCTGAAGGTTTATTTAGTAACAAAAAACCTTCATCTTCATAAAGAATATTGGACTGCAAAGCTTCTTTTAATCTAGGCTGAAGTTGCACTTCTGCTGTATTCGTCGCGACTCTTACTGGCGGAATCCGCACTCTATCGTGTATTTTAAGTCGATATTTTGCATCCACCCGCCCTTTGTTTACACGCACTTCGCCTTTTCTTACGATTCTGTAAATTCTGGTCTTGGGGACACCTTTCAACTCACTAAACAGAAAATTATCCAGTCGTTGGCCGTCATTTTCTGGTCCAACGGTAACAAAGCGAACTTCAGGCTTTTTTGTGTCTACTGCGATTTTCATCTGTAAATGATAGCAATTTTCATCATAACTTGATGTTTAAATTGATGTAGCTGATAAAGGTTGTTATATTAGCGTTGATATTAGTTAAAAAATATGTATGTTATGTCCAAGCAGTTTTTTGAAACTCACAGATAAACGACTTAAATTCAAGTCATAAAACATAACGTATACATTTCAATACTGGCAAAAGTGTCAGTTTTTGAATACTGGGGGATTAATCGTTCGCCCCATGATGAACGAGACAGCTCCTGAAAAGGGCAGAAAGAATAATATACTGATTTACAAGAAGGAAGCATTCCTTCTAAAAAATAATACAAACAAAAAAACTTACGCTTTGTTACCAGGTAACTAACAGTTTTTTGCGAAGAGGCATTCTTCGCTTATTTCCCTTGATTTATCAGGCAAATAATAAAAGCAATCTCGGTTAGTCGAGAGACCAATGTCTTATATATTTTGAAGTTTGTAGTTGGAGTTAGCCTTAGCATAACTTTAAATCAGTGTACTTTCCTTCAGGGAGCGGTAATATTTTAAGGATTATTTAATGAAAAGAATGCTTATCAATGCCACTCAACCTGAAGAGTTGCGTGTTGCTTTGGTAGATGGCCAAAAACTCTATGACTTTGACATAGAAGTTCCATCAAAAGAACAGAAAAAATCAAATATTTATAAAGGCATTATCACCCGCGTCGAACCCGCACTAGAAGCTGCATTTGTAAATTATGGTGCAGAAAAACATGGCTTTTTACCGCTCAAGGAAATCTCGCCTCAATATAAAAGCGCTCAAAATTCGGGTGGAAATGATCAATCGTCTTCAACAAAGACAGTTAAAGAAGGCCAGGAAGTCATTGTTCAGATTGAAAAAGAAGAACGCGGAAACAAAGGCGCAGCACTTACCACCTACATCAGCTTGGCCGGAACTTATCTGGTATTAATGCCAAATAATCCTAAAGCCGGCGGAATATCTCGTCGCATCGAAGGCGAAACCCGCAGTGAACTAAAAGAAGCCATGGCAGCTTTAGAAATACCTGAAGACATGGGGCTAATTATCCGTACTGCCGGTTGCGGTAAAAGTACCGAAGAGCTGCAATGGGATTTAAACTATCTGCTGCAACTGTGGGAAGCCGTTGACAGGTCGAGCACTGAAAAAGCGGCTCCTTTTCTTATTTTCCAGGAAAGTAATATCATTATTCGTGCGTTACGTGATCATTTACGCAATGAAATTGATGAAATTCTGATTGATAACGAAGAATCTTTTAAACTTGTACAGAATTTTCTGCAACAAGTGATGCCGCATTTTTTAAGTAAAGCGCACCTGTATGCTGAATCTGTTCCTCTTTTCAGCCGTTATCAAATTGAGTCACAAATTGAAATGGCTTATCAGCGGGAGGTGACTCTACCTTCTGGCGGCTCAATTGTTATTGATCATACCGAAGCATTAACTTCGATTGATATCAACTCTGCCCGCGCCATTAAAGGCAGTGATATTGAAGAAACTGCATTAAATACCAATCTTGAAGCCGCTGATGAAATTTCCCGTCAACTGCGTTTGCGTGATTTAGGCGGTTTGTTTGTCATTGATTTCATTGACATGATGGCCAACAAGAACCAACGCCAAGTTGAAAGCCAATTAAAAGAAGCCCTGAAAATTGACCGTGCACGCATTCAAACCGGGCGTATTTCCCGATTTGGCCTGCTGGAAATGTCCAGGCAGCGCATAAGGCCTTCATTAGGCGATGCTACTCAACTACCCTGTCCGCGTTGTAAAGGGCAAGGGTCTATCCGCAACATCGAATCAGTCACGTTAGCGGTATTGAGAATCATCGAAGAAGAAGCAATGAAACCGGCGACAGAAAAGGTCATCGCACATTTACCTATCGACTGCGCCACTTTTCTACTCAATGAAAAACGTAACAGTATCCAGGAACTTGAGTCGCGCCTGAACGTTAATATTGTGGTGCTCCCCAGCAAACACCTGGAAACGCCTGCGTACGACATTGAACGCATTCGCATCTCGGATAATTCTGAGCAAAGAACCAGTCACGAACAACTTAAATCAGAATCACATGATGTGCCTGAATTTGTTAAGCATTCCAACCAAAAATCTGAAGCACCTGCTATCAAGGAATTCCTGCCGGAAGCCCCTATTCCTAACAGCCAGGCAAAATCTTCAGCCAGCCTGATTGCAAGATTCTGGCAAAAGCTGGTCGGCACACCTGATGACTCAGCATCAAGTACAGAATCCACTGAATCAGCTCAGAAAAAAACTGAACATAAACCGAAACCGGCCAGACCACATCAAAACAAAACAAAAAACGGTTCTTCAAAACCTCCAAGAAGACGCAACAACAGAAACCCTAACAGGCAAGAAAAGAAAACGGATAGCCATAAACAGCCGGCTGAATCCAACAATGAAGCCAATACAAATCCCACGGATTCTGCGTCTGATCAGCCGCAAAAAAGTAGAAACAACCGTCGTGGTCCCGCTCGCAGGAGACGCAATAATGGCAATAGACGCCCTTCCAACCGGACTCAAGCGGATTCAACAAGTAACAATGAATCTTCAAGTTCCGCAGCGAATAGCGAAAACAACGCTACAACATATTCAAACCAATTTGAAAAACGGCAGCGAGACTCTAAAAAGTCCACGCAGGCGGGAGATAATTCGCCAGAAACCAGATCTGAAACAGTAGACTCAGATAGCTAGCCTCAATTGATATGAGGCTCGATAAGCCAATAACAATCACATTGGCTTAATAATGCTAAGTTATCCGGCCATCATCTCATCGGGGCGAATCCCCCGATGAGACTTTCAGCGCACGATGATAGCTGCAACCCGCTCTACTTAAAGAGATAGTTTTACACCCACCCAGCCAGCTCTTGGCATGCCAGGGGAGACAAAGCGACCTTCGTCAAAAGCCGGACCGAGTACTTCATCGGCTTCGCCATAGACACCGAAAGTTTTGTAGTCGCGGTCGAAGATATTATCCAGTTTACCGAAAAAGCTGATATGGTCATTCACTTTCACTTCAGTTCTTGCATTAAATACCCAATAGCCTGCCAGTGGTGCTGTCAGATTGGCTTCATCGCCGCGGAAGAATTGATCGCCGTTGTATTGCATGTCGATAGCAATACTCCAGCGTTGCCACAATTCAACGCCAACTGAGGCCTTGAATAAATGTTCCGGCAACCCAGGAATGCGATCACCCCTGGTTACTGTGGCGGCCACAGCAGTATCTTCCGGGTTCTGAATGACGAAGCTGTCTTTGAAACGCGCATGCAAATACGTGTAATTGGTTGAAAAACTCCACTTATCAATGTCGCTAAACAGGTTCGGCATAGTTAGATTAAAACCGGCTTCTACTCCATAGCGCTGAGTTTGCCCGACGTTACTGAAGAAACCTTCGCTGATGCTGCCACCCCCCCGGTTGAAGATAATGTCATCATGGTTTGTCGTGTGAAAGAACCCCAGATTCCAAGCCATCCCGCCTTGACCTAAAACCTCGGTAAATTGACCGCGTAAACCGGCTTCCCAGGATTTAGCTACCACTTGATCCAGCGGTGGGTCGGCAACAAAAGCATTGGGCAGACGGCATGGATCGTCTTCATCTGCACAACTTAATTCCATCGGCGTAGGCACTCGGGATGATTCACTGTAACTACCATACACTCCGAGATTATCTAACGCCTGCCAGGTAAAGCCTACCGAAGGATTGAAACGATCAAAAGTATGCTTGCCACTCAACTTATCCGGCCCATTGATATACTGGTTTTTTAATTCGATTTCGATATGGTTGTATCGACCGCCAAAACTGATGGTTAAATCTTCAGTTAACGAGAAACTCTCATTGAAATAGATACTCAAGGTTTCTGTCGTTGTGTTTAACCGAACCCGGCCTTCTTCAACCAGAATACCACTACCAAGCGTACCTCGGGTATCGGTCAGTTCAGCCAACTCAGTATCAGATTCAAAATGTACGTCCGCATAATCATACGTGGCACCAATCACAAAATTGTTTTCGTGCCCAAGCACGTCCTGACTGAACATGGATTGGAAAGTACCGCCACGACTGCGCATATGGGTCTGACTGGTATTGTTGGTCGCTCCTTCAACGGCATCTGTCGCAATCACATTATTGCCGTTGACATCCTCAACCACTTCTTCGACGCCCCCCGGTTCTTCACATAACAAGCCCGCATTTGCCCCTAATAAACACTCTTCGAAATCACTGTCATCCCCATTAAATGTTTTGATACGATTTTGTCTGAAATAAGCGTTACCACTTAACAAAATGTCATCCGTCACATCAAAGGTTCCTGATAATTCGGAGAAAAACAGGCGGGTAACGGTCTGGTCTGGATGAGTAAAAACCGCTTTGCGCTCGAGATTATGCAATTGATCAGGCACTGCGCCATTACCTTTCAGCTTGTTGTCGTTGGCAGCCAGGGTTACATCCAGGCTGCCACGCTCTCCACGCCAGCTCAAGGTGCCCAAGACCTGTTTAACCTCAGAAGGCGAAAAATCTCGCCAGCCCTCTTCTTCAAAATGGTGCACGTCAATGTAATACCCCCAAGTGCCGTTATTCCAACCGCTCATAATTTCCTGTGCATGCCTTTCATACGACCCACCGGTCACTTCAAAATGGTGGCCGGGTGCGGAAAAACCGGTTTTGGTCTGAATATTAATCGCACCGCCCAGGGTGTTGAGGCCAAATAACGGGTTGGAGCCCGGACTTAAAGACATGGTATCGATAGCGCCAGGAGGTAATAAATCCCAGTTAACTGAATCGCCAAATGGCTCATTAAAGCGCACACCATTAACATAGACGGATAACCCTTGTGGCAAGCCCAGCAGAGGCGATGCGACGAAACCGCGATAATAAACATCCGGCTGAAACGGGTTGTTCTGCGCTTCATTGATATGCACACTGCCCAGATAGCGATTCATATAATCAGCCAATGACAATGCCTGGGTTTCCTGGATCTGCTCGGCTGTTACCGATTGCACATGAGCAGGTATTTTATCGGCAGACAGACCAGTCCCGGCCAGTGGGGTTTGACCGATGACCTCCATGGTCCCCAAATACTCCCCGGCATAACTTGAGTTTGCAGCAGCCATTAGCGTAAAACACAGAGCGCTATGATTAATTTTATTCATTTATTCTTATCAATTTACTTAACAAATCGTGTGATCATAATTAATGCATACTGCAATTGCTATAGCCGCAAGAAAAAACGGAATTTTTCCCGACACGCTTGTTTTCATGCTCTTCAACACAGCATTCATCTAATTGGTTATAATTGAAGGTTAATTAAACACATTGCAATCTGCGATCGGGACTTATCTGCATTCCACATCTGCACCGTAATAACTCATTAATACACACGGGAAGATCAACTATGGCAACTTTTGAATCTAAATTTGAATCTTTATCCATCTGGCTTAATTCTCAGCCGATTTACCACCGCTTTCTGGACAGACCACTACAACAACGCTATGGGATTGTTGGCTCTGCTCTGTTTTTGTTGCTGATAATAACCACTGTTTCTTTGTACATGTTAAATGGCGAATACGCTGTTTACGGCTTTCTCGCCAGCATTCTGACAGGTCTTGCCACGGGTATCGGTGCCCTGCCTGCGATTTTTGTAAAGCACGTCTCCCCGCGTCTGTTTAACGGTATGCTGGGTTTGTCTGCTGGCGTCATGCTGGCAGCCACAGCATTTGCCCTGATTATCCCGGGCATCGAATTCGGTAACGAAGTCTGGCCGGGACATGGGTTGTGGATTGTGTCTTTGGGCATGTTGTTTGGTGGTGGTTTTCTACACCTGACTGATAATCGCCTGCCCCATCTGCATATCAAAACAAATTCAGAATATGACCTGGATTCAATCAAAAAAGTCTCTCTGTTTATTTTTGCCGTGACTATCCACAACTTTCCCGAAGGCATTTCCGTCGGCGTGGTATTTGGTGCCGGAAACCTTGATAATCACGGAACGATCATGGCAATGGCCATTGGGCTGCAAAACCTGCCGGAAGGCCTGGCCGTTGCCCTGCCGCTGATCGCATTAGGCTATAACAAATGGAAAGCGGTGTTGGTCGCAACCCTAACCGGATTAATGGAGCCTATTGGTGGCATCATGGGGGCAACCATGGTGGCTTTGTTTGGCCAGGTTCTGCCCGTTGCCATGGGATTTGCCGGCGGTGCCATGTTATTTGTAATCAGTGAAGAAATCATCCCGCAAACCCATAATAACGGAACCTCACGCACCGCCACATTCTCGTTGATGGTGGGATTTATTATCATGATGGTGATGGAACACCTACTCGGATAATGCAGTTGCGTTCAGGGGATGGAATTCACATCACCCCCTGAACCCCGACCAGGAATGACCGCTACGTCATCAAACGATAAGGCAAGATGGCGGCGCCCTTCCAACAAGTCCAGTATCTCCTTACCCACCATACTGTAACGCCAGCCTTTTAACAGCACATTCTCTTCACCAAACAGCAGTTTTTCCAAATCCTTGCGGGTCGCCAGGATAACCGGATTGAGAGCATTTTCTTCCGCGCGTATTCTAACGACTGCAGTCATCACATCCAGAACAGCCTCCTGCTGCTGACTCTTCTTTGGAGGGCGTTTATCATCGTGTAATGGAATTGGCGATTGTTCCCGTGCTTGCGCAATTAATGCGCATGTTTTTTTTCCATGTCGACCTACAAACGATGAATTGATATTCCTGACCTTGGCCAGCTCACCTAAATGGGTCGGCTGTAATTTCGCCAACTCCAACAGCATTTCATCGCGAATCAGCCAGTTACGTGGCTTGTCCATGTCCTGTGCCGTTTCTTCCCGCCACAGGCTTAATGCCTGAATAATCGACAACTGTCGGCCGGTCAATTTGTTTTTCCCCTTGATGCGCAGCCAGGCATTTTTTGGCTCAAGCTGATACAAGCCCGGATTTTCCAACGCCTTAAAATCATCTTCCAGCCACTGCAAGCGGCCTAAATCATCCAGCTTTTCACACATGATTTGATAAATCTGGCAAAGATAAATAACATCATCCGCCGCATATTTGATTTGCGCCTCGCTCAACGGTCGCTCTGACCAGTCCGTACGCGTATGGGCCTTGTTCAAATTGACATTCAAAAAACTGGACACCAGCATGGCATAACCGGGATTTTCCTGAAAACCCAACAATGGTGCGGCTATCTGGGTATCAAACACTGGCTGCGGAACTTTTCCAGTGATTTGGAAGAAAATTTCAAAATCCTGCCGACACGAATGCAGCACTTTGGTAAGATCAGGCCGATATAACTGCTCAAATAAAGGTGATAAATCATTGAGTTGCAGCGGATCTACGCAGGCGACCCAATCGGGCGTTGCCACCTGCAACAGACAAAATTTGGGGTAATAGGTTTTTTCTCTAAGAAACTCGGTATCAATCGCTATCCATGAAACCAGACTGATCTGATGGCAAAGGGCGTATAGTTTTTCTTCGTTATCGATGTATTGTATGGTCATGTGCAAACAATAGCATTTTTTCACCGTGAATTTGAATCCGTCACAAGAAATAACTTACTCCGCAGCTGGATCGTCAAACCTGCTGTTTGTGTACGGTACTTTGCGTAAATCCATTGGCCACCCTTCCTACACTTATTTAAGTCACTACAGTGATTTTGTTCATTATGGCTGGTTTCCAGGTCATTTATACGTCGTCAACAACTACCCCGGCGCAATCTTTGATCCTAACTCTCAAAACAAGATCTTCGGTGAAATATATCAATGCCCTGCCATAGAAAAATTACTGCGTCGGCTGGATCATTACGAAGAATGCAGCGAAAAATTCCCAAAACCACACGAATATATCCGCCGTCAACTGCCAATTAACCTGACACAAAACCAGGTCACCGCCTGGGTTTATCTTTATAATTACCCGACCGAAAAGCTGCGTCTGATAGAAAGCGGCGATTATCCACTTTACTTGTCTAAAACTTCGCGCACCGTATGAAAGCCATCGCCTATCAACACATCCTCCCCCTGGAACACCCCGAATACCTGCTGGATATTGAAACCGCAACGCCTTCTCCAGAGAAGAATGATATCCTGGTCGAAATCAAGGCCATTGCGGTTAATCCGGTAGATCTTAAAATCCGTCAACGGGTGAGCCCGCCGGAAGGCGAATATAAAATACTCGGCTGGGATGCTGCAGGTGTGGTCATTGATAAAGGTTCTAAAGTCTCTCGCTTCAACATGGGCGATGAAGTCTGGTATGCCGGCGCATTGCAACACCCGGGATGTAATGCCCAGTATCAGTGTGTTAATCAGAACATCGTCGCGTTAAAACCGCAAAACCTGAGTTTTACAAATGCCGCCGCCCTGCCCTTAACAGGCCTGACCGCCTGGGAATTACTGTTTGACCGCATGCAAATACCGATGAAAGATGCAGGAACATTGCTCATCACCGGAGCAGCCGGGGGTGTCGGCTCCATTATGATCCAACTGGCAAAAGTGCTTACCGGATTGACGGTGATCGCGACCGCATCACGCCCCATAACCCAACAATGGGTCAAACAAATGGGTGCCGATCGAGTGATCGACCATCATCAAGCATTAAAACCCCAGCTGAAGGCTTTAGATATTGAACAGGTAGACTATGTCTGTAGCCTGACCCATACCCAGCAACATTTCTCGGAATTAGCCGAATGTCTGGCACCACAGGGAAAACTTGGCCTGATTGATGATCCAGAACAGCTGGATATTCGTCTATTAAAACAAAAAAGCATCTCGCTGTATTGGGAATTTATGTATACCCGCTCCATGTTCAACACACCGGATATCATCAGGCAACATGACATCCTGAGCGAACTTGCCATCCTTTGCGAGCAACATAAAATTGCATCTACCCTGCACCAGCAGCTGGGCATCATCAATGCAAGCAACCTGAAGCAGGCGCACCAATTAATATCTACCGGTCAAAGTCTGGGAAAAATTGTTCTGGAGGGCTTTTAATTTTTAAACGCCAACCTTTAAACGTAGCAGTCAAAATAAATTGACTAAGAAATATTTTAAAAAAATTTTATATATTTCACATATAAATTTTATTTGGACTATGTTTATTTATGTCAAATATTTTTGGCACATAGCAACTCAACCAAGAAGCTATCTCCCTTATTGTTTCACTGATTACCGAGATATTAAATGAAAATAAATCAACACTCCCTACTTAACCTGATTTTCTTTATTATCCTTTCTTTAATTTCGCCGTTGAGTCTGGCCGCCGATCCTATAGGCGGTGGAGGCATTCCTGGCGGCGGCGGAGGAACCCCCGTTCCAGAACCATCAACCTTGATTTTACTCGGTTTTGGTGGACTGGTTTTTTTGATGCAAAAATTAAAACGATAATCGTTTTCAGCCAGTCAGGGACGACTGGCTCTTAACAACACCAAAAAATCAACCCGATTCAGGGATATCGTCATTTTTTGGTTTATCCTGCATAATCAAGTAATACACCACCGGTATCACCACCAGCGAAAACAGGGTGGATGCAATGATGCCGAAGATAAAGCTCCAGGCCAGCCCGGAAAATATCGGATCGAGTACGATCATGGCAGAACCGAAGACTGCGGTAATGGCGGTTAAAAAGATCGGTATCATGCGTGTTGCGCCCGCTTCTATTAATGCTTCTGCCAGGGTAATCTCTTCATCGCGGTTATAAGTGCGTTCAATAAAGTCGATGAGGATGATGGAGTTTCTAACCACAATGCCGGCCAGTGCGATCATGCCGATCATGGCTGTCGCCGTAAAATACACCGGGTTGGCATACTCACCCACCTCCTGGGTAAACAAGTTTATAAACCAGAAGCCCGGCATAATGCCGATCACTGTTAAGGGAATGGCAATCATCATAATCAGCGGGATGCCCAGCGAACCGGTCTGTCCCACCAGCAAGACATAGATCATCACCATCGCCGCCGCGAAGGCCAGGCCCAGATCGCGGAAGACATCGACGGTAATTTTCCATTCCCCTTCACCGGCCATATCTGCGTGGTAGCCAGGGGGTAACGGGTTTGCTTCGATGCTTTCAGCTAAATCCAGTACCGCTTCCACCGGGCTACGCCCAGCCATTTCGGCGGTCACATAAGACAAGCGCTTCAGGTTCTTGTGAAAAATTGTGCGGCTACCATTTTCCTGCGCCATGTGTCCGATTTCACTCAACGGGATTAACTTGCCTTGATCGGTTTTGACGCGTAAAGCCAGCAAATCCGCCGCCGATGAACGCAAGGCGCGCGGTAACTGCAAATGAATCAATAAGGGCTGTCTTTCTGTCACGATGTGTACCGTTCCGGCTGTTTGCCCTTGCAACGCCAGTTTTAACGTGTGTGCCACCTGTTCAGCCGTGACACCGTTCAGGGCGGCCTTTTCACGGTTCAATTTAAAATGCAGTTGTTCGTGGTCTGCTTCGACATAATCATCCACATCGACCACCCCAGCGGTTTGTTGCATACGCGCACGCACATCATTGGAGACCTCAATCAATTGTTGATAACTGGCTCCCGCTGGCCCATAAACTTCGGCCACCAGGGTCGATAATACCGGCGGCCCTGGCGGCAGTTCGACAATCTTGATATTGGCACCAAACTGCTTGGCAATGCGTTCAATGTCGGGTCGCATACGCAAGGCAATTTCATGCGACTGTTGCACCCGTTTTTCCTTTTCCAGCAGATTGATACGAATATCGCCGACAAAACTGCCCTGACGCAAATAATAATGGCGCACCATGCCGTTAAAATCCATCGGTGACGACACACCGACGTAGCTTTGGTAGTCGGTCACTTCATTGACTGTTGACAGATAGCGCCCGACTGCAGCGACGACTGCATCGGTTTGCTCCAACGTAGTGCCGCGCGGCATGTCGATAATCAACTGCAGCTCGTTCTTGTTATCAAACGGCAACAGTTTAAGCGGTACGACCCGCGTGACCGCCAGCATGGTGGATGCAACAAACGCGATAAACACGGCCAGTAAAAACCAGCGGATGCGCGTGTTGCTGGCGATAATCGGCTGAACGATAGAGCGATACAGTCTAAAGCCGAAGGTTTTTTTAATATCAAAGGGCTTGTCTTCAGCCTTGCCATAGTCACTGCGCAGCAGGCGATAACTGGCCCACGGTGTGACGGTAAAGGCAATAATCAGCGACAGCAGCATGGCTATGGGCACATTAAATGCCATCGGTGCCATGTACGGCCCCATCATGCCGGTGATAAAAAACATCGGTACAAATGACAGAATTACGGCAAACGTCGCCAGTATCGTTGGCGGTCTGACTTCATCAACGGCGGTCAACAAGGCGCGCAGTGGCGGTTCTTTACGCAGTTTGTAATGCCGGTGAATATTCTCCACATCCACAATCGGGTCATCCACCAGCAAGCCCAAAGACAAAATCAATGCAAACAACGTCACCCGGTTAATCGTATACCCAAACACCAGATCGCAAAATAAGGTCACGGCAAACGTCATCGGCACGGCCAGTGACACTATCAATGATTCTTTCAAACCCAGTGACAAAGCCAGAATAAAAATAATCGTCACCACAGCAATCACCAGGTGCTTGATCAATTCATTTGCCTTATGGTTGGCGGTTTCGCCATAATCGCGGCTGACGGTGACCAGTACATCATCAGGAATGATGGTGCCACGCATCTGTTCGGTCATGTGCAATACTTTTTCGGCCACACTGACCGCATTACTGCCCTTGCGTTTGGCAATCGCGATAGTTACCATTTCACGCTCTTCTCCAGCCACCGGCGCATTGCCCACCGCATACCCGATAGTTTTCATTTCATTAACGGCTGGACCAAAACCGATGCGCGTGTAGTGTGCCGGATCTTGCGCACCATCAATAATCTCTGCCACATCACGCAGGTAAACCAGACGCCCATTCAGGCTTTTTATGACGGTGGCCGCGACCTGTTGCGGGGTTGTAAAATGCGGCCCGGCTTCCACCAGGATTTGCCGTCCGCCGCGGTCAAAGGCGCCCGCCTGCACATTCACATTATTGTTGGCCAAGGCCTGTTTGACTTCCATCAGGGTAATTTGCCTGGATGCTAGTTTAACCGGGTCGGGATACACAGAAATCTGCCGGGATGCAGCACCCACCACCCAGCTTTTGCCAATGTCTTCCGTGGTACGCAAGCGCTCGATCAACTCATCGGCAATGCGGCGTATGGCCAGCGAATCATAGACATCGGTTTGCGGCGACAGGGTTAGCATCACCGTTGGCACATCATCAATTTCCACGGGTTTGACCAGCCAGTTAGTCACGCCAGGTGGAATCATGTCTTGATGAGCGAGTAGTTTATCGCGGGTTTTAATCAGGCTTTCCTCCAGATCCTCACCCACGTAAAAGCGTACCGTCACCAAAGACTCACCCGGACGCGATGCCGAATACACATATTCCACACCACTGATCTGACGCAACAACATCTCCAGCGGCGTGGTCACCAGCATTTCAATTTCCTCGCTGGACGCGCCGGGGTATTGTACGAAAACATCCATCACCGGCACGATGATTTGCGGGTCTTCTTCGCGCGGCGTCAATATCAAGGCCGCCGCCCCGGCCAGCAATGAGATAATCAAAAACAGTAATGACAGGTGCGATGTGGTAAACAGCCTGACAATGCTGATGGTTAAACTGTCTTTTTGCGGTTCCATGTTGTCTTTACTCATGTGCATTCCCGGCATCCATCAAAATAGTTTCGCCTTCACGCAGGCCGGATAACACTTCCAGTTTCTCGCCCTTAGTTTTTCCGGTGCGGATATGACGCGTGTATACCTGGTCATCGTGCACAATTTTCACCGCTTCCAATTGGCCAAACGTTTGCACTGCAGACTGTGGCACCAACAACACATCCTGATCATCCTCACAGCTTTGTTCCAGCCAGGCAAACAAGCCGGGAATCAAGCCTTCGGACGAAGACAAGGCGGCTTTGACACGTTGCGTGCGGGTATGCGGATCTATTTCCGGCACAATTTCATCTATTTTTCCGGTGACTCTACGATTAAGACTGTCGATGCGAATATCCACCTGTTGCCCTAATACGATTCGCTTGGCGCAGCGCGTGGGTATTGCCGCCTGCAATTGCAAATCATCCGGTTTTTGCAGAATAACAATCGGATCATTTGGCAAGCCCATATCGCCGGGTTCTTTCAAGCGTTCGCTGATAATGCCGTCAAAAGGGGCTTTAATAACATTTTCATTGAGATTGACTTTAACCTGTTTGAGCGCACTGGCGGCTTGCGCTACGGCTGCTCTGGCCGCTTTAGCCTGTGCTTCAACCGCCTCTAGCGTTTGCCGCGTAGCCGCTTCTTTGCTGTACAGATCCTTGGTTCTTTTTTCATCAGCAATGGCCTGTTTGGCATGCGCCCGCGCCGCCTGCAACACGGCACTCACTTCCTGGTAAGCCGCCTGTAAACCCTGTTTATCAAGGCGCGCAAGTACATCCCCTTGCTTGACGGCATCCCCTACATTGACGGTGACTTCAAGAATACGCGCATTCAATTTAGGCGCCAGTTTAGCCACGCTGCGAGAACGTAAGGTGCCCGGCCATGACAGCGTGTTATCAGTCAGCTCTTTGCCTACAGTCAAGGTTTTTGCACCGACCGGCAAGGCCGCCAACGTGTGTGGCGTCGTACCGGGATTGGTTTTTTCCGGCCCACCAATAATGCCCAGTGAATATAACACCACCAGCAATAATGCAACGCCGGAAAGCACAGGGAGTAACCATTTGTTTTGTGTTATTTTTTGCATGGTGAGTTCTCTTATTTCCAAATACCAATTGCCTGATTTAATTGCGCTTGGGCACGCAGGGCATCAAACTTTGCTGAAATACGCCGCACATAGGCTTTATCGCGCGCCAGTTCGGCTTCTATATAGCGTGTTACTGTGACTGTGCCTGCCTTGCGTTGCTCTTTAACCATACGCAATGCCTCTTCTGCAGCTGCCACCGAAGCCCGCGTCACATCCAGCCGTGCCAGCGCTTCCTGTTGTTTTAGCCAGGCCGAGTTGACTTCATTTTCTATGTGTAAGCGGGTTTGCCGGATACTTTTTTCTGCCATGGCTAGCGCATATTCCGCCTGTTTAACCTTTTCACTGGTGCGGAACCCATTAAAAATATCCAGCTCCACGCTGACACCGGCGGTCACATTATCCCGATGGGTACTAAAGTCCAGGTTTTTGCTGTCTGAACCGTAACTGACAAAGGCATCCGCGCGTGGCAGATAAGCCCCTTGCGCCGCATCCAGTTGACTTTTGGCCATTTCCAGGCGCGTATTGACGGCTAACATTTCTGGTCTTTGTGCTATCGCGGCATCCAGTAATTGATTAAAATCCTGGGCTGCATTGGGTAGCGCAATGTCGTCGGATAAATCAATCAGTAACGCTTGCCCGGCATCCAGTCCCATGAGGGTTTTCAACCCGGTCAACGTCAATTCAAGCGCATTCCCGGTTCTGATTTGCGCATCTTTGGCTTCGGCCAGCTGCACCTGCAATGACAAGACATCAGACTTTAATTCCGAACCAGCCTCGTATCGCGCCTGACTTTGCTTAAGTTCACTGCTCACCGCCGCAATGGTACGTTGACTGACTTTATGTTGTTCAAATGCCGCTAAATAGGTATAGAAGGTTGCACTGACGGCCTGAACTAATTGATTACGCATCGCCGCCCGATCCTGTTGAGCGGCTTCCACGCCGGACTCGGCAGCGTTCAGGCGATGGCTGTCCTGCCCGCCTCTGAATAACGCATAACGGGCGGTAATCTCGGGTCGGTAATTATCTGTACCGCCTGGATGATTAAAATCCGTCCCGGTTAAATTCAGGCGCCGTTGCGAGATGATCATGCCAAACGCTCTGGAAGGATTGTCACTGTGCTGATACGACAAGCGGCTGGTGATTTGCGGATAAAAATTGGCCATGGCTTCGCCTACTTGCGCTTGCGCCTGCCCAATTCTATCCTGCATGATTTGCAAATCAGGGTTATTATCCAGAGCATAATCAATGGCCTGTAGCAATGAATAGCGCGTTTCCGCCGCCAGTTGAAAACTGCTCAACGACATCAGGCACGGCAGTATTATCAAAAACAGTTGTTTAAATTGCATAAATAAGTATGTTTTAGTTTATTAGCAAATGTTAATATTATACATCGATTTTATTTAAGCCTTTCTACTAAGTAATGACATATTGATGTACAACAAAAAATCTAAAATTATTTTATTGGTTTCCCTGTTCAGCCTGACAAGCCAGGCTTTTATCAATCCGGCTCTGGGGCGCTCTGCCATTTCCAATGCCTGGGAAATGGAGCCGCTCATCCTCAATGACCTGCAAGGCGACCCGCAAAATCTTTATCAGTGGCAGGGCCAGGTCATTTTGTTAAATTTCTGGGCCACTTGGTGCGCCCCCTGCCAGGTTGAGATTCCTGATTTCATTGATTACCAGTCACGCTATGCAGATCACGGTCTGCAAATCATCGGCGTGGGTCTGGATGAGATCAAAAAACTCAAAAACTTTGTGCGTACTACCGGCATCAATTACCCCATCCTGCATGCTGCCCCTGAGCGCCACTATTCTTTATTAAAAAAATGGGGCAATTCTTATGGCGTCTTGCCCTTTTCTGTCGTGATTGATCGCGATGGCCGTTTTGTTTATATGCAACAAGGCATTTTAAGTGAACGGGCTTTCCAGCACTATGTCGAGCCATTGTTAACGCAACGCTGATCCATGCTGACTCTTTTCAAGGTTTGCAATATGCCATTGCAATGGATACTTTTCTGTCACCTCACGTAAATAGCCGGTCATTTTTTGCGCAATGAACTTCTGTTTAACGCGGTCTTTTATTGCCGCAAAGTGTTTGCGTACTCCCAGCTTGCGATTCACAATCATGACCACGTGCCAGCCTTTTGCTGTTTTGGTGACCTCGCTGACTTGATTGTCAGGCAGGTTTTTGATGGCCTGCTCAATTTCCGGCAAGGCACTGCCCTCGGCTAACCAGCCCATATCCCCGGAGCGCTGGCGACCAAACGGATCAATACTGAATTGAGCCGCCAGTTCGAACAGGCTTTCGCCCTTGAGGATGCGCTCGCGCAACTGCATGGCCTGCTGTTGATCGGCGACCACCAGCTGACCAATCTGACGGCGTTCTGGCACATAGGCAATCTCGGGGTGTTGTTGAAAGTAGTGACGCAACACCGCCTCGTCCTGTAGCCAGTCCTGCTCTTTTTGAGCCAGTAACAAACGTGTGGTGAGATCTTTTCCGTAATCCGCCAATTGAGCTTCAATTTTTGTATTCGTCTGACTGGCCGCGTAGGCCATTAATGTCAGGTCAATCCATTCATTCACCTTGTCGATGATGCGCTGCTTGTCAATTTTGACCTTAGTGTCTTTGCCAAGCAGGTCAGCATAGGTGATCCTGATATTCTGTCCCTGAGCCAGAACGCTATCGGCTAGTGGCTGCTCATCCAACAGCTGAAAATAGGTTTGCACGCCCGCCTGTTGTCTGAGTTCGTGAATGCGTTGCGCCTTTAAGGTTTTGAAATTTTTGGCAATATAGGCTGACTTAGCCGCCTCGATTGCGTCATTTTGACCGCCAATTTTGTCTTCTATGGCCTGCAAATCCTGCGCGGGAATGCGGATGGACTTGCTCAGCTTTTGCAGATATTTTTGTGCCAGCAAGGCAGTTTTAAAATTGCCCATCTCTTGCTGAAATATCTCACTGTGCTGTATGCCGCTGGCCACAGCTTCCTGATAAAGCGCCTCCGCCCGCGCCAGCCGCAACAACATATCACCACGCAAATAGGCCTGATCTTGTTCATCCATTGCCGGAAACTGGGTGGCAAAAGGCGCTGCCTGCATGGCAGATTCTAATTGTTGTTGTGTAACCTGGCCGGATGCGCCAATGGTCACCAGCACGTTATTCGCCCAGGCGGCACTGCCCTGGATGATACTTAATACGAATAAGAAAAGTATATGCTTCATGTTCTTCTCATGTCTTGAATGTGAACAGTAAATCCAAAAAACACCAGCGGGTAATGCGTACCTCGCAACACGCCCTCATTTTCCCGACAGCATCCGTCACATTATTTAGGGTTTTTACCGCCCAAATCGTGCGCATTTCCATGAATCCAGCTAATTGCCGCATCCAGGTCATCCTTGATTTTTTTGCCTTTCCAGGTCAATGCTTCTGCCACAATCGGCACCCCTGATTTATTTACTTCATGGCAGGAGGCACACAATAATGGCCCATGACTGCCATCCGGGTTGTATTGTGCGGCTTGTTTATAGGTGGTGGTATCGACAATTGGCCTGACTGGATACAAGCCATGAATTGATTCATGACAGGCCTGACAAGCCAACCCGGCATGCCCTTTTGAATAACGCATCAAACTGTATTTGCCCGGTTGATTAATCGGATAAGCCACCCCCCCCTGGCCTTCCACATACGGCGGCGCATGGCAATCCGCGCAATGCGGCGCGCCTGGTGATAACCAATAGTCACGCCCATGACTGGCGGCATCATAAGGCACGGCGGCAATACCGGTGGCATCATCAGGTAATTGCAACGATGCCAGCTTGGCGGAAGGATTGGCTGACAACAAAGCCACATTCACATCGCCGTCTTCATCCTTACTGACCAGTGGTTGACCGTCTTTAGTAGCTATCACGCCAATATCTGGCACCAGACGGTCTTTCGCCCAGGTCAGCAAGATTCCGGATTTTCCTGGAGTATCATGGCCTTTCTTGTCCAGAACCACTTTTGGATCCAGATATTTTTGTTCCAGTGTTTTACGATCAACGCCAATGGCTTTGGCAATCTCGTCCAGGGATTTATTACGGATGGTTTCCCCGGTTTGTTTGAAGGCATTCTGTAAATTATCGCGTTGATAAAGTTCACGGGATAACTGACTGTGGCAGTTGGTACACCACATGCCCTTCCCACCTTTGCCATTACCGATGTTGGACACATTGGCCTGCATCCATTTGCCAATCTCGTTCAGATGCTCGGGCGTCCCGGCACCGTCTTTGTCCTTATCCGGGTTGGAATGTACATCACGTCCAGCAAAACAGCCGCCCTTACTGTCACGGTTATCTGCTGTCGCAAAAAAGTTTTCTCCACCCGGAGTAATGGGATAGCCATCCATAGAACCATCCTGTCTGTGCGCCGGATGACACCCGGCACAAGTGCCGCTGCGCCCTTCTTCATCGGGCAACGGACGGATGGTCTGATGCACACGGTGTAACGCTTCTGACAGCGGCATAATCGGAGTATCCCAGGATTCGCGTTTATCACCGCCAGACAATACCTGGGCCACGCCTTTGGATTGCAGCACCCCAATCACATTATCCGCATGGCATTGCTGACACAACACCGGGTCGTTCCCCAGGCGGTTGTGTGTAGAGCGGCTGGATGGGTCATAGTTGGCCAGAAATTGCGTGCCGTGGCGGGCATCATGAATTTGCAGGATAGAAATCGACGTGGCTTTCAGATTAGCCATGTAATCAGACGCATTCAGGCTTTTCCAGAATGCTTTTTCCTGTTTGTATAAGATAAAGGTATCGCCATTGGCATTATCATTGGAATGACAATTGGCGCAATTAGGCACATCAATCGGATTGGTGCCGATAAAGCGCACAGGCTTGCCGCTATGGCTGTCAATCACCGGTTTGCCGGATTTGGCATCGACTAATCCCACCCAGGCTTCCTGATAAGGACGTATATCGCTTTCGACAATTTCCAGCGGGCTTTTCTTCATTAACTCATCGTAAAACGGGGTTAATGGTAAGCCTAAGGCATCCCAAATCCCAGGGTTGGTCAGCACAATCGGCACATTATCCAGTACCGGCGATTTGGTATAGACTATCGTCCCTTCATCACCGGTGTAATGCAGATGGCCATTTTTCAACGGCTGTCCGGAAGGCCCAGCATCACGCGGAATCGGCAGCTCGATACCAATACGCAGTTTTTCACTGTCCTTACTGGTTTTGTTGGGATTACTGCCTTTTAAATCCTTATAAATATACAGGTGGGTAAAATAGGCATTTCCCACATTTTCGTTGTCTGTGTATTTGCCATCCTTGTTCACGTCATACGGAATATTCCAGTACGCCAGCTTGGTTCCTTCTGCAAAGGTATTGTCAATATGCCCATATTCCAGTTTCATGCGTTTTTTGCCATCCACTAATACCGTCGGGTCGTTAGGGTCGGCTTTTAATAATCGCGGAAACTGGTAGGGGCCGGTTGCGGTTTTAACCACCTGGCTTTGGATTGAGTTGTAGGGCGGCAGAATACAACAATACGAAAAATCAAAGCCGGTGCAGTGCATGCCCAACTCGTAATTGATCGTAATGTTGTAATCATTTTTCGGCTTTTGCTGATTATTGGCAACCGGGGTGCTCAGCGGCGCATTGCGCATCAGTTTGTCTTCCGCAGACGACTGATAAGGAATGTACTTTGCCGCCACCGGGCTGATACACACACTACTAAACAATAATGTTGCCAAAATCTTGTACATGATGCTACCTCTTCATCTGGTGATAGTATTGCGCGAGTTGTTTGATATCGTCCTCGGTTAAGTATTGGGCAATCAAACGCATGCGACTGTAAATATCGTTTTTCCGCACACCAGTTTTATATTCCGTTAATGTATTGATGAAATAATTGACCTGCTGCCCCGACAACGCAGGAATATCCTGCCTTTCTCCCTGACCTCGGCTACCATGACAGGCAAAACACGGCGGAATGATTTTTTTACCATTGCCTTTTTCCACCAATCTTTTAGCTTTTTTTAACGCGGCCTTATCAAGCGCTTTTCCTTGTGCAGGAGGGAGCGAGGCAAACCAGACGGCCAAATCGGCAGCATCCTGTTTACTCAAGCCTTCAGCGACAGAATTCATCAATGCATTCTCGCGCTTGCCATCGGCATAATCGCGCAGTTGCTTATAGGTATAGGTCGCCAGTTGTCCTGCCAGGGAAGGAAAATCATCCATCTGGCTGATCCCCTTTTCACCATGACATCCGGCGCAAGATGCGGCCAATTGCCCGCCTTTTTGCACATTGCCTTGTTTAACAAAATTAAGCAGTTGCGGCGTCCAGGCAATATTCGAGGCGGGCTCGGCTAATGCAAAACCAGGGACCAATAGCCATATCATTAATAATTGTCTCATTTTAATATCCCCATGCACTGGAATCGAAGGTATCCATAAAGAAGAACTGTAATATTGGAATACCGAAACTGATTGCCATCAGCACAGCAATGGTCTTGTTCCATAATGAAAAGTCATTCAAATATTCCGGCAGGTTTTTGACCGGATGCAAAGGTTCGGCGTATTCCAGCACATAGTCGTTTTCAGTTTCGCTGACATCCGACATCCAGGTTTTAGCCAGAATATAAATAAACAACACGGCGGAACCCAGCATAATCAAGCCACCAAAAATCATCGCCAGCTCGTAAGGCTGCCAGGACAAGGTCAGCAAGTTGTTATACGCCACACTGGAAATACGTCGCGGCTGACCCAATAGCCCCAGTACATGCCACGGAGTGGTTAAAATACAAATACCAATAAACCAGGTCCACAGTTGCACCAGCGCCCAGTTATTTGAATACAGTGGTTTTTTGGTCAACACCGGCCATAAATAGTAAGCGATGGCAAAGTACATGATGATCGTAGTACCGGCAAAGATCAGATGAAAATGCCCAGGCACCCACGCGGTATTGTGGACCATCGCATTCATCGCATAGCTGGCATTTACAATGCCGCCAAAGCCGCCAAAGATAAGCATCAGCAAGGATAAGATGACCGCCAGCACCATACTATTCGTCCACGGCAACGAGCCGATCCAGCCAAACAGGCCTTGACCACCGCGCAAGCGCCCGCCAATTTCCAGCGAGGCTATCACGGTAAACCCGGTAACGAAGGTGGGTAAGGTGACAATAAATGTACCAATACCATGCAGAAGCTTCCAGCCGCTGGCCTGTTCTGGATCCATATACAGATGATGAAAACCAATCGGCAGACTGAAAACCACTAACACTAAAAATGCGGCGCGTGCAGCTTCTTCGCTGAACAAGAATGAGCCGGCCTGTTTCGGCACGAAGACATAAAAAGCGATGTAGGCAGGGATTAGCCAGAAATAAACAATAGGATGCAAGGTCCAGGCAAACAACGTTCTCGCCAGCCCCGGATCAATCGTATCAATCCAGCCCAGCGACCAGGGAATCAATAAAAACACCACTTCCAGAGCCACTCCGGCGCTGGTCCATAGCCATAATAATGCATTGGCGGTGGTCGCAAACATGGCTAGCGGTACATTTTGTCCTGGGTTGTCCTTTTTCCACTGATAAAACATCACCAGCATAATGCCGCACCACACCCAGGAACCTACAACCAATAGTGTGGCTCCAATATAAAACATCGGGTCTGCCTGCACGGGTGGATAAAATGTGTACAGCACTGAAGCCAAACCGCTCAGCAATGGAATCGCTGCCAACACCACGCCGGTCAGAGCAATCCAAAACCCTGCCCAGGCCAGTAGCGGATTCCATACGGGAATTTTTAGGGTACTGCTGGCCGTGTAATAACCAAACCCCATAATAAAAAACGTGGTGAGCACATACGCCATTAACACGCCATGCGTACTGACCGAAGCAAAATACACCGCAGGCGATTCCAGCGCGGGAAATATTCCGCTGCGCTCTAATACCTGATACTCGCCGAGAATACACGCCACAATAAATGCAGCAAACGCGACTGACATGTGACTTAATGCCAGTTTTCTTTCCACACTATCATTCATCATTGTCTGCCCCGTTCATGCTGAGTTGAAGCTGCTGCCATTCATCTTTTTCAAGCACATTGATCTTGCTCCACATGTGATCGTGTCCCAATCCGCAATATTCATTACATAGCGCAGGATATTCGCCCGGTTTGGGGAAGGATGTTTCCACTTGGGCCACGTACCCCGGTACCACCATGGTGCTCATGTTCGTCATCGGAATATGCACACCATGCAACACATCGCTACTCACCCAACGAAATGTCATTTTGGTTTCGGCAGGCACGCTGATTTCTTTGGGTAAAAATGAATAGCGACCAGCAATCATGCGTACCACGACCTGCCCTTCGCCATCTACCTGTACGCCAAGATTTTGTTCAGCGAACTCCTCGCTTAGATGCAAACGCGCCGAATCGATGGTTTCCACATTACTTGGCGCATTGATATTATGAAACAAGGCATCCAGCATGATGATGCCAATGAAGAAAGCACAAATGCCCAATGCAATCTGCACCCATTGTTTTTCTAATGGATCTATATGCATGCTGGCCCCTAATTAATAACGCCGCGCGGTAAAAACACCCCGTAATACAGGAACAGCCAGCCAATCACCATGCTGCCACTTACCAGAAGCATTAATGCCCAGGTGCCTTTTGGTGGACTTTCAAGAATTTTTTTTCGTTCTTCTTCAGATAAATCAGTCATGCCTTCCTCTTTATATATTAGAATATAACTATATTTGAAATACGTTCTATGCTTTAATATTAGCATGGTTTAACCTTAATATGAAAGTGGAATTGGGAAGAGACGCTATGTCAACCAAATCTATAATAATTTATGTATCCGGTATGCATTGCAGTGGATGTGAACAGACGATAGAACATGCGCTTTCTTCCTTACCGGGAATCATTACAGTCAGCGCGGAATATAAGACCGGACAAGTACGAATAGGCTATTCAGCCGACATGCTTACACTACAACAGATCAGTCGTGTCATCGAATACAGTGGCTATCTGGTCAATGGTCAGAAAAAACCGTTGATGACGCGAGTGTTTGATCTGCTGATTTTTTTTATTCTCTTTTCCTGTGTAGCTTTGCTTGCCTTGTGGGGTAAAGGGCTTATGCCTGATCTGCTCCCGACATTACATGCCAACATGAGCTACTCCCTGTTGTTTGGTATTGGCTTTCTGACCGGTTTTCACTGTATCGGCATGTGTGGCAGTTTTATACTCAGTTACAGCAAAAACAGTCAGACGCTATTTGCAAAAATCATTGATCATGGCGCGTATGCCGTTGGCAAAATGGTTTCATATTCTGTCATTGGCGCTGGATTTGCCCTGATGGGTGCAACACTGATAATTACCATGCACATGCGAGGTGTGGCTGCTCTGGCAGCCGCTGTATTTTTATTCCTGTTTGGTCTAAAAATGCTGAATTTGTTTCCCAGGCTGCAAGCATTTGGCATACATTTGCCTTCCCGATTTTCTCGCAAAATCAGTCAGCAGAATAATGCTGCAAAAAATCCGTTGGTCATTGGCTTGCTCAGTGGTTTGATTCTGGGTTGCGGACCATTACAAGCCATGTACATCATGGCTGCCGGGACAGGCAATCCGCTTGAAGGTGCTTCCTTATTGTTCTTTTTTGCCTGTGGAACATTAATCCCACTACTGGGTTATGGCCTGTTCGCCAACGTGCTTCCACCCAGTTTTATGCATCAACTGGTGAGAGTCTCGGGACTACTGGTGATGATCATGGCCATCATGATGCTGAACAGAGGCCTGGGGTTAACCGGTTGGGACAAGCCATTCCTAATTGGCTTTCAGCAATTTATACAGGATTCAATTCAATGGTGGCAGAATTTTACAAGCCGTTACTAGGAGACTGTTGAAAAACTATTGCGTTTGCCAATTCGGTGTTAAAAAATCATTTAAAATGCACATTTACGCCATGTGAACTACGCTTTTTCATCATTATTGCCTAGTCTTGACGGCACTCATAACGTTTTTCAACAACCTGCTAACCGCTTGTGATTACCGGAAAAACGATCCTGCCAGTTTACTGATGATGACCGGCATGCCTGCCATGATCCGAAACCTGTGCATCAAACCAGCGATGAATAGCTTTGATCAACGGGGGGTGACTACTGACATAACTGATTTGCCCGCCGCCTTTAATATATTGATACTTAATGGCGAGATCAGCGGGTTTTGCCTGTTGTAATTCTTTGATACCTGGCATGCTGTGTCCATGAATTTTAATCGGATCAGCAAAACGCCCCTGCTGAAAATCATCAGTAATTTTCTTAAGATGCCTTCTAATCAATCCAATCTGTTCATAATCATCATTCCTCAATACAAATACCTGCTGTATGCCACCCCGATTATTTTTACTGAACCGATGCCTTGTTTTGTCAAGATCAAACGGCATTACCTTCTGTCCACGTTTAGCAACTTCTGCCAAACGGGTTTGATTGGCTTGCTGCGCCTCGACCAGGTGAACTGAGGCTAAATACCCACATATCAACACCATCCATAATTTCTGCATCATTTAATTCCAAATCAGAGGTTTACTGTATAGTTTGTTCCAACGTGCGATCTAATACGTCGGTAAATTTTGGATTTCCAGAATATCCGGCATTTTGCGCATTGAGTAATGCTTGTTTGGCTTGCTTGAATTGCCCCGTAGAGTAAAGCGCGGTTGCATAGTTATAATTGAGCAAGCCATTTTGCTCACCGCCGGGCAACGCCAAGCCTTTTTGATAAGCAGAAAGCGCCTTTGCATAATTTTTTTTCACAAAATAGCCATAGCCTACTTCGTTGTAATAATGACTGACGTCCGGAGCCAAAGCCACTGCTTTCTCAAATAATTGTAACGCCTTATCACGTTGTTTTTGCCTGGCGTAAAGCAAACCCAGCGTGTGGTAGTCCCGTGCCGCAACCTGCCCGGTTGCCATAAGGCGATTAAAGAAACCAAGCACTTCAACTTCATTTCCAGCCACGGTATAACTCAGCATCATTACCCGCAACAGGGTTCCATCGTCGGGAAAAACCGCCAGTTGCTTATCGGCATACGTTATTGCCTGAGCATATTTTTTACGTTGATATAGATAATCAGCGTAGTCAGTGACAACATTTTGATTATCAGGCGCAGCCTTCAGATATTCTTCATACCATTTGTCAGCTTTGGAAAACTGCCCTGCTTGCTGGTACGTTTGAGCAATCAGCTGCAAAGATGCAATATTTTCCGGTTCCAACTTATATGCTTTCATATAGGCCTCAATCGCCTGCCCATGCTGTTCCAGCAAATAATGCTGAAAGCCTGACTGCACCAGTGTTGCTGCATCATCTGGCCGCACTTTCAACATTTGCTTGAAAACAGTCAGGGCATCCCGGTGACGATCATTATGTGCCAGACTTTTCGCATAGTTATCCAGCACATATAAATCATTGGGTAAGCCAAGCCTGTGCTTTTCAAAAATTTCAATGACCTTCTTCCAGTGACCTTTTTTAAAATACGCATTCAATAAATTAGCCGTTGCACTTGGCGTTGCCTGGGATCGGTATATCTCCTGCGCCAGGGCTAATGCCTGATCATATTGCTGTATATAGAAATAACACTCATTCAACGTATAAAAATCATATGCTTTTGCCAGCCGTTTTTTGACGTCTGCACATGCCTGACCGGCCTCTTCAATACGCCCTTGTTGAAACAACACGTTTGCCAACGTTGAATAAGGCAAAGGATTGGCAGGATAGGCCGCAATTGATTGTCTTGCATACTTTTCCGCCCGTTGTAAATTATTGTTAAACAAATGAATTGAAGCCAAGCCGGACAAAGCCTCAAAATTGCTCTCGGTAATTGCTAAAGATTGCCGATAAATTTCAACAGCCTGGTTAAATTTTCTTTGCATCTGTTTGGTACTGGCCAATCCGTTATAAGCAATGACGCGTTTGGGATATAAATCAATCGCTTGTTGATATGCTCGTTCAGCCTGACCAAATAATGCCTGTCCACGATAAGCCTTGGCCAATCTTAATCTGAGCCAGTATGCATTGGGAAAACGCTGAATATGTGCCTTATAAAATGTAACTGCATTTTCAAATTGCCCGGTTTGTATCAATAATTCGCCATATTCATGCACCGGTAAAATATGATCCGGAACAAGCTGCATCAAGGACTGATAAATTTGCAATGCTGCAGTATTTTGCCCCTGCATGACAAACAGTTGCGCTTTCAATTGTAACGCCAATGTAAATTCCGGGACACGCTGGATAAACGTCTCCAGCGTGTCATACGCCACATCGAGATACCCATCACTCAATGTTAAATTCACTTTCACCCGATACCCCAACGCATGTTCCGGAAAAGCATTAATCAAGTCATTGCTTAGGCCAATGGCTTCATTGATTTCTCTTGCCTCCGCCTTGGTTTGAATTATCCTTAGATAATCTGCGGGTTGGCGTTGATGGGTGCCCGCGTATTTTGCTCGTTTAGCTTGCTCAGACGGCTCATCAAGTTGCGGCGGTTTGATCAAAGCAAAGCGTCGTTCAGCACGTTGAGTACATATTTTGTCACCTAGTTGTTGGCATGCCTCAAGCAGCACGGACAGTGCAAAATATTGATTCTCATCTGAACCGGTCATCACCTTTTCGATTTCGTTCCTGGCCTTGAACGGATCTGCAATTTGCAGAAAAATCCATGCGCGTAAGGCTTGAAATTCACCCGCAAAAGATTGATGCGCCTCATCAATTATTGTTAACGCCTCAGAAAGCTTCCCTTGTGCAACCAATATTTTCAGTAACAGATGATAGACCTGTTTATCGTCAGGACTTTGCTGACGTAGAGCAGACAATGCCGCCCTGGCCTCTTTCAATCGATAAAGCTCAATGAGCCCATTCACTTTTAGAGCGTGAAAAAGCCGAAGACCAGGCATCGTGTTGATCGCCGTTTCCGCTGTTTTCAATGCAGAACTGTAATTGAGCTGGCGTAAATAAAAAACATATTGATCAAAGAATTCACCCGCCTGGGATGGGAGTTTACGCACCTCTTCGTGTGTCATCAGCGGCTTAAAAGGTGAATCAAGGCGATGATTAAATAAGCTCGAATGAACAGGGTGTTCTGCATGAGTATCAGATTGAGGCTCAGCATAACTATCAGTAAGTATGAGCACAAGCCCTAGTATAACTGATGAGTGTCGAAACATGTTCGCTCCAGAATTTGAATGAGTAAAAAAACCCAGTTGACACACCAGGAGACTGTCGGGTTCTGGTGTTCGCCGCAGAAGAATTATCCATAATCCGACAGCCTCCCAGGCATTATATCCAAAACACACCCGCGCAAATATTACCGTTACACTTCCTTGTCATTCACATCGTACATTGATGGTTTTTACCAGGTATTTTCAAAATCAGACCGTGTACTCCCCTGATATTCATGTCTTTTTCTTGATACGTTAAAAAAACTATTTGCTAAAAGTAATCAAACAAACCTGCTGCGGCGTATCTGTAAATTTTTAGTTGGTAATCTTACTAATTTAGCCATAATATATGTTAAACACTGACACACAACGGGCTAACACATGGCTGATCTGCTGAAACAATTCCGTGACTCATCGGCGCTTTACGGTAACAATGCGCTGTATGTCGAAGAACTGTACGAACAATATCTGGAAAACCCAGACTCGGTACCGGAAAGCTGGCAACAAAAATTTGCCGAAATGCAGGATGCAAAAATCACTGAAATCCCACACAGCCCGATTGTGGAACGCTTTGAACAACTGGCCATCAGTGCCCCCGGTCGTCTGGCCAAGTTGCAGGGATTTACGGAAGAAAGTGTAAAAAAACAATCTGCGGTTGAACGCCTGATAAACCAGTATAGGGTGCGCGGCCATCAGATTGCTGACAATAACCCGTTAGGCAAAAACCCAACCATCCCGTCTGACCTGGAACCGGCCTATTACGGTCTGGCCGAACCGGATATGGACACCCTGTTTGATACCGGCACCTTGTACGGCGTAGACAGACTACCTCTACGCAAAATCATCTCCACGTTGAAAGAAATTTATTGTGGCAGTATCGGCACGGAATACATGCATATTGTCGATACTGAATCCAAACGCTGGATCAAAAACAAACTGGAAAGCAAAAAACCCGGTTTGTCTGACCACCCTAATCAACAGCAATGGATTCTTAAACAGCTAACCGCCGCAGAGGGCATTGAAAAATACCTGCATCGTAAATACGTCGGCCAGAAGCGATTCTCGCTGGAAGGTGGAGAAAGCCTGATTCCGATTCTTGATGAGCTGATTCAACGCTCTGGCCAAAACGATGTCAAAGAAATCGTTATCGGCATGGCGCACCGTGGCCGTTTGAATGTACTGGTCAATATTCTCGGTAAAAGCCCGGCATTATTGTTTGGCGAGTTTGAAGGTACACACGTATCAATGCCCGGCATGCTTACCGGTGATGTGAAATATCACATGGGATTCTCATCAAATATTGCCACGCCGGGCGGCCCGATCCACATTGCACTGGCGTTTAACCCGTCACATCTTGAAATCATTAATCCGGTCGTTGAAGGCTCGGTTAAAGCGCGCCAGGACAGGCGTGGTAAAGGCAGTATTGATGCCGTCATCCCGGTACTGATTCATGGTGATGCCGCTTTCGCCGGTCAGGGCGTGATCATGGAAACCCTCAATATGTCCGAAACCCGGGCATTTTCCACCGGTGGAACAATTCATATCGTGATTAACAATCAGGTCGGGTTCACCACCAGCAACCCGTTTGATGCACGCTCCACGCTGTACTGTACCGATGTCGCCAATATGATTCAGGCACCGGTCTTCCACGTGAATGCGGATGACCCGGAAGCGGTGTTTTATGTCACCCAGCTGGCGCTGGATTACCGCATGAATTTTCATAAGGATGTGGTCATTGACCTGATCTGTTATCGCCGCCTGGGACACAATGAAGCGGACGAACCGGCTACAACCCAGCCAATGATGTACAAGAACATCAAAAACATGCCATCTACCCGGCAAAAATATGCGAAACACCTGATCAAGCAAGGCGTCATGTCAGATGAAGATTCGCAGAAAATGGCCGATGATTACCAGCAAATGCTGGATGATGAAAAAGTCGTTTCCCGCCCGGTACTCAGCAGTGAAATTTACACCTATGCCAAGCAATGGGATAACTTCCTCAATGCCAGCTGGGAGACAGAAGCGGACACCCGCGTCGCCCTTGAACGGATTCGCTTTTGTAATGAAAGAATGCAATGCCTGCCCGCCGGATTCGAACTGCATCCACGGGTCGCCAAAGTGATGGAAAACCGCAATAAAATGGCGGCCGGTGCGACACCGATTGATTGGGGGTTTGCTGAAAACATGGCCTATGCCACCTTGTTACTGGAAGGCATAGAAATGCGTCTTACCGGGCAGGATGTCGGTCGCGGCACGTTTTCTCATCGCCATGCCATCTTACATAATCAGCTGAATGGCGACACGTATATTCCATTAAAAAACCTGGATAAGGCCCAGGCACGTCCGCAGATTTTTGATTCCCTGCTGTCTGAAGCCGGCGTTCTCGGTTTTGAATACGGCTACAGTTCGACGGATCCAAATAAACTGATTATCTGGGAAGCGCAATTTGGTGATTTTGCCAATGGAGCCCAGGTTGTTATTGATCAGTTCATCAGTTCCGGCGAAACCAAATGGGGCCGTTTAAGTGGCCTGGTGATGTTATTGCCACATGGCTTTGAAGGACAGGGACCGGAACATTCATCCGCACGTCTGGAACGTTATCTGCAATTATGCGCCGATCACAATATCCAGGTCTGCTACCCTACATCACCTTCACAGATTTTCCATTTATTACGCAGACAGGCCAAACGTGCATACCGGAAACCACTGGTCATCATGAGCCCCAAAAGCCTGCTGCGTCACAAGCTGGCGACCTCTACGCTGGAAGACCTGTGCCGCGGCAGCTTTCAACCCGTCATCAGTGAACAGGATGAATTTGACAATAACGGGGTCACCCGGGTCATTCTGTGTTCGGGCAAAATCTATTACGATCTGCTGGAAGTACGTCGTCAGGATGAATTGAAACACATAGCGATCATTCGCATCGAACAGCTTTATCCATTCCCCACAGAACAATTCAAGCATGAAATCGCCAAATATCCCAATATTGAAGATTTGATCTGGTGCCAGGAAGAACCCAAAAACCAGGGCGCATGGTACCAGAGCAAACACCACTTTTATAACAACCTTACCCACGATATTCACATTATCTATGCTGGCCGTGCAGCCTCTGCCGCGCCTGCTGTAGGCAGTTTTAAAACCCATATTAAAGAGCAACGTGCAGTCGTACAGGCTGCCCTATACGGAAAACAGGAAGGAAATTCAGATGAGTTTTGAGATCAAAGTCCCCGATTTACCCGAGTCAGTCGCCGATGCAACCCTTATCAGCTGGCATAAAGAGCCTGGGGAATTTGTTGAAAAAAATGAAAACCTGGTAGACCTTGAAACCGACAAGGTCGTCCTGGAAGTGCCTGCTCCTGCCAGTGGCATCCTAAGTAAAATCATGCAAACCAACGGTTCGGTGGTCACCAGCGGGGAAGTGCTGGCCTTGCTTGACGAACAGGCAAAACCGCAAGCTGCTGCCGCCCCCGCTGAAGAATCCAGTGAGGAAGAAGATGAAACCGTACCGGGCAGTGATATTCCTCTGAGTCCGGCGGTCCGTCGTCTGATTCAGGAAAATGACCTGGACCCCAACAATATCCTGGGCAAAGGCAAACACGGGCGTATTCTCAAGTCTGATGTACAGGATTATCTGGAAAAAATAAACTCAGCGGCAGAAACCACACCTACGCCTAAGGTTGAAAGTAAAACGCTGGAAGTGCCCAAACCGCAAACACCTCCGGCAGTGTCATCAAGTCTGCGTCCGGCTCAACGTGTGCCGATGACCCGGTTACGCGCCAAAGTGGCCGAGCGCCTGCTACAGGCACAACAGAATGCGGCCATGCTGACCACGTTTAACGAAGTGGATATGAATGCCGTCATCAACCTGCGCAAACAATATAAAGACCGCTTTGAAAAACGCCATGAAGTCAAACTGGGGTTTATGTCCTTCTTTGTCAAAGCCTCGATTGAAGCACTGAAAAAATTCCCGGCCATCAATGCCTCGATTGACGGTAATGACATCATCTATCACGGCTTCTATGACATCGGCATTGCGGTAAGCAGTGAACGCGGCCTGATCGTACCGGTCATTCGTGATGCTGATCAACTGGACTTTGCCGGCATCGAAAAAAGCATTTCCGATTATGGCAAAAAAGCCAAACAAGGGGCGATTTCTGTCGACGACCTGACTGGCGGAACCTTTACCATTACCAATGGCGGTATTTTTGGTTCCATGTTGTCCACGCCAATTTTAAACCCACCGCAATGCGCGATACTGGGCATGCATGCTATCAAGGAACGCCCGGTAGTTGAAAACGGTGAAATCGTCATTCGCCCGGTCATGTATCTGGCACTGTCATACGATCATCGATTGGTCGATGGCAAAGAAGCAGTACAATTTTTAGGGACGATTAAAGAATGTTTGGAAGCACCGGCTCACCTACTCCTTAATATCTGACACCATGCCCCAAAATCATTATGATGTTGTCGTTATCGGTGCCGGCCCTGCCGGTTATGTGGCAGCGATTCGCTGTGCCCAGCTGGGATTAAAAACAGCATGTGTTGATAACTGGCAAAACAAACAGGGTGATGCCAGTCTGGGAGGGACATTTATCAATGCGGGCTGCATTTCCACCATGACCATGCTGGAGTCCGCGCGTTTTTATGACGCATTAAAAAATGATGCCGATCAACATGGTATTCATGTCGATAACCTGCAACTTGATATTGAACAACTGGTTAACCGCAAAGATCAAACCGTTGGCCGTTTAAGTGAACAGATTACCGCGATTTTCGACCAACTGGACATCGCCTGCATTCATGCCACTGGCAAGCTTATCTCGGAAACCCAGGTAGAAATCACGCCGCTGTGTGGTAAACCGGCTTACCCGATCGACAGTAAAAACTTTATTCTGGCGACCGGCTCACGCCCGGTGGAACTGGCCTGCGCACCGCTGGATGGCGAACATATCATCGATTCTACCCAGGCATTAAACCTGAAAAAAGTGCCACAACGTATGGGCATCATCGGTGCCGGTGTGGTTGGCCTGGAATTGGCGGGGATCTGGAACAAGCTTGGATCGGAAGTCATCCTGCTGGAAGCACAGGATAACTTTCTCTCTGCCCCTGACCAGCAAATTGCGCAGGAAGCCTATCTGATTTACACCAGCCAGGGGCTGGATATCCGGCTGGGCGCACGTGTCATTTCCACCCGCATTGCAAACGATCAGGTGATACTGGAATATGAAGATACCGAGCAAACCCACACCCTGGTACTGGACAAGCTGATCGTTGCATCCGGTCGCCAACCAAATTCTGAACATATTGCGATACCGGAAGCTGAGTTGATTCTGGATGACAACGGCTTTGTGCATGTCGATGAAGACTGCTGTACCAGCTTGCCTGGGGTGTATGCGATTGGTGACCTGACGATGCTTGGCCCCATGCTGGCACATAAAGGACTCGAAGAAGGGGTTTCAGTAGCAGAGTTGATCGCGGGTCAAAAAACCACCATAAATTACGATATTATTCCCAGTGTCATCTACACAGACCCTGAAATTGCCTGGGTGGGACAAACTGAACAGGCCCTCAAGACCGTGGGAGAACATTATCGTGTGGGTATTTTTCCATTCAGTTCATCAGCCCGCGCCCAATCGGTGGGAAAAACAGACGGTATGCTGAAAATCATCACCCACGGTGAAACCGACCTGATTCTGGGCGTACATATTATCGGCCTGCATGCCTCCGAACTGATCGCCGAAGCCGTATTGGCCATGGAGTTTTCTGCCAGCGCGGAAGACCTGGCCTGTACCATACATGCGCACCCCACCCTGTCTGAAACCCTGCACGAAGCCGCGCTATCTTTATCAAACCGTGCTTTGCATACACCGCCAGCCATAGTATAAACAGATTAATGAAGTACCAGATTATTCCGGTCACGCCCTACCAGCAAAACAGCACCCTGCTGATATGTGAACACACCAACACGGCCGCCATTGTTGATCCCGGCGGCGAACTCAACCTGATACTTGATCAGGTCCAACACCATAACGTCACTCTGGAATCCATTCTGCTCACTCACGGACACCTTGATCACGTAGGTGGCGTCGCTGCATTGGTGAAGCAATTATCCCTGCCTGTTTACGGCCCGCATGTAGAAGATGCGTTCTGGATTAATGCTTTGAAAGAACAGGCAGAAATGCTCAACTTCCCCCCGTCCGAATCGTTCACCCCAACCCGCTGGTTTAAGGATAACGATGAGATCAACGTCGGCGAAGAACTCTTGCAAGTGATCCATACCCCAGGACACACACCAGGGCATGTCGTTTTTTACTCTGCTGCAGACAAGCTGGCCATTGTCGGTGATGTGCTGTTTAACGGCTCCATCGGTCGCACAGACTTCCCCAAAGGGGATTACCACACCCTGATTGATTCAATTAAGCAAAAGCTCTGGCCATTAGGCAAAGAAATTGACTTCATCCCCGGTCACGGCCCCATGTCGACTTTTGGTGAGGAAATGCGCAGCAATCCGTTTGTCGGCGAAGACGGCCAGGAGGCTCTTCCCTTCTGTTCCTAAATCACCAAGCGCACCGTTTCACGATTAAAATGAACCTGACAGACGTTCTCATAATCCATAGTTTTTTCATCATAGACAGGATCAAATAATGCTGGAAATACTGGTGACCTGCCGGGGGAATTCCTGCAGAAGTATTTTGGGAGAGGCTTTATTCAATCATCTAGGCAAAAACCGCTTATGCGCCTATTCTGCGGGACTGCAACCCAAAGGAAAAATTAACTCCCACATGCTTGCAGTACTTGAACAGCACCAGATTCCTACCCACAGTTTACAAAGCAAACCGTTATCCGCCATTCAACACCATCATTTTGATATCGCCATTTCTGTATGTCAGGATGACGATGATGTTTGCTGTTCAATTAACCGCGTGGTCGATGCAAAAGTTTATGTAAACTGGCATTTATTTGAGCCATCTCATTGTAATGAAGCCGAATATCCTGCACCTTATGCCCTCGCTTATGACATTTTTGAACAGCGAATCAATACGCTGCTTTTATTGCCTCTGGAAACCATGAATTCGGAGCAATTAAAACAGCATCTACATCAAATAGGACAAAAAACCCGATATGAGTGACGTTGATATAGAACAAGTAAAAAGCTATCTGATGAACTTGCAGGATCAAATCTGTAGCGCACTGGAATCCGTCGAACCTACAGTATGTTTCGAGGAAGACCACTGGACGCGTGATGCAGGTGGCGGTGGCCGCACCCGTGTATTATCCGGCGGCGAAGTATTTGAACAAGGGGGCGTTAATTTTTCCCATGTCACTGGCAACAACCTTCCAGCCTCGGCCACAGCTGCCCGCCCGGAACTGGCAAACCGTCAATTTCAGGCCGCGGGGGTCTCACTGGTTATCCACCCCAACAATCCTTATGTCCCGACATCACATGCCAATGTCCGTCTGTTTGTCGCAGAAAAACCCGGAGAAGCCCCTATCTGGTGGTTTGGTGGCGGCTTTGACCTGACCCCGTATTATCCGTTTGAAGAGGATGTAATCTACTGGCATGAAACCGCCCGCAAAGCCTGTGAACCCTTCGGAGCCGATGTCTACCCGCGTTTTAAAAAATGGTGTGATGAGTATTTTTATCTTAAACACCGTGCAGAAACCCGTGGCGTGGGCGGCCTATTCTTTGATGACCTGAATGAATGGGACTTTGCCACCTGTTTCGGGTTTTTACAAAGCGTAGGCAATGCCTATATCGAAGCCTATCTGCCCATTGTCAAAAAACGCATGGACACAGCATTTGGCAATGCAGAAAGAAATTTTCAACTCTACCGCAGAGGACGCTATGTGGAGTTCAACCTGGTATTTGACCGGGGCACCCTGTTTGGACTGCAATCCGGCGGTCGCACCGAATCCATCCTGATGTCTCTGCCTCCCGTGGTCAACTGGAAATATAACTGGCAACCCGAAGCAGGTTCGGCAGAAGCAAAACTGTATGATCGCTATCTTAAACCACAGGAGTGGTTATCGAGCTAATGTAACAACTCCGGAAAACCTGTAATTACTGATTCCACGGCATAATCGGCACTGTAGAAAGACTGTTTGCCGGTGCGCCGTCTATCAGCTTTTTACTGATCGCCACATACACCAGCGTATTCCGTTTCTTGTCCAGCATGCGCGTCACCCGGGTTTCCTTAAAAAACAGGGAGGTATCGCTGCTGAATGCCACTTCCTTTTCCGCCATCTTCTCCGGCAGAACAATCGGCCCGACCTGACGACAGGCAATGGAAAACTTTGAAGGATCTTCCGCCAAACCAAACGCCCCTTTAATGCCGCCCTTTTTCGCCTGACTGATATGACAACTAACCCCCGAAACTTTAGGGTCATCAAACGCCTGCACACACACCTTGTGATTTGAACCAATCAACTTCCACGAGGTTGTCACACAACCTATTTCCTCTGACCGGGCTGAAGATAAGGTAAACACACAGAACATAACCCACCATGACTTTTTCATACCTGCGCCTGTTATCGAAAAATAAACATAAAGAATAACGTAAAAGTCATTACTAAACTACCGGTTGAAGGAAGTTACCGAAGCTATCAGGAGGAAAAAAGTAAAACTCTGTACTCATGTTAATGTGCTTGATTGGCATCAAATTGAGGTGGTCAAGTTTTTTTGTTCACCTTACTGCAGGACAGTTCTTTAGCCAGAAAATCAAATACCACCCGAACTCGACGGCTGGTTCTTAATTCACGATGGGCAACCAGCCATAACTCATAAGTGAAGGGTTCTGTATCAGGAAGTATTCGCTGCACTTTAGGTTCGGCATCGCCTATCTTGGCTGACATTACGCCAATGCCCACGCCTTGTTTTACCATCTCCCAGTGCACCAGGTGATTTTCCGTCATGACCGGGAAATTACTAAAGCTTAGTTCAAAGCCTCTTTCTTTGAGCCCATTGAGGAATTCATTACTTTTATTGAAACCAAAAAATTCTGCATGACTGAATCCTACTGGTGAGCCCGGGTTATCCAGACTCGTCAGGTAGGTGGGCGTGGCATAGAGATGGGCTTGTTCTTCGCTGACTTTTTTTGCAATCAGATCCAGTTGCGTTGGACGGAATCCGCGGATGGCAATGTCTGCCTCCCTGCGTTTTAAATCACTGGCACTATTGCTGGCAATCAGTTCGATATTTATGCCCGGTTCCTGTTTCCGCAATTTCTGAATCATGGGGGGTAAGATGTATGCGGCTGTTGCTTCTGTCGCGGAAATACAAATATTTCCTTCTATACAATCGGATTTACCAGAGGCCATGAGGGAGACGCGGTTTGCTGCCTCTCCCATCGTGCGCACATGTTCAACCAGGGCCAACCCACTGGGTGTTAATTCGATTCCTCTGCCGACCCGCTCGAACAAGGCAACACCAAGCTCTTCTTCAAGAGCAGCCACCTGACGTCCGAGGGTGGGCTGGCTCATGCCCAACGCACGGGCAGCCCCTGATAATGAGCCTTCTTCTGCAGTGACCAGAAAGGCACGGGCTCTGTTCCAATCGAATTTTATTGATCGCCAATCCATACAATTATGCATACTTAAAATACATAATAAGGCATTTTATATTAATTTTTGCATTGATATGATGTTTGCACTGTTAATTATCACCGCAACAAATAATGTCCAATACAAGACTGATAAAAAACAAACAACACGTAAAGCAGATAATGTATCGCTTGCTCGGTTTACTGGTGATAAGTTGTCGCCTTGCCATTCTATCAATCAGCATCCTGTGGTGGTTGGCAGACAGTTATGTATGGTTTTGGGTGGGGATCGTATCGTATTGCCTGACTTTTGTTCCGCAAGTGATGATACAGAACCGCACTTTATCAACAGCTACAAGAGCTTGCGTTTCATCGCTACTTTGCTCTCATATCCTGCTAGGCATGCATTTGGGGTTATATGAAAGCTCGGCCATATACGATAAGTTGATGCATGTGCTCGGCACTGGCCTAATTGCTGGGTTAGTGTTATTGGCTGCTCTTCAATACAGTCATCGGCTGCAACTTTATCTTCCGCAATCCTTGTTGCTGTTATCAGTGCTGGGAATAGCGATAAGTGCGGGTACACTTTGGGAAGTGTTTGAATTTGCTATGGATCGCACCGGCTGGTTTTATGCTCAGCGTGGCCTGCACGATACCATGCTTGATTTAATTGCAGATACGCTAGGTGCCAGCACAACGTTAGCCCTGTATTTGGGCGTTAAGCAACGCAACGGCTTTATCTAATAAAGTCAGTCGTGGGTATTAATTCAAAAAAACACGAGGTATTAAACATGACTACAACAGCACATTTTTGGGATAGGATTGCCGTCAAATATTCTAAACAACCCGTCCCTGATGAGCAGGTTTACCAAACAAAACTGCGCATTACCCGCGAATATTTTCGGCCGGAGATGCAGGTTCTGGAGTTTGGATGCGGGACGGGATCCACTGCCATTGCTCACGCGGCCTATGTGAATCATATACAAGCGGTTGATATTTCTGCAAAGATGATTGAGATCGCCCAGGGAAAAGCAGACGCACAAAACATAGACAACGTGACTTTTGAGCACGCTAATATTGATGTTTTTAGTTTGCCTGATGAATCAACGGATGCCGTGTTGGGTATGAGTATCCTGCATTTGTTGGACAACAAGGAAGACGTTATCGCCAAAGTCTATCGCCTGCTCAAACCGGGTGGTGTTTTCGTAAGCAGTACCGTTTGTCTTGGCAATCGTATGCCATTTTTCAAATTGATTGCGCCCGTTGGAAAGTTCTTAGGGTTACTGCCGATACTGACAGTTTTTACTACTCGTCAACTGGTAGAAAGTATCACAAGTGCCGGCTTCAGCATTGATTATCAAAGGCACCCTGAGAAAAGCCATGCCGTATTTATTGTGGCGAAAAAGTAATGAGTGTTAACAAAAATGAAAGAGGAGACCGTAAGATGAAAATATGGGGATTAGCCATGATCATGGCATTTTCTGCTGGTTGTAGTTCCACGGGTGACGACAAGCAAGAGTTTATCGACGGTGCTAAAACGTGCAATACGATCTGCATGAACAATCCGGAAGTTGGGGAGTACTCTCAGAAACTCGGGGGTGGAATACCTTTGTTGTTCGTAGGGGGAATGGAAACAACGTGTAACTGTAAATAGAACACAAAAATAAAGGTGTAGACATGAATACGACACTGACCATGAACGATTTGGACAAGAGAGCAAAGTTATCCTCCTTGTGGGTATTTGTTTTCCTAAATATGATCTTTCGTGACCTGCATGAATTTGGGCGCCCCGGATTCCTCGAAGAGGTAATGACAGGCGTCGTGAATGGCGTACAAGTCACAGAAGGCCTAATGCTGTTTGGTGGGATCATGATCGCAGTTCCCCTCCTCATCATCCCGCTCACTCAATTTCTGAATTTTAACGCGAACCGTCTGGCTAACCTTGTCATGGCTGTACTCCAAATTGTGAGTGTTATCGGAGTCAATAGGGTACCTTGATCTTGATGATATTTTCTTTGCTGTGATTGAGATTGCCGCACTATTGCTGATACTCCGATTGGCATGGAACTGGAAAGAACACGTAGCTTAATGGGTGTAAGTTTCTAGCAGATATAGACGTGATAAAAGCAATGGTATACACAAATACGGGGCGGACCATTAACAGTTGCATATAAACGTTTTTGTATGCTACCCTCGCTTCACTGTTAGTACGTGAAGAAACAACCCCAATAGCAAGCTTACTGAATAGCTATAGTCAAGCTAAAAACACAGTTGGCATTTTACTTATGGACAGCATAATGAAATCAAAAGCCCCCCCCTGAAATCCGCATCAACCCCTAATACCGATATTAGTACTGGGAGGCGGCATTTGCTGCATGCGGCCGGAGCAGGCGCATTATTACCATTATTAAGTGCGTCTCAAAATGCCTCAGCTGATATAGCAGCTGAAAACCTTATTGTTGTTGGCGAGGGTAATCTTTTCATCGATATAAATTCTGCACTAGAGTCTATTGTTGATAACTCAGCAACAAACCCCTACGTTATCCAGATACAACCTGGCATATACAGCTCATTTACTATGAAGCCATATGTCGATGTCATTGGATCAGGAATCAACAGCACAATAATAGAAACCACCAGTTCAACTCCCATTATCGTTGCGTCAGACGCCTCTTTGCAAAATTTAAAAGTACATTTTAGTGGTACGGGTGGTGGCTCTGGTTTTCAAGGGGCCATTCAAAAGAGATCGAACATTACTGATCTTGTTTTATCAGATTTGGAAATACATGTAGATGGTATTACAGGTGCGGCCGGGCCAAGATTCGGGATTTATATTGTGAATGGAGGTCACCAGATGACTTTTCGAAATATAAAGATTAAAACAGAATCTGGCGGCGTTCATTTATCAAGTGGGAATTACAGGTTTCACGGTTGTGATATTTATATGACGGGTAATTCCATAGGACTTCCTCATTATGGAATCTATGCACAAAAGGCTGCCAGGATTGATTGGAGTGGTGGGCGAATAACCACTGGCTATTATTATCCGGATATATCCAACGATTTAGATCAGGATGTAATTTGTATATATATTCCCGCTTCTAATACCTATGGATGTAGAGTCGAGGCACATGATGCTGAGATGTACGCACGTAATGCAAATGCCAGTTCAACCGCGCGAGTAAACGCTGTTCGAGCAGAAAATGGATGGGTTAGGCTGTTTGGTTGTCTTGCGCAAACCGAGCTTAGCAATAATATCAACAATAATAGTAGTAAAACCGTATTTGGTGCCTTTGGCACAGACAATGAGCCGACACAAGGAGTTGGTGCGGGGAAAATTGAAGTACATGGTTCGCGTATCAGTAGCCAGGAAGGGAATACTTTGTCGGGACAGCTCATTGGCGTGGCAACGTATAACAAAAATATGAATTTAGAAAAATGGAGCGGTGGCTTGATACGATGCGATGCTTCTTATGGCGCCATGACTATTAAATTGCCCTGGGTGGGCCTGAATAAACCTAGCGGTGAGTTACATCATTTCGTCAAAATTGATGATACAAACAACCCAGTTACGATTAACTTATATGGAGCATCTTACCAAGGATCATTTGCCAACCCTGTTCTAGGTGAAAAATATGAATCCCTTAAAATTATTTGGGATGGAACTGAGTGGATTGATGCCTGATTATCTTGAGTATCTAGAGCAAGACCGTTAATAAGAATTATGCGGATTTGGTATGCTCCAGCCTAATCTACTACGAATTCTGTTGCTTTTGTAATGCTGCTCCGTGTCGCAACAGGTCATTCGGATCCTAATAGTGTGATTTCCTTCCAAACACTGTTGTCAGCTTTCATTTGAGGTGGTCTAATGCCTCTAGCCGTGATGGAATCCACGCATTCCTCACCTAATCAGATACACGGCCTCAATGAGCCCTAAACCCCAACAGCTTCTTAGGAATGCAGATGTTACCTGTTATGCCATCACTTAAAATTTCATCTCCGTAGCCGTTGCTAACGCTTTCTTAGTTTTTTATGCCGCGTTAACGTGATAGTCTTCTTGTTTAGTCAGCAACGCCCAGGCTATCCGCGCATTTTTATTGGCGACTGCCACTGCGGTGATGTTTTTTCCGCGTCGCAGCTCAACGGCTCCAACCCATTGACGACGCGTGTCCTGATGCTTGTGGGCACACCTGACAACTGATCGTCCGCCATGAATTAATAGTGTCCTAAGTAGCTGTCGCCTCGCTTGCTGATACCTATCAAGGTCGGTTTGCCTCCTGTGGAATGTTGTCGTGGAACCAGCCCTAGCCACGCGGCAAGCTCGCGGGCACTTTTAAAAGCGCTGATATCACCTATAGCAGCAATTAACGCGGTGGCTGTCAATAATCCTATACCGGGTATCGTTAACAAACGTTTGCATTCCTCATATTGTTGACAGATCGCCTCCAAACTACGTTCTACTGATTCAACCCTTTCATCAAGATGGATCATTTCATCGTATAGCGCACTGAGGTGCTCTCGAAAAATGGCGGTTAAACGATTTTCACCGTCTTCTAAAATATCAGGCAAGCTTTTCCTGATGTATGTGATTCCTTGGGGAATGATGAGGCCATATTCCATTAGTAATCCGCGTATCTGGTTTGCTTGAGCCGTTCGTCTGGCAATCAGATGACTCCGTATGCGGTGGATACTCTGGAGATCTTGTTGTTCTATATTTTTTGCAGGTACAAAGCGCATAGTGGGTCGTTGTACAGCTTCACAAATAGCCTTTGCATCAACCGCATCATTTTTATTGTTAACATAGGGTTTGACAAACTGAGGTGCCATCATCCGCACTGTATGCCCTATTTCGGTAAAGGTTCTCACCCAGTGATGGGAGCACCCCCCCACAAGTCTCAAGTCCGATTAAACAAACCGATAGGTTGGCCATGAAAGCACTTAGTTGTTTGCGGTTGAGCTGTTTCTTGAGCACAACCTCACCTTCTACATTCACTCCGTGAAGTTGGAAACGTTGTTTGGCTAAATCAATTCCTAACACGGTAATCGGTCCTTTTGCGGTATGATTCTTCATGGTTTGTCTCACTTCTGTTTTGATGTTGTCGCTAAAATTACATCATGGCTCACTTGAAGTCGTTTAGGACGTGAGGCGGACCCATTCCATTAGATACAAATTAAACCCCGAAGTGGGAAGCATACTAACATTTGAAGTTTTTATTACAAAAAAAGCAACCAGACAAGCTGATTATTTTGGCGTTAGAAGTATCGAGATATGAGCGAAATTGAATTTCTGTGTTTTAACCAAGTGAATCCAGAAGATTTCATGCGCGTCGTCAACGAGGAATCTCTGAGAACGCACTTAATCGATCACCCGTATTTTGACGCAAACAGCCTTCAAGCGTGGATGGGAGATAAAATTAAAACGGATGAGATACAGAGTTGTCGTATTCGGGTAGTTTATATAGGCGGCGCACTAGCAGGTTGGTGTGGAATTCAGCCGGATGTGTTAATGGCTTTGAATTAGCGATTGTTATCTCACGAAAATTCTGGGGTTTTGGGATATCCATTTTCAAAACTCTCATGTGTTGGGCAAACGAACTAGGGCATAAAGAAATACTATTTCATTTGCTCGAAAGCAGGCCTGAGTACAAGGCTCTAAATAAAATGTCTACTAAAGTTCATAAAACAGAGCTGGCAGGTCAGTGTTTTACAACCTACCATGTTCCAGTAGGTAAATAGTGCACGCTAAAACTTCTAACAAGCGGGTCAACTTGACCGCCAAAAGCGGCGTTTCGCTGCGCTTTATTCTGCTTTTGTCGTCAAGTCACCCTTGGCATTATGCTCAATCTGATTAAGGAGAACCCTGAGCGAAGACATTAAATGGTGGATGCTTATGCGGCTCTGTTAAATATATAATTCCCGACGATTTAATATACGCGGGGTATTGCCATTGTTCTGAATGTAGGCGATGGACTGGAGCACCGTTCTCAGCAACGGGAGGTGTTAAAGAACTTGATTTTACTTTGATCAAGGGGAAGTCTTTTTTATCTTCTTTCAAAAAAGGGAAAAATTCTATTTCCTACTTTTGTAAAAATTGTAGTTCAATTGTTTACGGGGAGGTTCCTGAGCATAATATGGTTTTTGTAATGCTGGGTACTCTTGCAGAATCTCCTTCACTGAAACCTCAATGGCATATTTATACAGATTCAAAATTGGATTGGTATCGAATTTATGATGATTTGCCTCAGTATGCTGGTTCACCATATGCACAGTGAATCCGCTCATAACAATCACTTGCAGCGGAGCAATTTTCGTTGCTTCCGTAACTACAAATTACCTGGTGGAGGAAAAACTGGGGGTTTGATTTCCTTTCATTTTTGCTCTCATGGTTAACTCACTTATTTTGCTCTGCTTGAAATCAAAGTTCAGCCAATGCTTGCTCAACGCCTGATTCCAGCTGTCGAAGCTGATTAAGTTCCTCAAAAAGCCGTTGTTCCAGGTTCTTGAAATTGAGCGGTAGTGTGCGTTGGCAAATACTGTATCCCTGTCCGACGGTCTGGTATCCCTTCCAGCGTCTTATGCGGTCGCCCTCTATCTGCAAGAATTTTTGAATAAATTCAGGCTGTGCCGGGCAATCTTCCTCTGCGTGCATACAAACCGGAAACGCTTTTTGTTTAATTTGAGGCGCTTCAATATACGTTTCAAAATGTATCCCGCCTTGATTTTGATTGTACCAGGTCATTTTGTAGAGCTGCAGGTAAACCCCTCGGTTATATATTTCCCAGTCGTCCTCAAACCAACTCGATTGTTTAAGTTTTTTTTCGACATTACGAAAAACATTTTTTAAATCTTTCATCTGATTAAGTCATTTATTTTGCTTGAAACAGGAATCACATCAATTCAAGGCATTTAATGCAAACAACGTTTCAAAGAACTTTTAATAAAGCGTTCATCCAACTCCTTTCCTATAAAGACCATTCGGTTTACCGGTTGTTGATCGCCCCAGGGTTTACCTACCTGGCTACCAAAAATCATATGAACCCCCTGAAACACAATTTGGCAGCTTTCGCCTTTTACACCCACCACTCCTTTCATGCGATAGATGTCAACCCCTTTTTCCTGTAAAAACTGGCTAAGCCAGGCGTTTATTTTATCCATGTCAAGCAACCCGGGGAGTTCAATGGCAACGGATGACACCGCATCGTCATGCTCATGCCCCGCATTGAAATAATGTTCTGCTAGCGGGTGACACTCTGTATCGTCCTGATTCAACAACTTCATTTTGAATTCTTCCGGCGTGTGCTGGGAAAAAACTGCAATTTCCTGAGGCGCTTCAGTGTCAAAATTGAATTCATACATTTCCTGACCCTCCAGCTGTAATCGATAACATTTCCCGGTTTGTGCAATCGTTTGCCCATGGGAAAGTAAATCAGCTGTTTTGGAAAATTCAACAAACACGCTTTCCGCCTGGGTCAATACTGCAGATTCAGACACATCACTGACATCAGCCAAAAGAATGGCCATATCTGGGTCGGGACCGTTTGCCAGCTGAAAGCGATAATGCCCTGCGGGTAACGGCCAGATTCCCCCCCATTCAAAGGGATATTCTGGTTCCAGGAAACCAGGTTTCATATCCACAGCACGTTCCAAATTAAAACCACCAATGTCCAGCAGTTCTGCAATGGGCGCATTGGCCATGGTCGCCGAATAAAACCCCGCCATTTGATTGATTTCTTGTAAGCGCTTTTTCAGGCTTGTCATGTCATCTTCAGTTATCAGGTCAGCCTTGTTTAGTATGATACGATCCGCGAAAGCAACCTGCGCCATGACTTCATCGGTACTGTCATCCAAGTGTTTGTTGACATGCTTCGCATCCACCAGCGTGATAATGCCATCGAGCTCGTACTGTTCACTAATTTTTTCATCAACAAAAAATGTTTGTGCGACCGGACCAGGGTCTGCCATGCCAGTCGTTTCTAAAATGACGCGGTCGAACTTGTCTTTACGCTCGGCCAATTCGCCCAGTATCCGGATTAAATCGCCACGAACCGTGCAACAAATGCAACCATTGTTCATTTCGAAAACTTCTTCGTCCGCATTGATCACCAGATCCTGGTCAATACCAATTTCTCCGAATTCGTTTTCGATCACAGCAATGCGTAGACCATGTTCTTCCGACAAAATGCGATTAAGTAGCGTGGTCTTGCCACTACCAAGAAAACCAGTGAGCACCGTAACGGGAATACTATTGGGCATACTTACTCCTAAATGTAATGATATAACATATCTATTTATCAATTGTATTAGACTGGAGTGAAAGAACCATGCTGTCAAGTATTTATTGAACTTTTACTGTATAACTCATGATGCTTATAAAGTTATTCTGCAAGCAGAATTTAAAGCATAGGTTTTATTTGTATCTGACCACATTATTCAATTTCATGACCCCAATTCTTTGCTGTGAAAAAGGCTGCTTAAATGAAAGAATCAGGCGAAAAGCATGTTGACACCTACCGTTACAGACCTACCTTGCCAAAGCGGGACTCTCACCCTCTGGAATTATCGACCTTGCTCGGCCGCACACCTTAATTATTTTGTGTTGTAATCGAATTTGAACATAATAGTGTTGTAATCGAATTTGAACATGTAGGTACTGAACGAGTGGCTCGAGAGAGATAATTCTGAGCTGAAGAGGTTTGAAATTGAAAGCAATGATAGAACCTGACACTAGGCTAAGGCAGTAATTGCAGGATAGAATAAAGTTATTCTATCTGCGAAAGATGTAAAATCCTGTTGCAGAGAGATATGCATGGGCTTCAAAACCGATAGGAGCTAATCTAGTGAATTCTGAAGGTTTACCAGCATCTGTTTTTCAGGCTGATGATTGAAGCCTATCTACAGAGTAATGTGTAGTTGAATAAATAATTGAGGTTGAGGAATGCTTTTTAATTCTTTCGAATTTATAACGCTGTTTTTGCCAATAGTGTTGGTTTTGTTTTATTTAAGTAGGGTTTATTTTGGGTTTAGAGTTTCAGTATTTGTACTGGTTGTTTCATCGTTCTTTTTTTATGCCTACTGGAATCCTCCATATTTAATACTTTTGATAGTCTCTATCCTTGTTAACTTCTCTTTAGGTACAGCTATATCGAATAGAGAGTGCAGTGATAAGGCTAAGAGACTTCTTGTGACTGCAGGGATAGTCTTTAATTTGCTGTTGCTTGGTTATTTTAAGTATACAAATTTCTTTTTAGATCAGCTTGAATTAGTGGTTGATTCAACCTTTCATTTAGATGTGCTTTTACCAATTGGTATATCATTTTATACCTTTCAGCAAATAGCCTACATCATGGATAGCTATAAAGAGAAAACTAGTTATAGCTTCCTCGATTATTGTTTGTTTGTTTCTTTTTTCCCGCAATTAATAGCGGGCCCAATTGTTCATCATGCAGAGATGATGCCTCAGTTTAAACAAAATAAAGCTCGGGAGCAGTTAATAAATAGTTTGTCAATTGGTGTCTTTATCTTTGTATGTGGCTTATTTAAGAAAGTTGTGATTGCTGATAATTTATCCTTATATGCATCACCAATTTTTAATGCTGCTGATGAAGGCATGCAGATTACGATGATCGAGGCATGGCTTGGTACTCTCGCATATAGCTTTCAATTGTATTTCGATTTTAGTGGTTATTCTGATATGGCGATCGGGTTGGCCAAAATGTTTGGTATTAATTTGCCTTTAAATTTCAATTCACCATATAAATCTACAAGTATTATTGATTTTTGGCGTCGTTGGCATATTACGTTATCCCGATTTTTGCGTGATTATTTATATATCAGCCTAGGTGGTAATCGTCGAGGAGGTATAATCAGATATAGAAACCTGTTTCTGACTATGTTAATGGGTGGTATTTGGCATGGAGCTGGTTGGGGCTTTGTGATTTGGGGATGTTTGCATGGGTTGTTTTTGGTAATTAATAATATATATCACCAGTTTAGTTTAGTTAAGGGCTTGTTTAAAATATTTGATAAAAAGCTGTTTGCCTGGATGATAACGTTTTTTGTCGTAGTTCTGGCATGGGTGCCATTTCGCGCAACAACATTCGAAGGTGTTGTTGGTATTTGGTCTTCGATGTTCGCACTAAATGACATAGGTTTGCCAGTTATTTTAGTAAATATGCTCGGTGTTCAGAATTTAGAATCAACATATTTGTCAACTCTGGTTGGTGGGGATTATGTGCTTGAAATTCAGGATTGGGCGTTCAGCGGTATCCCTCTGATATTTGCTTCATTTGTAATTGCTTTGTTTTTGCCGAATAGCCAACAGCTTTCAGCTTATTTACAAGATGTAAAATCTATTTTCCGAATTCAGAGAAATGCATTGTCAAGGATATCTGCCGTCACTACAGCACTATTGTTCGTTGTGGTTCTGAGCATGTTGAATGGTGCAACTGAATTTATGTATTTCCAGTTTTAGGGAGAAATTGGCAATGAATTCCCGTATATTCTTATCATGGTTTCTCAGTACTGTTGCAACTTATTTCGTATTTGTGAGTGCGTTGAACTTTTTCTATGATCCATTTTATAAATATCAGCCTTTAGGTAAGAGCAGGAGTCACTTTCAATTTGCTAAGTCATATAATGAGGCTCTCTTGAAATTGTCACTTCTTGGGCAAACAGACAAACGGTCATTTATTATCGGCGATAGTCGAGGCAATGTGTTTACAGAGGATGTAATTAAAGAGGTCGATGAGAGTAGATGGATAAACTTATCGATGGGTGGTGCGCAACCTAAAGAAATAGTCGGTTTTGTTGACAGGCTTATTGAAAAACGTGGTAAAAATAGTATTGATGAAATCATGATTGTTTTACCAATACGACTCTTTGTCGATAGGCGGGTAAATAGACTGAACGAAGCAGAATCCATACTCGATAATAACTTTGTTTATCTAACCAATACACTGGTTTTTCGTTCCTCTATGGCGAACCTGATTTTTGACTTTACAGGAATTGTATTAAAAACTCAAAAGCAGAAGGGATCAAAAGAAGAGGCGTGGAAATTTTGGCTTGCTCATGCGAAGAAGAAAACATTAGTATGGGAAATGCCGAATAAGCAAATGCAGTCTTATAAGGAAGTGTTTGAGCGGCTTAGAGAAAATGGAATAAAATTTAAAATCGTCTCGCCTCCCGTATATAATGGGGTAGTCGATATTTATTCGGCTGGCATGCCTGACATATGGGATGCTTATCTAAGCTTCTTGCAATCTCAACCGGAGACAGTTATCTGCTTGAGTGCTTCATATAATAGTGATTACGGCATGTTTAATGATCCGTATCATGCAAATAAATTGTTTGCGAAAATAATTTTCGATGATCTGGTGAATCAGCGAGGCTCAGTTTGTGGTCGAAATTAACGAGATCACTCGATTAGATTACCTGATCACTCACACATAAGCCTCAGCTAACTTGGGAGCATTTGAAAATAGATGTTGCGGCTTAAACAAATAATAGGGGTCAAGCAAATAATAAATAATAGGAAATAATAGGGGTCAGATACGAATTAAGTGATATACTTTCATTGTTCTTAAATTTAAAGTTCAATGAAAATGGCACGACTTCCTAGAATATCACCGTCAGGTATACCCGTTCATTTAATCCAGCGAGGAAATAATCGCCAAGTTTGTTTTGGCGCATTGGAAGATTATATAGCTTACACAGGTTGGCTTAAGGAATATGCAAAGAAATATTCTGTAGCAATTCATGCTTGGGTATTAATGACAAACCATATTCATATACTTTGTACTCCTTTAGAGGATGGGGCTATCAGTAAAATGATGCAATCGATTGGTCGGCGTTATGTTCAATATTTTAATCGCCAGTACAAGCGTAGTGGTACTCTTTGGGAAGGTCGATATAAATCATGTTTAATTGAAGCGGAAAATTATCTGATAAGTGTTTATCGGTATATCGAATTAAATCCAGTGCGAGCGAATATGGTGACAGACCCAGGTGAATATAAATGGTCTAGCTATCAAATCAATGCATTAGGAAAGTTGTCTGAGTTGTGCACGCCACATGCTGAATATCTAAAGCTAGGGCTGAGTGAGGTTGAGCGCATGGAAAATTATCGTGCATTATGTGCTTATCATGTAGAAGACAACTTACTTGATGAAATTAGGGTAGGTGTAAATACAGGGATGGCAATAGGCCATGATCGTTTTAAGGATGACATTGAGCAGTTAACTGGACGACGGGTAAAACCGAATAAAGCTGGTCGTCCAGTTGGGTGGCGGAAAAAAAAGATTCAGGATTAACTTGTATCTGACCCCGGTTATTCCCGGTTATTCTGAAAAAGAGAACGTCTAAGAAGCTGTAAGCAATTGAATATAAATGGTGCCTCGGGCCAGAATCGAACTGGCACGGTGTTGCCACCGAGGGATTTTAAGTCCCTTGCGTCTACCAATTTCGCCACCGAGGCATTCAGGTGCGTTGATGTAGATAGCCGATCATTTTAACTATAGCATCAATAAATTGCCAGGATTTTTTGTATTTTGGTTTTAAAAAAAATCAGTCTAATTCAAAATCGAAAAATGTTTACAATACTTCTTTTTAATCCTCGCTATCGTTAAATTGAAAAACGTCGTCACCATCAGCACATCATTGCTACGTAAGGAATTAGGCTCATCCACTTATACTCGTGGCCTGGATTATTACGACAAACAATACGTGGATTTTGTAACTTTTGATACTCAAAACTCGAGTTTAATTGTGCTGAAATCCCATGTTCAGGGCTACGGTAAGCACAGTTACGAGCAATTTATTGACTGGTTTAGCAATCTATATGAGCAGAATTCAGAGCTTGATATCCGTCAAGAATTTATTGCTTATTAACCGAAGCCGATACTGTGATTATTTTCGACCCGTGGTGGAATCCGGCAGTTGAAAACCAGGCTGCCGACCGTGCACACCGTATCGGCCAGGATAAAGGGGTATTTGTCTACGAACTAATCACGGAAGACAGCGTGGAAGAAAAAATTATGGCCATGCAGCAAAAAAAACAGGCGCGTGCTGATAACTTTTACAAAGGCGGGAAAAAAGAAGAGGCATTACTCCTTACCGCAGACGATCTCACCGAGCTGTTTCAACCTATCAGCGGACTGTGACCCGGTTTTCCATTATTATTCCGGTATTAAACGAAGCAGCCAGCATCGCCAGCACCCTTTCATCGTTGCAAGGCTTTCGACCGCTCTGTGAATTGATTGTGGTCGATGGTGGCAGTGTTGATCAAACCACTGCATGGGCTTCTCCTTTAGTTGATAAACTACTATCCACCCGACCGGGAAGAGCCATTCAAATGAACCAGGGCGCGCAACATGCACGTGGAGAAATACTGATTTTTCTGCATGCGGATACGTTTTTACCACAACAAATCTTATATGATATCGAACGCGCCCTGCAAACGCATAACTGGGGGCGTTGCCCTATCGAGCTGCGGGGTCAGCATGCCATGCTGCCCGTCATTTCATTGATGATGAATATTCGCTCACGTCTGACCTGGCTGGCGACAGGCGATCAGGTCATGTTTTGCAAGTGCTCTGTGTTTGAACACGTCGGTGGTTTCCCCGAGATTGAATTAATGGAAGATATCGCAATCAGTAAACGACTGAAACAACACAGCGGATGGCCTGCACTGGCAAAAAGCAAAGTAGTCAGCTCCGGCAGACGTTGGGACAAGTTTGGTGCTTTCAACACAATTTTGTTAATGTGGTCATTAAGAATTCGCTATGCGCTGGGGCAAGATCCGGCATTGCTTAACCGGCTGTATCGTGAGGGAAAATTATGGAAATGATGGTTCGTCTTGGCTTTGCACTGGGTATTTTCGCATTAATGTGTCTTCTGGAATTCCTCATTCCCCGTCATCAACATCCACAACGTAAGCATCGCTGGCCCGTCAATATCGGCCTTGCCGCGTTCAATATGCTTGTAATGAAATTGTCTATAGGTGCGCTGGCGTTGATCAGTGCAGTGACTGCACAGCAAATGCAATGGGGCCTGTTTAACCAGTTTGAGGCTCCTGACTGGGTCGTGTTTATCGCGACTTTGTTGATTATGGACCTGGCCATTTACTGGCAACATGTCGCCAGTCATCTGTGGCCGTGGTTATGGCGACTGCATCGGGTGCATCATTGTGATAATGAAGTTGATGTGACTACCGCAGTACGTTTTCATCCGTTTGAACTGATATTGTCCATGCTGTACAAATCACTTTGCATTATCGCCTTTGGCCTATCGCCCATCGCGGTGATTGTATTTGAAGTGATTCTGAATGCAGCCGCAACGTTTAACCACAGCAATATCAGCCTGCCAGCCCGACTGGATAATTGGCTGCGCTGGATGCTGGTCACACCTGACATGCATCGCATTCATCATTCTGTGATCAGAGAGGAAATGGACAGTAACTACGGATTCTCAGTGTCCTGGTGGGACAGATTATTTGGCAGCTATACTGCCCATCCTTCGCAGAATTATGTTGATATGGCCATTGGTCTGCACCCTGACAATCCTTTATATGCACGTTTTCTTGGGTTGTTGCGCCTGCCTTTCAGGCGTAATTAATTGGCGTGCTTTTCCAACCAGTACAACACCGGTGTAGTCGGGCTGATAACGTGGCAATCATGCCGCGTCACCGTAAATTCAGCCGGGTTCAATGCCTGTAACCAATGCTGAATTTGTAGATGCTCTGTGTCGCCGCCTGTATGCCCGGGATAGACCAAAAGACTGATCACACCGCCACTACAGAGGATGCGTGCTGCCTGGCTTAATGCCAAGAGCGTCGTTTCCGCAGAAGTGATGATTGACTTATCTCCCCCCGGCAAATAGCCCAGATTAAACACAACCGCTTTGACCTGAGCATGAAATTTTAGCGGGATATGGGGAGTCATTTGACTGTGACTGGCTTGATATAAACACACGTGTTGCAAACATTGATGCTGATGCAATCGCTCCCGACTGGCATGAATCGCATCGGCTTGTATATCAAAAGCAAATACCTGCCCCACCTCCCCCACATTTGCAGCAAGAAACAAGGTGTCATGCCCATTACCAGCAGTCGCGTCCACCACAACATCACCTGCATGAATAGCTTCTGACAATAATTGATGGGCCAGTTTAGGTAGGGATTGTGTGTTCATAATGAATTTTTGCGATCAGTAATGTCTGCAGATAGTGTTGTTATCACGCCTAGAAAACTGACGGATTATGGATAATCCTACTGCGGCAATGGGACATCGGCTGATTTTTAAGAACCGAAAGTTCCAGCGTACATCAAGTACGTTAAAGCCCAAAGCGCAGACAATCAGCATTTGCAGTTCATATGCCACGCGTGACGGCAATATCTAACTAAACCGGGTAATATTACACATCTCCAACAATGGTCGGGCATTCAATAAATGATCAGCAAAATGACGGCAATAATAGGGAATAAACAAACTGCCCTTGCTGCCGAAACCATTAAAAATGCTGAGCGAAGAATGCGCGGGATGAGTACCGATAAATGGCTGCCGATCCTGCGTTGCTGCTCTGATTCCCACCTGCTGATTGATAACCTCAGTCTGCGGGCTTATCTTTAATACCTTATTGAGTGCCGCCAACAGCATTTGTCTGGCATCTTCTGTTGCCGCCAGATTGATATTATCCCGATCAAAACTTGATCCAGTGCGAAATTGATCTGACGCTGTCGGGATCATCCATTGATGATAATTCAAGATTTCCTGTGGCAACTGAGTGGTACTGGTCGCGGTCAGAATCTCCCCTTTTACTGGCGTAAAAGGCAAACAGGAAAACCACGGATTGTGTTGTCCTGCATAACCTTCACAAAATATGATTTTTTTAGCTGAAATTTCCTGATACCGAACATGCCCATTCACCTCAAGCTGAGCGTAATCCAGCCTTCTTTTTTGCAGTACGCCACGTTGCATAAAATACTGTTGCAAGGCCTGCAACAGATCGCGGGTTTTGATGTAGCCGGTTTGCTTTTGTCTTAACAGTCCATAGGGACTTTCAACACATTCAGACGCTTCCAAAATGCCATCAAGATAAGACGCATAGGCTGTATCCTGTAAACGCTTTTCTGCAAGTTGTCGATGCTCAACTGTTTTTAATATCCGCAACATCGGACGTTCTATGAGGAAACGCTGCTTGAAGTGACGCTCTAGTGATTGGTATAGATGCCGCGCAACCGACAAATAATCCGCAATGCGTGGATCAGCAACAAAACGCATGCCAGTCACAGGATTGATTAGTCCGGCGGCCACTTTAGAGGCGTTCTCTTCATCCGGGTCAATAATGGCAATCGTCTGTTGTCGTTGCAACAATTCCCAGGCTAACAAACTGCCGGCCAGGCCCTGACCGACAATCAGAAAACTTACCGCAAACAATCGGGTACCTCTAAAAATGCACTTTTCCCCCGATAGCCGCGTTGGAAGCGTACTCGATTTCTCATGTATGCGTTATACATTATGGTTCTCGGAAACGGTTCCCTGCGTTTCCTAACCTCCTGAGTCCATGGCGTCATCCGTGCATTGCCCGCCGTACTCTGACGGAAAAATTACTCTTTTTAGAGGCACCCAAATGCTATTTAACGGTCAACGGTTGCTGCTTAAATTCAATCCCGTCCCAACCGTATTTGATAAAGGTACGGATGTTCAGGTGAGAGCTGCCTTCGGGGTCGTTTAAAACTTCATCGCGGTAATAATCACCGAATAATTGCAAGGTTTGCTCAGGCGACAACTGATGCAGCATGGCAAACGCAAAAATCTTGCACGAACCTTCATTCGTGCCCGCCGCATTCACCTGTTTATCGTCTCCGATACCATTGCAAAATTCGGTGGCTTCGTAATCATAATGATTTGAGATCACCGCCAGGGTATCAGCAAAAGAAATTAAGTTATTGTTATTAATCTTGTTTAAAAAATCTTCCAGCGTCATATGTATCGCGTGTTAAATCATAAATGCCAGAATCTCCAAAAATTTAAAAATGATATTCACCGATAAAATAAACAGGATAATGGCAAAAATAATCACCAATGCATTTATCATCATTTTTAAATTGTTCTGGCTTTTGGGCAACCAGGTCATCCAGAAGTTATACACACTGGAACCTTGTTGATCTAAATCATGCCCGTATCTTAACAAATTACGAGTGGAATAATAGAAAAATGCCGCTGTTGCCAGATACATCAATAAATAAAAAATTTTCATTTAATCTTACCAAAGAGTTGAAAAATCAGCTTTCTACACCTTTAGCAGTTAAACAATTTGATATGTCATCATTATGATAATGTGATGACAATTTTGTTAATCAGCGTATTGACATTTTTCTTCCCAGCTCCCCAGGCAAGCCGTACCAAATAGCCAAAAATAAAGATTAATATCCAAATCAATTTTTCCTTTAAACTTTTTAAGATCAGAAATTTTTGATTTTCTAACCCGTTATTCTAATGCTTGAATAATCACCCCGGTTTTTGTATTTATATGGGTAAGTTTGATTGCTTCAATAAGCACATTCTCTGGTAAGTCATGTGTTGTTCTCATAGCTTTCTCCATAAGTGATGCATATTTTTTCAATAGGGTAATGGCTGTGTCGACAGGTGATTTGACTTAGTTTTTGAAGGCTATAAGAATCAAGCTAGCTGTAGCGTAGAGGTGCAGGCGCAGGGCGAATCGTGGCTGCCGGAGGCTAAGCAGTCGCGTTAAGTTTTGGCATTAATCCAGCCGCTTCTGCCCGCTCTGCATCTGCGCGATTTCTACCATGGTTTCCAGGCGGATCAGGCGGCGGTCGTGTTCGCGTAATTCTTTTGACAACTCACTTAACAAGCTGCCGGTTTTTTCTACTTTTTCAGTCAGCAGTAAAACGTCCTTCATCGCCTGTACGGCATCTTTAAACGCGCTCATTTAGTGTTTTCTCGCATGTTTTAATTCATTCAAAACCGCTTCAGCGTCCTGCAAACCTTTATCCAGCGCATATTGTGCGCGATGAGTGGCTTCTTTCACTTGCTCTACTATCGTTTGCAGCAGTTGCTCATCTTCATTAACCGCGGGCTGATTGGGCTGGGCACAGCGTACGCGAATCAACTCAGACACGCTAATGCCTTCGCGCGCGGCCTCCTCATGCAAATAGGCTTTAAAATCCGGTGTGGTTAATACAGTGATTCGTTCCGACTTTGCTTGCATATCCTGCTCCGTAATTTTCAGACTATTATCATTATAATGATAATGTGCATGATAACAAGTTCAAGGCTATGTTTAACCTAACTACATCAGTTGAGCACGGATTTTGTGGGACATTCCTGGCAGGGACTTTAAAAATAACCGCCTTCCCGTTGCCGGAGGCGGTTATTTTAGCTGTCAAAAAGCGCGTTATTTAACCGAACAATACCCAGAGTTGTAATACAGCAGTGGGTTTCCTTCCCGGCAATGTACTTTTTCCACTTTCCCAATCATCACCCAGTGCGTGCCAGCCAATACTTTTTCGACCAGTTTACATTCGATACTGACCAAAGCCTCATCAAGCACCGGAACACCCAGTTCGCCTGCTGACCATTTCACACGGGCAAAGCGCTCTTCCTGACTGGCACCACCAGCAAACTGGTTGGATGCATTTTCCTGGTCTGTGGTCAACACATTCACCGCAAATTTTCCGCATTCCAGAATGACTTCTCCGCTATCGGTAGCCTGATTTACACAAACCAGTATTTGTGGCGGCTCCATCGACACGCTGCTGAAAGAGGTGGCGGTCATACCTTTCAACCCCTGTGATTCGGATTGCGAAGTCACGACAGTGACACCGCTGACCCACAGTCGTAGTGCATTTTTAAATTCCTGATCTGATACTGCCATAGTTCACCTTTGTATATTGTTTATAAGTCTTTTTTACAAGCAGTTCTTACTTATATTGACTATGCAACAGCTCGTCGAATAGTCAGTCAAAAGTAATCTTTCAAGCTATCCTTTTGGCCGCATATGTGGAAACAACAATACATCACGAATGCTAGGCGCATCGGTAAACAACATCACCAGCCGATCAATGCCGATGCCTTCACCTGCAGTGGGCGGCATGCCATGTTCCAGCGCGGTAATGTAATCCGCATCAAAATGCATGGCTTCCTGGTCACCGGCATCTTTTTCTTCCACCTGTTTGCGGAAGCGTTCCGCCTGGTCTTCAGCATCATTCAGCTCGGTAAAACCATTGGCGATTTCACGCCCACCGACGAAGAATTCAAAACGATCAGTGACATGCGGATCATCATCATTGCGTCTGGCCAACGGTGATACTTCCACGGGGTAGGCGGTGATAAAGGTCGGATTCATCAAGCGGTGCTCCACGGTTTTTTCAAAAATCTCGATTTGCACCTTACCTAAACCGTAACTGTCTTTGACCGGAATATTCAGCGTTTCCGCAACCGCAACGGCCGCCTCACGGGTAGCCAAATCAGCTTCTGCCAAGTCTGGATTAAAATGCAGAATGGATTCCACCACGCTCATGCGCTCAAATGGCTTGCCGAAATCGTATGTCTCGCCTTGATATTCTATGCGTGTGTTACCCACCACATCTTCCGCCAACCCTTTGAGCATGGCTTCGGTCAAATCCATCAAGTCGCCGTATTCAGCATAGGCTTGGTAGAATTCTAACATGGTGAATTCAGGATTATGTCGGGTAGACAGGCCTTCGTTACGGAAATTACGATTAATTTCAAAAACGCGTTCAAAGCCACCCACCACCAGACGTTTTAAATACAGTTCCGGCGCAATCCGCAGGTACAATCCCATATCCAACGCATTGTGATAGGTCTCGAACGGTCGAGCCGTAGCGCCGCCCGGAATCGCCTGCATCATCGGCGTTTCCACTTCCAGATAATCACGTTTAAGCAAAAAATCACGAATATAGGCCACAATTTTAGAACGCATCAAAAAAGTCTTACGCGATTCGTCGCTCATGATCAGATCAAGATAACGTTGGCGGTATTTGATTTCCTGATCGGCAATGCCGTGAAATTTTTCCGGCAGCGGACGCAAGGCTTTGGTCAGCAGGCGAATATCATCCACCCGCACACTGAGTTCGCCCACCTTGGTTTTGAACAAAGTACCTTCGGCGCCGACAATATCACCGATGTCCCATTTTTTGAATTGCTCGTTGTAAAAGCCTTCCGGCAAGGTATCGCGCGTGACATAGAGTTGAATCTTGCCGGACATATCCTGGATATGGCAGAAACTCGCCTTACCCATCACCCGGCGCGTCATCATACGCCCTGCCAGCTTGACGCGAATCGGCTGTTCTTCCAGCGCTTCCTTGCTTTTCCTGTCATATTCAGCCACCACTTCAGCACTGATCACATTGCGGCGAAAATCAGTCGGGAAGGCCACCCCGGCTTCTCGTAACTGCGTTAATTTGCTACGACGTTGTTTTATCTGTTCCTGCTCGTCTATTTCTGTTTCTGGCATATTCTTTAATGGAAAAACGTATGGTTATTTAAAGAGAGTCCCGGCTTGGACAGGACTCAACATTTAATTGTTCGTTTATAGACCGTTTTTTAAACTGGCTTCAATAAACTGATCCAGGTCACCATCCAGCACCGCCTGGGTGTTTCCGGTCTCGACATTGGTGCGCAAATCCTTGATCCGCGATTGATCCAGCACATATGAGCGAATCTGGCTGCCCCAGCCTATATCTGATTTGGACTCTTCTACGGCCTGCTGCGACTCACTACGTTTCATAATTTCCAGTTCGTACAGCTTGGCCTTTAGCTGCTTCATCGCAGTATCTTTATTTTTATGTTGCGAGCGATCATTTTGACATTGCACCACAATCCCGCTTGGGTTATGGGTAATACGCACTGCCGATTCGGTTTTGTTAACATGCTGCCCTCCGGCACCGCTGGCGCGATACACATCAATGCGTAAATCAGCCGGGTTAATATCAACCTCAATGTCATCATCAATTTCCGGCGACACAAAAACGGAAGCAAATGAGGTATGACGACGGTTGCCCGAGTCGAACGGCGACTTTCTAACCAGACGATGCACGCCGGTTTCTGTGCGCAACCAGCCGAAGGCATATACACCTTCAAATTTAATCGTGGCACTCTTAATGCCGGCCACCTCGCCATGTGATTCTTCAATCAATTCGGTTTTAAAGCCTTTACGTTCACCCCAGCGTAAAAACATCCGTTCAATCATGGATGCCCAGTCCTGCGCCTCGGTACCCCCGGAGCCAGACTGAATATCCAGAAACGCATTATTAGCATCCATGTCCCCGGCAAACATACGTCTGAATTCCAGCTCGCCGACTTTGTCTTCATAGCTGTCCAGATCACCTGCTATCATGTCGACAGTATCTTCATCACTCTCTGCCACAGCCATTTCCAGCAATTCATCGGCATCGGCCAGACCGGCATCCAGTTCATTGATGGTGTTGACCACGTTTTCCAGATTACCGCGCTCTTTGCCCAAGGCCTGTGCTTCGTCCGGCCGGTTCCACACACCCGGGTCTTCCAGCTCGCGCAGGACTTCTACCAGCCGCTCGCTTTTAACGTCAAAATCCAGATAATTTTTAAGCGATCCGGTGCGCTCCTGCAAATCTGCAATCTTGTTTTTGATGGGGTTTATTTCTTGCATGAATGAATCAGGCGTATTTTTATCCGCTATAAAAATGAACCGTTCATTATATCTGATTAGGCGATTTCTATAAAACTGCCTGGAAGAAAAAGTCACTTCAGGAGAAACAAAAGTAAGATCGTACTTCCGTGATTGGTTATGATAATCATTTTGTCTATGTCATGAATATTCCAGCCTCTCGATTTAGGATCACACTGAATATTCACTTGTTGTCGGTCTGAATAAAGTGTATTTCACCCGGCTATATTTGAACACGTTACTGAAACACCGTTATGAAAACACGCATACTCACCATTTTTTTTCTCTTATTCATGAGCCTGGCAAGCTTTTTACCCTTTCCAACGACCACATTACTCTGCCTGTATGCGGCAATTTTTCGGCCAAGCTGGTTCAAAAGAATCGTCGATGAGGTTTATAAGTCCAAAGAATTTTAAGTACCAAACATCAGTTTGTGCTGGCAACATACAGATATATTCCAAAAAAGAAGGGGACTCACGCCCCCTTCTCTGAAAGATGACTGCAATCAGTCATCAAGCCACATACTGCTTACAACTCTCGAGGCAAACGACGGTCGTATTTCTCATCCGTTGGATCATTGACCATAGGATCGATTGAACCGTTGGGAGTGCGCACTTCAAACAGCATGGATTCTTTATACATGTTGCCATGCACATCTTTTGTCATCACTTCAACACGATGTACACCGTCTTTCAAGCCCGTTGGAACATCGATATTCCACACGTGCATAGATTGATCAGTCCACATCCAGCTTGGTAAAAGATTTTGAGAATCTGCTTGAAAAACTGACGCGTTAAATAATTCAAAACCGTCCGAACGATCACCTAAATCTTCGTTCCAGATTTCGTTTTCATCACTTTGCGTGCTTTTCAATGCATAACGCAATACGCTTAACTGACGACGTAATGCATAGGGATCCAGCGTTTCCAACATACCTTCGCCTTCGCCTTTTTGCGTACGTTCTGCAGCCACGGCATCTGCATCATTGAATTTCACCCAGACTTCTGAATCACGCGAACCGTTCCATACGTTGATCACCAGCTTGGTGTCTTTCAACTCAACCGGTGCCAGCAATTTGTTGTCACCCAGGTTGTTTGCACTGACCGGAGGAATGGGGCTCTTTTCTGCGCTGGTGTCAGAGTACCAGTCAGAAAGACTGCTGAACCAGTCACGAAATGCAGGCGAATTAAATGACAGGCTTATTTGGCGAGACTGATGTTTACCCGACGCCTTGAATTCATCAGAATACTTATTGCCGTCGAAAGACAAAACATAATAGCCTTTAGGCGAACCTAAACGTTGATAAGACTCTGGAATCTGGCCGTCATTGAAATCACCTGACCACCATGAACCTGCTGCCGCACCCGCCACGATTTGGGGAAAAGGCATGGGGAAGTCATGTGAAGCCTGTGTCCAGCCTTCGTACAATTCACCCGGACGTAACTGCTCGTTGGTGTGGGTATGACCACTCAACGCTAGCGCCGGTCTGCCGCCTTCCCATTGTCCGTTAACCAGCTGATAACCCAAAATTTCATACAGACGTTTAGCATTGTCTTCTGAATGTTTGTAAGCAAATTGGTCTATGAACGATACGGTTGGAATATGGTAGCTGATCACGATCAAATGATCTTCAGGCACATATTTCAGATCATTTTTCAGCCACTCCAGCTGCATTTCAGGAATACGGCCATTGTAGGTTTTGCTGCCATCACAAAAGTTCCAACGATCATCCGCATTACCTTGCGGGTCAGTCGCTGAACAAGGATAAGTCGTGTTATCCAATGTAACGAAGTGAACCTTGCCGATGGTAAATGAATAGTAGTTTGGCCCCCAAACACGACGGAACGTATCAGAAGAATCAGCATCTGTATCTGCATCAAAATCGAGATCATGGTTACCTACTACCAAATATTGCAACGCATTAGCAGCACTCATATTATTCAGGAAACGCGGCAACAAGCCCATATCGTCACCCATCACGTCCCCTTCAACGATGATCGCTTCGATATCATCACGATCAGCCAGTTCTTTGGCCAGGGTATCGCGTACATAACCAATTTCAATATTGCTGTACGGTTGTGGATCACCCGATACGGCCACGCTGAATTTTTCTTTACACTCACCTTTGATTAAAGGAAAGTTGATTTGTTTTGGCAATCTGCCCGTCGCAGATAAACCGCCAAAAACCAATGGCTTGGCAGAACCGTGTTTTTTATGCGTGTAGCTGAATTGAGGCACATTGTTTTCGTCCACCGGCAAATCGTAACAAGCCGGTTTGGAAACAAAGATGTTCATATCTTCACGGTAATATTTCTTTTTGAACACATATTTACCGCGTTTGTTGGTCATCACAACTTCTTTACCGTTTGAAACCATCACATTAGGAATGCCTGGTTCGCCTCGGTTGAATTTGCCATTGCGATTTATATCTTCAAAAACAAAGCCCTTAACTTTTTTGCGTCCCTTGTTTATTTTTTTAGTTTGAACTGTTGCTTTGTAATCGGTTGCTTTTGCCATCACCGGTCCTGAAATCAGGACTGCAGATGCAGAAACAGCAATTACAACAGCTGAAAGAATAGTCTTAACCATCATTTACTCCCACTATTTATTATGCGTTTAAATTAGTACAGCAGTAAGGCGAATCCAACGCCAGCAAACTACTTACGCCCGGCCTGTAAAAGATATAGGTGAAATTTGGGATGCATGAGTCAGTTGATATTTGACGCTGAATTCAAGAGGAAAGTTAACAAGCGGAAATGACTGTCGTGTTAAGACATAATTAAACTTCAGTGACAATATCAGGACAGCAACATGACAAAAACCGCAAGGCTTTGTTTTTTATAGTCAACGTGGAACTGTCACTAAATTGCAATAAAAATCATAAAGATAGAGATATAAATTGAATAACTGATTAACAACAAATTGTCATCATGGTGAAACATTGATTGTTTTAACATAGCCCCGCTTATCCAACTAAACGCAAGCAGATGACAGCGAAAATATTCGATTCAAGTCACCACAGGCTAACACTTTTCATTATTACCTGGCTTTTCAGTCAAAGCCTGCACGCTCATTTTGCTCTCGCCCCGAAAATTGAGATCTCCCCGTCCGGATTTGAAGCGCCACAAGCAAACCTTATTCACATTCAGAGTGTGGATATAAATCGCCAAAAATACGCTGATTATCTTAATCGGGTTACGGCATTTGATACCAAGTATGACCGGGTGCAAACCAACTTTTTTTCGCATTTTGAAGTCATCCGTGGCATTGCCCTGTTTCATCCGGATAACGTCCACAAATTTATCGATAACATTGCCGCCTTAAAACAACAACCGCGCTTTTATCAACTGGCCGTGACCAACTGGTTTAAGGAACAGGCATTAATGTTTGCCCGCTTTAATTTGTTTATAAACCAGGCTCGTCAACAAAAACTGGAACATCAACCCGAAATAAAGGCTGTATTAAATTTTTATCAGGCCGGCGCAAAAACTGAATTTCTGGAAGAATTGATTGTTTTGGGCAAGATGCCACCTTCATTGGAGGGATTAAAGCAGTTTGTTACCACTATCCCCGAAAACAACCGCCATTCCATTGATACCGGCATTGTCGATGACCAAGAATTAACGCCCGTTGCTGAACAGGAGCGTATGAAAAAGCGCTGGCTGGATTTCAGGCAACAGATTCTACAGCAGGCCAATGTGGAACAACAATGTGCCAACATACCAGCCTCAGATGCTGACCCGCAAACTGTCATTATAACTTTTCAACAGCATAAAATAAGCTTACAGGATTATCTGGCCATCTTTGGCAAACCTCCTCTGGCCAGTCAGTGGAAGCCGGTCAGCCGGGTTAATTGTACCCGTTTAGGCCTGTTCCATGCGATGGCTGATACCGTGGATCAATTGGGCATCGTTCCCGATAAAGTGACGCAGAAAATCAACACGTCAACTGATCTGTATCTGGCATCCAACATGATGATCAGCCAACTCGGTCCACTCTTGGTGAGCGAAGCAGATCGCAAACATCATCAGAGCATGCTGCGTCAACTGATGGCCTATCCGGACGTATTACGTCTTAAGGACGCACTGGTCAAAAGCAGTCAACCCTTACTGGCTGATGAGCGTTTCAAGCTGGATCAGAACTTTTTCAACTCTGTTTCCTGGGGCCTGCAACGTACCATGGCACCTAAACATTCCATTCATTTTTAGTCTGGCAGACGGTCATGAATCAAACTTCATGCATGGCCCTGGTTAAACCCTATAGCCCGCAGCGAGAATTGCTGTTGCTCATCGCCTGCTGTTTATGCATCGTCAGTACCGTATCACTGCGTTTTTACCGGCTGGCTCAACAACCGGTGCTCATTCATCTACAGCCCTATCAACACATCGACACTATCCTGACCCCGTTGCAACGCACCCTGTATAGAAACCTGTATGCCAGCATCAATGATATTGTTGATTTACGCAATCAGGGCGGCTGGTGGCCGGAAGTCAGTCTGTTACAGCAACAGCTTGTTCCACCATTTGCCGAAGAGTTACTCCCGCGCGATCTGCACGGCACTGTTTGGACCAGTTATGACGGCGGCTCGTGGGTTGATTATCTAGGCTATCATCCGCAGCATGCCATCACTTTTATCCTGCGCCTGATAGATTTACATGCCGGATATCATCCCCACCCGCATCCGGGGGTTGACTACGACCCAAACAGACTTACCGCCGTTCAGGTCTGGTATTTCCCTGAACCTGCCCGCCCCTATCCTGGTGAACGGCTACCGGATGCGGGCTGGTTCTGGTTAATGCAGGCACACGATCCGTTATTGAAAACACAATCCCTTAAACCCGTTTCAAATAATTCACCCTAGCCCATGTTAAGACGATATCTTCCTGAATTATTCATCATCCTGGTCAGCATGATGCTATTGCTTGATCCGGCCAATGCACAAGCAAAACTAAAAATCGCAGTCACCCTGCATCCCTATTACTCGTGGGTTAAAAATATTGCAGGCGAGCGGGCCGATGTCTTTCCGTTGCTGCCCGCCGGCAGTGACCCCCACAGTTACCAGCCGCAACCGGATGATCTGCAACGTTTGCTGAGTGCCCATGTATTAATCAGTAATGGTCTGGGGCATGACGCTTTTCTGCCGGCCATGTTAAGTGCTGTCAAGCCACTCGATCTGGTACATATTCAGGCGGGAACACAATCTCCATTGATCCCCTCATTTACTCAGAACACTACCTCTTCAGCCCAGTGGAACAGCCATTCGTTTCTGTCTATTACCAGTGCCATTCAGCAAATTTCAACCATCAGTCAACAACTACAGACCACTGATCCAAACAATGCCGATTTTTATGCCCGGCAAACCCGCAGGTATATCAAGAAGCTGCGCACGCTTCTGGCGCAACAGCTTACTCATCTGAATGCGGGACATTTTACCGATATCAAGCTGGCCAGCGTGCATGATGCCTATCGTTATTTACTGCAGGACCTGGGGCTGGAATTAGATCGTGTCATCCAGCCGCGCCACGGCCTGAACCCTTCTCCCAGCCAGCTGACAGATACCATCAGGCAACTGCAACAACAAAACATAGACATCCTGTTTACCGAGCTGGATTACGGTGAAAAATTCAGCCACGTGATTAAGCAGGAAACCAATATTAACACCTTCCAGTTGGACCACATCGCTTCTGGCGCCTATACCGCAGACAAATTTGAACGGGCGATGCAAAACAACATGCAAACCATTTACAGTGCTTTAAGCCAGTATGCTAGATAATCCCAGCTATTTGGTAGACATTGAACAGCTGTCTGTTCACCTGTCCGGTTCGACCATTCTGGACAAGGTTTCGCTGCAAATAAAACAACACACCATTCATGCCATCACGGGCCCCAACGGGGCTGGAAAAACCACTCTGGTTCGTTGTCTGCTGGGTCACCTTCCCCATCAGGGTAACATCTACTTTGCCGGCAAACACCCTGCTGACATAGCCTATGTGCCGCAACAATTAAATTTCGACCCCAATCTGCCCATCACCGTCGCTGATTTTTTCCACTTGTTTTTAGCACGGCGCCCGGTCTTTTTTGGACGCAACAAAACACTCAATCAAAAGATTCTTCGCTTGCTTGATCAATCTGAATGTGGTCATTTACTTAATCGACCCCTAGCCGAACTCTCCGGAGGAGAATGCCGCAGAGTGATGATCGCCCAGGCCTTATCCAGTCAGCCGCGCCTACTGGTGATGGATGAACCGGAAAGTAATATGGATGAACAGTCGGCCAGCAATCTTGAAAAATTACTGTGTCTGTTGCGAAGCCACTTTAAAATCACAATTGTGCTAGTGGCGCACGACTGGGCCATGGTTGAGCGCATCGCCGACCAGCTTACCCTGCTGAACAAAACGGTGATCTTCACTGGCAACATGACCCAATTCAAGCAGCAATACGCGCACTCTCTTTCCCCGCCGCTAACGCCGTGGGCATCCCATCAGACGACCTTTACCTCCACGCCGTAACAATGGAATTTATTTACAGCCTGATCGATAGCTTTACCCGCAGCGGTTGTCTGCCGCAGGCCTTTGAACACCGCTTTATGATGCGCGCATTGCTTGCCTGTTTTTTAATTGGCCCGATGCTGGGCAGTATCGGCACGCTGGTCATCAGTCATCGCCTGGTGTTCTATTCACAAACCATCAGCCACGCCTCTTTGACCGGTGTTGCTCTTGGCCTGTATTTTGGTGAACCGATGGGCGAAACCTATGCCGGGCTATATGGTTTTTCACTGCTGACAGCACTGATCATGTTGTTTGTCAAACATCAATCCCGCCTGTCAACCGATACCATTACCGGCGTCATTCTGACCCAGGTGCTGGGGGTGGGCGTCATCGCCATGGTACTGGTCACCCAACAATTCAACATCCACCAGATTGAAGCCATATTGTTCGGTAGCCTGATTACGATTACAGACAATGACCTTTTCATCCTGTTTGCCACGCTCGTATTATTTGCCGGTATTCTGCTATTTACATTCAATCGCATCATGTTGATCGGCCTCAACCCCATCCTCGCCAGAATGCACGGAACGCCTGTGATGTGCCTCCAATATTTACTGGTCATCTGCATCACCCTGGTCATCGTTGCCAGTCTGAAAATGATCGGTGCCATGCTGGTGCTGGCCTTAATGGTCATCCCTGCCGCCAGTGCGCAAAACACAGCACAAAACCTGTTCGGATTTTTTTGGACCAGCATCATCATCGGCACCATCAGCAGCCTGGGCGGCCTGATGATGTCTACGCTATTTTCAATCCCCCTTTCAGCCGCAATTGTATTACTGGCCAGCCTGTTGTTTTATCTCTCCCTGCTACTGCGTCCCTGGCTGGGCATAAGAACAGGTGCTGCCTGATATGATGTTGCCACGCCTCATAGTGACTATTGCATTAAGCATCTGCACACTGCCATCGTTTTCCCACGGCATTGTCCTGTGGGCAGACATCATCAACGGCTGGGTAGAAGTCACCGCCTATGATGCACGTGGCATTGAAATGAAAAGCGGAGACCTCAAGATCCATAACCTCAACCAACATCTTATAAAACAGGGGAAACTTACCCCCACCACCCGCTATACATTCAAACCGGCTTTCATCACTGATTTGATAATTTCCATTGATACCTCTGATCAACATCAACACAGCAGTGAATTTTACTTAAGCGTGGATGATTTTTATCATCGTCATATTGAGTTTATTAACGCTATTGGAATGGAATGAATGTGAAAATTGTTATCAGCCATTCCCCTCTTTTCTAAACAATGAACTCGCTCATGAAAAACCAATCACTATATGAATTAAAGAATATTGGTAAAACGGTGGCCTTGAAGTTACAAGAAATTGGGGTTACAAATGCTGTTGAATTGAAAAATCTGGGGTCGTCAAATGCTTATCAGGCCTTGATGCAGAAAAATGCAAACCAGCATTTACCGGTGTGTTATTACCTTTATTCGCTGGAAGGGGCATTGCAGGACAGGGATTGGCGTGATTTTTCCGAGCAGGAAAAAGCTGAGTTAAGACGCGCTGCCGGTTTGCCAAAATGAATTAAATTTTTAATCTCACTACGCGTTAAGGGGTGAAATATGAGTTCAATCGTAGAAACCAAGGGAAGCTGCCTGTGCGGGGCTGTCGGAATTCAAGCGACAGAAGTCAGTACTGATGTCGGCGTTTGCCATTGCAGCATGTGTAGAAAATGGACGGGGGGGCCGTTTTTCGCTGTCGGTTGCCAAGGTGAAGTAAAAATTTCGGGGCTGGAAAAAATCGCTACCTACGAATCATCTGAATGGGCCGAACGTGGTTTTTGTTCCCAATGCGGCACGCATCTTTTTTATCGGCTTAAACAGAATAATCAATACATCTTTCCCGCCGGGCTGTTTGAAACTGATGGTCAAATGCACCTGGATCACCAAATTTTTATTGAAGAAAAGCCCGAGTATTACGCCTTTTTGAATGAAACAAAAAATATGACCGGGGAAGAGGTCTTTGCCCAGTTTTCTGGTGACCAAAATGACTGACAGGGGCTTGGATATCACCTATTTGATTTCTGAAAATTTGCCGCAAGAATCACACAAGGTATTTACGGGTCATTCAAAATGACATAACTCAGGGGTTCAAAACCGCTCTTATCTCCCACCGGGACCAATCAGGATCAGGTCAATGACGCTGATTGCTCAACCAGGGCTGTTGCCTTTGTCTGCACGATGACATAATGGTTCAAACACGCAGCGATTAAATGCGGTTTCGATCAATCATTGTCGCGTATATCTGCACCTTCAGGCGATATGTATCAAAAACTATCGTTTAATTAGACAGGTGATTGTTGAACAATCAAATGACAGCAACCCGCTTGGGCAACAATCGTGACGATACTGTATGGCCAATGGTATAATTCCCCACTATTTTGCTTGGTAAACCGTTGTAATGAAACAGATTGAACTGCTGTCTCCGGCAGGAACTATTAAAAATATGCGCTATGCATTTGCATTTGGTGCGGATGCGGTTTATGCCGGTCAGCCGCGCTACAGCTTGCGGGTCAGAAATAATGATTTTCTGGAACAGAACCTGGCGACCGGAATTGCTGAAGCGCATGCACAGGGAAAAAAGTTTTTTATTGCGGCCAATGTGATTCCGCATAATTCAAAAATCAAAACGTTTCAGAACGACATGGCACCGATAATTGCCATGCAACCTGATGCTTTGATCATGGCTGACCCGGGGCTGATTATGATGACCCGGGAAGCGTGGCCGGAGATGCCTATTCATTTATCGGTACAGGCCAATACCGTCAATTACGCCAGTGTGAAATTCTGGCAAAGTCTTGGCATTGAACGCATCATTCTGTCACGGGAATTATCACTGGATGAGATTGCAGAAATTCGCCAGCAATGTCCGGATATGGAACTGGAAGTCTTTGTCCATGGCGCATTATGCATCGCCTACTCGGGCCGCTGCCTGTTGTCCGGTTATTTTAATCACCGCGACCCGAATCAGGGCACCTGTACCAATTCCTGTCGCTGGAAATACGATACCCTGCCTGCCCATGAAAATGCCGAGGGTGATTATGTGCTGAATAATGCGGCCTTATCTCCGGCTGATTTATCTACTGGCGGTTGTGGAGACCAGGAACGTCACCCCCTTGCGGATAATGTTTATTTTCTGGAAGAGGAAGGCCGCAAGGGTGAATTGATGCCGGTCATGGAAGATGAAAACGGAACCTACATCATGAACTCAAAAGACCTGCGTGCGATTGAGCATGTGCAGCGCCTGGTTGAAATCGGCGTGAATTGTCTGAAAATAGAGGGCCGTACCAAGTCACATTATTATGTTGCGCGTACCGCGCAAACCTATCGTATGGCCATTAATGATGCCCTGGCCGGACGTGAATTTCAGCCGGAATTACTGGGCGTACTGGAAAATCTGGCTAATCGTGGCTATACCGATGGCTTTTATCAGCGTCACCATACGCAAGAGTATCAGAATTACATCACCGGCTATTCCAAAAGTCATCAACAACAATTCTGCGGAGAAATTGTCGGCTACGATAGCGAAAAAGGCCTGGCTGAGATCAAGGTCAAAAACAAGTTTGGCGTGGGTGACAAGCTGGAAATTATCCACCCGCAAGGAAATCAGGATATCGTCGTCGAGCACATGGAAGATATGTATGGCCATGCCATGGAAGAAGCGGCCGGTGGCGGCTATGAAGTGAAAATTCCGATGCCTGAAGTTGGCGGTCAGCATGGTTTGTTGTCGCGTTACTTTTAAAGCCGGTTAGAATTCCAGACTAATCAATGGTAAAGTCAGTATTTTGTGATCGTCGAATATGACCAATATGCTAGCCACCGCTGACTTATGCGACGACAATTCCCAGCTTGAGCATTTCCAGATTCTGGAACCTTTGTTTCAATCCTATGGCACTCGTGCGGCGTTTCATGGCCAAATCACCACGCTCAAACTGTTTGAAGATAATTCGTTATTAAAACTTACCTTGCAGGAGCCCGGAGATCAACGGGTGCTGGTCATCGATGGGGGCGGTTCGCGGCGTTGTGCTTTAATGGGTGATAATCTTGCACAAATGTTGATTGACCAGGACTGGGCAGGCATCATTCTGTACGGCTGTATCCGCAATTGTGCAACCCTCGCCAGCATGGATGTCGGCATCAAGGCACTGGCCACCCACCCTTTGAAAAGTAACAAACGTAACCATGGCGAGCGTGATATTTTAATTACCTTTGCCGGTGTCAATTTTAAAAAAGATCACTATCTTTATGCAGATGAAGATGGAATTATCGTCTCAGAACAAAATTTGAGTTAAAATCACCCGTTAATTAACCGAGTAAAGTAGTCAAGATATGCAAATAGTATTAGCTAATCCCCGTGGTTTTTGTGCTGGTGTAGACCGCGCAATTGAAATCGTTGACCAGGCACTGGACGCTTTTGGCGCCCCCATTTATGTCCGCCATGAAGTGGTGCATAACCGAACGGTTGTGAATGGCCTGAAAGATAAGGGAGCTATCTTTATTGAAGACCTGGCTGATGTCCCCGTCGGCTCGTACCTGATCTTCAGCGCACACGGCGTTTCCAAAAAAGTGCAGCAGGAAGCCAAGGAGCGTGAACTGACCGTATTTGATGCGACCTGCCCTTTGGTCACCAAAGTGCATATGCAGGTAGCTAAACATGCCAAACAGGACAGAGAAGTTATCCTGATCGGCCATGCCGGCCACCCGGAAGTGGAAGGCACGATGGGCCAATATGAAAAATGTACCGAAAATGGCAATATTTACCTGGTTGAAACACCGGATGATGTCAGAGCACTCAAGGTCAATAATGAAGAAAACCTGGCCTATGTGACACAGACAACCTTATCGATCACAGATACTAAAGTCATGGTCGATGCATTGAAGGAAACCTTTCCTGCGATTCAGGAACAGAAAAAAGACGACATTTGCTACGCCACGCAAAACCGTCAGGATGCGGTACACGATCTGGCCGGTAAATCTGATTTGATTCTGGTGGTCGGTTCACCTAACAGTTCAAATTCCAACCGGTTGCGCGAGATTGCCGATGCATTGGGCAAACCCGCCTATTTAATCGACACCTATGAGGATCTGAAAAAGGAATGGCTGGAAGGCATTGACGTCGTCGGCGTGACTGCAGGAGCCTCTGCCCCGGAAGTGCTGGTTCAGGAGGTGATTTCCCAACTTAAACAATGGGGCGGCCAGGAAGCGATTGAAAATCAGGGTATCGAAGAAAAAGTGGTATTTTCTTTGCCTAAAGAATTAAAACTGCATATGCAGCAGTAAGATAAAACAATCTGGTTTTAAGCATTCCAAAAGGACTGGAATGCTTGCATGAGATTCTGCCTGATTAATTGTGATCAGCTCTTAATCCTTTTTTATTCCTTGTCTTTACCCACCACTGCGCCACATAGCCCCGTGGCAAATAATATCCATTCTGAATATAAAACAGTTTATATTCACTGTGCAGCGTACCGTTGAAGAGTCTGAAAGAACGTAAAGTGCCGCAAAACAGAATCTGATCGCCTTTTTTAACCAGGTAATCCTCTTTGGGCAAAATATATTCTGTCTCTCCGGATTTAATCGCAAACATCAGAATATCCAGTTTTTTACTGCGATCACGCGGATCTGTCAGCAGATCACCCAGGTACACTTTTTTATCCTCTGCCAGCCACTTGACTATGGTTGGAGACTTTTCTTGATTAATTTCCAGGGAAATCAAATGAGGTGTTCTATTACCTATCTTGGTACGCAACTCGGCAATGACTTCTTCCATTTTCTCCATGCGTCCTGGTTCATTAGCCAGCAAATAACGGAAAAATGATTTTAATAAAGGCGCAATCAATAAAAACAGAATACGCCTGGCCGTCACCAGCGAGGGCTGCATGATCATATCTACCTCTGAGGCCTGGAAAGCCACAGCATTTTGATGCCGATTCTGGCGTACGATGGAAAATAATTCCGGATTGAGAAATCGTGCATTTAGCAAAATGCCAAGATTATGACCGTCATCATTGGTGCCGGCGATGATACCGGCCGCCTGCTCAACACCAGCCTGCGACAAGGTTCGGGCCGTTGTACGCCCAACGATATAACGCTCGATATGCTCCCCACTGCGACTATCCTGTGGATCAATCACCGCAGTCTTGATGCCATAACGGGTTAACACCCGGTTGACCTCATGCCCCATTCTTCCATAGCCACAAATAACCCAAGTCCCCAATGGCGGATTCACATAGTTGTCGAGGCTGGCACCCGGTTCTCGCACCAACCAGTTGTTAAACGCATAAAACCCCGGATTATGCATCGCAGCCGCCAGCACTTTCGCATAGGTTTTGAACGGGTCAACAATATGCACCTCGCCGCCCAGTGTAGCTAACGTCTCTTCAAAAACATCCACCTTTGACATGGTGATAATGCCCACCTTAGGGTTTAACGAGCGCGCCAGCGCAGAGATCTTCAGGTTGATTTCTTCATCATTGGTAATGGCAACCACAAATTTGCAATTGTCACGATTCACTCCGGCTTCCAGCAAATGCTTGGGTACACTGGCATCCGCGCACAAGCCCGGCATCGACACCGAATAATTCCGTAACTGCAATGCCTTGATGCGTTCCTCACTGGAATCAATAATGACTGCAGACAAGCCATAATCACTCAGACCACGTGTTAACACACTACCGGTATCACCAAACCCGCAAATAATAAAATAAGAGTGGTTAATCTTTCTGACCCGCTTTGAAAATCGCCATTCTGCAACGGCTCTGACAAAGAACGGATTCTGGATCAGGTGAATAATGCTACCAATAGCGTACAGCCAGGTGATCACACTGACATACAAACAGCCAATCGCCCAGAAACGCTGTTCATTACTGAAAGGGATCGGCAACTCTCCAAATCCGGTGGTGGTCGCTGTATAGGTCATAAAATAGAACGCATGAAAGATGCTCATGTTTTGAGCTTCCCCATCAATCACCGGCCCGGGAATAATCACCATACCCAAAATAGACACGGAGTATACGACGATCAACGTGATGATGGGCGCGCGCATTTCGCGCATTACGATAAATGATACGCGACTTAAATCTACAGAACTGGCTGACATAGAAAGAGGTTATGCTGAATTACAAGCGCGCCATTAATGTTTCTGAAACTAGAATGACTGTTGAAATCACATTTGCCAATAAGGCTCCACCAGACAAGGAAATAATAGTTGCCATGATATCGGGTGTTAATCCGGTACCGGTGATGTGCACCACCACTGTCCAGCAAACCGAAGCGGCAATTAATTGAAGATCGGCAACCAGACTGGTTGCCAGCAAAACCGCCCCTATCTGAGAACGATCACCCAATTTAAGTATCGTGGCAATAAAATTTACGATGACCACCGCATAAAGCATGTATACATTATGATGTCCTGGGTTATCCATTTCCCCCAGGAAAAAACTGAAATTTAACGTCAACGCCAGAACAACAAAAAAACCAAAAATGACTTTTTCAAAATTCATCCACAATCCCCGGTCAAATTCTACTGTTTGATTTCTTAAGAGCTTCGCCAGTCATCCTTCTGATGATAAACGTCTGACACAGCATTTATGCTGCACAGTATAATCCCATTGACTTAATATTGCATATTTTACTCATTCAACAGGCTGGAAGCTTCAGCTTGCCGTTTATTCAATCAAGTATCTGGTGTATATTTCATCATCGCATTTAAAATATACTTTTCCCTTGAACGAAACCGAATCTCTACGCATCGACAAATGGCTGTGGGCCGCGCGCTTTTTTAAAACCCGCAAACTGGCATCAGAAGCCGTTTCCGGCGGCAAGGTTCATATCAATGACCAACGTTGCAAACCTTCCAAAGAAGTCAGAATAGGTACCCGAATTTTTATCAGTAAAGATCAGTACAGCTGGAATATTACCGTCACCGGTATCAATAAACAGCGGCGTCCGGCCTGCGAAGCCACGTTACTCTACGAGGAAGATGAAGAGAGCTTTATCAACCGTCAGCAGCACATAGCCAAGCAAAAAGAGGAACGCGCATTGCAGCCACAGGAGCGCCAGTTTAGACCCAATAAAAAGCAACGCCGTCAAATTCATCGCTTTAAACAGAATTAACCCAGGCTTGCTTACATTTTCATCAAGGGCAGACCTTGCGTCTGCCCTAATATTCACAGAGATAATTAACCGTTTACAGAAAAACTTTCACCACAGCCACAGGTGCCGATGACATTCGGGTTGTTAAATTTGAAGGCTTCATTAATCCCTTCACGCGCATAATCCAGTTCAATGCCATCCAGCACTTGCAGATCGTCCTCATTGACCAGTACCTTGACACCATACTGTTCAAACACGGTAAAAGAACTTTCCAGTTCATCCGCATAATCCAATACATAGGCAAAGCCGGAACAACCGGAAGGCTTAATTCCCAGTTTTAAACCTAGCCCCGCCCCTCTTTTTTGTAATTGTTTCTGGATTTGCTTTGCAGCATTTTCAGTTAATGTAATTGCCATATTGTTTCTCATTAAAAAAAAATCAGACCTTCCCAAGGCCAATGACCTCGAAAAAAGCTTGTAAAAATTTGTCCACATCTTGTCGGGTATTCTCTTTGCCTAAACTGACTCTTATCGCACTTTTCGCGGATATCGGATCAAACCCCATAGCCAGTAAAACCGGACTGGGCTCGCCACCGCCCGAACTGCACGCGGAACCACTGGACACCGCAATCCCTTTCTTATCCAGCTGCATTTGCAGCATTTCGCCATCAACACCGTCTATGCAAAACATCGTCGTATTGGGTATTCGTTGGGTTGCCGCAGACAATACCCTGACCCCTTGTTCAACCAGGCAGGCCTCCAAATAGTCCCGCATCAGCACCATGTTCTGCTGATTCTGTGGCAGTGTATGAGCCGCAAGTTCAGCTGCTTTACCGAAACCGATAATTGCCGGCACATTTTCTGTGCCCGAGCGAATTCCCTTTTCCTGCCCGCCCCCGGCCAACAAGGGACTTAATCGTGAGTAATCTTTCATCACCAGCGCACCACACCCTTTGGGACCGTTTATTTTGTGACTGGATAAACTCATCGCATCGATGCCCGAATCTGCAAAGGAAAACGACATTTTCCCCAACGCCTGCACAGCATCCGTATGCACAAATGCATTATGCTCCTGACAACGTGCTATCAGTTTTGACAAGTCCTGGATGACCCCGGTTTCATTATTCGCCAGCATAACCGAGACAAAATCGATATTGCACAAACTCTGTGAGTCCAAATACTCAACATCCAGTACCCCGGATTGATCCACTGGCCACCAGTTCAACGATGAAAAATCCTTCTCCTTGTTTTTTAACGGCTGAACCAAAGATGGATGTTCAATCGCTGAAGCCGCAACATGTGAGTGTGGTGCAATATTGGATATGATCAGATTATTGGCTTCGGTGCCGCCGCTGGTAAATATAATTTGCTCAGGCTGTGCACCGGCTAATGCGGCAACCTGTTCACGTGCTGTTTCAATCGCACTGCGTACCAGACGCCCCATGCGATACAGACTGGAAGGGTTGGCATAAAACCGGGTCAGAAAGGGAAGCATCGCCTCCACCACCCGCTCATCAACGGGTGTGGTGGCATTATGATCCAGATAGATCATCAGGCAGTGATCTTCTCCTGCAGCGTCACAGGTAAATCTATCACTTTTTCCATATCCATATCCTGACGACGGGCAACTTCTGACACCATATCCTGTTCCAGCAATGAACCCAGACTAATGCCTTTCAAATAACTTCTGATCTGGTCGCTCAACCCCATCCACAAATCATGTGTCAGGCAGGGCTGGTTATTTTGGCAGTTACCTTCACCCCCACATTTGGTAGAATCGACCTGTTCATCCACCGCTTCAATAATATCTGCAATATTTATTTGGCTGGAATCACGGCTAAGTTTGTAGCCGCCACCGGGACCACGCACACCTTTAACCATGCCAGCCTTGCGCAAACGGGCAAATAATTGCTCAAGATAAGACAGGGAAATTGTTTGACGTGTGGCAATATCGGTTAATGTTACAGGGCGAGACGGGCTGTGGTAGGCCAAATCCAGCATGGCAGTGACCGCATAGCGACCTTTGGTAGTTAATCTCACAAACATTCCTCAATATAAAATTTGACTGTTAAACTATAGTAAAACCCAGTAAATTAGTCAATTATTTAACCCTGTTTTTTATGTGGATGTAGTTTTCCGGTTGAATTTAACCATTATCCCTGATCTCACAGTCACGCAATTTTTCCAGCTCAGTTTCTTCATATTCAATACCCGCATCATTCATCACCTTCTTCATCTCGATGATCTGGTTATCGAGACGCTGCATGTGATCCAGCATATGATTAATCGCATAAGCGACCGGGTCCGGCATATCTGAACGCGTCCCGTAGGCATCAAAACCAATCTTGCTGGCAATCGCATCCCGGTCTTTATTATCTTCCGTTTTAGATTTAACGATATGCGCAGGAATGCCGACGACCGTACAGCCCTCAGGCACGGGCTTCAGCACCACCGAATTTGAACCCACCCGGGCACCTTCGCCAATTTCAATGGGTCCCAATACTTTGGCTCCTGCCCCGATCACCACACCGTTTTTCAGTGTGGGATGACGTTTTCCCTTGTTCCAACTGGTCCCTCCCAGCGTTACGCCATGATACAAGGTACAGTCATCACCAATGACAGCCGTTTCACCAATCACCACACCCATGCCATGATCGATAAAGAAGCGTCGGCCAATGGTTGCGCCCGGATGAATTTCAATCCCGGTCAACCAGCGGCCTATATGTGAGCTCATGCGTCCCGGCCAGCGCAAGCCATTGTTCCACAACCAATGACTGACCCGGTGAATCAATAATGCATGAAAACCGGGATAGGCCGTCATCACTTCAAACATGGATTGTGCCGCCGGATCACGGTCAAACACACAGTTTATTTCTTCGCGTATTTTGCTAAGCATTAGTCCACCCGTTTGTTGTTATCCTGAGCAAAGCGCAGGATGCCGCGTAATATATCCACTTCTTTGGTATCCAGCTCGCACCGATTAAAAATGCGCCGCAAACGCCGCATGATGGAATTGGATTTATCCACATGTAAAAAACCGATATCGTCTATGGTCTGATACAAATGGTGATAAAAAGATTCCATTTGTTTTGCCGAAGCCAGCGGCACCTCACCATGGTCGCCTATGCTACTGTCAATTTTCAAGCCTTGCGCGGCAAATAATTCATAACAAACCACCTGCACAGAGGCGGCAAGGTTCAAGGAACTAAAGTCAGGGTTACATGGAATGCGCAACAGGTAATGACATAAATCCAGCTCGTGATTTTTCAGACCAGAGTTTTCTCGCCCAAAAACGATCGCCACATTGATGTTTTGTGGAGCAAATTCGGCGACGGCTTTCTCGGCGCACTCTCTGGCTGTCAATGTGGGCCAGCTGATCGTGCGATCACGGGCGCTGGCACCGATGACCACCTGGCAATCTTCAACCGCTTCTTGCAAGCGCTCAACCACAGTCGCATTCGCCAGCACATCATCCGCGCCGGAAGCGCGTGCCGTGGCATCCGCACTGGGAAACTGCTGTGGCTTAACCAGACACAAATCATGCACCTGCATATTCTTCATGGCCCGGGCTGCTGCCCCGATATTGCCTGAGTTTGAAGTCTCCACCAGAACGATTTTTATATTTTTTAACAATGACATTGACGGCTGCGTCGCTTGACCTGATTTAAAGGAAACCGGAAATTCTATCAAAATTTTTGCTATGCTATCCCGCTTTCATGTGGCTTTTAGAAGAAAACTATGCATCCAATGCTTACCATTGCGGTTCGTGCCGCCAGAAATGCAGGCGATATTATTCAGCGTTCGGCAAACAAAGTGAGCCAATTACGGGTCAACCAAAAAAACTCACATGATTTCGTCTCTGAAGTTGATTTTCAGGCCGAGCAGGAAATCATTCATGTGATCAAGCAGGCCTATCCTGACCACGCTATCATGGCAGAAGAAAGCGGTGAACACGAAGGCAATGAATACCTCTGGATCATCGATCCCTTGGATGGCACAACCAATTTCCTGCATGGTTTCCCACAATACGCGGTCTCCATTGGCCTGAAGCATAAAAATAAAATGGCGCTAGGGGTGGTGTACGATCCGGTGCAGGATGAGCTGTTTACCGCAGAGCGCGGCGGCGGCGCCATGCTGAACAACCGCCGCATTCGGGTCAGCGATCGTAACAACCTGCAAACCGCTCTGTTGGGTACCGGTTATCCATTTAGAAGTGAAGAAAATGTCGATGAATATCTGGCCATGTTTCGCCCTCTGTGTGTAGCCACCTCCGGCATTCGCCGCGCCGGTGCTGCAGCGCTTGATCTAGCCTATGTCGCCTGCGGCAGGCTGGATGGCTTCTGGGAAATCGGTCTGCAACCATGGGATATGGCTGCCGGTGTTTTACTGATCCAAGAAGCCGGCGGCGTCATCACCGACTTTGCTTTCAATGACAAATATATGGCCTCAGGCAACCTGATGACCGCCAACCCGAAAATACATCAACTCATGTATAAAACGGTAGAGCCTCATCTGGCGGATCATTTAAAACGCTGAGGTTCCGAAATCAGTTTGGACTAATACACCCAAACTGATTTCAACTCTCCATCAACTACGCTTCAACACTTCCCAGGCCTGATCATAATCCGGTTCTTCGGCGATTTCCGCGACGAGTTCGGTATACACCACCTTGTTATCTGCATTGATAATCACAATGGCTCGCGCCATTAAGCCGGCCAGCAGGCTGTCGGTGAGTTCAACGCCGTAATCCTTGGCAAAGCTTGAGCGAAAACTGGACAGCGGTATTACATCCTTGATCCCTTCCGATTCGCAGAAACGGTTTTGTGCGAATGGCAAATCGGCAGACACAGCCAGCACTACAGTATCTTCTAAAGCCCCCGCCTTCTCGTTAAATTTGCGGGTGGATAACTGACATGTCGGGGTATCCAGGCTGGGAACAATATTGAGTAATTTCTTTTTGCCTTTAAAGCTGGCTAGGTTTTTTTCTTTGAGCTTATTGCTGACCAGCGTGAAATCCGGCGCCTGACTGCCTGTTTCCGGCAGCTCGCCGCAGGTATGAATGGGTTTTCCCTGAAAGTTGATGGTTGCCATTTAAGTTCTCCACATTGTGTATGATAGCGGTAGCCCCGCATCGGGTTTTCCCTACGGCGCGGGGAAAAACGAAGCGCTCAATAATTTTGTGATAATTGGATTATATAATCTCGGTTTATTGATTTAACAGTACCCAAATGAGCACTAAATCCATATTAATCGTTGAAGATAACAAGGACATGGCACAACTACTGGCCATGCATTTAAACGACCTTCAACATGACGTCAGTCTGTGCCTGGACGGTAACAGCGCCATGCAAACCCTGTCAAATAACACTTTTGACCTGGTCATTCTGGATTTGATGCTGCCCGGCAAAGATGGCATTTCCATTTGTCAAAGTATTCGTCAACAGCAGAATTACACGCCGATTATCATGCTCACTGCCAAAGACTCTGAACTGGATCGCGTCATGGGGTTGGAAAGCGGTGCCGATGACTATGTCACCAAACCCTTCAGTATTTCTGAAGTACTGGCCAGAATCAAGGCGATGTTCAGAAGAGTCGATGCCCTCAATGCTCACCCGGACGACAACCCTCAGGATGGCATTATGAGAGGCGACCTGCACATTATTCCGACCAGCCACACAGTATTTGTCGGCCAGGAGTCGGTCGAACTGACAGCCAGAGAGTTCGATCTGCTGCTGTTTTTTGCATCCAGTCCGGGCCGGGTATTCACCCGTAACGAACTACTCGACAAGGTTTGGGGTTATGGCCATGAAGGCTATGAACATACGGTTAATTCGCATATTAACCGGCTACGGGTAAAAATTGAACAAGACCCCAAACACCCCAAATACATTCAAACAGTATGGGGTGTCGGCTATAAATTCTCGGAGCTCTTATGATCAAGTCCTTATTCGCAAAACTGTCCCTGGTGTTACTTCTGGTCTTTATCAGTTTGAGTATTTTAACGGTCTCTATCACCTATTTTTCCTCACATCTGTACCAGCAGGAAGTCATGCAAAAGTTGAATGCGCGCATTGCTGAACACATCGTCAAGGAAACCGAGTTGTTAAAGGATGATCGCGTAAACCATCCGGCTTTACGTCAGCTATTCAAGTCTTTAATGGTCCTCAACCCCAATATTGAAATTTACCTGCTGGATCATGAAGGTGGCATTCTGGCATTTTCCGCCCCAACCTGGAAAGTGGTGCGCATGTCGGTTGATACAGCCCCGATAAAGCGCTATCTGGGGCAACAATCCTTATTGCCGGTACGCGGTGATGATCCTCGAAATTACGATCGAAGCAAAGTGTTTTCCGCCTACCCTGTCCCGTTCAACAACAAGCCAGACGGCTATGTCTATGTCATCCTGGGCGGGGAAATTTATGAATCAGTGGTCCAAACCATCCAGTCCAGTCACATTTTAAGCCTGAGTCTGCTGATTATCGTTGCCGGCCTGGTTGTCTTGTTTCTGCTTTCAATCTTTATGTTCAAAAAAATCACCCGCCGCATTCAGCAACTGGCGGTCAAAATTAATGATTTTGAACGATCCCCCGCCACCTTGCCCGTGTTTGAACACCCCAAAATAAATGGCGATGAAATCAATCAGTTGAATCAGGCCTTTGCCAGCATGGCATTCAAGACTCACCAACAGATTGATGAACTGCAAACCAATGATGATTTGCGCCGCAAACTGGTCGCCAATGTTTCCCATGACTTGCGCACCCCTCTGGCCACCTTACAGGGTTATATTGAAACCTTGTTAATGAAAGATGACCAGCTGGAACCCGAATTAAGAAAACAATATTTGAATACAGCCATCAAGCATTGCCATCGACTTAACAAACTGGTGTCCGAATTATTTGAATTGGCCCGCCTGGATGCACAGGAAACACGTGTTCATATCGAAGCTTTTAATCTGGCAGAACTGATTGAAGATATCATCGCAAAATATGATTTACGTGCCCGGCAGAAATCTATTTCCCTGCAAGCGGATTACTTTGCTACTGATGTGTTCGTTATGGCCGATGTGGCAATGATTGAGAGAGTACTGGAAAATCTGCTGGATAACGCATTTCGCCACGTTCCCCCTGGCGGAAACATCAAAATCACCACTAATGAAGTCAATGAGCAGATTGAAATTTATGTAAAAGACACCGGATGTGGCATTCCTGAGAGTGAGTTACCGTTGATATTTGACCGCTTTTACCAATTGGACCAATCAAGAAATACGGAAAATCAACACAGTGGGTTAGGCCTGGCCATTGTTAAAAAAATCATGGAATTACACAACAGCATCATCCAGGTGTCCAGTATTCCACAAAAAGAAACCGTGTTCAGCTTTTCCCTGCCTGTATACCACCAATAACAGCCTGAAAATGACAAGCAAAAGAATGGGTCATGTCATCATCGGAAAAACCATGACCCAACGAGGGGTAGTCGTTAATCAGCTTTTACAATTCTTGTCATCCGTGGATAGAATGTCACAGCTGATAACATCCACAAACCGAGACATATCAGGACAATGGAGCCTGGTTCACTGACCAAAGCTGAGGTATTAAAAGCACCTGATTCATTCAAGGTTAAATCATCGATTAACCACCATTGCCTGTTATTTGAGGACATCAATCGTAATTCATCAATATCCAAAAAATCGGCCTGCAACCAATCAAATTGATCTGCAGATAACTGCATCGTTAATTGGTCAATCAGCGAACCACTGCGATATCCAGCCACCGTGATTGACCGAGAGGAAAAAGACGCCAGGTTATCTCGCCAGGCCCATGCGGAAAAAAACGCCCCCGTAAAATCAAACAATCCTGAGCTCTTTAGTGTCATTGTTTCACGGCCAAACCCGTTGAAAGCAGCATATTCTCCAGAAATCGAACCATAGCTATTTTTATACACGTTTTGATATCGTTGATCAGAGTGGACATACCAACCCGAACTCCATTGATACCCCTGATAGGTTGATGATAAGCTTCCAGAACCTGAAGTGGTTATATCATCAAAGTTGATAATGGCTGCCGCAGCCTGGCCTGATACGCCCAGCAACAGGGCTGCACACAATTGCTTAATCATTTTTTCTCCAGTTTTTTTCGAATCGAATTGTGCGTGCTTATCAAACAAGCACGTAAACCGGAGTGTAGAAGTGAGTGTAAAAAGTAAAACGCAGGATGATGTTAAGTGTGATTGATCTCCGTTTGAAATAACGGATATGTGAAAATACTCAACGATTCACTCATCAATATGTTAAGCAAATCACTTTATCAGAAACTCAAAATCCTTGTGCTGGATTGCTGCATGATCGGGCCACCAGTCTTTCAAAAATTGCAATAACAACTTTGGGTTCTTATGAGCGGTTGCATCTTGGGCACTATTTTTCAAGCGGTATAGCCCCTGTTTATTTTCCACAATGCTGCTCATCCAAAATTGCAATATCTGTATTAAATGATACCTGCCACTGAATATACAATTGATTTTTCATGCCCGAACACTAGTGTTAATCCCTTATCAAATATAGGCTTATAAAAAATATTATCTCTATGCAATCAAATGCTTGTTTCATTCGTCTAAATCATTGAACCCTCTTCTACATCGGAGCTAAACATGAAAAACAAATCTTCTATTCATTCAACCTTTGCCGCTGTTTTGGCTTTAGGGAGTGTATCTGAAATGGCAAATGCCGTACCTGACCAGCCCAAAAACTGGGAAAAATGTGCGGGTATCGCCAAAGCGGGGCACAACGATTGTGGCGCATTAAATGATGCTCATAACTGTGCTGGATACGCTGAAACCGATAATGATCCAAACGAATGGGTGTATGTCCCTGAAGGTACCTGCACCAAGATTACTGGTGGCAGCGTCGCTAAAATCAAACCGGCCAAATCTGAGTGATCGACTCATCTGCTGCGCAACATCACCCGATTTCCGGTTGCGGAATCGGGCTGCGCGCGCCTCATGTTCACGAAATAATTACTACTCATCCTGACATACCCTGGTTAGAAATACTGGCTGACAACTACCTTGCTGAAGGAGGATTGATTCTGGAACACATACAGGAAATCGCACAACGCTACCCGATTGCCATGCATTGTGTTGGCCTGTCTATAGGTTCTGCAGAACAACCTGATCTGGACTATTGTAAGAAACTCAAACAACTCGCCGAAAATATCAACGCCTGCTGGATATCAGACCATCTGTGTTTTTCTTCCCTGGGAGGGCACTATAGTCACGACCTGCTGCCCTTTCCACTTAACCGTCAAACACTTGCGCTTTGCGTTCAACGTATCGACCAAATCCAGCAATTGCTGGGGCAACCCATTTTATTGGAAAATATTTCCAGCTATATGCACTATGCCGCCAGCAGCATGTCGGAAATCGAGTTCATTTGTGCGCTGACTGATTTAACTGACTGTCAATTGCTGGTTGATGCCAATAATCTGTATGTTAACCATGTTAATAAAGGCTTAGATATAGATGAATTTATCACGCACCTGCCCCATCATCGAGTGAAAGAAATTCATTTGGCTGGCTTTCAGCCCATGGTCAATTTTCTTTTGGACGCACACAACCAACCTGTCGCGGATCCCGTGTGGGAATTATATGCCCGATTGCTGAATTATTGCCCTGATACCCCCACGCTGATTGAATGGGATAATGATATTCCCACTCTGGATGTCTTACTGGCGGAAGCCAAAAAAGCAGACTCTATTAGCCAACATCCGATTTCTGATGACATTGAAACAGTTGCAACAGCATCTGCTTGAGCAAACCCTCGGCAATACACTTGCCCTGGAATTTATTGAACAACTCCGGCCATGCGGTGAACTTGCCCCAAAACAGCAAATTCTCATTTATCAACAAAATGCCTTTGCGGCCAGACAAACCGTTTTGCTTTCCACCTATGCGGTCTGTGTTCAGATCTTAGGGGAACGCTATTTCAAACACATCTGTAAAGCATACATTTATGCGACACCATCCACCCATATCGACCTTAATCTATACGGGGAAACATTTCCCGACTACCTGGCCGAACAACTTCTCAGGCAAGAAGCACTGAAAGATTTTCCCTACCTGCCTGATCTGGCATTGCTGGAATGGCACTTTCACAGACTCTTTTTTGTGGCCAACGTGCCCGAATTTGACTTTGCTGCCTTTGCCCACATCGAAACCGGCAATCAGCACCACCTGCAATTTCATTTGGCAGAAAGCTGTTTTTTTATGCCGTCTGACTTTCCTGTACTTTCCCTATGGCGATCACACAAGGCAGCAAACCCAACGTCCACCATGCCAGCGGGTGACGAATACTATTGCATTTACCGGCAACAAGGGGACATGCTGATTGATGACATATCATCCGACCTGTTCACATTACTTCAGGGCATCACCCAAGGCTGGACATTAGGTACTATGTGTCAGCACAATTTGGATTCACTGCTTCCACAGTTGATTGAAAAAGGCTGGGTCAGCCGCTTCAGCATTGCACATGTTTAATCAGGATCAGTTAAATCAGTTTTACCGTTATTGCTATAACCTGACTCAGGATGAAGCCAGTGCGTATGACCTGTTACAAACCGCACTGGAAAAATATCTGAACAGCCCGCGTAAAAAAAACAATCCCCAGGCATTTTTATACCGGATCATTCGCAATCAATTTATAGATCAATTCCGCCAACAGCAACATCATCCTCAGGAAGAATTTCTGGAATCGAGCTATGTGGATTTTGATATCCAGACCCTGGAAAACCTGGTTATTGAAGAAGACCTGGTAGCATCCATTATGAAAACCTTGCCTGTAATCGACAGAGAAATCCTGTTTTACTGGGCGATGGAAGGCTATACCACCCAACAAGTTGCAGACATACTTGATATGCCGAAAGGGAGTGTGCTATCCCGTATTTACCGAATGCGGCAGAAAATTCAAACCCGGTTCCCAGAAGCAGATGACCAGAATGAAACGGAGGCCCGCTCATGAAACGCCCCTTTAAACACGGTATCCAGGACCACTTTTATCAATTTGAATTGAATCATAAGCAGCAAAAGCAATTGCAACAACTACAGCGGGAATTTGATGAAAAACCCGCTAAAACACCGATCTTTTTTCTTCCCGGCATCTTCGCATTAATGTTAGTGGTGAGCATCAGTGTATTTTTTAATACGTCTTTGATATCTACTTCACCTTCCTTAACTCAGTACATCGCGCAGGAAGCTGCCAGTAATCATTTAAAACAAAAGCCACTGGAAATTAAAACCTCCGACATCAGTGAAATTCGCAATTACTTTACTGAACTGGATTTTCTGCCCGCCACGCCTGATTTTTTAACAAGCGGTCAGCAGCAATTATTAGGTGGGCGCTATTGTTCTATCCAAGGCGTTACCGCGGCACAACTTCGCTTACAAGCAGACAATCAGCACCCCATACAAACACTGTATGAAGTTGAATATGACCCGGTTGCTTTTCCCAACCTGCCCAGGCTGGAAGCCAATCAGTCTCCGGTGATCGAATATGCGAAAGGCATAAAAGTCAAAATCTGGGTGGAAAAAGATATTCTGTTTGTGTTGACTGCGCAAGACGATCTATAACATCTTCGCTAATTAGGTATTAGCTGATGATGTAATCGCTTTTCTTCTCTATCCCATGTCCAATAATCATCCTTTGATAAATGCGTACCCCCTATCCAGCGATCAATGCTGTGATATTGCAACCAGTTGATTTGTTGGTTACCAAACGATCTGCCCTGTTCAGATAAAGCAATCATTTGTTTTGGATCAGAAATGTCCAGAGCGACTCCATCATCAATTACAATCAACGGCAGTTGGGAACTGGCGAGCTCATGCAAAATTGACCAGAAAGATGAGTCTCCCATAAAACGCCGCTGTTCAGTCAACTGATACTCACCGAATAGTTGACCGCCTGTCATTGGCGTGACTTTTAATAACGTTAAAATTGTCTGTTGAGTACGCGACAATCCATAGACAGGATCAGGGTATTCCTGCAGCATGCGCTCAATAGCGCCTTGCAGATAAGGTAATTGATCTGTATTAACATTTAGCATCTCCGCCCACTGTAGCGGAGTATTGCTGGCAAAGGCACTCCAAGCCTGTTGTGCTAGCGCATAATGCTGCGCCGTCACAGACTCCTGCTTGTGCCAAAGCTGTTTGATGAGGGTACTGTCAGCTTCCCCTAGATAGTTATCACTGCAGATTAATTGAAGTACCTCCGGTTTATGCGGCATTTTTGCAAATTCATGAAGAATTTGTATTAATTGGAGTTGATCATAGAGATCATGTTCAAACCAGAGCACACAACGGGTAAAGCGAGAACTGTTTAGAAACACGTCATCCCGTTGTTTAAATAATATGAGGGCGTCATCCATCAGTGCCCAGCCGCATTGAGCAATATATTCTGCCCGGATGACAGATAACCCGGCCAAGGACAATCCACCAGGCACCGGCCCTTCATGTAAAACATCTTGCCAGGGCAGAAGGTCACCCTCAATACCGGCCAAGGTTAAAACATGAAGCGCACCATCGCCATTGGTGATGTGTAATTGTGCCCCCATCACTCTTTCCTATTGTTTGATTGCCTCTACCTGAATCATCAATTTGATTTCATTTGCCAGCGCCGGGGCATATTTATCGACATTAAAATCGGAACGCTTGAGAGTGCCTTCCAGATTTGCGCCACAGACTTCCTTAAGCAGTTTGAAATGAATACCACAATGAAAATGCGTGGCTTGCAGATTAATTTGTTTGCTTTTTCCGCGCATGGTTAACGTGCCGGTGAGTGATTTAAGTTTCTTATCTTTAAACACCAGTTGGTCAGACGTAAACGTAATTTTGGGGTAACGCGCCACATCAAAAAAATCTTCGTTTTTAAGATGATCTTCCAGTTCTTTAAGCCCTGTGCTGATAGACGCCGCCTCTACCACAATATCAACCTTGCCTTTACCTGCCTCCTTATCCCAGACAACCGACCCGCTGGTTTGGTTAAACCGTCCCCGTTGCAGGGAAAACCCCAGATGACTGATTTCAAATGATGGAAAGGTGTGTCTGGAATCAATCGCGTACAGGGTTTCCTTAGCCTGTACCCAAAAACTTGAACACCCCAGTAATACTATAGCCAACAACTTGCGCATTTCGATCTCCCGTTAACATATTTAAATTACATGTGCCTTTTTTTGTAAATTCCGATAGCGAATCGAGAGTTTGACCCCAGCAAATCGCCCGGACATTTTGATCATCTCCTGGGTCGTTTCATCAAACAGAATTTTCATTTCACTTAATGCCCGGTCTTCATAACCGTCCTGAATATGCATGGAATCAAGCCGGAAATGATAACTATATTCAGAGGTGTTACCGTTTCGATGTATCTCAAAAGGCTCACCCAAATGTTTCAGTACGGCCGCCTTTAATGGCAAATCAGTATCAAGCTTTTCTAGCTTAGCTGTATCTACTTTAAGCTGTCTTGCATCCTGATTGATTTCTCCAGCACCCAGCGAGCGTAACGACCATTCCAGAAATTTTGCGGGCGCTATCTGCAAAAACAACGGAGAAAAACGCCAGTGGTTGATTCTGTCCTCTTCATTAAAATGAAGATCAAAATAAAAACTGACAGGGGGATGAACCCGCCGCCCCTGTCCATCTTCCTTCCAAAACCGGTAACGCCAGCGCTGACCACCCGATTCTGTTTTTTTGTCACTTGGGCTGATTTTTGCCAGTGCTTCAAAATCATCACTGTACAAAACCGGACTCTTAAAATATATGGTGAAATAGTCATCAGAGCTGACGGCGAAATTCTCATCGAATTCATCCATTTGCAGATACGTCTGATAGGCCCTGATCCAGTGAAAACACCCCGTCATCGACAACATCAGCACAATACAAACAATCCAGCGGCTAGCTTGTTTTAACATATTACTCGATTAATCTTCGTCAGTTTTTTCTACGCGCATAGACAACGCCTTAGCCTCATGTTTCCATTAACATCAGTGGCGAGACGTTGAACCTGGAAACCCGGCGTCCGGATTTTGCAACAGATTTTCTACATCGACCTTGTCAAACTCAAATTGTTCACCACAAAATTGACAACCTACACTAATTAAATCCTGTTCACTAAGAATTAACTCCAATTCTGATCTCCCCAGAGCTAACAAGGTTGATGCCGTTTTCTGCCGGGAACAGGTACACCCAAACTGAACCGCTTCGGGATCATAAACCTTGACTTCTTCTTCGTTAAACAACCGATATAGCATTTCTTCACTATCCAATGTCATCATTTCTTCTTGTGTCACTGTGTCTGCAAGAATGCTGATGCGCTCCCAATCCAATGGTGATAACTTTCGGTCAGGCACCTCCTGCAACAGCAGACCCGCGGCAAAATGTTTATCTGCAAAAAGCCAAAGCCGGGTATTCAATTGCTCTGATTGAGTAAAATAGTTTTGCAGATTCTCAGACAGCGTCTTTTCATCCAGGCTGACGATCCCCTGATATGGATCAGCAATATCTGATTCTATAGTAATGGCCAGATGACCTTGACCCAACATTTGCTGAATATTTCCTTTGGGTACCTCTTTGTCATTGCGAACCCAACCTCTTATTTTTTTATCATGGGTACATTGCGCAACCACAGCTTTTAACGCCCCCTCGCCCTGTGCTTGCAAAATCAAAGACCCGTTAAACTTAATTGTGGCTGACAATAGAACTGAAGCAGCCATTGCCTGACCAAAAAGCGCTTCTACATCAGATGAAGCAAACCCAAGATTACGTCGGCAATCTTCCCAGCTTTTATGCAATCGCACCCATTCCCCACGCAATCCTAGCTGCTCAAAAATAAATCTCTGTAAGTAATCTTGTTCTTTCATAAGTCGTAAATTTACACTCAAAGGCGCATTGTAATTCATCTATTCAGCAAATCACTGATCAAATTCTTTATATAACAACGCGTAACTTTTTTAAATAACACTAAAGACACTTGATCGGTAAAGATTAAAACAAGGCCTGTGCGGGACACTCCTGTCAACGTTAGCGTCTTTCCCCATTGGCCAAACACCGAATAGGAAACATATATGAAAATCGCAGAGAAAACATGTAAGGACACATTTGGACTTTGCCTCCTAGTAAGCTGTCGGATTATGGATGATTCTACTGCGGCGATGGAATTTCGGCTGATTTTTCCGTTCTTTTTCGTTACCTAGCCCCACTATGCGCCTCAAAAGATCAAAAAAATCCGCTCGATGTCCCACTCACCTCGCGACGAACCCCATAACCCGACAGCCTTCCTAGCGACACTTATTTTTTCATTTCAGAGCGCTAAAATAGCGATAATGACCTGATTATCACAAGTTTGTATACTAATCTCCATCAAGTCTTTATTTCTAGTTGACTTTTCCCCCAAAATCATTCAATTTACGCACCTGGTATGGCAGTGGTGCTAAATCAATAAGGATGTTTTCTAAATTGATAATCCACATTGACGGTCAACCAATAAAAACAAGCTTAAAACTAATATTAGTCTTAATAACATTTGTATTTTGTCAGATACAGAATACCAGGAGGAAACATATGAAGAAGCCTGTAAAAAGCTGGCTGCTTGCATCGACAGTTGCGACTTTACTTGCTGCACCTGCTATCTCTACAGCAAACAGCGGCGTTGAAAAACTGACCCAAAACCCTGCAAACTGGGCTACCTGGGGTGGCAACTATGCCGGTACACGTTATAGTGAGCTAAATCAAATCAATACAAAAAATGTCAAAACCCTGCAACCAGCCTGGTCTTTTTCTACAGGTGTTCTGCGTGGCCATGAAGGCGGCCCATTGGTTGTAAATGACGTTTTATATATTCACACTCCATTCCCTAATACTGTTTACGCTATTGATCAAGCGACTCAATCAGTAATTTGGGAATACACACCAACTCAAGACGCTGATGTCACTATCCCTGTTATGTGTTGTGACACGGTAAACCGTGGCCTGGCTTATGGTGATGGCAAAATCTTTTTGCAACAATCAGACACTGTATTGACTGCACTGGATGCTAAAACCGGTAAACGTATATGGAGTGTACAAAACGGTGATCCTAAATTAGGCATGACCAACACCAACGCGCCTTTGGTTGTTAAAGATAAGGTTTTAACCGGTATTTCAGGTGGTGAATTTGGTGTTCGTGGCTTCCTGGCTGCATACAACATCCGTACTGGCGCTTTGGATTGGAAAGGCTACAGCATGGGGCCAGACGAGGACATGCTGATCAACCCTAACAAAACAACAACCTGGGAAGACGGTAAAGTTGTAAAAGTTGGCAAAAACTCAAGCTTAAAAACCTGGCAAGGCGACCAATGGAAAATTGGTGGTGGTACAACCTGGGGCTGGTACAGTTATGACCCTGAATTAAACCTGGTTTATTACGGTTCTGGCAACCCTTCAACATGGAACCCTACACAACGTCCGGGCGACAACAAATGGTCGATGACCTTGTGGGCGCGTGATGTAGACACAGGTGAAGCCAAATGGGTTTACCAGATGACGCCACATGATGAGTGGGATTTTGATGGTATCAACGAAGTTGCTTTGGTAGATCAAAAAATTGGCGGTAAAATGCGTAAAACAATGGTTCACTTTGACCGTAACGGTTTCGGTTACACTTTGGACCGTGTTACAGGTGAACTGCTGGTTGCCGAAAAATTCGACAAGACTGTTAACTGGGCAACGCACGTAGACATGAAGTCAGGTCGTCCGCAAGTGGTTGATCGTTTCAGTACTGAGTTCAACGGTGAAGACGAAAACACTACGGATGTATGTCCAGCTGCATTGGGTTCTAAAAATCAACAACCTGTTTCATACTCTCCACAAACCGGTTACTTCTACATTTCTGCTAACCACTTGTGCATGAACTATGAGCCGTTTGAAGTTTCTTACACTGCCGGTCAACCTTATGTGGGTGCAACATTGACTATGCGTCCTGCACAAGGCGATGTGCTGACAGGTAAAGATGATGGTTCAAACAACCTGGGTCAATTTACAGCATGGGATGCGACGACAGGTAAAATCGTCTGGTCTAACAAAGAGCAATTCTCAGTATGGTCTGGCTCTGTTGCGACTGCAGGTGGTATCGTTTTCTACGGTACGCTGGAAGGTTATCTGAAAGCTGTTGATGCAAAAACAGGTAAAGAATTATACAGATTCAAAACACCTTCAGGCATCATTGGTAACGTTAACACCTGGGAATACAAAGGCAAACAATATGTTGGTGTCTTATCAGGTATTGGCGGCTGGGCTGGTATCGGTATTGCGGCTGGACTGGATGATGGTTCAGATTCAACCAACTCAGAAGGTCTGGGCGCGGTTGGCGCATACAGAAGCCTGAGCTCATATACCAAACTGGGCGGTACTTTGACTGTATTTGCTCTACCTGGTAAATAATCGATCCAATCGGACGGATTGATCTGACAAAGAACCTCGGTCATTTGGCCGAGGTTTTTTTATGCCTTGTATTTTTTATCGGAGAAGTTTCAGTGAAAAAACTAACTGGCAGCCTGTTTAGTTTGCTTGTAATTGTTAGCCCTGTCAGCCTTGCAAAAGATAAATTCAAAGTGTGTGCTGACCCGCTTAACCCCCCTTATTCAAGCAAAGACCTTTCTGGATACGAAAACAAAATTGCTCAGCTGTTTGCTGATCAGCTTGGCCAGGAACTTGAATATTACTGGTTTCCACAGCGTATCGGCTTCATCCGCAACACTCTGAAATCAGAACTTGAAAACACGGATGAATACAAATGCGATGTCGTCATGGGCGTACCTAAAGGTTTTGATTTTGCGAAGACCACCAAACCTTATTTTCATTCAAGTTACGCTCTGATCATTGCCCAGGGAAGAGGTTGGGATCATATCAAACACCCTCAGCAATTAGCTGATTTAAGTCTGAGCGAGCAGGAAAAACTTAAAATCGCGATGTTTGATCGTGGACCTGGTACGACATGGTTACAGACACTGGGTTTGCTGGATCAGGGAATTCCCTACCAAACCATGTCGGGTGATGATGAGAATAATATCGCCATGCGGATAGAAAAAGACTTGCGTTCAGGAAAAATTGACATGGTTATATTTTGGGGGCCTATGGCGGGTTATATCAGCTCACAAAGCGCTGAAGGCACCTATGCTATTTTCCCAATGCAATCAACGCCTGCTATCAAGTTTGACTTTTCCATGGCGATGGCTGTGCGTTATGGTGACAATGAAAGAAAAGCCAGGCTTGAAAAATTGATCGATGAAAATTTTGATAAAATCCAGCAGATTATTACGAGCTATGATATTCCTGTATTACCCATCCCTAAACAGAAACCTCGTCGTGGCGATGATGACTGATAACCAAAGCAGAATCGCATAGGCATTAATTGCAACGCAAGCCAAAGGTTAATAATGTAAAACCAGCGTAAACGCTAAAATGCGCTGGAATTACGAGCAACACAGTATTTAGGCAGACACGAACGCCTGGAACACTTTCCTGGGCGGCTGTCGGGTTATGGGGGTTCGTCGCGAGGCGAGTGGGACATCGCCGCAGTAGAATCATCCATAATCCGGCAGCCTCCTAGTTTCTACCAAACATATAGACCAGATGTTTTAAACGGCCCGCATATTCATCTGTAAGCTGAGCCCAATCAAATCGCCAGTTCCAGTTACCTTCTGTCGTCCCCGGCGTATTCATTCGACAATCCCCCCCCAGGCAAAGCACATCCTGCATTGGGACAATCGACAAATTAGCTACGGAAGCAAAACAAGTTCCAATTAATGTATAAGGCATTTCGGTTTGAGAAAAACCGAGATATTCATAGACGCGAAATTTATCATGATCATTCAAGCCGTGAAACCACCCCAGCGTCGTGTCGTTATCGTGGGTGCCGGTGTACATCACACTGTTTTCAGAACAGTTATGCGGTAGATAAGGATTACCTGCGTCATCTCCAAAAGCAAAATGCAGAATCTTCATGCCTGGCAGAGCAAATTCATCACGTAATGCGGTCACATCATCGGTAATGATCCCCAAATCTTCAGCGACCAGGGCAAGCGCGGGATAATTCTTCTGGATGGTTGCCAATAATGCCTGACCTGGCGCAAGCACCCATTTTCCATTCATTGCCGTTTCCTCATCTGCCGGAATCTCCCAGGCAGATTCAAGTCCACGAAAATGGTCAATCCGCACAATATCAAACATCTCATCCTGGGTTTTAATTCTATCTAGCCACCATTTAAATTTGGTCTTTTTTAAATATTCCCAATCATAATGCGGATTTCCCCAACGCTGCCCGGTTTCCGAAAAATAATCCGGAGGTACGCCAGCCACAACTTCCATGTTGCCATCTTCATCCAGCTTGAACACATCCCGGTTCGCCCAGACATCTGCACTGTCAAAGGAAACAAAGATAGGAATATCCCCAAACAGCAACACCCCCTGCTCATTGGCAAATTGTTTTAGCTGAGACCATTGCTGAAAAAATACAAATTGTTCAAATTTAATGGCTTCCAGCCTTCCTGCCAAACGTTGGCGGGTACGTTTAACTGTTTTTGCTTCCTTGTTTTTCAGTTTCGCAGGCCACAGGTTCCAGCAGTCATGCGCAAATTCATTGCGTAACGCATAAAACAAGACGAACTCATCCAACCAGAATGCCTTTTCTTTACAAAAATTTTTAAATGCTTGCTGATCAACTCTTGTCGCATCCTGACTAAATACGTTGAACGCTTTTCTAATAAGCGGGCTTTTATCAGCCCCATAGTCAACGTCAAGATCTTCTGTTTTAAGCCACCCTTTTTCAACCAGCCAATCCAGACTGATCAGAGCCGGATTACCCGCATGCGCCGACATGCACTGATAGGGTGAACAGTCACCATGGGGAATTCCCAATGGCAAGGTCTGCCATATCGTGATACCGGAATCATGTAGAAAACGGATAAAATTGTAGGCTTCAACCCCCATGTCCCCACAAGTGCCTGTTCCTGGAAGTGATGTAATATGTAAAAGAATCCCCGCCCTGCGCCTGGTTAGTTTTTCATTCATCCGTTTTGTAGATTTCAAATATCAATTTTAACTGTACTGGGTTTTATCAAAAGTCAAAGACTAGCAGGTTGTTGAAAAACGTTATGAGCGTCGTCAAGACAAGGCAATACTGATAAAAAAACGCAGTTTATATGGCGTAAACGAGCATTTTGAATCATTTTTTAACACCGAATTGGCAAGCGCAAGACTTCTTCAACAGCCTGCTAGCGCACAACATGCCTGCTTTGCCCCAACATATCTGAGGTCACCAGCGTAACACCACCCTCACTCACAAAAAAGCGTTTTTTATCTTCGGCCTTATTCTCACCAATGACTGTGCCTTCAGGCACATTACAGCCTTTTTCAATAATTGTTTTTTTAATCCTGCAATTGCGTCCAATATTAACTTCAGGCAGAACGACTGAATCTTCCACCAGAGAATAGGAATTGACTCTTACCTGAGAAAACAACAGGGAATGCCTGACCGTAGAACCCGATACGATACACCCTCCGGATATCATTGAATCAATGGCCTGCCCTCTCCTGTCTTCATCGTCAAATACGAATTTAGCCGGCGGCGTCTGCGCCTGATGCGTCCAGATTGGCCAGGTGGTATCGTATAAATTCAAATCAGGTGCCACTCCGATCAATTCCATATTGGCTGACCAGTAGGCATCAATAGTACCCACATCACGCCAGTAACTTTGACCGCCACTTTGCATATCCAGAAATGGGTAAGCATTCACCCGATATTTATGGATAACTGACGGGATGATATCGTGACCAAAATCGCGACTGGATCCTGGAGTATCGGCATCTTTGATCAATTGCTCAAACAGAAAATCAGCATTGAATATATAAATACCCATAGACGCCAATGCCTTATCCGGTTTACCTGGTAATGAAGGTGGATTTTCCGGTTTTTCGACAAAATCTATAACGCGACGACTTTCATCAACATGCATCACCCCAAATGCCTTGGCTTCTTCCAAAGGCACTTCCAGACAACCAATGGTAAGGTCAGCATTATTGTCAACATGATCAGCCAGCATAGCGCCATAATCCATTTTGTATATATGATCACCGGCCAGAATCAGAACAAATTCAGGATGACGCGTGCGTAAGATATCGATATTTTGATAAACCGCGTCTGCAGTCCCTACATACCATTCACTTTCTGACAGACGTTGTTGCGCAGGCATCAAATCAACAAACTCACCAAATTCCCCACGCATAAATCCCCAGCCCTGCTGAATATGCCGAATCAGCGAATCCGCTTTGTACTGGGTTAAAATCCCGATTTTACGTATACCTGAGTTCACGCAATTAGATAATGGAAAATCGATAATGCGGAATTTGCCGCCAAACGGTACAGCCGGCTTGGCTCGCCAATCAGTCATATCTTTTAACCTGGATCCCCGCCCCCCGGCAAGAATCAACGCAATTGTATTTCGTGTTAAATGACTTACAAATCTTTCCGTTTGCTGCTTATCATTTGACATAATGACCCCTTAGCCAAGCTTGAATTGAATTGATAAAAAATGAACGTGAATGTGTCAACGACTGCCATTGTCAACAAAGAATTGCAAAAATGTTAACCAAGCAACTTTAAGTTTCATTCCCTTCCATGAATTTGTTACCATCCTGTTAAACACACCGTTACTATACTGAGGCAGATCAAAATGGACAAGCAAAACCCGCATTTATCTCTTGATTCGGACACACAAAAAATTATTGAAGCTCGTCATCATGATCCATTTTCAGTATTAGGCCCCCATGTCATTAACAACAAGGATATTATCAGGGTTTTCCTGCCTTCTGCCGAAAAAGTAAACCTGGGTAAAAAAGGGCCTCAATTTTCCCGTATTCCTGACACGGATATGTTTGTTTGTGAAACCACAGATGAAGTGCTGGACGATTATTACCAACTTGTCTGGACCGATAAGGATGGCCAGAGTCATCTTGACTATGACCCCTATAATTTTGGCACCGTTCTATCTGAATTTGACCTGCACCTGTTCGGCCAAGGCGAACACTGGCACATTTACCAAAAACTGGGCGGCCATTTACATACCGTCGACAATATTGAAGGCGTTCACTTTGCAGTGTGGGCACCCAATGCTGAACGTGTCAGCGTCGTGGGTGATTTCAATCAATGGGATGGACGCACTCACCCAATGCGTTGTCTCAACAGCAGCGGTATCTGGGAAATCTTCATCCCGGGATTAAAAGAAGGCAATCTGTATAAATTTGAAATATTAAACCGCCATTCAAAAGAAATACTGGTTAAAACAGACCCCTACGGGCAACATTTCGAGTTCCGCCCAAGCACTGCATCTGTCGTATTTGATGACACTAAATATCAATGGGAGGATACGCAATGGATGGAACACAGGAAAGATCATGACTGGCTGCATGAACCGATGTCAATCTATGAAGTTCATTTAGGTTCATGGAAAAGAGATCCACAAGGTAATTTCCTTAATTATCGGGACGCTGCCGACCAGCTGGTGGAATATGTGAATGAAATAGGCTTCACCCATATCGAGCTGCTCCCGATAACCGAACACCCTCTGGATGCATCATGGGGCTATCAGACTTCCGGATATTTTGCCCCCACCACACGCTTTGGGTCTCCAGACGATTTCCGCTATTTTGTCGATCTCTGTCATCAAAACAATATCGGTGTATTTCTGGACTGGGTACCTGCGCATTTTCCCAAGGATAATTTCGCGCTGGCCCGTTTTGATGGCACCCCACTGTATGAACATGCCGATCCGCGTAAGGGAGAGCATCGCGACTGGGGCACTCTGATTTACAATTACAGCCGTAACGAAGTTAAGAACTTTTTGCTATCCAGTGCCTTTTTCTGGCTGGAAGAATACCATCTTGATGGTTTACGGGTCGATGCCGTGGCGTCCATGCTTTACCTGGACTATTCCCGCGAAGCCGACGATTGGGTGCCCAATATGTACGGGGGCAATGAAAACCTGGAAGCGATCGACTTCCTGCGCCACCTTAACACCGTAACCCATGAACAACATCCCGGCACGATCGTTATGGCAGAGGAATCCACCTCATGGCCACAGGTTACGCGTCCAACCTGGACCGGCGGCCTGGGTTTCTCGATGAAATGGAACATGGGCTGGATGCATGACATCCTGAAATACATGGAAGAAAATCCGGTTCATCGCATGTATCATCATGACCAGCTCACCTTTGGCATGTTGTACGCTTTTTCAGAAAACTTCATCCTGCCTTTTTCGCATGATGAAGTGGTTCACGGCAAGCAATCGATGCTCAACAAAATGCCAGGCGATGAATGGCAGCGCTTTGCTAATTTGCGACTGCTTTACACCTTCATGTTTACCTATCCGGGCAAAAAACTGCTGTTCATGGGCTGTGAGTTTGGCCAGGGAATTGAATGGAATTTCAATCAATCCCTGGATTGGTATGTGCTGGACTATGAGATGCACAAAGGCTTGCAAACATTGGTTAAAGATCTGAACAAGGTCTATACCAGCCATCCTGCACTGTTTCATCACGATTTTGAACACGAGGGTTTTGAATGGATTGATTGCCACGATGTCGCGCATTCCATTATCAGTTACCGACGCAAAACAGAAAGTGAAGAATTGATCGTTATCCTGAACTTCACACCTGTTCCCAGAGAGCACTATCGTATCGGAGTACCTGAACCCGGTGAATATACCGAAATTTTTAACTCCGATTCACAATATTACAGTGGCAGCAATTTAGGCAACGCCACAGCCTATAGCGAACCGGTCCGCTGGATGAACCAGGATCACTCCATACTTGTCACTCTTCCACCATTAGCAGGGATTATTTTAAAACGCTGACATGAAGAAAATACTGTTTGCTTCCAGTGAAATACACCCTTTGATCAAAACGGGCGGGCTGGCCGATGTTGCTGGCAGCCTGCCAAAAGCGCTGGCAGACATCGGGCAGGATATTCGCCTGATCATCCCAAATTACCAGTCTATAAAAGATATTGATCAACCTCGTTATGTGTGTACCCTGCGCGTGGATAACCGCGATGTAAACATCCTGGAAACCCGCCTGCCCGGTACCGAAGTCATTATCTGGCTGGTGGATTACCGGCCATTTTTTGATTTCCCAGGCAATCCGTACGTCGATGAACAAGGTAACCCGTGGTTCAATATTGCTGAACGTTTCACCTTGTATTGTCGCATTGTCATTGAAGTTGCCATGAACCGCGCGTATCTTGACTGGCAACCGGATATTGTCCATGGCAACGACTGGCAGTGCGGCCTGATCCCTGCACTGCTGTCGCTTGAAACAGCGCCGCCGGCCAGCATTTTCACCATTCACAACATGGCCTATCAGGGGACATTTCCACATTCCACCTTCGTTCAACTAAACCTTCCGGGACAACTATGGAATCCTGAAGGGCTGGAATTTCATAATATGCTGTCTTTCTTAAAAGGTGGCCTGACATTTTCTGACCGTATTACAACGGTAAGTCCAACTTATGCCCAGGAAATTCAAACACCGGAATTCGGCTATGGCCTGGAAGGATTGCTCAGCTATAAATCTGACGTGCTGAGCGGTATACTCAACGGCATGGATTTACAACAGTGGAACCCTAATGACGACGACCATCTGGTACAAAACTACTCCATCAGTACATTAAAAAACAAACTGGCCAACAAAACGGCACTACAGGAAGCCATGGGGTTGCCTGTCAATGAATCCTTGCCTGTTTTTGGCCTGATCAGCCGACTGGTTGACCAAAAAGGTATTGACCTGGTTCTGGCCTGCCTGCCACAAATACTGGATATGCCCTTGCAACTTGTCCTGTTAGGCAGCGGAGACAAAGGCATTGAACAAAAACTGCAGAATTTTGCTCTGCACTATCCGGAAAAACTTGCTGTCACTATCGGTTATAACGAAGCACTTGCCCATCAGATTGAAGCTGGCAGTGATATCTTTCTGATGCCTTCACGTTTTGAGCCCTGTGGTTTAAACCAGATGTACAGCCAGCGTTATGGGACCATCCCGATCGTCCGCAAAACAGGCGGGCTGGCAGACACTATTGAAGATGCACTGCCACACACCATAGCCGAAGGCATTGCCACCGGCATCTGCTTTGATGAAGCAACGCCAAGCGCATTTTTGGAAGCCATCAAACGAACACTGGTATTGTTTGAAAGCAAAACCCACTGGCGCAAAATACAACAGGCCGCGATGAAAAAGGATTTCTCCTGGGAGAACAGTGCGCATCAATATTTAGCCATATACAACGCGCTGTAGACACTATACTGAAGTTTACCTTAATCCGTGACTTCGCTACGGTTCAATAGCCAGCTTGCACATGTGCTGCGTACTCTTTGCCAGGTGTCGTCATGATCCTTTTCCATGATGTCTTCTTGAGGAAAGCAGAAGACATGGGAGAAACGAATGAACGCTAATACCAAAAAGTACTCAAGCCGTGTCTTTATCTGCATGATGCTATTGTTTGCAATGCAACATAGCCATTCTGCCGACACTGTGATGAAAGTATATTCATTGCAACACCGAGCTGCTGAAGAAATTCAAGACATGCTGTCCCCCCTGCTCAATGCAGACGAACGACTGATCGGGCGTCTCAATACCCTAATAATTAAAGCCACTGCGCAACGCCAGAAAGACATTCAAACGATTATCCAACAACTGGATACTCCGCTGCACAATCTGCAAATCACCGTAATGCAAAGTACTCATCTCAGCGCAGACCAATTAAATGCCCAGGCATCAGTCTGGGTAAACGCGAATAATAGAGCAACTGGGCATGTGGATGGCCATTTTGCGGATACCCGCAGGTTAACGTCTCAAAAAAACACCCAGCTCATTCGGACCCTGGAAGGTCGCCCGGCAATTATCAAAACCGGATCATTGCATCCGGTACAGTCAGTAGAATTCACTGCTTCGCCTTATGGCGAGTCTATCCGCACCTCGACCGAACATATTGAAGCGACAACCGGCTTCAGGGTCATTCCACGCCTGTCCGGAAATAAAGTAACACTGGAGATTTCTCCCTGGTCAGGGAATATGCTACGTAACAACACGTTGGCTATTAGCTCGGCTCACACCACATTACAAGCCCGTTTAGGTGAATGGGTGGAAATAGGCAGCTCGGGAGAAAACAGCGATCAGCTGGATCGAGGGGCATTAAAATATAGACGCAGTACGACAGAAAAAACGCTGAAGATTTTGCTGAAAATTGACAAAATAAATCACTGAAACGCTCTCATAAAAAAGAGAGCGGTACTGGCTTACTTATCCTTTTTCAATTTCAGTTTTAGCAGATGAACGCGTCGATTGTCTGCCCGAATGACTTCAAAACGGAATCGCTCGATCTCCAGTTTTTCGCCTTTTTTTGGCAGATGTTCAAGTTGCTGAACGATAAAGCCGCCAATGGTATCGCATTCCTCACCATCCAGTTCAGCACTGAAATATTCGTTAAACTCTTCAATCGGCGTCAAGGCCTTTAGGGTAAATTCCCGTTTACCACGTTGCAGGATGTATTCTTCTTCCTCTGCATCATGTTCATCTTCAATTTCACCAACAATCTGCTCCAGCACATCTTCAATGGTGACCAGACCGGCTGTTGTGCCATATTCATCGACAACGATGGCCAGGTGATGTCTTTTAGTGCGGAATTCCTTTAACAGTACATTCAGGCGTTTGCTTTCCGGTACCACCATCGGCTTACGCATAATGTCTTCAACTTTTTTGTCTTTGTCCTTAATTGCCTGCGCCAGCAGGTCTTTTGCCAGCATGACACCGACCACCTTGCTGCGGTCTTCTTCGATCACAGGAAACCTTGAATGGCCAAATTCCAGTACCAGTGGAAATATGGTTTCCAGCTCGGCATCTTTAGACACCACCACCATTTGCACACGCGGAATCATGATATCCCTGACCCGCATTTCGTTCACCTGCAGCACACCTTCAATCATCGACAAGGCATCACTGTCCATCAGGTGTTTTTTTTGTGCATCACGCAGTATTTCCAGCAATTCTCCCTGATTCTGAGGATCGCTAGACAACATTTGCCCGATACGATCAATCAGGGTCTTCTGCTGGGACTGACTACTCGGGGGTTTATCGTCATTCATGACGGGGTGTCCTCCTGATAAGGATTGGCTATGTGTAAAGAATGTAAAAGTTGAATTTCCAAGGACTCCATCTGCTCGGCATCATCATCTTCACTATGATCATACCCCAGCAGATGTAATACACCGTGTATCGTAATATGAGCCCAATGGTCAAACAGGCGTTTATTCTGTTGCGCTGCTTCTGTATTCACCACCGGCACACAGATCACCAGATCGCCGAGCAAATCCAGCTCAATCCCGACCGGCTTTTCAAATGGAAAACTGAGAATATTGGTTGCGCCCTGTTTTTGACGGTACTGTTCATTTAAGCCGGCACTTTCGCTTTCATCAACCAGACGGATGACAATTTCATGATCTGTGGTTTGCCCAGCCAGTGCAAGATCAACCCATTGCTGGAATTGGCTTGGTTCCGGAAAGGCTTCACCCTGGGTCACGTTCTGGATTTCAAGCCGGTTCACGCTGTTTATCCCTGTCGCTGGTCATATTTCTCATAGGCCGTGACAATACGTTGCACTAACGGATGTCTGACCACGTCCCTGACGCCAAAAAAGGTAAAACTGATACCTTCCACATTTTCCAGCACTTTCAGCACATGGATCAAGCCGGACATACGTTCATTAGGCAAATCTATCTGGGTCACGTCACCGGTAACAACAGCGGTGGAACCAAAACCCACACGGGTTAAAAACATTTTGATCTGTTCTGTCGTTGTATTTTGCGCTTCATCCAGAATAATGAAGGAATCATTCAAAGTACGCCCGCGCATAAACGCCAGTGGCGCCACTTCAATCACGTTGCGCTCAATCAGTTTTTCAACTTTTTCAAACCCCAGCATCTCGTACAGGGCATCATATAAAGGGCGCAGATAAGGGTCAACTTTTTGTGCCAAGTCTCCGGGCAGAAACCCCAGTTTCTCTCCAGCTTCAACTGCAGGCCTGACCAGAATAATGCGCCGGATTTCTTCACGCTGCAATGCTTCCACCGCACAAGCCACCGCCAGATAGGTTTTCCCTGTTCCGGCCGGCCCTACCCCGAAGTTGATATCATGCGACAGAATCTTGCGTAAATAGCCATGCTGGTTTGCGCCACGTCCCTTGATCACGCCGCGTTTGGTCTTGATGATCACCGCGTCTTCGGAAGCCTCTGCTTCCGGCGCAAGCATTTGATCAATATTTGCATCCTGCAACGTCAAATGCACTTTTTCGGGCGTGATCGGCTCATTGGCGGAAATTTCATATAATTTTTCCAGCACGGCGACCGCCGGTTTAACCACATCTTCCCCACCACACAGCTTAAAATGATTGCCGCGATTGGAGATCTCAACCTTAAGACGCTTTTCTATCTGACGTAAATGATTGTCAAATTGCCCACATAAATTGGACAAGCGCAGATTATCTTCAGGAAACAGTGTAATTTCTTGGGAGAACGCAGAAGAAGTCAATGAATTAGGACGCCTGTTTTACAATTTTATCCAGCGAAGACTCAACCACACGCCCCCTTAATGAATTCGGCAATGCCTCGGTAATCAAGACATCCACAAATTGCCCGGCCAAACGTGGATGAGCAACAAAATTTACTGCTCTATTATTTTCTGTTCTGCCCGTCATGTGCAAGGCATTTTTTCTGGAAACGCCTTCCACCAACACAGTCTGTACAGTACCCACCATGGCTTGTGATTGTTCAGTCGCCAACCCGGTCAATTTATTTTGCAAGCGTTGCAAGCGTTGTTTTTTAACATCCATTTCGATTTCATCAGCAAAGTCGGCGGCCGGCGTACCCGGACGCGGGCTAAAAATAAAGCTGAATGAAAAATCAAAGCCGACTTCATCAATCAGGCGCATGGTGTCTTCAAATTCTTCATCTGTTTCACCGGGGAATCCAACGATAAAATCAGACGACAAACTAATTCCTGGCCGTGCCGCCTTGATTTTGTTGATGGTGTGCAGATAATCCTCGCGCTTGTGACCCCGTTTCATATCGGTCAGTATGCGATTATTGCCACTCTGAACCGGAAGGTGCAAATGGCTGACCAGTTGCGGGATGTCCGCATACGCCTCAATAATATCGTCGGTAAATTCCAACGGATGCGAGGTGGTAAAGCGAATGCGATCGATACCCTCAACCGCCGCCACAAAATGCAGCAGGATGGCAAAGCTGGCGATTTCACCATCCGGCATTTGGCCACGATAGGCATTGACATTCTGCCCCAAAAGATTAATTTCCCTGACCCCTTGTTCCGCCAATGCCTCGATTTCAGTAATCACATCCGTCAGTGGACGACTTATTTCCTCACCGCGGGTATAGGGTACCACGCAATAGGTACAGTATTTACTGCACCCTTCCATCACTGAAACAAAGGCTTTCGGCCCTTCTGCACGCGGCTTGGGCAAGGCATCAAACTTTTCAATTTCGGGAAACGTGATATCCACCACTTTAGTGTTGCCTTGACGGGCTTCATTCAAAAGCTGCGGCAATCTATGCAGGGTTTGCGGACCAAACACAATATCTACATACGGTGCGCGTTGCTGAATTGCCTCGCCTTCCTGACTGGCGACACATCCGCCCACACCAATCACAATATCAGGACGCTTGTCCTTGATTTTTTTCCAGCGGCCTACGGCAGAAAACACTTTCTCCTGTGCCTTTTCCCGAATTGAACAGGTGTTGAGCAACAGAACATCCGCTTCTTCCGGAATTTCCGTCACCTGCAAACCATGTGATGCCTGCAACACATCACGCATTTTGTCAGAATCATATTCATTCATCTGACAACCGTTGGTTTGAATATAAAGTTTTTGTGCCATCTTGCCGTTACAACTCCAGCTTGCTACCCAATGAAAAAAGCCCCAACCTAAAGGGCAAGGGCTTGGAAAATTTTTCGATTATATCAAATATGCTATAAAACACTAAGTATTTGGATGTTTTTTAAGATACGCGGCTTTACGCTCAATAATATTTTCCAGATAGTGCTGGCGAGTTGCATCATCTACAGTCACCCATGACGTAATCTCGTTCAGACTGCGGAAACAACCCAGACAAATATCATCGTCATCCAGACAGCAATTTTGCACGCACGGAGATTCAATGACCGCCAGATTTTCAAATTCGGGCATTTTGATATTTTGCTAAAGCTTCGTTACCCCTAATTGTATCTCATAATGAAAAATTTTTATCCGAGTAAATGACTGGGGATTAACACTATAGAACGCTGTACAGTAGAACGTAATTCTGATTGAGGCGATATTCACAAAATGCTTTAGTCACCCAAGTGAACTCCAGCCTGTGTTAGCATAAAATTTTATGCTTTTGGCACCGCAATGGATAAACGCATCCAGTCCTCCATCTCCGGCGTATACCTGCCCCATTTGATTTATGGAACGGCATGGAAAAAATCACAAACCGAAGCCCTGGTGATAGCAGCGGTTACAGCCGGATTTAGAGGCATTGATACCGCCTGTCAACCCAAACACTATAACGAGGCTCAGGTCGGCTCGGCTTTAACCAAACTTTTAAGCAATGGTTTTCAGCGTGAGGAGATCTTCTTACAAACAAAATTCACACCGCTGGACGGCCAAGACCCTGAGCGAATCCCCTATGACCCACAGGCCACTCTAGACCAGCAGGTTGCGCAATCCTTCGCTGTCTCGCAGCAAAACCTCAACACAGATTATGTTGATTCGCTGGTTTTACATTCCCCGTTGTCAAATTATCAGGATCTGTTAAGCGTGTGGCGCAGCCTTGAAGCCATCGCTCAACATGGGGGCGCAAAGCAACTTGGCATCAGCAATTGTTATCAACTTTCCCTGTTGCAACAACTGTATCAAGAGGCACAAATCAAACCCGCTGTGGTGCAAAACCGTTTTTATGCCGATACCGGCTATGATGTCGACATCAGACAATGGTGTTCGACCCAAGGGATCATTTATCAAAGCTTCTGGACCTTAACCGCCAACCCTCACCTGTTAAAACATGCCGTTATCCAGGAGTTATCAGAAAAATACCGAGCAACCCCGGCGCAGGTCTTTTTTCGTTTTCTTTCCCATATCGGCATTATCCCGTTAAGCGGCACCACGTCACTGCAGCACATGAAAGAAGATCTCGACGTCCTGGCCATTGAACTTGACCCTGCCGAGATCAGACAAATAAACAAACTGTTGAATTCAAATCCTGGTTCATAACAGTCTCGGCGACTGAAAGGGAGTGAGCTTATGAAGATTGCCATCATCGGAACTGGACATGTGGGCTCAACACTGGCCTACACACTGGTCGAAAAAGGCTTGTGCACACATTTGCTGCTGGCCAACCGTAACCTGATCAAAGCCCATGGCGAAGCGCTCGATTTGCAACATACCCTGCCGTTTTGTCAGCGCGCCATGCGCATAGAATCCTGTGAGATTACCCAGGTCACTGATTGCGACATTGTGGTGCTCACCCTGTCTGTGCCGTTAAGTGAACACATCACCACCCGCCTGCAACTGGCACCTGCCAATATCCACCTGTTTTCACACATAGTCCCCACGCTTGCAGCTAACAATCCCGCGAGTATTTTTATTATTGTCAGCAACCCAGTCGATATCTTAACCTATTATGTCAACCGCCTGACTGCCCTGCCATCCAACAAAATCATGGGTATCGGCACGCTGATTGATTCTGCCCGCTTTCGTGCCTTACTGTCTGCAGAGGAGAAAATTCACGCTGATGATTTACGCACATATATTCTGGGCGAGCACGGCCCGCATCAGTTTGCTGTGTTCAGTCATGCGTCTGCCGGTGGAGAATTGATTGCAGACAGTCCCAAACACCGCCAATTATTTGATGAGGTCAGTGACGCCGGGTTTGAAGTCTTTCGGCAAAAAGGCTATACCAATTTCGCCATTGCTGCCGCAACCTGCGAAGTCATCCAGTCCATTGTCTACAACGACCATCACACGCTGCCGCTCAGCACTTATTTTGATGAATGGCTGGGGATTCAACACAATTGTTTCAGCATCCCAGTGGTCGTCGGCCGCGAAGGCATCATACGCCATTTATACCCTGACCTGAACACGCAGGAAAGAGAAGCCCTTGAAAATACCGCGCAACGTATGCGTAATTATCTGGATGCGTTTTTGCCGGATGAATGATATGGCATACCATCGCTCTGACGGTATGCCACAAAAGAATGGAAATACTGTCCTTATTTCATCGCACTAAAAATACTGTAGCCAGCCAGTCCACGTTTGAAGATTTCATTCTGATGGCTGGCGGCGTAATAGTTGCCGGTTTGGGTTGAGGTACGGATACCTACCCAGCCAAGGATCTTTTCAATCGGATAGGTCATGATGGATTTTTGGTGCAACACATCTGAAGAACGCATCACTTTGGCGGTGATATCTTCATACTGAATACCTTTGAAACCGGTACCTTCCATCGCTTTTCTGAATTCCTCAACCGTCGCCAGATTAGGCACAACACAGCCATCCAGAAAAGCCTGAACATACTTGCCTTCTTCTTCGGTGAAATCTGTTTTAAAAGCAAACCCGTCCGCCACCATAATCTGGCCACCCGGCTTCAATACGCGGTGTGCTTCCTGTACGAAATCTTTCTTTTGCACGGCATAACAGATACTTTCCAGACCCCAGACAATATCAAAGCTTTCATCTTCAAACGGGGTCTTGGTATAGTCCGCTGCACGGAATGTCACACGGTCAGCGACACCTTTTTGTTTGGCATACTGCTCTGCCTTTTTAATTTGTGACGCCGCCAGAGATATTCCCGTCACCTCAACATCAAAATTACTGGCCAGCCAGATGGAACTGCCGCCAATACCGCAACCTGCATCTAGTATTTTGGAACCGGGTTTGATGTCCAGCTTTTTCGCCACCGCACGATTCATATGCAACAATGAATCACTGTGAGTTTTGGTATCTTCATCCCAGTAGCCATAATGCATTGCAAGATTTTTTGAATCCAGCCAGAACAGGCGGTAGTCAATAAAACATTCATCATAATATTTGATGATTTTCTGTTTAAGATCGGTACTGGTATCAGTACGGCAATCTTCGTTCTGAACATTAAATTTTGCAGACATTGAAGGTAACTCTTAAAGAATGGAACAAAGGGCTGGCATATTAAACCAGTTGCAAGCTAATTACTACTGCAAAAAACGCACGAATACCCATTCCCACGTTGAGCGTGGGAACTCACCGCTTAATCCTTCAGGCAGCGCACTGAATAGCCATAACTGACCGGGTCAGGATGACGCTGCACTTCGCCGACAAAAGCCATGTACCAGGCAGAGTGCTCACTGTGCTGGGTGGATGACCAGTATTTGCCATGCGCATTGATAAACTGGAAACCGTTCGCATCATTAGAATAACGTCCGCCGCCAAATTGCAGATTAAACCCGCTCTCGCCGTTGGGAGACAAGGCAATTTGTGCTTTGCGGGCAGTTTGCGCATTTTCCTGACCCACATTGATATAGCCGCCGTATTGATTAACCAGTGCCTGCCAGTCCTGATCCGTGGGCAAGCGCCAGCCAACACCCAAACTGGAACAGGCTTGTTTGGCCGCCGCCCAGGTGTACAGACGCCCATAGTCCGTACAGTTTCTGTACAGATTATCGTAACACCAGGATTGGTTTTCTATGTTGTAATCCAGGTTGCTCTGTAACCAGGTACGATCAGCCAGTCGCACCGTTGGATAGGTTTTTCCGAAGGCATCAGTGACTGTCGCAGACGCAGGGTTATTCTCTCCTTTAGTGCCGCCCTCTTGACCCAGATTATTATCATGCCTGTCTGTCACGGCCAGCGGCGAAGTGAATAAGAAATCACCGTTAGCATGTCCGCGAAAATTTCCTGATACAGGCGTGCTGTGTATGGTACTGGCCGCAGTCTGCATGTACGCGGCAATTTCGCTAATGGTAATAAATCCGTCTGTCGTGGTATCTGCTTCCCCCTGCAAGGCTTTCAATAATTGCGCGGTAAACATGCTCATGCCATTTTCGCCACCTGCCGACACTTGTTCATTAGCACCCCCAGCGGTCAAATATTGGCGCGCCTTGTTGTCGGAAATACGTTGAATATAATTGCGTGCACCAGGACTGATTGATGTGGCCAGGCTTTTTACAGCAAATGCCCCGCCAAAACAGGAATCAAACAAAAACAGCTGATGCTTGGCCTCCCCCAGATTTTCAGACATCTCGCGCAGTTTGGTCATGGAAATCCATGACGATGGGGCGTTTTTTTTGCCATCAGAAGGCACAATATAGCCTTTATCATTGCCACCCACCTGCTTGGTCACGCCGTGCCCGGAAAAAAAGAATACAAAGCGGTCTTCAGGACGAATCTTAAATGCCAAGTCATCCTCAAGGAAACTGAGAATATTGTGCTTGTTGGCCTGAGCGCCGATGAATTTTTTGACTTCAAACCCTTGTGAGGATAAATACGCCGCCATGTTTTGCGCATCTTTTGGCGCATAATCCAGCGTCGTCAAACCGGCCTCAGGATAAACATCAACACCAATGACCAGCGCATAACTTTTACCGAAAGGTAATTTGGCAACGCTAATGCCAGAACAAAAATAAAGCACGAGCAAAAAAATCAACCCCGTTTTTTTCATATTCCCCCCATCATTGCTGAATTTTATGGCGAATGCTCTGCGCCAGTTCTGCTTGTCGGGCTTCCAGTCCAGTTAAAAAAACATTTATGTTTGCCGTGTTACCTAGCTTTTTAGCCACATGCACAAAGGTATCAATAAAATGACCATTGTCTGCTTCAATCTGCATTGCCAGCAACGAATACACTTCCGCCTGTTGATACTGTTGTTGTTGCAGGGCATCCCACGCCAGGGCATTCAATGGATAGGCCGCCAATGCTAAAGGCAAAGACTTGTCTTGCAATAATTGTTTAAATTTACGAAGTGCTGCTTTACGTTGTCCACTGAGATATAACTGGTTTGCCTGCTGTAATGCCTGCTCGAAGGCTTTATGCCCAAGAGCCACATCATCACTTTTCACATTAAGTTGGCGCACGTGTAGAGGTATAGATGCTTTGGCCAGCACCTCGCCTGCCAACGCATTGGTTTTCTTTTCCTGTTCCTGAGTATCAGCAGACTGAACTGAAGCGTGTTGTTGCTGAGCTGATGACTCTTTTACTTCCTTTAACATAAACTCAGGATTACCCTGTTGAATCATCAACGCTACGACGATGACGCCAAACAAGACAAAAAAGGTGCCTGGCGCCGCCTGCTTGAGGATGAATTCATTCCCGGCAATCGTTGCACTCATTTCTGCATTTCCCTCCGCAGCGGGCTGCAACATGAACAAACGATAACCAAAATAGATGGCGTACGCGCCAACCGCGATGATAGCTAGTTTATAAAAAAGGGCGTAGGCCATAAAAAATGGCAAATGTTGGTGATCCATCGCGGCTCCATCAGGTTATTGTAAAGGGCATCAGGGCTAAGGTATTATTTTGCCATCCTCCATGTGCAACACAGTATCCATACGTTCGGCGAGGGACTGGTCGTGGGTGACAATCAGAAAACTCACCCGCATTTCCTGATTTAACTCCAGCATCAGTTGGTAAATATGTTCAGCGGTTTTACTGTCCAGGTTGCCGGTAGGCTCGTCTGCCAATATGCACTTGGGCCGATTAATCAGTGCGCGGGCGATGGCGGCGCGTTGACGTTCGCCACCGGATAATTCGCCGGGCTTATGTTTTACCCGATGTCCCAGACCAACTCTTTGCAGTAATTCTTCAGATTGCTGTCTGGCCTGCTGCGTAGTCTGGCCGCCAATTAATAACGGCATGGCCACATTTTCAAGCAGGCTGAATTCGCCCAACAGATGATGAAACTGGTAGATAAAGCCCAAAGATTTATTACGTAAACGGCTGAGTTTTTTGCCTTTTATCCGGCTCACGTTTTCGCCATCCAGCATAATCTCGCCGGCGCTGGGTTTTTCCAGCCCGCCCAACAAATGCAATAAGGTGCTTTTACCGGAACCGGACGCACCCATGATAGCCACGCGCTGCCCTTCGGTCACAGAAAAGTCGACCCCTTTTAATACTTCAACCTGTAAATCGCCCTGATCATAGGTTTTGCGCAGATTGCTGCAAGACAGGATTACGGGATTATTCATAACGCAGCACCTCGGCCGGATTCACCTGCGATGCCTGCCATGCAGGATAAAGCGTGGCCAGCAATGCGAGCAGAAATGATAAGCCTGCAATGTGGTAGACATCATCCCAATTCAATTTGGATGGCAGGTCACTGATGTAATAAACATCCGCCGCCATAAACTGCACACCAAAGAAACTTTCAATCGCCGGTACAATCGTTTCAATATTCAATGCCAGTACTACCCCGCCGGCAATGCCTAACAAGGTACCAACCACACCGATGATGCTGCCGAGCACGATAAAAATCCCCATCACGCCAGCATCACTCAGCCCCTGGGTTTTAAGAATGGCTATATCGCCCCGTTTATCGGTCACTACCATGACCAACGTAGAAACGATATTGAACGCTGCCACGGCCACAATCAGCAATAAGATAATAAACATTACCCGCTTCTCGGTTTTAATGGCGCGAAAGAAATTGCTGTGGGCCTGGGTCCAGTCGCTGACCCGATATTGCCACTCCAGTTTTTTTGTCAGGTTCCGGGTAATTTGCGGCGCATTAAACAAATCATCCAGCTTCAGGCGTAAACCGGATACGGCATTGCCCAATCGCAGCAATTTTGCCGCATCCTGCATATGCACCAGCGCCATGTTGCGATCATATTCATACATGCCGACCTGAAAAATGCCGACCACAGTAAAACGCTTTAGCCGCGGCAAAATACCCGCCGGTGTGGAATTGATTTCAGGGCTGATCACAGTCACTTTATCCCCGATCCTGGCACCGAGAAATGTTGCCAGTTCCGCACCCAGAACAATACCAAACTTGCCGGGCTGCAAATCTGACAACTGGCCGTACAGCATTTTTCCGCCAACTTCAGAAACCTGCGGCTCATGCTCTGGCAGAATGCCGCGCATTAAAGTACCACTGACCTGACGATGGGCATTGACCATGACCTGACCACGTACAAAAGGCGCGATGCCTTCCACGTGTTGATAACCTTGCAGGTCCTGCTCCAATTGTTGCCAGTCGGTTAAGCGATTATTGGGGCCGCTGATAGTAGTATGTGAGGTCATGCCCAGAATGCGCTCACGCAATTCCGCTTCAAATCCGTTCATCACTGACAACACGGTAATCAACGCCGTCACACCTAAAGCAATGCCCAATACCGAGGTTAATGTGATAAATGAAATAAACTGGGTGCGGCGCTTGGCTCGCGTATAGCGCAATCCTACAAACAGGATAAGAGGCTTAAACATAGATGGGGTTATTTGGGTTTACAGTTGTTGCAGTAGCCGTACAAATAGAGACTGTGGTCAGTAAGTTCATAACCAAGCTCGTTAGCAATCGCCTGCTGTCTTTTTTCTATCATTTCATCAGTAAATTCATTCACTTTGCCACATTTCATGCAGACAATATGATCATGGTGTGAACCTTTGTTTAATTCAAAAACCGAGTTGCCACCCTCAAAATGGTGTCTGGATACCAGCCCGGCGGCTTCAAACTGGGTCAATACGCGGTAAACTGTGGCCAGGCCGATTTCCTCATCTTCCTTCAGCAGAATTTTATAGACCTGTTCAGCCGTTAAATGACGATCAGATTCCTCCTGCTTTTCTAGAATTTCCAGTATTTTAATTCTGGGTAAGGTCACCTTCAGCCCGGCGTCTCTTAAATCCTGCTTTTCCAATCCCGCTCTCCACATCGTCTGTATGAATAAATCCCAACCAAATTACTGTTTTTTCCGGCATTGTAACTGCTTTTGCAAGTAACCGCAGTGGCTTTTATGGGATAATGGCTCAGTCAGGTACCCGCTTTGGCGTTTCGTTTGATTGCTGATTTCATAATGACTAAAAAATTTTCGTTTCTGTTTATTCTCATTCCACTTTCTTTTACCGGTTGTTCCACTACCTTAAATAATCTGCCCGGCGTCTATTCTCTCGGCATACAGCAAGGCAACATCATCACCCAGGATATGATTAATCAGCTGCGCCCCAATATGACCAAACGTCAGATACTTTATATTATGGGATCGTCGATGCTGGTCGATGTGTTCCATCAAAATCGCTGGGATTATTTATATTCGGAACAGCCCGGTGGCGAGGCGCGTATGCAAAAGCGTATCTCGCTTTATTTCAATGACGATAAATTAATCGGGGTACAAGGCGACTTTCGACCCAGCAGCTTGCCTGTCATCATACAATCCAAAGAACAAACGGTCGACCTCCCCACGCGTGAACTGGAAAAAACCATGTTGGAAAAGATTACCGGCCTGTTTGATGATGAAGTAGAAGTGGTTGCTGCAACTGAAGTTGAGCCCATTGAAGAAACCACTGAACAACATGAAGAATCGTCCAGCTGGTGGGATATTTTTGATTTATAGCAGGTTGTTGAAAAACGTTATGAGCGCAATTTACATGTCGTAAATGAGCATTTTTTAACGCCTAATTGGCAAGCGCAAAATTTCAACAACCTGCTAATCAGCACTCTGCTGAATTGCGCGCTGCCTTCTAGCCTGCATCGGGTGTTGCTGCAGGGAACGATAGATTTCGATCCGGTCTCCGGCTTGCACCCCGTCTGTTAACCCGGCCTTCTTTCCGAAAATACCGACAGCATCTTGTTCCAGGTTAATTTCCGGGTAGAGCTGCAGAATACCGGATTTTTCAATAGCGTCCTGAATGCTTGCCTGACAATGGATTTGCAGCGTAATACTGGTTTGCCGCTCACTCAGGGCAAAAGCCACGTCCACATCAACCAGCTCAGCGTCCATACTTGGCTTTGGCACGTTGGGTAAATGAACTGACCATGGTATTGCAAATCTGGTTAAACACCGAGCCGAATGCCAGACTGGCCAGTTTGCCGGATATTTCAAACTCCAGATCCAGCGAAATCTTGCTGGCATCCTCGCGTAGCGGCATAAAATCCCACACGCCTTCCAGCGTTTTAAACGGGCCATTCAACAGGCTCATGTAAATCTTTCCTCCGTGATCCAAACGATTACGCGTGGAAAAGGACTTATTGATCCCCCCCTTGGAAATATCAATTTCCCCTTCCACGATGTCGTCTTGACGCAGCAACACACGGCTGCCACTGCACCACGGCAGAAACTCCGGGTACGCTTCGATATCATCAACCAGCTCAAACATTTGCTGCGCTGAAAATTTGACCAGCGCAGACTTTTTTACAACGGTCATTAAATAATGCCAATAACGTGCAGAAAGACGATAAAGACAGATGCAGGTGCTATGTATTTCACCAGAAAACTCCATATCGCGACGTGTTGCTCAGGTAATTCCAGTTCTTCCAAAACATGCTCAGGCTTCATCATCCAGCCAGCAAACACGGCAATACAAAAACCACCGATAGGCAGCATCAGATTGGCGGTGATGTAGTCCAGAAGATCAAAAATGGATTTATCAACTATTTTAAAATCCGACCAGATATTAAATGAGAAGGCAACAGTCAAGCCCAGGCCCCAAGTTGCCAGCCCTGCCCAGATGCAGGCCTGCATGCGGCTGATATTACGATTTTCCACCAACCAGGCTACTGCTGGTTCAATCAATGAGATCGATGATGACAAGGCGGCAAAAACCAGCAACACAAAAAACATGATGCCAAAAAACCAGCCCCCAAACATATTGCCGAAAGCGATAGGCAGCGTCTGGAAGATCAGGCCCGGCCCTGTGCCAGGCTCAAGACCATTCGCAAAAACAATCGGAAAAATGGCAATGCCCGCCATTAATGCAACCAATGTATCAGCACCGGCAATAAAGAAGGATGTTTTGGCAATGGAAATATTTTTGGGCAAATAAGAACCGTACACCATAATCGCCCCCATCCCCAGACTCAGGGTGAAAAAAGCATGCCCCATCGCTGTTAATACCGCATTTCCATCAATACGACTGAAATCCGGTGCAAACAAAAAGGATAGTCCCTTGTCAAAGGAATCTGTCGTCATCGCATAGCCGACCAGCAATACCAGAATAACAAACAGGGTTGGCATTAAGAAACGCACTGCTTTTTCCAGTCCGCCGCTAACACCACGCTGCACAACATACATGGTCGCTGCCATGAAAACAGTGTGCCAGAACACCAGCGTCATTGGGCTGGCAATCAGGTCATCAAACAAGGCATTGATTTCTGCACTGTCGCCACTGGAGAAACTGCCAAAAAAGGCTTTCACCACATAATCCAGTGCCCAACCGGCGATGACACTGTAATAAGACAAAATCAAAAACCCGGCAATGACACCCAGCCACCCCAGCCAGCTCCATTTTTTATCGGCACCTGCTTCTGCAGTCAGAGTTTCCATGGTGTTGATCGGGCTTTGCCTGCCCCGCCGTCCCATCATGATCTCGGCAATCATAATCGGTAAACCGATAGCTGCAACACACAGCAGATACACAATAACAAATGCGCCACCACCATATTCGCCGGCGATATATGGAAATTTCCATATATTTCCCAAACCAACCGCCGACCCGGTCGCCGCAAGGATAAAGGCAAACCGTGATGACCATTCACCATGTATTGATTTTTTGTTCTCTGTCATATGCGCATCAGCCCCTTAATTAAGCATTTTTTTAAAATGCGAGTAAAATAACAGAAATGTCACAATACGTCAGGTTTTAAAACAGGATTCATCACCATGGCAGGGAAAAAATCGAAGAAAAATAAAAAGCAGACAGACAATACCATTGCGCAAAATCGCCAGGCGACGCACGACTATTTCATTGAGGAACAGATCGAGGCCGGCCTGGTGCTGGAAGGCTGGGAAGTTAAAAGTCTGCGCGAGGGGCGCGTGCAGCTTAAAGAAAGTTTTATACAGATCAGAAAAGGTGAAGCCTGGTTGCATGGTGCACATATTTCACCTTTGCTCTCCGCTTCAACCCATGTCGTGCCCGATGCGGTCAGACATAAAAAATTGTTATTACACCGCCAGGAAATCAGCAAAATGATTGGGGCTGTTGAACGGAAAGGGTACACCTTGGTTGCGCTATCAATGTACTGGGTTCGAAATCGCGCAAAACTGAAAATCGGCCTGGCGAAAGGTAAAAAACAGCATGATAAACGGGCGACAGCTAAAGACAGAGACTGGCAGCGTGATAAGGCGCGCATTATGAAACACGGCTAGAAGGCTGTCCCTTGAAAACACCGAGCTCAGGCTCTTTTCTTTTTCTTCTTCGTTTTGGCTTGCCTGACCCGGTTGGCATGCGCTTCATTGAATGCCAGTCCCCATTGAAATGAAAGACAACTGACAACGGCCAGAATAATCGGAATGAGCCAGCGCCCGCCGACTTCCAGAAAATACATCCAGCTCAGCAAAAAAGATTCATCGCGCGGAGCACTGTATTTTTTGGCCAGATCCTGAAACAGCATTTCAATATGCCCGGCTAACTGAAACGGCACCGTACTTGCCGCCAGCAACCAGTTGACTGGCAAGCTCAGTAAAAGCAGCCACATACGGCGTTTAAAACTTTTCTGCGGACAGGCAATCAGCATACAGTAATAAATAACAAACGGCACAAGCGCATGAGTGATGTGCGCACCGGCAGTCAGCCTGGCACCTTCCAGCGCAATGGACGGAATGCTGTGTCGAGTCGTCGCCACCATGTGAATCAAGCCTGGCTTGTCATCACTGATGGATAATACAGGCCAGTAATCCGTCTGCAGCGAACTGATCACACTGCTCATAAACGGCAGGAAAAAACGAATAAACTGCTCGCCCCACAACAAAGCGCCCACGGTAAACACCAGCCAGGCCACAGTAAGCCTGAGCGACACGCCGAATAATATGGCCTTATTCAGTTGCATGTTGTTGAGGTAGCGGGGCCTGGAAAGCCCACCACATAAAAAACAGGCTGCAGAACAAAATGATAAATGATGGTGCGACATATGTATGTACGGGCAAGAACCAGTCGCGTTGATAGACCACGATGAAATAAAGACTGATGATCCTGATCTGGTTCAAAACGTATACCAACGCCAGCCCGGCCAGCAGTCCAATCAGTTTTCTCTTTAATGATGCGGAAAATACCAGAATCGCAGCTGTCATCAGAAACATGACACCCGCACCATCACATCCTCTCACCACTTCCAGATTAGCACGCGCAGACAGTAATGAATTATTGCGCGCAAATACACGTTCTTCCGGCGCAAAGAAATTAATCAGATCGGCGCTGATGGTGACCAGGTAGTCATAGTAAATTTGCTTCAACGTCTCATCTGGCACGTAAAAATACATGAGATGAAACACCGAATACACCGCAATAAAACTGAACGGGAAAATCATTCCCTGATGCTTGTAATAAAACGTTTTAATATTTGAAAAACTCTGTGACATATCAATAAATTGCTGGCAGTGTGTTGGCGATCAGGTCATTTTATCCTGATTAGAGAACAGAACAATGACAATGAACAATGGAATAAGCATGGCCGTAATTTCCCATAACCCCATATTGACCAACATCAGCTGATTTAATACCAACACCCCGACATATAACCAGGACGCCCATTTTTTCAACATCCATAGCCCATAAATACTGACCAGACTAAACACGGCTGCCAGGGTAAAGTAGAGTGGAAAACCAGAGCCAATCTGCTTGGTCACGGGGGAAAAAATCATGTAAACCATTTGCGTGGCATTAATAAAGCCTATGCAACAGACCATCATGATCGCAAGGGGTTTCTTTGCAAGCAGGTTAAATTCAGCCATTGGTCGCTCCGCTGAATAGAAAACGCTTATTATGAAATAAATAACGCCGAAAGTTTAGCCTGTTAAGCAATTTTTTCAGTTTTTCTGAATCGTCTGAATTTTCTATGCGGTTTCAAGCGCTTGATTCCAAGTTTTCTTTGATTCAATTCCACTTCGGTCAAATGCTGAAAAATATCTGCCGGCATTCCTTCGGGTAAATCTACAATTGTATAATCTTCGTAGATTTCTATCCGGTCTATGCGGCTAATATCAACCCCAGCTTCTTCAACCAGTAAAGATGACAGCTGCGCAGCATGCAGGTTTTGGGCGCGGCCTACTTCAATACGATACCTGACAGATTTCAACTTAAAAGAAGGCATGGGAATTTCGATATCAACCGCTTGGCTGATTTTTTCATACGGCCGCTCAGTTTGATTTTCAGCCGCATACAAATTTGGCTGACTCAAAAACACCAATGCTGCCGCGCAATCTTCAGCAGAAAGGTTTAACTCAGAAACAAGTTTATCCACCAACTCTCGATGCAAACCCAGGTTTTCTTCTGCAAGCACCTTTTTCAGCCGTTTTTTAAACTTTTCTTCTTTTTTTAATCTTGCCTGCATTTAACAACCTTTATTCAGCAGTTTGGCGCTTATTCATGCTATATGTGTATCATTACAAGCGGTCAGGATTAACATCTACAAACGCTTCGTTTCTAATTCTAATTAGCCAAAGTTCAGTTTCTTCCTCGATTTTACGTTTGCGGATTTCTTCACGCACCTGATTTTTTTTATGTTCGACACTATTGTCCTGCTCCTGTCTTTCGAGTACCTGAATCAAATGCCAGCCAAACTGTGTCTGCACCGGCTCACTGATTTCATTTAGCGCCAATTTATTCATCGCACCTTCAAATGGAGGCACCAATGCGCCCGGCCCTACCCAGTCCAGATTACCGCCTTTGATGGCCGATCCTTTATCATCGGAATGCGATTTTGCCAGCGTTGCAAAATCATCACCGTCCAAAATTCGCTGCTTAAGTGAGATCAAACGCTTTTGTGCATCTTCATCATTAATCAACTCGTTGGTTTTAATCAGAATATGCCGAACCTTGGTCTTGGTCACCATATATTTTTCAATACCTTCAAGGTCAAGCATTTTCACTATATGATAACCGCTTGGGCTACGTATGGGCTCTGACACCTGGTCACGGCTCATTTTGGTCACCACATCAACAAACAAGGTTGGAATCTGGGAAATGTTACGCCATCCCAAGTCTCCCCCTTTTAATGCATTACCGCCATCTGACTGACTGATGGCCAGCTGCTTAAAATCCGTGCCACTCCGAAGCTGTTCCACAAGATTATCGGCTTTTTGCAATGCCTGTTGAATGGCTGAAGATGAAGCCGCTTCCGGTAGCGAAACCAAAATATGTCCCAGCCGATAGCTAACCAGATCCTGGCCGACGCGCCCCTGCGTTTCAAGGTAGTGAGACACTTCTCGATCAGTCACTTTAATCCGCGAGCCGATTTCTCTTGCTCGCAGTTGATTGACCACAATTTCATGCCGGATGGACTCCTGGAACTTGCCAAAATCCATGCCCTGACTTTCCAGTTCAATACGAAATTCATCCATCGATAGATTATTCTGCGCGGCAATATTTGATACCGCGACCTGCAACTTATCATCACTGACCGAAATACCTGCCCGTTTGGCACGTTGGCGCTGCAATTTGTCAATAATCATGCGTTCCAGCACCTGCTTTCTCAATATGAATGCAGGTGGCATCATGACATTATTCTGTTTCAGTTTTTCACTCACAGCAAAGGATTCGCGTGATAATTCGCTATCCAGAATCACATCTTCTTCAACCACGGCTACAATCTGATCCAGAAGCTCCGCCTTTATTGGAAAGCTGGACAAAAATACTAACAAAAACACATACTTCATTTTATTCATATTGCACTAATTTACTGGTTTACGATAACCATTCAGGTTTTTTTCCAGGAATTCATCAACTTTGTCTCCAAAGCTGGCCAGACCTTTAAATTCGAGCTGTATAAACACGCCATTCTCCGCTCTTGCTTCTGTTGAATCACTGATACTGTTAACAAATCTTCGGCCAACGATCCGGAAACGCCAGCAGCAGCTTTCTCGCTCCAGCCCCAAAAAACTTTCTGTGGTCTGATTAAAATTGAATGAATATTGCCAGCGTCCCACGCCATACCAGTTGTCAAACAATGGCCACCGAAATGAGGCATCGGTTTGCTCAATATTGACTGGTTGATCGGGGTCATCACGTCGATATCGATAACTCAGATTAAAAATCCGGTCGGGCAGGTCACGATATCTTAACTGCGCTTGCCCCCGGGTAAATTCTGACGCGTCCGGGTTCCATTGCAACGCGGTGGAAAATGAAAAACTGTCTGTCAACTGCCCGCCCAATTCGGCAATAAAATTTGAAAAGCTGTCGCTGTCAGTCGCCCCACTGGATAAACCAACTTCGCGATCTCTAAAGTAAAAAATTTCACCCACGCTAAGTTTTAGCCGTTCGCGTCCATTTTCCTGGTCAATCAATCGTGATGTTAACACCAGACTAAGCTGGTTGGCATCCTGCACTCTGTCTAACCCATTAAAGCGATTTTCTCTAAACAAGCTGTTAATGTTGAAATCATATAACGAGGTATCAAATAAGGGGATATCATCCTGATCCTGATGCGGAATATAGAGATAAAACAATCGTGGCTCTATGGTATGCACGAATGATTGTCCTAGTTCTTTCTCAAAAAACAGCCCGCTATCCAGAGACATGATAGGTAGCGTACGGCTAATATCATCCGGCTGTCCGGCTGTCTGCTCTTCCAGCATATATTCTGTGTGCTGTACTGAAAACTTAGGGGTCACAAAAAAACCAGGCGTTTCATAGGGAAAACTGACAGACGGTTTAATGTTCACACGATGCCCGCTCACCCGACTACTGCGGAAAAAATAGCTGTATTCCGAATCAAGTGCGACACTAATTGGAAGAGGCAGTTCCTCAAAAGCATGATTTAAATTCAGTTGTATTTGCGGATATTTTTGATACGGCAGGTTGGCCGAAGCGATACTCCGATCAATCGTCTGATAATGTTCCATCCGCGCCAGCAGTGAAATCCAGCTACGATTGAAACGAAAATCGGCCAAACTGCGCACATGGCGCGTATCGGAAAAACCGAGCGCATTATTCAGTTCATTAAAATAATCGTCGTCAGAAACGTAATTTAAATCCACATTTGAAGTCACTCCCCAGCCAAAATCTGATTTGGCCTGAAAACTTCCTGAAAAGCGGGTTTCATCCCGAATGGTATCAAACGGCAACACTTCCAGCCCCAGTTTGCCGGCAGATATGTCCGTTAGATACCGGAGTTGCCCTCGAATCATCCCCCCTCGTTTAGTCATATAACGTGGGGTAATGGTGGCATCAAAGTTGGGTGCAATATTCCAGTAGAAAGGGATCTCAAGGTCAAAGCCGTTTTTTTCTGTGCTCCCAAAGCTGGGGGGTAAAAAACCCGAGACCCTGCGGTCATCCAAGGGAAAAGAAATATAAGGTGTATATAAGACGGGCACCCCTTTTAACTCCAACCAGGCATTCTTGGCAGAGCCCTGACCGGTTTTTTTGTTCATTTTCAAGCGCTCAGCATGAATCACCCAGTCCTGATTACCTGGACGGCAACTGGTAAACGAAGCATCATGATAACGACTTAAGGTCCGGCTGTCTCTATACACCGCACTGGCTCGCCCACGGACGGGTCCGGCTGGGGAAATAAACAAGGCATTCCGTAAACGGGCCTCATCAGAATTGAGCTTAAGCATGATGGAGTCACTGTACAACGCTAACTCATCTTCTTGATAATAGACATCCCCCTGTGCATCCATGGTCTCGGACACTGAGTCATAACTGGCCATTTCCGCTTTAATCTGCTGATCTGCCCTGCGCATGTTTACGTTACCGTAAAAGCTGGTGATTTCTTTATCAAACACCTCTGAATAATCCGCATGCACATCCAGAGGTGCCGTTTCTCTAAGATCTTTATCCGCATCAAATACAGGACGGGCGCCCTGCCCGACGCACGTCATCCAGGGATCGGCCGGTAGCTGGTTTTGCAGGGTTCTAAAAATCTGTTCTTCGGCAAAATTGTAGCTGGGCGTAATCCAATCATCTTCATCGGCATCACTTTGGATAATTTGAAACTCACCCTTGGGGTCATTACCGATTAAACTGCAGTTCCAGGTTTCATCCTCTTGATTGGGAGCACAGTTCCAGCCCGCGCGCTTGCTGACCGCATCAACAGCTTCAGGGGGTTTAAAAAATACCGGTTGCCGACGTTCCTCTTCCAGTGGCGGCAGAATCTCGACAATATTTTTTTGTTCAGATATTTCCAGCGGGACTTGTTCAGCCGGCTGAGGCGGGTTGAAATCGGATTGATCGGTACTCAGACAACGCCATTCCCCTGAAGCATCCTGTTCACAATTCCAGATATTATCTTGAGCGAAACCAGGCGAGAGAAAAAGACCTACAAAGAAAACGGTAATTAATCGAAAATGCATAAAAGCGGTAAAGTGGGTGGCTTATCGTGCCAAAAATCGAATAGAATGCAATGATTATTCTACATTAGTTTACAGGGTACCTCTAAAAATAGTAATTTTTTCGTGAGGGCAAGGCAGCAGCGTGCGGAGAACCGCAGTGGATAAGACGTACATGAGGATTTGACGCTGCTAACGCCGCTATCGTTGAAAAGTTCATGTTTAAAGGCGCCCAACAGTCTTAATTACATATAAAATCATGATTGCGGAAAGCGTAGACCCGCGCAGGGAAAGAATTGCGGCTTGGTTGCACGCCATGAATTTCAACATCCATTCATTTGAGCCGGCTTCCAGTGATGCGAGCTTTCGTCGATATTTTCGTATCGTTCATGAAAAGGGAAGACACATCGTCATGGATGCCCCGCCAGACAAAGAAAATACCGAACCTTTTATTAAAGTCGCTAAAATCCTGAAAGATTCGGCCATACACGTTCCGGAAATTTTTCAATTAAACCTCAGCGAGGGGTTCTTGTTGCTTGAGGACTTTGGCACCCGATGTTTACTGGATGAATTAACCCTCGATAACGTTAATGCTTATTATCAACAGGCCTTTGATTGCCTGTTTGACATGCAAAGCAAAACCTCTGATGATCATCTGACTCTCCCGGAATACAACGCGGACTTGTTAATCAGGGAACTGGACATTTTTTATCAGTGGTTTGCTCATTCGTGTTTAAGGATCAGCGTACCTGAATCCATAAAAAACCCATTGAATGATCTACTGGTTGCATCAGCTTTGGCACAACCCAGAGTGTGTGTACACCGTGATTTTCATTCACGTAACCTGATGGTTTTACAAGATAACTCCCTGGGTGTGATAGATTTTCAGGATGCTGTCATTGGACCGATAACCTATGACTTGGTTTCATTACTGAAAGACTGCTACATCGATTGGCCGCAGGATAAAATAGCGCAATTGACTCGCCAGTATTACAATAGGATTTCACAAGCAGAACTTGTTACTTGTGATTACGCGCAATTTACCCGCTGGTTTGATTTAATGGGCCTGCAACGGCATTTGAAAGCCATCGGTATATTCAGTCGCTTGAGTCTGCGAGATCAAAAACATGGCTATCTTGATGATATTCCTCGCACGCTGCACTATGTTGAATCAGTGTTGCTGCGCTACCCGGAGCTGGCAGATTTTTCCGTTTTTTTTCACCAACATATTTTGCCCGAATATCATACACCCATATGAAAGCCATGATACTTGCCGCAGGACGCGGGGATCGCATGCGCCCGTTAACCGACCACACGCCAAAACCGTTACTTAAGGTGCAGGGCACACCATTAATTGAATACACCATCAATCAATTAGCCTGTCACGGTTTTAGCGACATCGTGATCAATGTGTCTTATCTTGGGGAGCAAATAGTCAATTATCTAGGGAATGGTCAACGCCTGGGGGTGCAGATAGAATATTCTTTTGAACCTGAAGGTGCACTTGAAACAGCAGGCGGTATTCTCCATGCCCTCCCCATGTTGGACTCCAGCCCATTTCTGGTCGTCAATGGAGACATTGCCTGCGACTTTCCCTTGTCAGATTTAATGGACCATGACTTTGATCTGGCGCATCTGGTCCTGATCCCCAACCCGCCGCATCATTCTGAAGGTGATTTCCATCTTGCCGGAAACGGCGTTCTTGCCGAAAATGGAACTGGCAGATATACCTTTAGTGGAATAGGCCTTTATCGACCAGAATTGTTTCATGAAATGTCGCCCGGAAGACATAAGCTGGGGCCACTGTTGCGGAAACATATCTCAAACCAACACATCAGCGGCCGATTACATGAAGGTTTCTGGATGGATATCGGTACTCCTGAAAGATTGAGTCAACTTGACCATTATTACCAACAACGAACAGAAATATGAATGATGACAATGACGATCTTTTCGTCGACAACCCGTATGATTTCGACCCAACTTACAATTATTCATTAGAACAACTGCTGCAAATCTCACCGCCGCGCGAGGCTAAGAATTATCTTGCCTTTTGGCAGAACAAATACGAATCGACCCTCCGTCTGACGCCACAAACTGTTCTTCATGACCGCAACGATGAACGCGGCGACTGGCGAATTTTTGATTTAAGCTATTCTTCTACCGAGCGATTCCCCATCCGCGGCTGGCTGCTTATTCCCAAAAAAGGCCAGGTTAAGCGCGGTTTTATCATCGGCCATGGCTATGGAGGCCGAGACGAACCAGACCTACACTTACCCTTTAATGATGCCGTCCTCTTTTTCCCCTGCTTCAGAGGGTTATCCTTAAGCAAAAAATCCCCCATTTCCAGCGACCCATTTTGGCATGTTCGTCATGATATTGATAAAAAAGACCAGTATATTCTGGGAGGATGCGTGGAAGACCTCTGGATGGCGGTCACGGCCTTATTACGCCTTTTCCCGCAACTTGAAGGTCATTTGGGATACCTCGGCATCAGCTTCGGAGGAGGTATCGGCGCAATGGCGATGGCGATGGAAAAAAGAATTTCACGCTGCCATTTAAACGTTCCCAGTTTTGGTCATCACTCCTTACGTCTAAAATTGAAAACCCTGGGCAGTGCAGACAGTGTGCAAAAAGTCTATATGAACGCCAAAAAAAGCACCTTAAAAACATTACGTTATTATGATGCGGCCATTTCGGCGAAATATATTAAAATGCCGATGCATTGCGCACTGGCCAAATTTGACCCGGTGGTTGCCCCCCCTGGCCAGTTTGCCATATACAATGCGCTTCCAAACCGCAAGCAACTTTTCGTTCTGGACGCGGGTCATTACGACTATCCCAATAAAAAAATACAGGAAATTGAGTTACTACAAGAGCTATCTCGATTCTTTCAACCATTGCTTGATTAAAACTGCAAATGAACCGCGAATATCACAAATGGTGGAGCAAACATCTCGAACGAGAGATGGAATTACTTGTGTTTGGACACGCCGGAGCCAAAGTACTGATTTTTCCTACCCGTAGCGGCCGATTTTATGAATATGAAAATCTACGGATTATTAACCGCCTACGCGATAAACTTGATACCGGTCATATCCAGTTGTTTTGTGTGGACAGCATTTATTCAGAAACTTTTTACTGTTGGTGGGCGCATCCCAGCGGAAGAATAAACCGACAAAAAGCGTATGAAAACTACATTCTGCACGAAGTCTTTCCGTTTATGCAGCAAAAAAACACGCATTCCTGTGTGATTTCTCATGGATGCAGCCTGGGCGCTTATCAAGCGGCCAGCCTGGCCTTTCGTCATCCTCATCTGTTTAAAAAACTAGTGGCTTTCTCAGGCCGGTATGACCTTACTCTGAATGTTGAACATTTTAATGACCTGTTAAGTGGTTTTTATAATGAGGATGTGTATTTCCATACCCCAACTCATTTTCTACCTAATCTGGAATGTTCCTCTCAACTCAATGCACTAAAAGATATGGAAATCATTTTGACCATTGGACGCGAAGATCCATTTTTGCAAAACAACCATCAACTGAGCGAGATACTTTATTCGAAAGGGATTGACCATCAGCTTATTGTCTGGGAAGAACGCGCTCACAGTGGCTTTTACTGGCGACGAATGGCGCCCATCTATATTTAAATGACAATACAGCACACTGACTTTTCACTCCACCCTCGCCTGCAACACGATTGTTATGCTATGGGACGGCTGTCATTATGTCGGCTTTTGCTGATGAATGACGCCAACTATCCGTGGTGCATCCTGGTTCCAGAACGAGCTGACATCAGCGAAGTCTTTCATTTATCAACCGAAGACCAAATCATTTTACAACAAGAGACAGCGTTATTAGGCCAATCGCTGCAACGCCTTTTTCAAGCAGATAAAATCAATATTGGAGCCATAGGAAACATGGTGCCGCAATTACACATCCATGTCATCGCTCGATTTAAAAATGATCCCGTCTGGCCAGCGCCAGTTTGGGGGAAGATGGAAGCGAAAAAATACACAGAAATAGCGCGGAAAAATGCGATTTTATCCATTCAAAATGCATTGGGAGACAAATTAACTGCCATCAGTTAACTAAAAATTCAGTAAAAAACACATCACGTAATCCATCGCTGTTTTCATATTTGTCCAGCGCATCGATAATCGCCTGACGGGACTTTAAGCGCAACTGTTCTCTTTGCTCCATGGTTTGCACGTCACTGATTGAGTTACCACTAAACAACATGATCAACTCATGGCGCATCACCGGCAGATGCTTCTCAATTTTCTCCACATATTTTTCACCTTCAACCAGCACTTGTACTTTGGCCATCAGGTATTTGTTCCGTTCTTTCAAATTCACGGTAAATTTAGGTTTCATCTCAACATAGGCAATGTCAACAGGCTGCTCCCCTTCCGCCTCTTCAGCCAATACCTGGTTATTGCACACAACTATGCTGATAAATAAAACAAAATAACACATTAATTTATTCATATAATAAGCTTTCATTTTTCACTGTAAGAATGTATTTGCTAAAAGTATATTCTAAATCACTGTATTTTCTACTATGAGTAAACCTCTTCCATTTGGCCCGGTCATGATCGATATTGCCGGCACATCTCTTACACCTTACGATAAAGAAAAAATTCAACATCCAAATACGGGGGGGCTCATTCTGTTTGCCAGGAATTATCAAAACCCGCACCAAATGACTGACTTAATTAATCAAATAAGACGTTCTCGGGAGGGGGAAATTTTGATTGCCGTTGACCAGGAAGGCGGCCGTGTGCAGCGTTTTCAACAAGGGTTTACGCGCTTGCCTGCTGCTGCAGTTTACGCTGATCATGTTCATTTAGCCGAGGATGCTGGCTGGTTGATGGCTACTGAACTCATAAGCGTTGGCATTGATTTTAGTTTTGCGCCTGTGCTGGATATCGACTGCGGCATCAGCGAAATTATTGGTAATCGCTCATTTTCCCAAGACTCTAATTTAGCCACTGAACTGGCTTCTTCATTTTGTAAGGGCATGCACCGTGCAGGGATGGCTGCAACGGGCAAGCATTTTCCAGGACATGGCGCGGTCGCGCTAGACTCCCACCTTACCTTACCCAGAGACGACCGGCCTTTAGCAGACATCATGCAAAAGGACATCTATCCATTTAAAAAACTGATTGAACAAGGGCTTGACGCGATTATGCCTGCTCATGTTGTTTATTCACAAGTTGACTCATTACCTGCCGGCTTTTCTCAGCGCTGGATACAACAGATATTGCGTCAGCAACTGGCGTTTGACGGGGTCGTTTTTAGTGACGATCTAAGCATGGAAGGCGCCTCTTTCATTGGTGATTATCCGCAACGCGCAAATGCCGCTCTGGAAGCTGGCTGTGACATGGTATTGGTTTGCAACTCAACTTCTGCAGCAGAGCAGGTGTTAGATACCTTGACAGTTACAACCACTCTCACGCGACAGCGCCGGTTAGAGTCCATGAAGGCGACTCAAGCGATCAGCAGAACCGACTTGATCTCTTCTGCCGAATGGCAACATATTTCCGATAAGCTTACATCTATCTGTTCCTCTGTTGGGGAATGAAGGTTTTTTACCCGACAACGTATCTAATTCGCATTTAACTCTATCTCTCCTATACTTGAGTCACATTACAAAACAATGTATACAAGCTATTTCTCAAACCAGCCACTCAATTAATTCGAAATCAATGTAAAAATGTCTGACACTATTGATATTTTACTGATTGATGATGACAAGTTTTTGCACAAATTCATCAGAAAAACATTGCCAAAGGAACGATTTAATCTACGAGGCACCTTTGACGGACCCTCAGGTATTGATGAGTTAAGCAATCAACGCCCAGACGTCATCCTCCTTGATGTTGAAATGCCGGGTTTAAGCGGCTATGAAGTCTGTACTCAGCTTAAAAACCAGGAGAACTATAAAGACATACCTGTTGTCTTTCTTTCATCCCACACTTCGTTAAGAGAGCGACTGCAAGGTTATGAAGTAGGCGCTGTTGACTATATCGTCAAGCCCGTCGAACCAGAATACCTCATCACCAAAATCAATCTGTTAGTGTCGTATGAACTGGAAAGACAAAAACTGCAAGAAGAGTTTTCTGTCGCTCAGAAAAATGTCATTATGGCACTCACTGGAAGCAGCGAATTGGGACTCGCGATCAAGTTTTTAGAAAAATTGATCTGCTTTCAAGATTTGGATGACGTGTCTGCAGGATTGCTGGAGTGTACCCGCCAATTTTCCCTGGATTGTTGTATCATGCTAATTCAGGAAAATGAATCGTACTGGTATGCCTCAGAAGGAACTATCAGCCCAATTGAAAAGGAACTGATCGAACTATGTGATAAAGACAGTCGCTTTCTGGATTTTGGCAATAGAACGATTATTAATTACCCACAAATCAGTCTATTGGTAAAAAATATGCCCTTAGATGATATGGAACGTTACGGTCGAATCAAAGATATTCTGCCTATACTCCTGGCCGGTGTTAACTCAAAAATAAACACGCTTGCAACACAACAGGCTTTGGCTGACCAAGGTAATCAGCTTATTTATTCATTTAAACAGATTAGAAACAATCTGTATTATCTAGGCAAAACGTTGATATCAAATCGCCAGGAAAGCATGGAGGTTATGACTGGCCTGTTAAATGAATTAAATTACGATTTGTTGCGCATGGGGCTAGAAGAAGAACATGAAGAATACTTGCTTGAACGTCTAGATTCTGCCATTGAAGACAGCATTAAAAAAATGGATTCAGGAAAAGAGATGCGAGATGCCTTGTATTTTATTCTGCAAAATCTACAGGAGGTTATGAGCAATCATGACCAACTTGTCGAAGCATTCAATAAAAGCACTCAACACCAGTCGGTAGAAAATTCAAACAGCATGGGTGACGATATAGAGCTGTTTTAAAAAAAGAGCCTGATTTTGATAGTGTTCCAAATGTAATACCAACAGATTATTTTTGTAGCCAACCCCAATCTGCAATACATTTCCATATCAAAGCACAGGCTCTCACAGCAAGAATAATATTTAGAGCACAACCTTCCTTAGTTGTCTATTAGAAATGAGAAATTTAGCTTAATTTTTATACGCTGAATTGCTTGGATTTTCTTCAATCAATTCAGCTGCACGGTTATAATCAGAACCTCCCATAGTTTTTACTGTAAACATTGTTGCAGCAAATACCAAAACACCAATAATGATATAAGCCCAAAAATAATCTTTTTCTTGTGATTGCACTTCACTCATAATGACACCTCATTCAATTTTGTTATTTAGTTAATTCGTTGCAACGCTTTTAGGTTATCAAAATGAATTTTCACTGATTTGATTTAAATCAATAATGGATGAATATCAATAAAATTAACGCTTAACACACCTTTATCTCTGTTTTTTCTTGAAACTAAATTTATTTTCTGAATTTTCCAAAAATTGAACCCAGCCCTCATGTTATGAAAATAATTGATTTACACAATCTGGCTTTTATTTTGATGCCAGCAGGAATCGTCATTTTTATCCTTTATAAATGGAATATCCCTGGTAACAATGCGCTATATGCACTATCACGCATGTTAATTCAATTGTTACTTATTGGTTATATTCTTGAATATATTTTTTCAAAAAACACGCCTCAATTTACCTTAAGCATAATCACTGTCATGTGTTTTTTTTCATCATGGATTGCACTGGGCTCAGTTAAAGAAAAACGTAGACAATGGTTAAAATATGCGATTGCAAGCATTGCTTTAGGGGGAGGATGCACTTTAGGGCTTATTATTGTATTAGTATTAACCCCGTCACCTTGGTATTCGGCTCAAATTGTCATTCCTCTTACAGGTATGATTTTTGCCAGTTGCATGAACAGTATCAGCTTGGCTGCTGACAGATACCTTGCAGAAATCACGGCCGAGAAACCCTATAAGGAAGCCAGGAATCATGCCTACAAAACGGCAATGATTCCGACGATAAACGGACTTTTAGCTGTCGGCGTGGTTTCCTTACCCGGAATGATGACGGGACAAATTCTGTCCGGCATATCGCCTTTGATCGCTGTACGCTACCAGATTATGGTCATGCTGATGATCTTTGCTGCTTCCGGGTTGGCAGCAGCGATGTTTTTAACAACAATCAAACCAAAATAACATTAATGCTGGCAACTTCCACTATGTATATGGCCATGCTGTATTTCATCATCAGTTGCCGCTCTAATATCCATTACTTCAACATCAAAAGATAATGTTTCGCCAGCTAAGGGATGATTTCCATCAATAGTGACCTCATCTCCTTCAATTGCAACTACTGTAATAACCCCAGGGCCTTGAGAAACTTCTGCATGAAATTGCATACCAACTTCGACCTTCATGTCATTGAACATACTCTTGGGGACGACTTGCATTAATTCAGGCTGCTTTATACCATAAGCATTTTCCGGCTCTACTGTTACCTCAAATGCATCGCCAACACTTTTCCCATCCAAAGCATCCTCAAGACCAGGGATAATATTACCCGCACCATGCAAATACTTTAAAGGCTCTGCGTTTCTAGAAGAATCCAGCGTATCCCCTTTGGAATCAGTCAATGTGTAATGAATGGAAACCGCCACCTTCTCTGATATGATCATTATAAATCCAAACTCAAAAGGGCCATATTAACCCGAATGAAAAATAAAATCATGCCCATACATAAAATGTTATGTTACCGCCGTATTTTTCAACATAACTACAAATGACGTGATTAGCTAAACAGCACTATGTGCTCTACGGGAGGGGGAAGGAATAGAAGCGTTAAATAAGAATGTACAACCGGATTCAGCTGAACTAAAGATAATTCAATTAAAAAAGTTACACCTATCCAACTAGTCAGATAAGTGTAACTTAGTACAACAAAATTACGCGTTACGCTTGCCAATAGAGACCAAGCCTAACAATGCGCTGCCCAACAACAGGAATGCTGGTGGAACAGGCACTTGAGATACAACTGCAGTGTAAGTGCTCAAAGCATCAGTCGTACCAGCGACAGCAATTGAATAAATAGCGTCCTCAGCAGCAACAAAACTAAACATTGCTGAAGTATAACCACTTTCAGAAGCTGGCGTTAATAGCAAAGGAGCTCCAACAACTGCAAATGACTCGTCAAAAATTACTAATGACAAACCATCAAAGTTGTCGAATACAGGAAGAGCTACCGTACCGACATCAGTCAATTCAGCTTTATACTCCAGTCCTTCTTCAACAAAAAATTCTTCAGTGATTGAAAAATCACCTGTTGTTCCAAATGAAGAAAAAACAACAGATGCATTAGCTGATTGCATTAAGCCTAAGCTGATGACCAGCACAGTCAAAAGATACTTAAATTTAACTAACATGAATTTTATTCCGATTATTAGAGGTTAAAAAAAAGTTCGACAAATTGTTCCTTACAAATCTGAAGAACCACTTACGTTGTAACACAGAAATATGAAAAGAACATTAAATTTCTCATCATATTGCGAACGCAAGCATACAAAATAATGCAATAATCATTCCATAATTAAATATGCATAAAGAAAACAATCACGTATCTCGCTCAACAAAATATTTATAAAAAATTTATCTCAACTTTGTAAAAAATACTGACACTTCCTTGACACTCACCTCAGCCTTAGATGTCGACAGCATCCTCTGCTAGTTTGAACATTTCCAAACAATGACACCGTCAACTACTTTTGCAGTGGATTGAAAAGCAAATGCATTCAACAATGTGATCAAATGTTCGTTGACTGAAGTCACAATTTCATCGGGCTCAGAGGTCACATCTGCCACGTAGGACTCACAGGATTCAGTTAACCATACCTGGGGAAAAGATTTAACGCGAAACCCATCCATCAATAAGCTTTTTGCCAGATTAGGCTGCGGCTTGCCCACTTGAGACAAATCCCAATTCACAATTTTTAATGTATGTAAATTTCCAACCAAAACAAAAACAGGTAATCTACCTGCATATCTTCTTAATTGTTTAACCATCCACTGATTACGTGTCTCAGGAATTTCACTCCCTGCATCTATTGCGATTATTGATAAACAAGCCCCTTCATTTTTTATTTGCGCAAAATACCGGATCATGTCCCTATATTCTTCATGATCCATCACATCAGATACTTTAAGATTCCCAACTTTTGTTCTTCCTAGCAGGATTTTATCAATTATTGGCTGTTGGTTACTCTCGACAATTAGTGCGATCACGACACATTGTTTTTTTTCTATTTGTTTTACCACCAATGATTTAAACAACTGAATAGACTCTGGTTTTTTATGTTTTTCCCCGATAAGAATGACATCATTAGCACGAATATTTTGAGTAATCGCATGAATTGCTTCGCTTGCCATAGAATAATGGCCAGCAAATAACAACAAACTAAACCAAAAACCATTTACTCTCATTCTGTGAACATTAAATTAAATATTACTGGATATAACTACTTGTTATTTTTCTAACACATAATACGCCATAGTTTACGAAAATCATCGGTGTATACAAACATAAATTTTAAGTTTTTATTAATATTGATTATTGACCACGCATTTTTATCTCTGAACAATGACGCCCTAAATTTCAGGCAAAAGTAATATTGAATTAACAAAATTAGTATAAAATCCACGCCATCACCATAACATTATCGTATTATGAAACTCAGTATTCTTTCTTTCTTAATATGCTTCTGGATTAATTTTCCAGCATATGCAATCTCTATCACGTTTGACTATTCCTACGATGACAACGGTTTTTTTTCAGATCAATCTAGACGCAGTCTCTTGGAAACCGCTGGGGAGTTTTTTGAATCGCGCATTACGGATAGCCTTGATGCTATTACTTCTTTTGACGGTAATCAATTTAATGCTCGCTTTAATAGACCTGACTCAGGCATTTTAACTACTTTAGATGAATTTGATGTTGCCGCTGACACACTCGTCATTTTTGCCGGCGGACGAAACCTTGGGGGATCATTGGGTGTAGGCGGCCCTGGTGGCTTCAGCGCCAGCGCGACCTCATCGTCCTATTTTGATCAAATCAGAAGTCGTGGAGAAGGTGATGGCACCACAAATGCTGTAAGTGGGGATTCTGCTATCGATTTTGCTCCTTGGGGAGGGGCAGTCAGTTTCAATACTGCTCTTGATAACTGGTATTTTGATTCTGACATATCGAGTGACGATGTGCCCAATGGATTTAATGACTTCTTTTCTGTCGCGTTACATGAAATTGCCCATGTCCTCGGTTTTGGTACTGCTGACTCCTGGGACAACTGGATTATCAACAACCAGTTTACCGGCCCTGCATCAACCCATGCTAATGGAGGTTTTCATGTAGACTTATCAAGCAATGGCAGCCATTGGACGTCGGGCACTTTAAGCAACGGGGAAGAAACCGCTTTAGACCCTGAAATTACCATAGGTACCCGTAAATTCATGACAGAACTTGATATGGCGGCTCTGGATGATATAGGCTGGGATGTCATTGAAGAAACCGCGCCTCCTGTCGAAGCCGTCACCGTCCCCTTACCGGTGGAAATGCTTCTCGCTTCCTGCATGATATTCAGCCTGATAGGCTCAATCAGTTCAAGAAAATAAATGCACACTGAAAAACAGCACTATTGCAGAAAGGAACAGCATTTCTATTCTGCAATGCTGCTGGTTGTTTTTTTGATTATATTTTCTACGCCAACATTAGCTACCGCACAAGAAACACGTTCCTTATCTGGCTCATTTGATATTGAACTGCCGGATTCGCGTTTGGAAGCATTTGTTAAACTTCAACTGCATGTAATATCTGCCTCTTTGAAGTTACTGCTGACACAAAGTTCGCTGATAAAACTTCCTCCAAAAAAACAGCAGTACAAACTGGACTTTGCAACTAAGCTTGTTTCGACCGAAGCGACTTATCAACTCGACGTATTGGTTTTTGCTGACAGTGATGAACAGCGATTAATTGATCGCCAGACATTTACTTTGGATTCATTACCCCAGCAACCTAACCAGTACCATATTGTGATAGCTGTTCCAAGACAAGTTATCGACTAAGCTAGCTGGCCTGCAACATATTATCCAGCGCTTGTTTTGCCAGCGCCGATTCTTCCTGTGACACACTGACCTGATTCACTACATGACCAGCCACCAGGTTTTCCAACACCCAGGCCAAATGCTGAGGGTCAGTTCGGAACATGGTGGAGCACATGCTCAAGGTCGGCGCCATAAAATGCACATTTTTTCCTTGATCCTTACACGCTTCATGCAAGCGGTTGACCAGATTTAATTCAGTCGCCACCAGCCAGCGCGTGTCAGGTTCAGCTTCTTTAACAATCTTTAGAATATTCTCGGTCGAACCGATATAGTCAGATTTCTGGCACACTTCAAAGCAGGCTTCCGGGTGAGAAATCACTTTGGTTTCCGGATATTTTGCCTTGAATTCATCTATATGTTCTGGCCTGAACGCCTGATGTACCGAGCAATGACCTTTCCATAAAATCATTTTGGCCTGTTTAATTTGCTCTACGCTCAAGCCCCCCATCGGTTTGCTGAAATCCCAGGTAACCATGTGTTGCAGTGGAATGTCCATTTGTACGCCGGTATTTCGTCCCAAATGCTGATCTGGAAAAAACAGGACTTTCTCTCTGCGTTCAAAACACCAGTTGAGGATTTTTTCTGCATTGGATGACGTACACACAATACCCTCATGGCTTCCGCAAAATGCTTTTAAGTCCGCCGCAGAATTAATATAGGTAATCGGCGTCACAGCATTCTCTACATCCAGAACCGTTGCCAGTTCATCCCAACATTGTTGAACTTTAACTTTATTCGCCATATCCGCCATCGAACAGCCTGCCGCCATATCCGGTAAAATGGCAATTTGCTCTGGACGCGACAAAATATCCGCCACTTCGGCCATAAAATGCACGCCGCAAAAGACAATGTATTTTGCTTGGGACTGCGCCGCCTGACGCGACAGCTTTAGTGAATCTCCAGAAAAATCAGCGTGTTGAAAAACCTCATTACGCTGATAATGATGCCCCAAAATGATGCACTCACCGTTGAGCTGTTCCTTAGCCTTAATAATGCGGGCATTACATTCCTCATCATCCAGTAAGGCGTAGTCTTGTATGGGTAAAGCTGTATCAGTCATATTCTTACATCTCGATGCCGGATCACACCGGGCTTAAAAAAACAAAGGCCATGGAAGCACCCTTCCATGGCCTTATATTTAATCTTAATAAAATCAGGATTCGCTTTCGTTTCCTTCTTTAGACGGTGCCTTACGCAATTTTATCCCCAATTCTCGTAATTGCGCATCATTCACAACCGCTGGCGCATCAATCAATGGGCAAGCCGCCGTCTGCGTTTTGGGGAAGGCAATCACATCACGAATCGAAGCCGAGCCGGACATCAACATCACCAGTCGGTCCAGGCCAAACGCCACCCCTCCGTGAGGAGGACATCCATATTTCAAGGCATCCAGCAAAAAGCCAAATTTTTCACGCGCTTCTTCTTCGCCAATCCCGAGAATATTAAACACTTTTTGCTGCATGTCAGTACGGTTGATACGAATCGAACCACCGCCGACTTCCAGCCCATTTAACACCAAATCATACGCGCGTGACAATGCCACGCCAGGATTCGCTTCCAACTCATCCATATCACAGCTTGGCGCCGTAAATGGATGATGAATGGCATTCCAGCGCTGACCTCTGTCATCCCAGTCAAACATTGGGAAGTCAACTACCCACAACGGTCGCCACTCGCCTTCCAGCATATTGCGGTCAATACCCAGCTTGACACGCAATGCACCCATCGCTTCATTAACGACAGTGGCTTTATCCGCACCAAAGAACACCAGATCACCGGTTTGTGCGCCGGTTTTTTGCAGCACTTTTTCCCACACCTCAGCCGGCGCAAATTTGACAATCGGTGATTGCAAACCTTCCAGTCCACCATTGCGATCATTCACCTTGATGTAAGCCAGACCTTTGGCACCATAGATGCCGACAAACTTGGTCAACGCGTCAATTTCCTTGCGCGTTAGTTCATTCCCGCCCGGCACTTTCATCGCGACGACGCGACCATTCGGGTCTTTGGCAGGGCCGGAGAAAACTTTGAACTCAACATCCATCATTTCATCGGCAATATCAACCAGTTCCAGCGGAACGCGCAGATCAGGACGGTCTGACCCGTAGCGGCTCATCGCTTCCTGATAGGTCATCACCGGAAATTCCGCATCAAGTTCAACATTAATAATGTCTTTGAATAACTGGCGGATCATCTCTTCCATCAGTTTCATGATCTCATCTTCGTTCATGAACGAAGTTTCGATATCCAGCTGGGTAAATTCCGGCTGACGATCAGCCCGCAAATCCTCATCACGGAAACAGCGCACGACTTGATAATAACGATCCATACCGGAAATCATCAGCAACTGTTTATACAGTTGAGGTGATTGCGGCAAGGCAAAGAACGCGTTTTCATGCGTCCGGCTGGGCACGATATAGTCGCGTGCGCCTTCGGGTGTCGCTTTGGTCAAATAAGGTGTTTCGATTTCGAAAAACTCTTCTTTATCCAAAAAGTTGCGTAAATGACGCGTCACATCACGACGCAAACGCATTTTTTTCTGCATTTCTTCACGACGCAAATCAATGTAACGATAACGTAAACGCGTTTCTTCATTGACCTCGATCTCACTTTCCAGCGGGAATGGTGGCGTTTCAGATTCGTTCAAAACCTCTACATTTTTCACCAATACTTCAATTTCACCGGTGGACATATTTGGGTTAACCGTGCCTTGCGGGCGATCACGCACCACGGCTTCAACTCGCAGAACGTATTCACTGCGCACGGATTCACCAATTTTGAATGTTTCTGGCGAATCTGGATCAAACACGACCTGTACCAGACCGGTACGATCCCTTAAATCAATAAAAATAACGCCGCCATGGTCTCTACGACGATGCACCCATCCACACAGGGCAACGCTTTCTCCTAAATGTTTTGTGTTTAATTCTCCACACTTGTGGGTACGCATAATATTCTCTTGATTATTAATGGATATCGATTGGAAGTGTTGTCATGTTTAGGAATATGTGCCGAAAAATTGATTTGTGAATACCGGAAGTACAGAAAATCAACTTTTGCAAACCATTGCCCTACGCGTAACGAAACTATCTAGTGGCTGCAAGCGCCACTGCATTTATGGCCGGACTCTTTTGAACTGGACGATGACTTTTCACCTGCAACATTCTTTTTACTGCCACTTTTAAAGTCAGTCTCGTACCAGCCGCCGCCTTTCAGCCTGAAACCGGCTGCGGAAATTTTTTTCATTAACTCTGGCTCATTGCACGCGGGGCAGACCACCAGAGGTTCATCACTCATTTTCTGCAATGCTTCATGCACATCCCCGCATGATTTGCATTCGTATTCATAAATTGGCATAACGTCTCCTGCAAGATGATGTTGTTGGACAATTCAACATACATTTATATGGGATAAATTGGTATTTTCAACACCAATCTTTAAAATAGCCGGATATTTTAATCAAATTGGCGCCTTATGGATACTCTTACTCTCATTCAACCCGATGACTGGCATTTACATGTACGCAATGGCGCCCTGTTAAAACTGGTCGTGCCCTTCACCGCCCGTCAATTTGCCCGCGCCATTATCATGCCTAATTTGCAGCCGCCGGTCACAACAGTCGCAATGGCGCTTGATTATCGCCGTGAAATACTGGATGCCCTGCCTGCAGGCTCAAGTTTCACACCGTTGATGACGTTGTACTTGACAGACAATACTTCGCCGGCAGAAATCAAAAAAGTGGCTGAATGCGAACATGTCTATGCACTAAAACTATACCCGGCAGGTGCCACAACAAATTCTGATGCCGGGGTTTCCGAAGTTGCCAGGGTATATCCCGTGCTTGCGGCAATGGAAAAATTTAATGTGCCCTTACTGATTCATGGTGAAGTCACCGCCAGCGAATACGATATTTTTGACCGGGAAAAACTGTTTTTAGAACAACAATTAAGCGATATCGTTAAGAACTTTCCCAACCTGCGCATCGTGCTTGAGCATCTGACCACGAAAGAAGCCGTGGACTTCGTCCAAGAGGCTTCAGACAAGGTCGGCGCCACCATCACACCGCAACATTTGCTATACAATCGAAATACCCTGTTAGCCGGCGGTATCAAACCACATTATTATTGCCTGCCAATCTTAAAACGCGAAGAACACCGCCAGGCATTGCTGAAAGCCGCCACCAGCGGCAACCCCAAGTTCTTTCTCGGTACAGACAGCGCACCTCACCAAACTCACGCCAAAGAAAGTGCCTGTGGCTGCGCCGGTTGCTTTAGCGCCCATGCTGCGATTGAGTTATACGTTGAAGCCTTTGAAAAGGAAAATGCACTGGATAAACTGGAAGGCTTCGCCAGTTTTCATGGTGCCGACTTTTATGGGCTACCGCGGAATACCCGCAAAGTCACCTTACACAAACAGGACTGGCAAGTACCCAAAACATATAACCAGGCGTCACTGGAACTCACGCCTTTACGTGCTGAAGAAACCTTGTCATGGCAGTTAGCCCCTGCATCACTTGACTGACGTGGCTTCTGACTCAAAAGCATAAGCCGCTGCCCCAATCACCGCAGCCGGTGAGATCAGCAAGTTCACGACCGGAATTGACAATCCCAGCACAGTGATCCCGCCATAACTGAGACTGGCCAAACGAGCGGCTTTCAACGCCTCTTTTTGCTCTTTAAATAGCAATCCCTTATTTTCCAACGGGTAGGCCATGTATTCCATGCTCATACTCCACGCGCCAAACAAGGCCCAGATTATCGGCGCCAGCAGGTTAACACCGGGGATAATAAACAACAGCAGTAACGGCAGCATGCGGGTCACGATATAGCCTAACCGCTTAACTTCTGACCAGACCACTTTGGCTACCGGCTGCTCTTCAATACCTGATGGCTTACCTGACAGCACCTCAATCGTCTTATTGGCCAACTGACTGTAAAAAGGCGACGCTATTATGTTGGCCACCATGGTAAAGGAAAAAAAACCGATGATAAAAAAGCTGAGAAAAAACACTGGCCACAAAAACCATTCCAGCCAGCTAAGCCAGGTCGGAATTAAAGATTCTACCCAGCCGGCGACAAAGTAATACCCCAATCCCAATACACTACTGTACAAAACCAGATTGATTAGCACAGGAATCAATAGATATTTACGCAGAGATTTGTGTGGCAGCAGGGCAAGCCCCTTAAAAAAACAGTGGATTGCAAATGCCGGGTTTTTTCTTAAACGTAACACTTCACTCATTACCTTCCTCATTTTAATATTCGAAAGTTATCGTAATGGATGAAGATCAACTTCTCAACAAGCAAGAATTTTGAGCTGTACCAATCAATTTGATATCAAAAACTTACAGTTCGTTTTAAAATGACTGGTTTATTAACTCAATTGAAGTTTGCTTACGGGTTACGAAGTCCACCTAAAACCCAGTAATATAGTAGACTATTAACTACCACTTTGTTGTCTCTCTATGAATAGCACTGAAAACGTACACGCCCATGAAATAGAAAAATTCGGCGCCCAGGCAGAACGCTGGTGGGATCCGGAAGGCGAATTCAAAACACTGCATCAGGTCAACCCGCTTCGGCTCCAATTTATTCAGCAACATGCCGAACTCGATGGCAAAAAAGTGATTGATGTTGGCTGTGGCGGCGGAATTTTAACCGAAGCGCTGGCGGACGCAGGCGCAGATGCGATGGGTATAGACATGAGCGAAGAACTGATTGATATCGCCGACCTGCATGGCCTGGAATCGGGAAGCACAGCCCATTACCAGAAAACCAGCGTTGAAGCACTGGCAGAACAGATGCCGGCCAGCTTCGACCATATTACCTGCATGGAAATGCTGGAACACGTTCCTGATCCGGCCTCCATTATTCACGCCTGCGGCACACTGGTTAAATCCGGCGGCATGGTTTTCTTTTCCACTCTGAACCGCGTCCCTAAGGCCTATTTACTGGCGATTGTTGCGGCCGAACATATCCTCAACATGGTGCCCAAAGGTACGCATGAGTACAACACCTTTATCAAGCCCTCTGAACTTTCCCAATTTGCCCGTTCCGCAGACCTGGAACTGGTGGATCTGGTGGGCATTGAATATGACCCTTTTGGCAGGCGCTTCAATCTTGGGCCTGACATTGGCGTCAACTATATTGCCGCATTCAAAAAAACCTGAACGAATGAAAGCCCCTGATGATCTGGAATGTATTCTGTTTGACCTGGACGGCACGCTGGTAGACTCGGCGCCCGACCTGATTCATTGTCTCAATCAGGCGACCCGCAAATACGGGTTTCCAGAAGTCAATATTGAACAGACACGCCCCTATATTTCCTACGGTGCAGCGGCCATGATCGAAAAAAGCACCCACAATGCAACAGCAGCCCAAAAAGCAGACATGCTGGAAAACATGTTGGATCATTACCAGCAAAATGTCGCCAGTTTCAGCCAATTATTTGACGGCATGGATGAGCTGTTACAGTCGATAGAAAGGATAGGCCTGAAATGGGGTATCGTTACCAACAAGCGGGAGCGCTTTACCCTGCCATTGATGAAAGCGCTGGACCTGGAGCAACGAGCCGCCTGTATTATCAGCGGAGATACAACTGCATACAGCAAACCTCACCCGCTACCTATGCTTGCCGCCTGTGAGCAAAGCGATGTTAATCCGGAACATTGTATTTACCTGGGCGATGCCAAACACGATATCGAGGCCGGAAATACTGCCAACATGACGACATGGGTGGCCTTGTATGGGTATTTAAAACCAGACGACCAGCCGGGAGACTGGGGAGCAGATGGTATGATTGACGCCCCTCATCAAATGAATGCCTGGATAACTGAAAACGCATGAATAAAAAACTGACTGAACACGTCATACTTATCACCGGCGCCGGTGGCGGTCTGGGCAGTACAGCAGCGATGGCTCTTGCCCTGCAAGGTGCGCAAGTCATTTTACTGGACAAAAATATTCCGAAAATGGAAAAAACCTACGATGATATCCTTGCCAATAACGGTGAAGAACCCATCATGTATCCATTCGATCTGGCGGGTGCAAATGAAAACGAATATCAGGAGCTGGCTGATACGGTCGAACGTGAATTTGGCGCTTTACAGGGGCTGTTGCATTCTGCGGTAGAACTCAGCGCCTTTAGTCCAACCATTAATATCAAAACCCAGGAATGGGGGCATGCGCTAAACGTTAATCTAAATGCGCCTTTTTTGTTAACCCGCATGTTATTACCAGTCATGCAAAAAAGTCAGCAGGCTTCCATTGTCTTTACCTCGGATTCTTTTGCCCGCTCCGGGCCTGCCTACGCCGGCGCCTATGGCGTATCCAAAATAGCGCTGGAAGGGTTTGCTGATATTCTGGCGCAAGAATTGGAATCCTCGCATAAAATTCGGGTCAATAAACTGGTACCCGGCGCCGTTGACTCACCTTTAAGACAACAACTGTTTCCGGCCGAGGACAAAAGCAAACTGGCACCGATGTCTTCGCTGAGCAAGGTCTACACCTACCTTTTTTCCAGTGACAGCCACGGCGTGACCGGACAAACTATTGAAGCCGAAAATTTTAACTGTAATTAATCAAGATGTCTGAAAGAGAAAGCATACAACTGACCCGCGACGTCAACATTGTCACTATCCCGGATGGCAACCATGGTACCTTGAGTAAAGGCCATGAAGTAACCATCCATCAAGCCCTGGGAGCTAACTACACTGTGGTCACCGAACACGGCCACATGGTCAGAATTTCCAGTAGCGATGCTGATGCCCTGGGCAAAGAAGTCGGCCACCTGCAAACACTGGTTGAAGAAACAGACGCAGAATCCGTGGAAAAAAACTGCTGGGAAGTGATGAAAACTGTGTATGACCCGGAAATTCCAGTCAACATCGTCGACCTGGGTCTGGTCTATCAATGCAATATTTCTGAAAATGTCAATGCAGGTCACGATGTGCATATCCAGATGACTTTGACAGCGCCCGGTTGTGGCATGGGCCCGGTACTACAGGGCGATGTTGAGCAGGCGATCAGAAACCTGCCTGGTGTGGCTTCAGTCAACGTAGCAATTGTGCTTGACCCGCCCTGGTCAAGAGAGATGATGTCTGAAGTCGCCCAGGTACAACTCGGACTTTTTTAATCCGGAATTTCACCAGGACGGGATTGATAATCGGGTTGTGTTCAATGCTGCCAAAAATTTGCCGCATTTTATACCGCGTTTTATTTAATCCGTTACACCTGAAAGCGTTCTAAACACCTGGCTTTAACCTTGATAAAATTTCCAAGTTAAATTTTTTTTCAGAAATCATTAAAAACCTACTGATTTACTTAATTAAACTATTAACTTTTTTTATTGTCTGCCGATATACAAACTGTATAGCTTGTATCAATGGCAAAAAATTGCCGCTTTTTTGACAATATTTGCTTACACCTGGGTTTTAAACTTAACCGCATGAAAAACAACATAAATTTAACTTTGGCATAATATGCGCTTGTCTGGGTATATTGAATTCAGGCATGGGGATGTCGTCATGGAAAATAAAACTACAAATTTAGCAGTTGTCAGTAATAAAACCTTTGAAGCGGCAAAATCTGCCAATACGCATCATTACGATATCAGCACTGCATTGCAGACAACGCTGGAATTCTATGAACTGATTACTATTTTCAGCAGTAAAATCAAGGCAATGATTCCACACAGTGGTATGGAGTATAAAAATCCACGTTTTGCTCTGGACTTTAAAAATGGCATTGCTTCCAAACACTCTTGCTCATACTCTCTAACAATTGAAGACGAAACGTTGGGTGAGTTAAAGCTGATGCGTCAGCAACGCTTCTCAGAAGATGAACTGAAGCGCATGGAAACTTTATTATGCTGTTTGATCTATCCGTTAAAAAATGCGTCTCTTTACAAACAGGCACAACTTTTAGCGCATACCGACCCGTTAACCAAAACCAATAACCGCACCGCATTCAATGACATCATTGAGCGTGAATACAAACTAGCCAATCGCACCAGTAATCACCTGTCCTTGATTTTTGTGGATATTGACCACTTTAAATCGGTCAATGATCAATATGGCCATGAATGCGGTGATATCACGTTGGCTTCCGTGGCAGGCATCATAAAAGACACAGTACGGGGCAGTGATATCGTGTTCCGTTATGGTGGCGAAGAATTTGTTGTCTTGTTAAGCGGTGCTAACCTGGAAAAAGCAGGTGAAATTGCTGAACGGATACGCAAAGCCATCGCCTGCAACACACTGGCTTATGGTATGAATACCATTAATATTACCGCCAGCCTGGGGGTCAGCGCATTAAAAGGCAATGATAATGTCGAATCCTTTATCCATAATGCTGATCAAGCCATGTATCAGGCCAAAAATGATGGACGCAACCGGGTTGTAAAGGCTTAACCCCACAAGCTAATTGTTTAGCCATCACTCAGTAATGAGGTGGAATTTCGTGTGTGTCTGATTTTTGTTCCATTGCCCCCACCAACACATCCATTTTTTTATTCAATACTTGCTGACTTTCTTGCAAATGGATAATTTGCTGCTGCTGTTGAGCAACAATGTTGTTAAGGCTTTCAATAAGCTCTTCCTGGTAAGCCGATTTGATTTCCAACTCAACGATTCTTGATTCTTCCATTATGCGTTTTCTATGTGGGTATAACCGAGTTTTTCTATCATCGTTACAATTTCCTCCAGTTCTCTGGTGCCGTACACCTTGACATGTTTTGACTCGAGATCAGCACTGGCATCAACGATTTGCACATCTTTTTTTAACGACATCTCTATCAACAAGGCACAGGCCGGGCAGCTCATACCATCGACCACAAGCTCCAGATGCTGAGGGGCACCGTCCAGTTTTTTTTCACTGAAGTTTTGCGGTTTTTTAACCACATTTGCCAACAGAGCATCCATCACCGTCATCAGACTTTGCGCAGGTAACGCATTGGCATCAAAACGAATATCAATATCACCTTTGCTAACCGTCATCACCAGTTCCTTAATTTCCGGACGCTTATTCAATAGCACCTGAAAAAAGTGTGCTTTTTCTGAACAATTTTGAATAACAGGAGAACACACCTTAACCCGGTCAGTCCAGGTTTTAAGAACTTTAAAATGTTGAAAACCAGCTGTTGTTGTCATAGCGCTTATTTTACAAAACTAATCATTATCTTTCAGCAAAAACCAGGTCAATTAGCCCATTGATGTCTTCAGTATTTATTTGATCGTGTAAAATAATCAAATTTTAATGATGCGCCCATGTCGAAGCTGATCTTTTCACTCAGAGACGTCCCCCCTGATGAAGCAGAAGATATTCGTCAATTACTCAGTGAACACCATCTGACATTTTATGAAACCAGTGCAGGCAATTGGGGTATTTCTACCCCTGCGTTGTGGCTGGTTAAAGAAGAGGAATGGCACACCGCCCGAGCATTGATAGACGAATATCAGTCGCAACGCCAACAACTGCAACGTGCCGCCTACCTTAACGCTAAACAACAGGGTAGCCAAAAACGATGGATTGATATTCTCCTGGAACGACCAATTCAATTTTTGTTATACACAGGGTTTAGCGCGTTTATTCTCTATATCTCATACCGCTTACTGAGAGAAGTCGGTTTCTGACTCAGCCCCCTAACCACCTTGAACAAAATCAAATTATTTCTCGCTTACTGGAGTGTTGTGCTGCTCTGGTCCACAACCCCATTGGCCATCAAATGGAGTGCGATGGGCGCCGGTGTAATTTTCAGTGCGATGTTGCGCATGGCCATCGGTACAGTCTGCCTGCTGTTACTTTTGATCGTTCAAAACAATCCTTTACCCTGGCATAAAAAAGCACTGCTCACCTATCTGGCCATTTCTGTTCAGATATTTGGTGCCATGATGGCTGTGTACTGGTCCTCATTATTCATCCCTTCCGGCTGGGTCTCTGTAATATTCGGGTTGACGCCGTTTATGACCGCCCTTTTTGCCGCCTGGCTGCTTGGAGAACAGAGCCTGACCGTGGGCAAACTCCTGTCCTACATGCTCAGTATCTCCGGCCTTGCCCTCATGTTTGTTTCTGCGATGGATATTAGCATTTCTGCCATTCAGGGGATTGCAGGTGTTTTATTCGCATCATTCCTCCATTCCATCAGTGCGGTCTGGGTAAAACAGATTAATGCAAAACTGAAAGCAATTCATCAAGTTACCGGGGGGCTCACCCTGGCTCTTCCTGTGTACCTGGGGTGCTGGTTTATATTGGAAGATGCCTACTGGCCGGTGGATATGCCATTAAGCAGCCTTCTGGCCATAATCTACCTGGGCATTATTGCGACGGCAGTTGGCTTTGTGCTGTACTATTTTGTACTCACTCATCAACCCGCCACACAAGTGGCATTGCTTACCATTCTCTCACCCGTACTGGCACTATGGCTGGGCAATTATTTGAACAATGAGCAAATTACTTATAAAGTGTTGGCTGGCACCGCTTTGATTTTAAGTGCACTAATTTTTCATTTATTCATAGACCGTAGACAGCGTACCCGTAAATGACCCCGTAAGATTTGGGGTTACAACCGGGCCGTTTTTATAGCTTCCAAGAATAAACCAATATGCAAAGACATCCAGAATTCCCGCTTGATGAAACCCTGATTTATCTTAATCATGCTGCTGTTGCTCCGTGGCCAACGCGAACATCTCAGGCCGTGCAACAGTTTGCCGGGGAGAACAATCGATTCGGATCACAGAATTATCTTCAATGGCTGGAGAAAGAACGTCTGTTACGACACCAGTTTGCACAATTGCTGAACGCTCCTGATGCCAAAGACATTGCGCTGGTAAAAAACACGTCGGAAGCCCTGTCGTTTGTCGCTTATGGCATAGCCTGGCAGGAAGGCGATAATATTGTCAGCAGTAATGAAGAGTTTCCTTCCAACCGTATTCCCTGGCAATCTCTTGCGAATCAGGGCGTTGCATTCAGAGAAGCCGACCTGGCCAGCGCACCTTCTCCTGAACACGCCTTGTTCAATCTGGTAGATGAGCACACCCGGCTGCTGACCATCAGCTCCATCCAGTTTGCCAGCGGCCGCCGGGTAGACCTGGAAAATATTGGCCACTTCTGCAAGCAACGAAATATTTTATTCTGTGTTGACGCCATCCAGAGCCTGGGCTGCGTAGCGTTTGATGTACAGGCTTGCCAGGCTGATTTTGTCATGGCAGATGGGCATAAATGGCTGTTTGGGCCGGAAGGACTGGGTGTTTTTTATTCCGCTCCTCAAGCCAGAGAGAAGCTGTCGTTGACGCAGTACGGCTGGCATATGATGGCCAACATTCACAATTATGAAAACAAACCGTGGGAAATCCATCCTGATGCCCAGCGCTTTGAATGCGGCAGTCCTAACATGCTAGCTATCCATGCGCTTTCGGCCAGCCTGTCCCTGTTACTTGAAGCCGGTATGCACACGATAGAAAAACAGGTGCTGCAAAATGCTGAGATTTTAATCGAACAGATTCAGCAATCGACAAACCTGACTTTACTTTCAGATGCGGACAGCAACCTGCCCTCACCCATTGTCGTATTCAAGCACAACGCGCTGGACAATCGCACCCTGTATAAAAAACTGACCGCGGCCAATGTCATTTGTGCTTTACGCGGCCAGGGCGTGCGGTTTTCGCCACATTTTTATCATGCAAAAGAGGAGTTGTGCAGAGCTGTCGAAATAGCCGACAGCTAAAAACCTTGTCTCAGGCAGCAGCCAGCTCAAACAAAGTATTGAAATTAAGGGTTGATTGCTCGGCAATCTGTTCCAGCGAACAGCCTCTCAAATCTGCCAGATGCTGGGCGACATGGCAAACATAGGTTGGGTTATTCGGTTTCCCACGGAAAGGCACCGGGGCAAGATAAGGGGAGTCGGTTTCGATCAAAAAGCGGTCTTCAGGGACTTTACGCGCCACCTCCTTGATCTGCTCGGCATTCTTGAATGTCACAATGCCGGAAAAGGAAATGTAATACCCCAGATGCAGCGCTCTTTCTGCATATGCCCAGTCTTCGGTAAAGCAATGGATAATGGCTTTGTCTGCCCCTTCACGTTCTAACACATCAAGTGAATCCTGACCCGCCTCGCGGGTATGAATTATCAAAGGCTTATTAACAATCTTCGCCGCCTTGATATGGGTGACAAAACGCGCATGCTGCCAACCCAGATCACCGTCGCTACGAAAATAATCCAGCCCGGTTTCACCCACGGCAATCACTTTTTCTGCACTGGCCAGTGACACCAGTTCATCAAGATCAGGCTCTCTGCCTTCTGTCACATTGGGGTGAACACCTGCAGATAATGATATATTTGCATACGGAGCCACCAACTCACACATTGCAGGATAGGCTTCAAGGTCAATACCTATGCAGAGCATATGATCTATTCCGGCTTCTTCCGCCGCCTGCATGAACACGTCAAAGTTGTTTTCAAACGTGGCAAGATCAAGCCGATCCAGATGGCAATGTGAGTCAATAAACATTTTAATTACATGGTGTGGGTAGAACGGTCAGATTCTATAGCACCCGCCAGGTAATTTTCAATTTTATTTCTTGCGCTGCCGCCATCCTGGTCACTGAATTGCACACCGATTCCCGCTGCACGATAACCTTCCGCGCCTTCCGGTGTTTTCCAGATGATTTTTCCTGCGATAGGCAGACGTTCTGTTTCTTCCATCAAATTAAGCAACATAAAGACTTCTTCCCCCATTTCATACTCACGTTTGGTAGGAATAAACAAGCCGCCATTGTTGATAAATGGCATATATGCTGAAAAAAGTGCACTTTTTTCCTTGATTGATAATGACAGGATACCCTGTCTTGCATTTGCTTCTGCCATGACTGTCTTAAAGTTAGCTTGACCACGTAATTAATAACTTTTCAATCAACACCTGTTTATTAAGCTGACCACTTTCTTGTTTTCTAGCCCATAACAAACCGTCATAAAATTGAAATACCTTGTTCAAGTCTAGCTTTTTCACTAACTCTTGCAAGTTATCCTGGCCATCAAAAATATGATCTACTTTATATAACTCCCTGATCAGGCCATTTAGCCATTGCATCATCCAGATGATCAACATTGAAAAACCGGGTTGCTCTTGCTTATCCCATTTTTCTGCGACTGCGACAATGTTTGCTTTGCCCAGCCCTGCTGCAATCCAGTCCTGGTAGCAGGATTGATAAATTTCCAACAAATTAAGCTCAGCGTAATGCAAGGCTTGAATTGGCGAACCATTCGCCATGTCAAGATAGGACTGTGGTGAATGAATCGCCTGCGTTGCCAACCACGCTAATGCAACTTCCCGGGAAGGCTGTGCAACAGAAAGTAACTGACATCGGCTGCGTATGGTTGCCGGCAAACTGTTGCTTGAACTGGCAATTAATATCAACATAGTCCGTTCAGTAGGCTCTTCCAGAAATTTCAAAAACGCATTTGCTGATGCCTGTGTCAGCATCTCAGCCTGCTCAATAACCGCAACACGCCATCCAGCGAATTGCGGTTTTAACATTAACTGAGTTGTTAATTCACGAATTTTGTCGATGCCGATTTGCTTGCCTTGCTCGGGCGTAACCCATTTAACATCCGGATGAGAACCTGCAAGAATCAATTTACAATTGCTGCATTGCCCACAAGCTGAGCCGCGCGCTGTAATCTGAGTACATAACAAGGCATTGATATAATTCTCAATCAGAGTGCGTTGACCAAAATCACTGCGCGCAATAACCATTAAAGCCTGTGGAAAGCGGTTTAATTCAATATATCGCGTCAGGTGGTGGGTGGCCTCGGTTAACCAGGGAAATGCATAATATTTTTCATCCATTATATAATTTCACTGATTGCCGCTCTAATCTGTGCCTGCACTTGCTGTAATGACAATGTGGCATCGACTACTTTAAATCGCTGAGGTGCTTGTTTGGCGCACTGCAGATAAGACTGTCTGACCCGTTCAAAAAACTCTGTTTGCTCGCGCTCAAAACGATCCAGGTCACCTCGCCTGATCATGCGATCCATTCCAATTTCTACAGGCGCATCAAGCAACAGTGTGAGATGCGGGTGCAAGCCACCTTGTACGGTTTCTTCCAACCAGCCAATTTTCGTTTTATCCATTCCGCGCCCCCCTCCCTGATAGGCAAAAGTCGCATCCGTAAATCTATCGCATAACACCCATTTGCCATCTGCTAGCGCTGGTTCTATGACATGATGAATATGTTGTGCACGTCCGGCAAACATCATCAATAACTCAGCCATAGGCGTCACCGCTTCACTGTCTTTATCAAGCAATAATCGCCGAATTTTTTCTGCTAAATCTGTCCCCCCCGGCTCTCGGGTCATAACCACAGTATATCCAGCAGACTCAAGGATATGGCGAAGAAAATTCAAATTGGTACTCTTTCCAACACCTTCCCCACCCTCCAGGGTAATAAATTTGCCGCGCTTCATTTATTCTTCCTTTGATATTTATTTACGGCATTATTATGTTGTCTTAAAGTTTCAGAGAAAACATGCGAGCCATCCCCACGTGAAACAAAATATAAAGCATTCCCTTCTGCAGGGTGCAACGCTGCATGTATTGCTGCTCTTCCAGGTAATGCAATCGGCGTTGGTGGCAATCCATTTATCACATAAGTATTGTAAGGCGTGTACTCTCGTAAATCTTTATAACGAATATTTCCCTTGTAGCGATCACCCATACCGTAAATGACTGTAGGATCGGTCTGTAACAACATCCCTTTGCGCAATCGACGGGTAAACACACCCGCAATTTGTTTTCGCTCACTGGCCTGACCGGTTTCTTTCTCGATAATTGAGGCCAGAATCAAGGCTTCATACGGTGATGTTATCGGCAAATCTTTATTCCTGTTTTGCCACTCTTCAGCCAATATCGTTGTCATTCTGGTATAGGCTCTTAACAGGATTTCCTTGTCTGTACTGTTTTTTTCAAAAAAATAAGTCTCAGGAAAAAACAATCCTTCTGGATGAGAGTAATCACTTTGAATGTGTGCCAACAGTTCCTGAGGATTCGAATAATCCAGCGTTTTCGCTATTTTTGGTTCATTTTGAATCACCTCAACCAATTGCTTGAAAGTCCAGCCTTCCGGTATGGTCAGGGCATATTGACGGGACTTCCCCTGCGCAAATAAGGCCAGCAAATCTGGTATGCTCAACCCTTGCTCTAAGCGATATTCACCTGCCTTTAACCTGTTTTGTAACTTAAGTTGATACGCAATCAATTTAAACCAGTAGGGATTGATGTTGATATTGTGTCGACGTAGTTCAGAACCGATCACATTCAGTGATGCTCCTTTCGCTATTTCAAAAGAGTCGATTTGGCTGGTAACTACGCTTTGTTCCAAAACTCTATGGTATTCGCTCCATAACCAGGCTGCTAACGACAAACCCGCCACAAACATTGTGATAAAGGTTGCGATCAGGATTTTTTTAATCATTATGACAACGCGTCAGATAATACTGCTGAAATTTTCGGGTAACAGACCCGATGTTGTACCGCCAGTTATCAAGCTTTGCGACGGGCCAGATACCTATGACTGAATTAGTTAAAAACACCTCATCTGCGTCAGCAAGTTGGGTCAGATCGAATTCCCTTTCCGTTACATCTATGGCCAGCTCCTTTGCCATTTTGATCACCTCGCCTCTGATAATTCCCTTCACTCCGCAGCGGTTAATCATGGGGGTGTACACACGCCCATCTTTTGCAAAAAAAAGATTTGTCATTGTCCCTTCAACGACGCGGCCGGTTTGATCCATCATGAGTCCTTCTTGCAAATCATCTTCATCAGACCATTCATTTCTGGCCATCACCTGCTCAAGCCGGTTTAAATGCTTAATACCTGCAAAGTAAGGGTTAATGCTCAATTTGTGCTGACAAACAGTAACTCGAACTCCATCTGTCGCATAATTTTCAGGATAGTCAGGAAATGTATGCAGGCTGATAATTCGGGTTGGAGAGGTTTGTGGCGAATACCGATAACCGCGACCACCCGCACCACGTGTCAGAATGATCTTTACAATCGCCTTGTCTGCAGCGTCAACCACTAGTCGAGCGATATCATCATTTAAATCTGACCAAGAGGGTTGAGGAATATTTAAACGTTCACACCCTTCTATCAAACGTTTAAAATGTTCTGCAAAAAAAAGAGGTTTTCCTTTCAGTATACAGATGGTCTCAAATAATCCATCTCCATATTGAAGTCCTCTGTCATTAATGTCTATTTGGTGTTTGCTTTCTCCATTTATTAAAATCATCTGCAAACACCAGAAGAATAATCAGTTAAAACGTCGAAGTGCTATTGTCCCGTTTGTACCGCCAAACCCAAATGAATTGGACAATGCAATATCTATAGACATTTGTCTCGCCGTATTTGGCACATAATCCAGATCACATTCTGGATCTTGGTTTTCCAGATTAATTGTAGGTGGTGCGATCTGATGTTTTAGGCTAAGCGCAGTAAATACAGCTTCAATTCCACCTGCTGCTCCCAGTAAATGTCCTGTCATTGACTTAGTCGAGCTAACAGCGATATTTTTTGCTTGCTCCCCTAGTGCAACTTTCATTGCCTGTGTTTCACCAATATCACCCGCCGGCGTTGATGTACCGTGCGCATTAATATAATCAATGTCTTCAGGATTAATTTGCGCATCTCGCATACAGTTTTTCATGCAACGTGCCGCTCCTTCACCTCCTACGGAAGGTGAGGTGATATGATAGGCATCACCACTCATGCCATAACCAATCACTTCAGCATAAATCTGCGCGCCTCTGGCTTTGGCATGCTCCAGTTCTTCCAACATTACCACTCCGGAACCATCACTTAAAACAAAGCCATCTCGATCTTTATCCCACGGCCGACTTGCAGTTTCCGGGCTTTCATTTCTGCGCGACAACGCTTTGGCCGAAATAAATCCAGCCATTGCAGTAGGAGACGTCGTACAACGCTCCGCCCCCCCTGCCAGCATGGCATCAGCATCACCATATTTTATCAATCGCATAGCTTCACCAATACAATGTGTACCGGTACTACACGCCGTCGCAATTGCGAAATTAGGTCCCTTCAAACTAAACTGAATTGACAAATTCCCCGAAATCATATTTATGATATTTCCGGGAATATAAAAAGGTGAAACTCTTCTCGGCCCGCTTTTATCTAACAGGATTTGACAATCTTCAATGCCGGTAATTCCACCAATGCCCGCACCAATCGCCACACCCACTCTTTCTGCATTACTTTCCGTTATTTCTAGCCCAGAATCTTTGAATGCCTGGCATCCTGCGGCGATACCATAATGAATAAACCCATCCATGCGTTTGGCATCCTTTAGAGGAATATAGTCAGCGATGTCAAAATTTCGGATGACACCTCCGAAGCGGGTAGCAAATGCTGACATATCAATTGAATCAATCAGAGATATTCCATTTCTTCCATTAACAATACCGTCCCAGGTATCTTTTACATTGTTGGCTAAAGGCGTGACTGCACCTAACCCAGTAATTACAACTCGACGACTGCTCAAGATAATTTACCGTTACTTCAATAAGAGGGGATAAGGAGAAAATCTAGTGGATGAGACCATCCACTAGTTCAGATGATTAAAGGTTGGCGTTGATATAATCAATAGCTAATTGAACTGTTGTGATCTTCTCTGCTTCTTCATCAGGAATCTCACATTCAAATTCTTCTTCTAAAGCCATAACGAGTTCAACTGTATCTAATGAATCAGCTCCAAGATCATCCACAAATGATGCGTCATTAGATATATCATCTTTAACACCTAATTGTTCTGCGACAATCTTTTTTACTCGTTCTTCAACATTGCTCATAGTTATTATCCTCAATGTATGCAAGCAGGATGAATAAACTCTGCCCACCAAATTTTTATAGTTAAGAAAACCAGCGACTGGCCTATCCAGACGAAGGGTGCATTATACTTGAAACTTTCTTTGAGTAACAAGATTAAGGCATATACATGCCACCATTTACATGTAAAGTCTCTCCAGTAATATAGGACGCCTGCTCGGAGGCCAAAAAAGAAACTGCATGTGCGATTTCCTCAGGCAATCCTAAGCGTCCTAGCGCGATAGCAGATACTAAACCCGTTTTCTGCTCCTCATTTAATTCGCGCGTCATATCCGTATCAATAAAACCAGGCGCTACAGTGTTCACAGTAATATTTCGCGAACCTACTTCTTTGGCCATTGACTTAGCAAAACCAATCATCCCGGCTTTTGCCGCTGCATAATTAGTTTGCCCCGCATTCCCCGTTGCTCCAACAACAGAAGAAATATTAATGATTTTTCCAGACTTGGCTTTCATCATGCCGCGTAACACAGCTTTACTCATTCTGAAAACTGAAGAGAGATTGGTATTGATAATATTATCCCACTCCTCATCTTTCATACGCATCAATAAATTATCGCGGGTAATACCTGCATTATTTACCAATACTGCGGGGGCACCAAAGGTTTTGCTAATTTCTTGTAGAAAAGTATCTATTGACTCTTGTTCCGCCACATTAAGTTTTCTACCTGCCCCAGCATCCCCCAAGTATTCAGAAATTGCCTCAGCACCTGTTGCAGATGTTGCCGTTCCGACGACAAAAAAACCATCCCGAGCTAATTGTTCGGCAATTGCTTTTCCAATGCCACGGCTTGCTCCGGTGACTATTGCTATTTTTTTATCCATTCATTTGCTCCTTTACTTTATTTAAGCTTTCCAGGTCATACATAAAGGAATGAGCAGCCTCTTTTACGATTCTTTTATTCAAACCAACAAGAACCTTACCAGGGCCGCATTCAACAAACTCAGACACGCCTTGTTCAAACATAAATTTGATGGTATCCACCCATCGAACAGGCTTGTACAATTGTTCTTGCAAAGCGTTGCAAATGACTTCAGACGCATTGTGACTGCCCACATCAACATTATGAATAACTGTCGTCGAAGGGGAATTAATTTCGATTTTTGTCAAATACTCTGCTAGTTTTTCGGCCGCAGGTTTCATCAACGCGCAATGGGAGGGCACACTTACGGGTAAAGGCAATGCCCGCTTTGCCCCTCTTTCCTTAGCTAGCGCCATAGATCTGTTAATTGCTGATAAATGCCCAGCAATGACAACCTGCCCCGGCGCATTGAAATTTACCGCTTCAACGATTTCTCCCTGAGCACTTTCATTACAAACCGCCACCACCTCATGATCTTCCAGCCCTATAATGGCGGCCATCGCGCCTATGCCTGCGGGTACGGCTTCTTGCATCAATTTCCCCCGACAGGCAACCAAGTTAATTGCGTCCTCAAACTTAATTGCTCCAGAACACACCAATGCGCTATATTCACCCAGGCTATGACCAGCCATCCAGCCTGGTCGCACATCAGTTTGCTCACACCAAACGCGCCACATCGCCACCCCAGCACATAACATGGCTGGTTGAGTATTAACTGTTTGATTTAATTCTTCTAATGGACCTGATTGCACCAACTCCCACAAGTCCAGTTGTAAAACTTCAGATGCCTGATCAAACGTGCCTTTAACAATGCTAAAGTTTTCTGCCAAACCGGACATCATACCCAAGGCCTGAGAACCTTGTCCGGGAAAGACAAATGCTAGTTGATAATTATCATTCATTATTCTTCTTCTAATATTTAATTAATGCCGAGCCCCAGGTAAAACCAGCACCAAAAGCCTCAAGCAAAATAATCTGCCCTTTTTTAATTCTGCCGTCTCGTACCGCCTCGTTGAGCGCGAGTAAAACTGATGCCGAGGATGTATTTCCTTGTTCTTCTAAAGTCAATACCACCTGATCCATGGACATTTTTAATTTTCTTGCCGTTGCAGCAATAATTCGGGTATTGGCCTGATGAGGCACCAGCCAGTCAACATCGGTTTTATCCAGTCCATTAGATTCTAATGTCTCATCAACAATGCGTTCAAGTGTCTTCACCGCCATTTTAAACACTTCATTACCACGCATTTGGATATATCCTTTTGTCTCATTTCCTGTCTCGGCATTTACCTGAGAATTAGGACAATATAACAACTCTTCATAACTGCCATCGGAATGAATATGGGTCGATAACACGCCGGGTTGATCCGATGCCTCAAGCAATAGAGCGCCTGCGCCGTCCCCAAAAAGAATACAGGTCGATCTATCCGACCAATCAACAATTCGTGAGCAAATTTCGCTGCCCACCACCAAAACATTCTTTGCTGCACCTGATCGAATATATTTATCAGCAATGCTTAACGCGTAAATTGCCCCAGAGCATGCCGCCTGAATATCAAAAGCCACACCTTCTCGAATGCCCAGTCGACTTTGTAATAAACACGCTGTACTTGGATATACTCGATCAGGCGTGCCAGTAGCCACAATGATAAGGTCAATTTCATTTCCGTCCTTACCTGACATTTCTATAGCCTCACGAGCAGCAATTTCCGCCATGCTGGCTGCCGATTCTTCAGGAGACGCAATTCTACGGCTTCTAATACCGGTACGTTCTACAATCCAACTATCAGAGGTTTCAACCATTTTAGCCAAATCATCATTGGTCCTGACCGTTTCTGGTAAATATCCGCCTGTCCCGATCACTCTTGCAAAGGGGGTCATGAACCAGCCTCCTGTCCCATCAAAGCCTGTTCAATCTTATCGCTAATTTTTCTTGCAACATCATGTTTTGCTTCAATTTCCGCTAAATGAATCGCCGTTTCAAAGGCAATCTCATCCGCGCCACCATGACTTTTAATAACCAAGCCTCGTAATCCAATAAAACTGGCTCCGTTATACATTCTAGGATCTATACTCGCTTTAAATTTTTTTAACACAGGGTAAGCGCACAAACCACACAACTTGCTGATCAAACTGTCAGTGAAAGACGCTCTTAATTTGTCACCAATCATCTTTGCCGCCCCCTCTATCGATTTCAGCGCCACATTGCCTACAAATCCATCAGTAACAATCAAATCAACTTCAGTGGCTCCTGCATTAATTGAATTCCCCTCAACATAGCCAATATAGTTAAGACTCGATGATTCCAATAATTTGCTGGCAGACTTCACTTGCTCATTACCTTTCACATCCTCTTCACCAATATTTAACAATCCGACTTTGGGAGCATCAATACCTTCCAGAGCCTTTACAACTTCCTCTCCCATAATTGCAAATTGGTACAACTGATTGGCAGTACAATCAACATTTCCACCTAAATCCAGCATATACGTGTGCCCAAAAATGGATGGCATGGTTGAAATAATGGCAGGGCGCTCTACCCCCGGAATCATTTTAAGAACAAACCGCGCTGTTGCCATTAAAGCACCTGTATTACCCGCACTAACACATGCATCTGCTTTACCCTCTCTAACCAGGTTGATGGCAACGCGCATTGATGAGTCCTTTTTATTCTTCAAAGCCTTTTGGGGTGACTCATCCATTTCTACAATTTGAGAGGCATGGATTATCCTTATTCTGTTTGAATACCGGGCAATTTCTGAGGAAAACATTTCCTTCAATTTGGCCTCATCACCAACCAATATAAGATTCAAGTCCGGATTCTTCGCTAAACAACTTAATGAAGCTGGAATCGTAACCTGCGGCCCGAAGTCGCCGCCCATAACATCAATTGATAACGTTAAACTCACACTAACTACTTATTTTCATGCAACAAAAAAGAAAAAGGCCTGCAAAGCAGGCCGCAATAATTAAAATAATTATTAACTATTCCTCATCATCTTCTTCTATTTCTACATTTACAATTTGTCTTCCTTTGAAAAAACCATCAGGCGTCATATGGTGACGCAGATGAGTTTCCCCAGTCATCGGATCTTGAGAAAGAGTGCGAGCCGTCAGCGAATCATGTGAACGACGCTGTCCTCTTCTAGACCGCGTTACTTTACTCTTTTGAACTGCCATTATTTATCCTCTTTTGATACTTTAAAATCTGCTAGAACAGAAAAGGGAGACTCTCTTTTTTGTTCATTATCAATCTCAACAGACGACTGAAGAACATGATCAACCCCGTGACAAGTTTCATGTTTTGGAAAATCCGGTAAAACCAGCAAAATCTCATCCTCTACCACACTTTTCAATGACAACTTCTCATCACTAATTAATAATGGCTCATAATCAAGAGATAATTTGTTCAACTGATCCTCGCTAAACACTAAGGCAAGTTTAAAACGAATTTCAATAGGTTTGTGAAGCCCTGATAAACAATTCTGGCAGACAAGGAAAAGTTCAGTACATATGGCTCCCTCAAGAACCAATTGTCGGCCACTTTTACCAAAAACAAACTCAACATCTACAATACCGTCGGTTTTAAATAAGTTATCATGCAACCGCTTTAAATCCACAACATTGTATTTGCCAACTAACTGTCTTCGTTTCTCAGCAAAACTAACTGGATCTACAAATTCAGGCAATCTGTCTAACATAACCCAAGAATTTTATTTGATTATGAGCCTACAGTCAATGTCATCTCGATAAAAACAAATATTCTTAAGTTTGCGTAGCATGGACAGAAGCAGACAAGATACATTAGAATGGCTTCATAAAAAATAATCGCTTAACTATGTTGACCCGAGTTTTACTTTTCCTATTTATAATCCCTGCTCAAGCTGCCACAGTAAAACCTGAACCCCCAATACAAGCCGGGTCAGATATTGAGGTCTTAAAAGAGAGTGAATCATCTTCCTCCCCTCTTACAAACCACGAACAGTTTATTATTATTCAAACGCTTATATCACAGCTACAGATTGAAGAAAACACCCGCATCTTTGAAAGAAAAACGTTGGAACATAATAATCCTTTCAATAAAAAACGACAATCAAGTAATTATCAATACATCCAAGGGCTTGAAATTTTTGCTCAAGGGGAAGATCTATTCCATGAATTTTTTACTCCGGATGAAATAGATTCTCTAAAAATTGCTCTGGAAAATTTTAATACAAACCTGAATAAAATTAACCAAACAATTTATAATGCCCTTCCCTCTGACCTGGACCATCTTTTACTTTTTTTTAGCGAAAAAAGTTTTGATTCAAGCATACATGTTAGTCGAACATCTAATTTTGAATATCAGGAAAATATAGAAGCTCCTGAATTGCATCTTGATTCAAACGAGTTCTCTGATATTCCGCTGGAAGAGACACCCACCGCCTATATTATTTCAATCATTTATTATTTTTTTAACATCAAAAACGCATTAAAAGTTTTTTTTATTAGTCTCATTGGCTTCGCTGGGTTTAGAGCCTTCCATTATATCGCTAACAGAGTTTACTAGTTTTATTTGCGGATATTTAATTTACTTCGATTCCTGAATAAATGCCACAGCGATATGAAATTATTATCATGTTTGTTTATTGTATTTGCCTCCATTTTCACTGACGCTCTAGCTCAACCAGTTCAACCAAAAACAAATACTATTCCCTCCGCTTGTGCATACATTGGCAGCCCTGAATATGAACACCATCGTAATGCAGATGAATTAAAACATCGCATCTGTATTAATAGCTTTGAACTTACCCAACATGAAATCACTGTAAGTGATTTCCGTACGTTTGTTAATGCAACAAACTACATTACTGATGCCGAAATAAATTATCAGGAAAAAGGGTGCTGGAGTTATGACTCAACCCAGACCCCTGCATGGAACTGGTATTCATGGGCAAACTGGAAATCCCCCCTAGGCCAAACCGCTGCAGACAATGACCCTGTCACATGCATCAGTTTCTATGATATATCAAAGTATATCGCCTGGTTAAACCGTACAACCGGAGAACATTATCGACTACCCACTGAGGCAGAATGGGAATATGCCACCAGAGCCGGTAGCAATTCACTATATTTTTGGGGTAATAACCCCAGACTTTCATGCCGTTATGCCAATTTTGCTGACCAATCGGCGCCATTTTCCTCGAAAGAATTGCAAACATTTCCCTGCAACGACAAATACACACTGATTACGTCAGTAAAGAAATACTCACCAAATAAGTTTGGTCTTTATGATATGTTAGGTAATGCGTGGGAATGGACCTGCTCTGAATATCATTCTGACTATTCAAAACTAAGCAATACTTGTGTAGATAATGAAAATTTTCACACCAAGTTCATTGCTGTCAGAGGAGGAGGCTGGAACTCAGACCCTGTCCGCTCTCGCATTGCCTATAGAAACTGGGAAGCTCCCTGGATACGCATGGCAAGCTGGGGATTTAGATTAGTCAAACAGAAAAAGCGACACACTTTCAAGCGCAAACCCATCACTGCTCGTCAACCCATACAGAAGTCAAATTAAGTAATTTCTTGACTTTGGACGCGTAAGCCGCTGCCTCATATTTAGATGCGAAGCCTTTTACACGTAAGCGATACCAGTCTTTTCCCTGGGACTTAAGCTTATAAACTTCAACCGGGACTCCTTGACGCTCAAACTCCTGTGCTTTTCGGGTGGCATACCACTCCTGCCTGAAAGCAACCAGATTCACTTGCCATTTTTTCTTAAAAACTGATTTCTTAGTCTTTACTGACTTCAAGGCTGTTTTTTCTACTTCTATTAACTGCAACTGCAACGTCTCCAAGGCATCAGCAGACTGTACTTGCTGATCTGAAATTTGTTGCAACCTGGCCTCGATATCTGATGGTACTTCTTCCTTTTCGGCAAGAGATGAAAACTTCTCTTGCACATCCCCCATTCGGGCAGTCAACATTTTATTGGCGTCTTGAAGCGCTAGGATTTGCTTCGAGAATTTTTTTAACTCTGCTTTATCATCACCATTTGCTTGAAACAATTCAATGTCCTCTTCAAGTTCAATAATGACTTCATTAAGCCCTTTAACTTTAGAATTTGCCTGCATGCCGAAAAAACCCAACACACTCCCAATCAATAGCGCTATCACACCTATCACCAACGCAATAATCGACTGAACCGGCTTTTTATCTTCTAATGCCGTTAGCTTACGTTGCTGCTTTTTTATGTCAGATTTCAAACTCTCAACATCTTCGCCGACGCTTACACTACTGTCGGGTTTCTCTTCAATCTGCGAAATCTTTTGCTCACAATTCGACTGTGATGTTTGTAATGCAGACAGTTGACGATTAATGGCTTCAAACGCCCCTGAATAATCCGGAATTTCTACCGGCTGAACGTGGTCAGGCATCACTTCATCGACAACCGGTTCAATATCATCATCGTCTTCATCACCTACTGAAATATCATAATCTTCAGAAACGACTTCGTTTTCCAGACTACGCTGCACTACGGGTTCAACATCAGTAAATTCATCAAACTTGTCATCTTCCGCCTGTTCAGCATCAAACGCCTGCTGTTGATCCTCTTCAACGACTAAATCATCCTCATCATCAGCAAATTCATCAATGACATCGTCTTGCGGCAGAGCATCGTTTTGTTCAATATTCTCACTGATCAATTCATCAATTTCAGCAAACTCATCCTGATTTTTTTCTTCTGGCGCAGCTCCAAATGCGTTATCCATAAGCAGTCGATCGATGGCATCTTCATCATCAATTATTTCTTCGTTTTGCTCATCAGATGTCGAAGCATCCAACATTGAATCCAGTTCATCAGCGAACTCATCTATTGCATCTTTATCTTCAGGTTTTTCAGCCATGGAACATGCTTAATATAATTGCAAAAAAATTTTGAGCCCGTTTTGTATCAGTGGTATGAAAACCAGCAAACGGGATCAATTCTCATAAAGTATAGTCGGCACCGATCAAAAGTTATTTAGACAAAAATGACCCAAAACAGCATATCGTAGAAAATAAATTGATTACACCCCGATTTTTTTAACGATCAAAACAAGGATATTCGCTCACATTAAGTTTGATGATAAACTGGCATTGAAAATTTATGGATAAAAACTATGCAACTAGCCATCACTGCTTTAGGTGAAAAAAAACCCCAGTTTCTTGCTGCATTATTAATTGCTGTGAGTAATTGTCGGTGTAATCTGCTGGAACTGAGGGCGTCTCATCTTTCATTATCTACAGCGACCTATTTACTGGTAGAAGGCGACTGGAGTCAAATCGCTAAACTGGAATCAACCCTGGACAGCCTGCAATCCAGACTAGGGATTCAAACCAGTTCAATCCGGCCTGAACAACCTTCGGCTTTAAATGAATTCATGCCCTTTACCCTTGAAACCATGTCGGTCAGCTGCAATGAAGTCGTCAAAGAGATCACCCAGTTTTTATTAAGCCGGCAGATTGAAATTGAGGAAATTTCAGCCAGTCGATATGTAACTTCTTACGGGAATACACCCGTTTTTTCTACCCGTTTCTTGATCAGCATTCCTGCTTCCACCCGTTTATTGGCATTGCGGGAGGAATTTATGGAATTCTGTGACAACTTGAATCTTGACGCTATTTTGGAACCTTTAAAACGCTAATATGAGTACCATCGAATTAAATTCCCCCGTCCCTGACTTTGAAGCACCTGCAACCGGCGACCAAACCATCAAACTCTCCGAGTTAAAAGGAAAAAAAGTCATCCTGTATTTTTATCCGAAAGATAACACCCCTGGCTGCACTACCGAAGGCCAGGCATTCAGAGATAATATTAAAACCTTCGAAGAGCTTAATTGTATGATCTTTGGAATATCGCGTGACAGTGTAAACGTCCACGAAGGTTTTAAAAGTAAACAATGTTTTCCCTTTGACTTATTATCAGATAAAGAAGAACACCTGTGTCAGCTGTTTGATGTGATAAAAATGAAAAACATGTATGGCAAACAGGTCCGTGGAATAGAAAGAAGCACCTTTTTAATAGATGAAGAAGGTGTTCTGATTCATGAATGGCGCAAGGTTAAGGTAAAAACCCACATCCCGGAAATCATTGAAACATTACAATCACTATAGCCAAGGAGCCTGATTACGGATGAATATTCACTCTACAGGGAATAAGAAACTGTTTGTTCTGGACACGAATGTCCTGATGCATGACCCCACCAGTATTTTTCATTTTCAAGAGCACAACCTTTTCATTCCAATGGTGGTATTGGAAGAACTTGACCGAGCCAAAAGAGGCATGTCTGATGTCTCCAGAAACGTACGTCAGGCCAGCCGGTTTCTGGATGAACTGATTCATGGTGCAAGTTATAAAAGTATCAGCGAAGGGCTTCCGATCGCCAGAATTGAACACAACCCGAATGGAGAAACGCCTTATGATGGCCGCCTGTATTTCCAGACCCAGCAAATGGCTAATCATTTACCGGAAAGCATGCCTGGACATATTGCAGATAACTCCATCCTGGCCGTTGTTTTAGCCCTTACCAAGGAACATCCTGATATCAAGATCATCCTGGTGTCCAAAGATATCAATATGCGCATTAAAGCTGCCGCATTGGAGTTGAATGCTGAAGATTATCATACCGACCAAACCCTGGATGACATAGACCTTTTATACAGTGGCGTAGAAGCGCTGGATGAGGACTTCTGGGACGTTCATGGCTCCAAAATGGAATCCTGGCAGGAAAATGACAAGACGTTCTATAAACTTAGCGGCCCTCTAGTCTCAGAGTGGTATCCAAATCAATACCTGTATATGAACAAGGATTCCAATTTTGAAGCCATTGTTCGCCAATGTGACGGGGAAACGGCAACGTTAGAACTCGCTCGGGATTACAGCAATAAAGCTCATAGCATCTGGGGGATTGCCGCAAAAAACAGAGAACAAAATTTTGCGCTCAATGTCTTACTTGACCCCGATATCGATTTTGTCACATTACTGGGAACGGCAGGTACTGGCAAAACCTTGCTGGCCCTTGCTGCCGGACTCTCCATGACAATGGAACATAAAATGTACCAGGAAATCATCATGACCCGTGAAACGGTCCCCGTTGGAGAAGATATTGGCTTTTTGCCGGGTACAGAAGAAGAAAAGATGGCTCCCTGGATGGGGGCTTTAATTGATAACCTGGAATTACTCGGCAGTCGATCCGGTAATACCGACTGGGAAAAGGATATCAGCCACAATGTTGTAATGAACCGGGTAAAAATACGCTCATTAAATTTTATGCGCGGCCGTACTTTTTTGAATCGATATTTAATTATTGATGAGGCACAAAACCTGACACCAAAACAAATCAAAACGCTGATTACGCGTGCTGGCCCCGGCACCAAAATTATCTGTATTGGCAACCTGGGGCAAATCGATACACCCTACCTGACAGCGACCAGTTCAGGGCTCACCTATGTGGTAGACCGGTTTAAATCATGGGAAAACAGTGCACACATCACCCTGCGTAGAGGAGAACGCTCCAGGCTGGCGGATTTTGCGTCAGAAACACTTTAAAATTAACTATAGCGCTCTGCTGTTGTCAGTTTCAGCAGACGCGGGATCTTCCAGTTTTGGCCATGCACTGATCACAGCTTTGACCAGCGTGGCCAACGGGATAGCAAAAAACACCCCCCAAAACCCCCATAACCCACCAAAAAACAGAATCGCAATAATGATTGCAACCGGGTGCAGGTTGACGGCTTCGGAAAACAGAAGAGGTACCAAAACGCCGCCATCAAAACTCTGGATTACGGTATAAGCGATCACTACATACATAAACTCATCACTGTACAAGCCCCATTGCAGATAGCCAACAGCAACAACGGGAATGGTAACAACCACCAGCCCGACATACGGAATAATGACAGACAAGCCGGTCAATACCGCCAGTAACATGGCATAATCAAGCCCAATGGAAATATACACTATGTAACTGACAAACCACAAAATGATCACTTCGATGAATTTACCGCGCACATAATTACCAATCTGCATATCCACTTCATTCCAGACACTGACCGTCAAATGACGATCACGAGGCAAGAATTGTTCAATCCACGCCAGAAATACCTGTTTGTCCTTCATGAAAAAAAATACCATAAAAGGCACTAACAACAGATACATTACCGCTGTCGCCAGACTGATGACGGACTCGGCCGACCCTGAAATAATATCCTGACTGTACTTCAACAACTCCTGCTGTATAGAAAACATAATCTCTTTGATTTTGTCTTCAGTAATATACTGAGGGTAAAGTTCTGGTAAACGCATAATCTCTTTTTGCGTTCCTTTGATGAAATCAGGAATGCTCTGCAGCAACTGCACAGACTGTTCAGAAATCACTGGCAACAACACCACCAGGATATAACTTAAGCCTGCTATAAAACTGACAAATACAACGAGAACCGCTGGCAAACGAGGAAGCTTTTTTTGTTCTGCTATTTTTACCAGCCCTTCAAGCAGATAAGCGATAACCACTGCTGCAAATACCGGCATTAACAAGTTTGACATGGACACGATCAATACCGTGCCGAAAATCAAAAAAAGTGAAAGAATAACCGTTTGGGTATTAGGCAGGACACGACGAATCACATCGCGTAGCACAGAAAAAACAGGGAAAATCTCTTGGGCCATTATGAATTAGTATTATTAAAGACGCTTCATCGCAGACTGCCTAATCACTTGATAGTGATAAAAAACAAATCTGATTTTGATGACAGCATTATCCATTAGTCTGAACAAAAACAGAATCTTTATTATTCAAGACCGAGATGGTAAGTGCATGACTAATTCAATGATGACCAGGAAGGGGAAAAGGAATTGTAAGCATAAATTTTAAAGGATCAGCTTGGTCAAGCTCGGGAGCTGATCCTTACACAATCACACGATCGTGAATAATTTATCAAAATTGGCAATTTGCAGAATTTTCACCACGTCGGGTTTAGCATTTTTTATTTTGACTGCACTTTTATTTTCGCCCACCTTATCACGCAAAACTAAAAGCATACCCAATGCCGAACTATCAAGATAATCTGTTTTGGACAAATCAAGTTCAATTTGTTTTATCTGTTGAGAAGCAACGTCTGTGGATTGTCTAAACTGTTGATGAATTCCAAAATCAAACCGCCCACTGACTGCAATCTGCAAGGTTCCATTTGTAGAATCCATTTTTGCCTGAACACTCATATTGTTTCCTAAATAAATAATCACTACCTAAAATATATACAAAAGATCAAATTTTCCCAGTCGAGAGAGAATAAGCGAGCGTTTATTTGTAAAAAAGTAGATCGTGCCACCATAATTGGGTATTTAAGAGCGCTTTATCGCGTCGGGGGCAAAGCCTTAGGCTCCGTCAACAAGGACACGAACGCACTGGCTTCTGAAATCGTTTTTTCCATCGCCTGAATTAATTTGGAAATATCCACACTAATCTCGATAAATTCATGCTGTAACGCGGCTATCGCCTGGGCATTCAGGTTATGCTTTAAAAACAAGACTTGATCATGAAACGCTGCCAATACGGGATGAATCTTTGACTCCGCCTGTTTTAATGAGGTTAATAGCCGCTTGTACTGGCGTCTTGACTTGTCCAACTGTTGACGACTTTTAGAACGTAACGACCGATTGCTGTATAAACTGAGTTCATCTTCCCATTCACTGAACAACGCATTGGACACGTCTTCAATGGATGCGATTCGATGCGCCACTTCATCGGTTTTCGACTGACAAAACTGATATTGCAGATTTAATTGCTGATACCGATATTCCAGCGATAAATCAGGTATATCAAGTATGGTTTTAAATTTTTGCAGCGAATCTTCAAACTGCTGTTTGCTGTCTTCCAGCGCAGTACATGCCTGATCGACATGAGCCACCACGATCTCACGTTTGTGATGCCCCAGAATGGCCTCTCTACTTTTGTAATAGATCTGGCTGAGCCCTTTACGAAAAACAAATTTGAAAATGGAATACATTTACAATGTAGAGTGATGAATTACACGGATATTAAAACTGACGTCTGAAATCATACCAATAAAAGCCCTGTCCAGAACACCTGCTTTTTGCAATTCACTCAAAGATAGTTTGGGATCAATAGTGGTTGACTTGACTACAAGCAATTCTTGCGCACCTAACTGTTTGGCCAGCCAGGCCGCCAGACTGTCCGATGTCACATCCCAACTGGCCTCAACCCCGCATTGATCAAGTTCTTCAATTTGCGGCATCCACACCCTGATGTCAGCGCCCTCTTTCTCCCGCAGTGTTGAGACTGATTTCAACAACGGCCAGTCTTGTTGCATGGAATGACACACTAACGCCGTTTGTTGCATAGCCAGAATCGCCATATGATGCGCGGAATAATCATCAAATCTGAAACGGGATTGCAAACAACGTATTTCATTGGCAAGACGGCCGCCTCCGGTGACAATCACAGCAGGCGATAAAGCGGATTGATTGATTTTGTTTACGATCAACGGCAACCCGTCATCCTGAAACAGGCTGCCACCTAATTTGATGACGTTCATTTCAGGAAAAATATTTTAATAAGGTCAACAATGCTTGCGCCTTATCGAAACATTCCTGATATTCGGCATCGGTCTCAGAGTCATTCACAATGCCGCCCCCGGCCCAGAACCGGATGGTTTGGTCTGAATGGACCAATGTCCGTATGGCAATATTGGAATCCATATTGCCGTCACACCCGATATAACCAATTGATCCACAATAGATACCTCGGCGATGAGGCTCGAGTTCTTCGATAATCTCCATCGCACGAATTTTGGGTGCGCCGGTTATGGAGCCGCCTGGAAAACACCCTCGAAGCAAATCCAAAGCATGATGATCAGCCGTCAATTGACCGCTGACAGTACTGACCAGGTGATGCACGGTGGCATAACTTTCAACATCAAAAAGTTTGGGAACATACACAGACCCACGACGACAATTTTTACTGATGTCATTGCGTAACAAATCAACAATCATCAGGTTTTCAGCACGATCTTTCAGACTTTCAGCCAACAAGTGTTTTTGGCGTTCATCTTCTGACGGATCTACATTGCGTGGACGGGTTCCTTTTATCGGCTTTGTTTCCACCTGGCCATTCACCACCTGCAAAAATCGTTCGGGCGAAGAGCTTAGCACTTGCACATCTGGAAGATTCAAATATGCACTGAAAGGTGCGGCATTCAATTGTCGTAATTGATAATACGCTTGCCAGGGATTACCGGAACACGGACTGCAAAACCGTTGCGCCAGGTTGATCTGATAACAGTCGCCTTCCTTTAAATATTGTTTAATTCGCTTAATGGCTGCTGCATAGCTGTTTTTATCCAGGTTTGATTGCGGAGCAGCCAACACCTTGAACGGATAACTAAAATCCAACTCAGGCAATTGACTGAATGTCCATTTTAATGCATCCCAATCAACATCCGCGTGGGCATCCCCGGTCAGCCAGCTCTGCTGTTGTGTATGATCAACCACCACCGCCCAGGCATAAATCCCCACCGCCATCTCCGGCAACTGTTCGGCATCCACGGCGAGTTCTGGCTGTTTCTCCAGTCGTCGGGCAAGATCATAAGCAAAATACCCGACTGCACCCGCCGTAAACGGCAGCTCAGATTGAACAGCCGTCATTCGCTTGAGTTCTTCCTTGACTATTGCAAAAGGGTCCTGGTCTGAAGAGAAAGAGCCCTCTGGACGGGAAATTTGTGTCTCATGTTTGCGAGTGACCACAGTACATACCGGGTCTGCAACCAGAATATCGTAGCGACCACTGGTTTGAGGATAGCCGCTATCCAGTAACATCGCCCAGGGCTGATCGGCAATTGAATGAAACAAGCGCGCACTGTCTTCAAAATAAGGCAGTGAAATTTTGATAGAGGCGAGTTCCGACATGCTAAATCGAAATCTCAATACAATCGTTTACAAATGACATTACCTTGGTATTTAAACGTCCGCTGTCTGCTGATGCTGTAATTGCGCTTCAACCCGCTTCAGGTCTTCCTGCGTATCCACACCTGCCGGCGGCGTTGCCGCAACCGTATGTACGATGATTTTTTCCCCTTGCCATAACACACGCAATTGCTCCAGTGATTCCACTTTTTCCAATGCGGAAGATGTCCATTGGCAATAGCGTTTTAAAAACGCCACCGTGTAGGCATACATACCAATATGCCTGAGCACTGGACAGCGCTCATGCTGCTTAAAGGACTGTGGGAAATTGTCTCGGTCCCATGGAATTGATGCACGACTGAAGTACATCGCATATCCTTGCCGGTCAAGCACAACCTTGACGGCATTGGGATTGAAAATTTCTTCCGCCTCATCAATGATGGCCGCCAAGGTCGACATTCCCGCTTCTGTTTGAGAAGCCAGAATATAAGCAACATCATTAATATAACTGGCGGGGATTAACGGCTCGTCTCCCTGCAAATTAACAATGACGGTGTCATCAGACCACCCCATAGTCTCGGCAACTTCGGCAATGCGTTCAGTCCCTGACTGGTGATCCGGATCAGTCATTACTACATCGATACCTATCGCCTCCACCTGGGATTGAATCCGCTTATCATCGGTGGCCACCACGACTTGCTGTGCATTGGCTTCTCTGGCCCGTTCACACACATGGGCAATCATCGGCTTGCCGGCAATAGGTAATAACGGTTTTCCCGGCAAGCGACTGGAGCCATAACGGGCCGGAATAACCACCTTAAAATCAGTGTTCATGATTTTAAAGCTTCCACTTCTTCATCTGTTACCTCCCTGGCTTCATCTTCCAGCATCACCGGGATATCATCACGAATGGGAAAAGCCAGTCGATCCGGCTTGCAGATCAACTCCTGTGTCTCTTTGTGATATATCAAAGGGCTTTTACAAATCGGGCAAGCCAGAATTTCAAGTAGTTGTGTATCCATTTATTTTGTGCTCAAGTAAGGTTGATAATTGATGCTCAAACGCGGGTTGAGGCTGTGCCTTGACGGGCACATACCAGTGCAAGGGAGTGGCAAAATCGATACATTTAACCGCATCTTTTTCCGTCATCAATACCGGCGCATGGTCATTAAAATTAATATCTTCTGCACAAAAAGCATGATGATCAGGAAATGCCAGTCTGTCGAACGTCAGCCCCGCTTGTTGCAGATGATTAAAAAAACGCTTGGGATTGCCTATGCCGGCAATCGCCTTACATTTTTGTGAGGCAAACTTCACCAGCGGCATCACTTCACCACTGGACAGGTTGACGGCATCCAGCCCGGTGATGCGCATTGAAAACTCACGGTCTTCTTCGGCAATGCCGTTAACGACCACCAGATCGACGTCCTGCAGTCTTTCAACCGGTTCACGTAGTGGCCCGGCAGGTAATAAATAACCATTGCCGAATCGCCGTTCTCCATCAATAACTGCAATTTCAATATCACGCTGCAACGCATAATGCTGCAACCCATCATCGGCAACCACAATATTGCAGTCATGATGGCTTAGCAAATACTGTCCGGCCTTGACGCGTTGATGGCAGATGACCACGGGGCAATCAGCATGCCTGGTCAGCAACATCGGTTCATCTCCTACCTGATCCGGAGTGCTGTCAGTCTTGACCGTCATAGGATTGACCTGCTTTTCGCCGCCATAGCCACGACTGATAATACCCGGCCGATATCCCTGTTCCTTTAAGAAATTAGCCAGCCAAATTACCAGCGGGGTCTTTCCGGTACCCCCTACCGTGATATTACCGACAATAATGACAGGTACAGGAAGACGAACAGAACGCTTGACCCCCAGTTTGTACATGTAACGACGAAAACGCACGGCATCCAGAAAAAACAGGGAAAACGGCACCAGCAATGGAGACAGATACATCTCCTGATACCAGGCATCCTGCAACCATTTTACAAATCGTTTCATCATGGTTTATTCGGCATATTCTTGGTTGCAAACGTGATGCGTTTGAATCCCGTTTGACTGGCAATATCCAACGCAGTCACGACGGCTTGATGAGGTGTTTTGGCATCCGCGCTGATGACAAACGGAATCATGCGATCATCACCGGCCGCTTTTTGCAAGGCACGGCGTAAAGTCTCCGTTTTTTGATTGACCAACTGATGAAACTTTCCTTCTTCATCGGCAATAAAATACAAACCTTCTTCATCAATCATCAGCTTGATCATCTTATCCTGTGAGCTAACTTCATCACCTTTAGCTTCCGGTAAATTAATTTTAATTTCTGTCTGTTTATTAAATGTGGTGGTCACCATGAAGAAAATCAACAGTAAAAACACCACATCTATCATCGGCGTGATGGAAATTTCCAGGGGGGGGCGTTTTTTACGGTTAAAGTCCATCAACTGTCTTCCCTTTCGCCTTGCATGACATCAATCAGATGCAAAGCTTCTTCTTCCATTTTGACGACATACTCATCCACCAGCCGTTCAAAATAACGATGAAAAATCAGACTGGGTATGGCCACGGTTAAACCCGCTGCAGTCGTAATCAGTGCTTCCGATATGCCTCCGGCCAGAATTCCCGGATCACTGACGCCATTGATCATAATGGCAGTGAACACTTTAATCATGCCGATGACCGTCCCCAACAGACCTAGCAGAGGCGTAATTGAAGCAATCGTCCCCAATGTATTCAGATATCTCTCCAACGCATGTACTTCCTGTCTGCCCGCTTCCTCGATACTGACTTTCATCATGTCACGGCCATGGCGACTGTTTGCCAACCCGGCGGATAACACTGAGCCCAGTGGAGAACTTACCTTGATCCGGCGTAATGTAACCGCATCTATTTTTCTTTCGCGATGTAATTGCCAGATTTTGGGTACCAGATCCACCGGCAAAATCTTGCTGCGGCGCAAGGTCCAGAATCGTTCGCCGATAATAGCCATTGCCACAACAGAACACATAATGATCGGCAGCATCATCCAGCCGCCATTTTTGATTAATTCAAACACTCAATTTCCTGCATACCAGAGACTTTATAAAATGTGCCCATTTTACCCCAGTTCACCCGGTTTTGCCCTACCCACCCAGATAAAGGCGATTAGAAACGCTAAACAACAGATTGCCGCCGCAATCGCAAACACAAACTCAGCCCCATGGCTGTCCCAGAAAATACCGCTGTATAAACTGCCCAGCACCCCGCCGATGCCAAAACACAGGCTGCTATACAGCGCCTGGCCTTTGCCCTGATGATGGATGCCAAAGTAATCCTGCACCAGATGTATTGCTGCCACATGGGTACCGCCATAGGTTGCTGCGTGCAACACCTGGGCAAACACCACAATGCCAACCGTGTCTGGAAAATGGGCAATCAACAGCCAACGGCATATACTCAGAAAAATGCTTGTCAGCAATAATGCACGTAATGAAATCCATCGCAAGACGGGTTTGATGAAGACAAACAGGACTATTTCCGCAGCCACCCCCAGAGCCCACAACATACCGATCAGGGTCTTGCTGTAGTCATGATGGCTCAGGTTAACCGAATAAAACACATAATACGGCCCATGTGCCAGTTGCAACAGCAAGTACACCAGAAAAAACGCAATGATCTCCGGCTGGCCAAGAATCTGCCAGATTTTCAGTGCATCATGGGTGCTTGTACGTGCTCTGACATCTGGCGTCACCAATGTCGCCAGCCAGATGGATGACAACAGAATGACGATCATCCAGGGCAGAAAATTAATACTGAAATAATCCAGAAAATAACCAATGCCGGTCACTGCGACGATAAATCCAATCGAACCCCACAAGCGAATCTGGCTGTAACGATGATTATCGTGTTTTAAATGGAATAAAGTGGCGGTTTCAAACTGGGGTAGCGCCGCATGCCAGAAAAAGCTGAAACTAAGTGTAATCAGTGCGATCCACCAATAACCTTTGCCAAAGAACAAACCTGCAAAACACAAGGCACCAAGAAATGAAGCAATACGGATGATGCCCAGACTTTTGCCACGCCGATCTCCCAGCCAGCCCCAGATATTGGGCGCAATGATTTTGGTCACCACCATCAAAGCGGTGAGCTCGCCGATTTCCAGGGCACTGAAACCGGCATGTTCCAGATACAGACTCCAGAACGGAACAAAGCTGCCCAACGTGGCAAAGTAAAAAAAATAAAATGAAGACAGGCGCCAATAGGGCAGTTTCATGCAGGGCCGGGCTTATCTTAAAACAGGCAAACCACTGTCAACATCGGCATTCTGCGCACGATGGCGTAACACGTGATCCATCAGGGTCAAAGCCATCATGGCCTCGGCAATTGGTGCGGCACGAATACCGACGCAAGGATCATGACGGCCTTTGGTGACTACTTCAATCGGTTCGCTCCGGGTATTAATGCTTCTGCCCGGAATACGTAAACTGGACGTCGGTTTCAATGCTATCCGCGCCACCACATCCTGACCGGTGGAAATTCCGCCCAAAATGCCGCCGGCATGATTACTGAGGAAGCCTTCCGGCGTAATCTCATCACGAAATGCAGTGCCTTTGCTGCTGATACAATCAAAGCCATCGCCTATTTCCACCCCTTTTACCGCATTAATGCTCATCAGGGCATGCGCCAGTTCTGCATCAAGACGATCAAATACCGGCTCGCCCAGCCCCGGAGGAACATTGCTGGCAACCACATCAATCTGCGCACCGATAGAATCACCTTCTTTGCGCAAGGCATCCATGTAGTGCTCAAGCTCGGCCACCTTGCTCTCATCCGGACAAAAAAACGGGTTGCGGCCAATGACATCCCAATCCACCTTATCCACTTTGATCGGCCCCAACTGCGATAAATAACCGCGCACTTCAATGCCGTATTTTTCTTTTAAAAACTTTTTGGCAATGGCGCCAGCGGCCACCCGCATGGCGGTTTCCCGTGCTGAAGAACGTCCGCCGCCACGGTAATCCCGGATACCATATTTTTGCTGATAACTGTAATCAGCATGCCCCGGGCGAAAACTTTCTGCAATATCAGAATAATCCTTGGAACGCTGGTCGGTATTTTCAATCACCAGGCCAATTGAAGTGCCGGTGGTTTTGCCTTCAAACACGCCTGAAAGTATTTTTACCTGGTCAGCTTCTCTGCGTTGGGTGGTATGTCGCGACGTGCCCGGTTTGCGGCGATCAAGATCAATCTGCAGATCAGCTTCACTCAATTCCAGTCCCGGTGGACAGCCATCCACAACAGCCCCCAGCGCCAGACCGTGACTTTCACCAAACGTGGTAACAATAAATAATTTTCCTATTGAATTTCCAGACATTTTATAACGCGTTATTAAATTGAGATTGATATTCAGTCACGTGTGCCGCGGTCAGTAAAAACACGCCATCGCCGCCATGTTCAAAGTCCAGCCAGTAAAACGGCACGTCAGGAAATCTATCCTGCAGGGTTTGTGCACTGCTGCCGACTTCCACCACCAGAATGCCCTGCTCTGACAAATAGCGGCCGGCATGCGCCAGTATTTTAATCACCAGATCCAGCCCCGCATCACCACCTTTAAACCCCATGTCCGGCTCGGCACGAAATTCAGCGGGCAAGTTTTCCCATTCACCGGTACTGACATAAGGTGGATTGCTGACAATAATATCGTATTGTGCATCAGGCAAAGATGAGAACAAATCCGACTGATATAAATTAAGCGTATCCGTCAGTCCATGTTTAGCCAGATTAATTTTGGCAACAGCGCAGGCAGCTTCACTCAGTTCGACTGCATCCACCTGTGCCTGGGGAAAAGCATAGGCACAGGCAATCGCGATGCAGGCACTGCCGGTACATAAATCCAGCACACTGTGCACCTGATCTTCGTCTATCCACGGCTGAAAGCGTTCTTCAATCAACTCGGCCACTGGCGAGCGCGGCACCAGCACCCGCCTATCCACATAGAAATGTAATCCGGCAAACACCGAATCATGGGTCAGATAAGCTGACGGCAAACGCTCCTCCACCCGGCGACTGACCAGCGACACAATTTTCTCGCGCTCCTCGGTGGTCAAATGGCAATCCAGATAGCTGTCTGCCAGCTCATACGGTTGATGTACCGCGAATAACACCAATGCAGCCGCTTCATCCAGTGCGGTTATCGTCCCCTGGCCAAAACACAATTGCGCTTCGCTAAAGCGACTCGCCGCCCAGCGGATATAATCACGGAGGGTCACTAAAGAATTGATGACATCAGACGATGCTAAAGACATGAATAAACGACGAAAAACATACCATTTCAAAGACTGCGCATTTTAAACTAAACTGAAAAGGCTTGCTCGAATAAAGCCCCTGGGAGTCTGTCGGGTTATAGATGATTCTTGCAGGGATGTAAAAAATCGAGCACTATTAATTGTACTTGAATCCGTGGCTTCAATGCGGCCTGTGTGGGAGTGAAGTCACGGAATTCAGGTTGTAATCATTGGACATCAACCCTTAACAAAAACGCCCCGGTCAACTATCCGGGTTAGGTATGACTGAAAACCCCGAATCTTCAACCCTCGCAAAAAACCGGTTGTACAAAGACTGCTACCAGTATATGCAGTCTGAAAAACTGGCATTGCCCACCATACCCGACGTGTCATTCAAAATCCGTCGCGCGATTAATGACGACAAAGCCAACAGCAGCAAAATAGCACGGGTGGTACAGATTGATCCCAGTATAACGGCCCGTCTGATCAAAATTTCCAACAGCCCGCTGTACCGCGGACGACGCAAAATTGAGAGTTGTCCAGAGGCGCTGACTCGCCTGGGATTAAAAGTCTCGCAAAACATCATCACCGCCTTTGCCATGAAAGGTGTCTTCAACGCGCGCTCGCCCAAAATTCGCCGCAAAATGCAGGAGTTATGGACGCACAGCAGTTACGTCGCTGCAATTAGCGCAGTGTTTGCTCACAAAACTCCCGGGTTTGATCCTGACCGTGCCATGCTAGCCGGATTAATCCACGATATCGGCATTGTGCCTATTCTGGCCTATGCCGACAAGCATGCCGATATTCTGGACAACCCTCAAGACCTGGCGGAAACCATTAAAGAATTAAAATGCGAAATTGGCCTGCAAATTATTCGCAAATGGGATTTTCCCGAAGATTTTGAAGCGGTCATCAAACATTCAGAAGACTGGTATCGCGACAGCGGCGATCAGGTGGATTACACCGATATTGTCATGATTGCTCAATTGCACAGCTACATCGGCAAAATCGATATCAAGAAAATGCCCAAAATGGATGAATTGCCAGCCTACAGAAAAATCGCCGCCGGTCAGCTGGATGCCGACCAAAGCATCAACATCCTGGATCTGGTCAAGGATGAAATCGAACATATTCGACAGATGTTGAGTTAGCTGAGCCAACGCCTAATGCCTGACTGATTGTTTTAAAACAACCTGATAGCTCCTACACTTCATTCCCGGTGTTCTCCAATCTCCCTCGCCCATAGGTAATTTTTCACTTTTTCAACTATTTCTGCTCCTTCATCAAACATCTTGCGTTTTCCTATCCCGAAATTAAGAAACATAGTTCTCGCTGAAATCTATTTTCCAGCCCCCCATCAATGACGGATAAATTTAAAATGAGGATAAAGCCATGATGATCAAACGAACTCGCTATTTCAGCACGCTGATAATTTTTTCTATTTCAACATTTATATTGACCCAGCTTTTTAATCTGGCAGCTAATCCTGTGCCAAAACCCCAACGGTATAAACTGGACAAACTTGAGAGGATGGTAGAAGAAAACCAACAATCGCTGAAAACTTTACATCATAAATTTTTCAACATTGAAACGCGCATTGCGTCCAGTGAAAGTGCGAATAAAGCATCTCCCACTTCCCAACAAATAAGCGATGTTTCCCATCAAGAATCAAGTGCTTGTGTCCAAACATTGAATACAAAACCCATCCCTGGCAATACGCAGCCTTCTTTTCTTGATCAAGATCCAGTGGTAAGAAACGACGTTTACGAAAAATTCAAAGATAAAGTCACATCTACATTTGCTCAAGGGAAGCGCATTGCGCTATCAGCCCATCCGGTACTTCAGTGACAAAAAGTCGGATTATGGATAATTCTACTGCGGCGATAGCAAAATTGGCTGATCGCATGATTTTCTGAATATGTAAAGGTATCTTCGGACAAACCAAACGGGGACGACGTGGCATAAAAAACTGAGGTCAATTAAAATCTGGCGGCATTTTATCTTACTTAATCGTGGTCTGTCCCTGAGGTATCCCCACAAATAAACATTTTATAACAATAAGTTATGAGATATACTTAATCTAAAACAGCGTGTGCACCGGATTTTTTCCTCCGAATCATCACTTTTCGGGGGATCCGATGCACACAATGTCAATAATATCTAAGTTTTTGCATAATGTCTTACCCTCTATTCACGCTGCTCGCTTCAAAGCACTGATCCTTGCAATCGAGGCATTGGCCTGTGGCGCCCAAGCCTG
>SPJS01000278.1 GCA_006844705.1 Methylococcaceae bacterium | reverse complement strand
CGGCTGCCTTGAACTGGATGAAGAGGACTTGGCCTTGTGTACGTATGTCTGTCCTGGCAAATATGAGTATGGCCCGATACTACGAGACAACTTAACGCGCATTGAGATAGAAGGATAAACATGGGTTTGCGTAAATTCCTAGACGACATCGCCCCGCATTTTCACAAAGGTGGCAAATACGAAGGATGGTATGCCTTGTATGAAGCGGTGGATACTATTTTTTATCGCCCAAGTGATGTGACCAAAACCACATCGCATGTACGCGATGGCATCGATTTAAAACGCATCATGATCACCGTGTGGTTATGTACCTTTCCTGCGATGCTTTTTGGCATGTATAACGTTGGCTTCCAAGCCAATACCATCATGGCAGAAATGGGCGTGACCGCAGTTCAAGGCTGGCACGGTGGCATTATCGAGCTGTTTGCAGGCTATGACCCTGCCAGCTGCTGGGACAATATGTGGCATGGCGCCGCTTACTTTTTGCCGATATACCTTACCGTCTTTATTGTCGGCGGTATCTGGGAGGTGCTCTTTGCAATGGTACGTGGACATGAAGTCAACGAAGGTTTTTTCGTCACTTCTATCCTGTTCGCCCTGACCTGCCCACCAGACCTGCCATTATGGCAAGCCGCTTTAGGTATTAGCTTCGGTGTCGTGATTGCCAAAGAAGTGTTTGGCGGTACTGGTAAAAACTTCCTAAACCCCGCACTGGCTGGCCGCGCATTCTTATTCTTTTCTTACCCAGCCTATATGTCTGGTGACGCGGTTTGGACTGCTGTCGATGGCTACACAGGTGCGACGGCACTCTCTCAAGCCAATGTCGGTGGCGTAGACGCCTTGGTGCAAAACATTGGCTGGATGCAGGCCTTCTTAGGCAACATCCAAGGCTCGATTGGTGAAACTTCTACCCTAATGATCTTTATCGGTGGCGCCGCGTTGCTACTCACACGCATTGCCTCATGGCGCATTATGTCTGGCGTGATGCTTGGTATGATTGCAACATCTAGCCTATTGCAGTGGATTGGCTCTGATACTAACCCAATGTTTAGCGTGCCTTGGTATTGGCACCTAGTGCTTGGCGGTTTTGCGTTTGGTATGGTGTTTATGGCAACTGACCCGGTATCAGCCTCGCTGACGAACAAAGGCAAATGGTATTTTGGTGCATTGATTGGCTTTATGGTGGTCATCATACGTGTGGTCAACCCTGCTTTCCCAGAGGGCATGATGCTGGCCATTTTGTTTGCCAATCTGTTTGCCCCACTCATTGACCACTTTGTGGTCGAAGCAAATATCAAACGGAGGTTGTCTCGTGGCTAATGAATCTACCCAA
>SPJS01000273.1 GCA_006844705.1 Methylococcaceae bacterium | reverse complement strand
CCCAATTGCTGACCTTGCGGCGAACTCATCCCTTCTATTAAAGCCTGCTCTGATTCAAACCAGACTTCGGCCACCCCGTCATACTCGGACTGCATGCCCCTGGATGTCCTCAAGCCTTCATTCAACGGCGAATTCAACGTGTGTGACTGCACATATCTTTTAGCTCCCATCACATCTGCATTTTGCATAAAAAAGGGGCCATGCTGGTTCATCCAGTAGTCTTTGAATGCTTCTCGTGTCATTGAGGGGTGTCGAGTTAAACACATAACAAATTTGATCATTAGATTGCTTCCTGTTTTTTTAATGTGTAGAACGTAAAATCCAGTGACCACACATTACCATAACTGCGGGTAATTCAAGGCATCTACACACGACAAGCTCAGGGGTAACTCAGCTGAATGGACACTATTCAGAATCATCGCCTGCCATCCGAAGGGGTATTGCAAATCGTAAGGAGGCAAATACCCTGCACTGTCTTCAACGCTGAACCCGGAGCGGCCATAATAATCTGGATCACCATAAACAAACAGCATATTCACTCCGCTATCAGTCAATATGCCGATACCTTCTTTGATCAGACTCGCTCCAACCCCACACCGTTGATGATCAGGCTTTACGGCCAGTGGCGCCAAAACATAGCCCTGCCAGTTTTCACTGTTTGTGGTAAATAGCGGACTAAATGCAATATGCCCCACTAAGGTTCCATCTTGCTCCGCAACCAGAGAGCGTGTTTCTGGGCTTGTCTTTGCATTCAACAAATTAACCGCGAGCGCAGCCACCTGTTCCGACTCGCTTTCAGGAAATGCCTGTAAATGAATGTGTTGAATATTGTCCCTTTCTGCTTCTGATGCCGGTCGAATGATCATTGATTCCTTACCATTATTTTTGTTCCTCATATTGATCATAATAATGCAATATCAAGTATCCTACTACTCGCATAGTGCTACCATAAATAAGCGCGTTGGACAACACAGATTCAAAACGATACCTTTCCATCAAACAACACACTATCCTACAGAATACAGATCACATACAATACATCTGCTCAAAACCTGGTGTATTTTTTGCTCTAGATTTTTTATGCTTTTCCTACTTCGTTTATTTACGTCCATTTCGCTTGCTTTACCTTCTTTTACTCTCGCGGTTGAGCAGATGCCAACTGACTGCACCGAGATTTTAAAAAGTATTCAACAACCGCTGGGACTGGATAGTACCGTACCGCATGCACTTTATTTTCTGGGCAGCCAGTGTCTTTACCAGCAACAGCGCCATGATGACGCCCTGATGCAACTGGAAAATTATTTCACTTTTGCCAACAAAGGTGACAAGTATTATCAACAGGCTGCGG
>SPJS01000274.1 GCA_006844705.1 Methylococcaceae bacterium | reverse complement strand
GAAAGCCGCCAACCAGATAATATTCTTTACTATTTCGTTCCCAGACTACCAGGGGCTCAAATAAACCGTTCGATAAAATATCTTTCTCAAGGTGGGCAACTTTCGCCATATCCAGTTCACGGTGATTGGTCAGGCTATGGTGAAATTCAATTTGTTCAATGGATAAATATTCGTAGCGTTTGGTGGCAAGCATAAGGTTAAACTCTCAGTCTGTAGAGGAAAACAAGAAAAATCTATGGCAGCTAGTATAGAGAGCCGAGTAGTTCACGTCTATGCATGGTTGCTTTGAATCCAGGAAACAGTTTAATTCAAAATATCAAACAATTTAATACATATTAACTTGTTTATTTACGAATTTGTAATTGATAAAAATGGCTATGAACAATACACAGGTTGGAATTTAATAGGCCTATGATTAACAGCCAATCGTAAGAGCCTGTTTGGAATTTCAGTTTCCCAGAAACGTCTATTCAATCGATAAGTGTATTCATCAAGGTATTCTTGTACATATTTTCCAGAAATACCATGATGAGTACCCTGTATAAAAGTCTTAAAATTACTAATGACAATATGTCCCCACGGTAGCCATACTGAAGCCATATCTGGCGGGGTCACTTTTGCAACATGATGCTGTGTTTCAGCCAAACAATTGAGAGCATTCAGTGCATCAGTATGAACTGTTTGATCAAATGCTAAATGCTTTTTTGCAAATTGATCAACGGTTTTGTGGTTGACACTTTTTACCGCCTGAAGAGCTACAAACCCAGGTTTTCCATTATTATGTTCGCATGCCACAATAATGGGAGTCTTTCCAACTGCTCCACGACCACGCTTTCCAGGTTTTTTGCCTCCAACAAGTGCATCATCAAGCTCAATCACACCATGTAACCGATATAGAGAATCTTGATGTCCCATAGCCGCCCGCAATTTCCGCAGCATATTATTGGCGGTCCTCCAGGACACCCCCAGTAATTTTGATAGACGAAGAGCTGAAATACTACCTTTATCCGAAGAAACCCAATAAATAGCCCAAAACCATTGTTTCAATGTCAGCTTGGTTGAATGAAATAGGGTTCCTGCTGTCACCGATGTTTGATGATGACACTGAGTGCATTCATAGATAGGACGTGAGTGCAGTAACCAACCATGGTTATGACCACATTCATCACATTGAAAACCATCAGGCCAACGGGTTTGAATGATTTCTTTTATGCAGGCTTTATCATCTGAAAAATGTTTTTGCCATTCCCAAAAACTACTTGCTCTTGCTTTCATGGCTAAATCCTCTCAATGACTTTGGTTTCATAGTATTGGAGAAGTTAACCTGTGTTTAGTTCATAGCCATTTATTAGATTAACTT
>SPJS01000079.1 GCA_006844705.1 Methylococcaceae bacterium | reverse complement strand
ATGAAAAACCTGCAGAGATCTGACCGTACCCTCGAATTGATACGTTAGTAGAATAGGGCTGTCTGCCTGTGGTAATTGTTTTTTTAACTGATTTTGTACTGTGCGTGGTAGTTTTGTAGCGGCGTTTGTTGTCAACCCGAAGATGTTAGCAGCATACTCATTGGCATATTGCACATTCAGTTTGGTATCCGTGGTGACAATGGCAACCCCTTGCAAGCTGTCCATCAGCTGCTTGGTTAACTGCAGCTCACCAGTGCTGATCATACTTTCTTGTGCGCTGTGCGCGAGAAAGTTGTCATACAAGTCTAAATTTTTAGAATGTTTTGAAGCTACCAAACTATTTCTACCAGAGATTAGTCATTTGAATCGATCCTTAAAGGATACGTGTACAGTCTTTGGAATAAGGGCTTAAATAAAGCCGAATATGGTAGTTAATTAAATTGTTTATAAATTGTAATGCTAATGTAATGAGTGCGTATTAAAAAACTGTGCTGGCTGTGGTTTCCTGAGACACAATTTGATTTCGACCATTGGCTTTGGCCGTATACAGATAGCTATCTGCTTCAATAAGTGTGTCATCCAGGTTTGTTTGCAGACGGCTGGTGTAGCCGATACTTGCGGTGACAGTCAATAGTTCACCTTTATAATCAATGGTTTGCTGTGCAATTTTTTTGTGCAAGGTGCTTAACAAGCTTGCGCAATCTTGCAGGTTTTCTGATTGCAGAATAAAGCCAAACTCTTCACCACCGATACGGGCAAAGTGTTGATCTTTTAGGTAGGTTTTTAATAGTGAACTGACAGCTTGCAAGACCACGTCGCCGCAATCATGTCCGTAGTCATCGTTGATACGCTTAAAGTGGTCAATGTCTAAAATACCGACAATGCAGGCTGCATTTGACTCAAACGCCTGGGTAAACTTTGCCTGACCTTTTTCAAAAAAGTAGCGGCGATTCGGTAGCTCAGTTAAATAGTCGATATGTGCAATCTTGTTAATCTTAGTGATGTAGTCGAGCAGATTCAGGTTTTGATTCACACGACAGGTGAGCTCTTCATAGGTAAATGGCTTAGAGATAAAGTCATTCGCACCATGTTTTAAGAATTGAGTGCTCAAATCTGCCGTGCCTGCACTAGAAATACCAATAATCGTTAAATCGTTATTGGCTTTGATTTGTCTGGCTTTGGCAGTAAACGTCAAGCCATTCATTTTAGGCATTTCTGCATCGACTAATACAAGTTTAATGTCAGGGTGTGCATCGAGTTGAGATAAGCCTTCTTCACCGTTCTCAGCATAAATCACGTTTAAAAACTGCTGCTGTAAATAGTGTCCAGCCATTTTGCGCATGGCTTCGGAGTCGTCGATG
>SPJS01000276.1 GCA_006844705.1 Methylococcaceae bacterium | reverse complement strand
TAGAATGAGATATTGTCAAATCTGGTGTTTAACGAAGTCATTTTCAGGCAGCACTCCTGTCGTTTTCTTCAACCTGTTTTACACCATCAATAAATTTTGTGCCGATAATGACATCTGCCATTAAGTCCGATCCATGTAAACGCTGCCAGCGTTTTTCAGCGCTTTCAACCAGTTTGAACACCATTGCAAATATACTGTCCCGGCTTACGCAATTTCGTGTTTTGCTCGTTCGTAAACGAACGGTTGCAAACGTTGATTCTATCGGGTTCGTCGTGCGAATATGTCGCCAGTGCTCTGCCGGAAAATCATAAAATGCCAGCATTGCATCCTTATCTTTCAGTAGACACTTCATCGCATTCGGGTACTTGGCTTCATACAATTTAACAGTATCATCAAATGCTTTATAAGCGGTTTTTCGATCTTCTGCCAGCATAATATTATGCAATGACTCTTTCACTTTGGGTTGCATCGATTTGGGTAGTTTAGCCAATACATTGGCGATCTTATGTACCCAACAACGCTGACCTCGACTCTCCGGAAAGACTTTCGGCAGGGCTTTCCAGAACCCCAGTGCACCATCACCTATCACCAGTTTCGGCGCTGATTTCAGGTTCCGGTTGCGCAGATCTTGTAGCACCTCATACCAGCAGCTTTCGTTTTCACGGTATCCGTCATAAATTGCGACAAGTTCTTTTTTACCGTTGTCTGTTGCACCGATGATAACCAAGATGCAAGATTTATCATTATCGCCTCGTACATTAAAATGTATGCCATCAGCCCAAAGGTAAACATAGTTTTTCAATGATAAATCTCGTCGGCTCCAGGTTTTATGTTCATGAATCCAATCTGCCTTTAACCGACTAATTGTATTCGCCGATAAGCCTTTCGCATTCTCACCCAGCAATACCTTCAGGGCTTCGCTAAAATCACCGGTTGAAATGCCTTTAAGATAAAGAAAAGGCAAAAACTCTTCAACCCGCTTGGCTCGCTTTAAGTACGGAGGGATCAGTTTGGAATTAAACTTGATGCCTTGACCACTGCGATCTCTAACCTTGGGTATTTTAACCTCGACGGCTCCAATACCCGTCTGTATCGTGCGTTCCGGCAAATAGCCATTCCTAATGACAGCCTGTTTACCATCGACTGTTAAATCACTGTATTGGCTTAGTAACTCTTGTAATTCCGCTTCAATCGCTTTACTTATCAGTTTCTTTGCGCCGATTTTCAGAAGTTCAGTCAGGGGATCAACAATTTCATCTGGTTGTTGGAGTTTGATTACGTTACTATTCGTCATAGCGTATCCTTTTGTTAGTTAATTTTTCTGCCAAGAAAATTCTAACAGGGTACGCTGCCTTTAAATTACATCAAACACCAGAAATCACTATATCTCCAATGAGAAATAAC
>SPJS01000090.1 GCA_006844705.1 Methylococcaceae bacterium | reverse complement strand
GCTAATAGGTTCTGAATACCTTAACTCAGATGTAATTCTAGTCAGGCTTAATTGACTAGTAAGTATTAAATAATAATTCTCTATAATTTAGAGGAGGGTATATGAAAATAATAAAAGACAAAGTTGCAAAATTATCTTTTGTAGCTCTGCTTGTCAGCATGACTGCGGCAGTTTTCTATGCACCTACAGCTTCTGCTCATGGTGAGAAATCACAGGCTGCGTTTATGCGTATGCGTACAATTCACTGGTACGATTTGAACTGGTCTACTGATGAAGTTAAAGTTAATGAAACTATGACTTTAACTGGTAAATTCCACGTGTTCGCTGGGTGGCCAGAAACTGTAGATAAACCAGAAGTTTCTTTTTTGAATATCGGTATTCCAGGTCCTGTTTTTATCCGTGCTGGATCTTGGGTCGGTGGTCAATTAGTGCCTCGTTCTATTTCTTTGGAACTGGGTGAGACTTATGAGTTCAAAGTATTGTTGAAAGCACGTCGTCCAGGTGACTGGCACGTTCATTCAATGATGAATGTTCAAGGCGGTGGTCCAATTATTGGTCCTGGTAAATGGGTGACCATTACGGGTTCAATGAGCGAGTTCGTTAATCCTGTAACTACTTTGACTGGCCAAACAATCAATTTGGAAACTCACGCAATTGATGAAATTGTGTTCTGGCATGCCGTATGGTATGCGATTGGTTGTGCATGGTTGTTTATTTGGGTTAAACGCCCAATGTTCATACCACGTCATATTGCTGTAAGCAGTGGTAAAGCGAACACTCTTATCTCTGCGAATGATAAAAAGATCGCAGTTGCCTTCGGTATAGGTACTATCGTACTGGTTGCTGGTGCAATGGGTGCTACAAATGACAAATATCCTGTAACAACGCCACTTCAAGCTGGTTTGTTACGTGGTATTAAGCCAATTGAAGTACCTGAGTCTGTGGTTGCCGTTAAAGTTGAAGATGCAACTTATCGTGTACCTGGTCGTGCGATGCAAATGACTTTAACCGTAACAAACAATGGCGATTCTGCTGTTCGTTTAGGTGAGTTTAATACTGCATCAGTACGTTTCTTGGCAGCAGATGTTCTTGAAGATGAAACTGGCTATCCAGATGACCTGTTGGCTGAAGACGGTTTAACTGTCAGTGACAACAGTCCTTTGGCTCCAGGTGAAACTCGTACTATCAGCGTTGTTGCTTCTGATGCTGCATGGGAAGTTTATCGTCTTGCTGACTTGGTTTATGACCCAGATAGTCGTTTTGCTGGATTGTTGTTCTTCTTTGACGAAGATGGCAACCGCAGTATGTCTACTGTAGATGCACCATTGATTCCATCTTTCATCTAGTATTTATTAGTTAAATTTGGAATAAGCCCCTGTTGCCTTTGGCAACAGGGGCTTTTTTATATGTGATGTTTAATTGAATTAA
>SPJS01000091.1 GCA_006844705.1 Methylococcaceae bacterium | reverse complement strand
TAGATTCACCTGGTGGTTGGCATATTATCGGCAAAACACCTTGGGATTTATCCTTGGCTGATCCAGAGAACTTAAATCGATTTAATGTTGGACAAAAAGTCAGGTTTAAAGCCATTGACGCTAAGACATTTGATGCAATGGGTGGCATGCGATGAGTTTTAAGGTGATTAAGCCAGGTTTTTATAGCAGTGTGCAGGACGCAGGGCGCTTTGGATTTGCGCGAGCAGGCTTGGCAAAATCTGGCGTCATGGATAAACATGCTTATTGCTGGGCCAATTATCTATTAGACAATGCTCAAACAGACGCGGTGCTGGAAATTACCTTTGGTGACTGCCTGATGGAAGCGCAAGCACCCACACAAATTGCAGTCACTGGTGCGGATATGCAGTTGCAGATTAATGGTGATCTAAAAGAAAATTGGCGCAGTTATCAGATTCGGGCAGGGGATATTTTACGCTGGGGAACCTCGATAACAGGTATGCGAGCTTATTTGGCAGTAAAGGGCGGTTTTCAAACTCCCATCTGGTTTAATGCGCGTTCGGTGAATAAACGTGAGCATATTGGCGCAGTGCTGTCAGCTGGAGATAGCTTGCCATTTGTGGAAAATGAGGTAGACATGACTGTGCGCAGTGTGCCTGCTGGGTATCGCCCAGATTATCAACAGCCGTTAGTGTTACACATGCTGCCCAGCTATCAGTTTGACCACTTTACGCCTGAACAGGTCAAAGCCTTTTTTAAAACCACTTATCAAATCAGCCCAGACTCAGATCGCACAGGCTATCGTTTGCAAGGTGAGCCAATCAGTGATGTGCCGACTAAGATGACCTCCGAAGGCATGGTGGTGGGCAGCGTCGAAATCACTTCCAAAGGCTTACCGATCATATTGCTCAATGATGCGCCAACAATTGGCGGCTACCCTAAAATTGGTACGGTTGTCAGTGAGGATTTGGCAAAGCTCGTGCAGCGACAGCCAAATACAGAAGTCAGATTTACACTCACTACGATTGAAGAAACACAGCATCGCAAGCAACAATGGTTGAACTTCTTCTCAACCTCAATGGCGCCAAGAGCCACCCAAAGTTAAACCAATGGCTTAAAATGCGGTCTTAACTCCCTTTAAAATCTGGCAATGTTGCGTATACTAAGCAGATTTTCAGAACAAGAATAAAGTGACTACTCATGTTTAAATCATTCTTTCCGGATTCTCGTTGGTTTTGGCCGTCTGTTTTAGTATGGGCAGCTGTCTGTATCGCAGTTTGGTATCAGTTTAATACTGACCTAGGCGCATGGTTTGGTTTGACGGTTGAAGAAAAAGAACCGGTGATTGGTCTGGGGCATTTTGTGACCGATAGCTTTAAATTGTTTTATGGCTATTATTCGGTGTGTATTGGGCTGTTTGCAGCAGTTTGGTATACGCTAAAACCCAATC
>SPJS01000088.1 GCA_006844705.1 Methylococcaceae bacterium | reverse complement strand
GCTGTTATCGTTCATTGAAGAAGAGGCTAAGCCATTAGTCGAGTTGGCCAGCATGCCAGTTTTGTCGGTCAGGCAGCTGACACGTGCACAGATGCTGCAGCTTTGCTGGTTTGCTGCGCACTATGAAGTTTCGTCAGTGATGTATTCATTACCGTTAAAAGGCAAGATTTTGATCAATGCGTTTTATGAGCCGAGTACGCGTACACGCTTGTCATTCGAGAGTGCCTGGCATCGCCTAGGTGGTGATGTGATGAGCATTACTGACGCTGCGACAACAGGCATTGCCAAAGGCGAATCACTGCAAGATGTGGCAGAGATGTTTAATCATTATGGTGATGTCGTTGTGCTGCGAGATACGCATGAAAATGCCATTTATGACATGTTGCCATCACTGCGAGTACCGATTATTAATGCAGGTAATGGTATCGACGAACATCCAACCCAGGCATTAACTGATTTATATGCCTTGTTTAAATGGCGGCCAGAACTCACTCAAGACGAAGTCGCAGAAAAAGATAAAATCCGTATTGGTATTATTGGGGTGCCCAACCGCATGCGTACAGTGCGTTCTTTGTTGCTGACCTTGTCGGTGTTTGCAAATGCGATTCATGAGGTTGTGATCATTAGTGACCAACAAAATCTGTTTGACCCAGACCAACGTGAAGAGCTCGAAGAAGCTGGCTTAAAAGTTCGTTGTACCCAGTCACTCAATGCCGAATTGCCAGAGCTTGATGTGGTGTATATCAATTCGATTGCATGGGTTGGAGACAGCTTTGAAAAACTGGGTGAAGACCTGCGCTTGAATGCGAAATCGCCACTTAAAAAAGGTGCGATTATCATGCACCCATTGGCACGCGGTGCAGAGTTAGATACCTCGCTCGACGATACCGAACACAATTGGTATTTTGCGCAAGCACGCGGCGCTGTGTTTATTCGCATGGCCTTGCTCACCAGTGTGGTACAGCGTGTACCACAAGTCATCGATACACCAACCGAATTACTGTAAGAAGGAGAGTTTTATGTGTGGCATCGCTGGCTATTTGCATGCTGATCCAACACGTGTTGTTGACCCACAAATTCTGGCCAATATGGCCGCCATCCAGTGGCACAGAGGGCCAGATGGATTTGGGGTAGAAACCATGGATGACCGTGGCATTGGTTTTGCCCATGCGCGCTTATCAATCATTGATTTAGATGAAGACCGTGGCAGACAACCATTTTTATCGCAAGATGGTCAATTGATGCTTAGCCAAAATGGTGAGCTATATGATTACAAGCGTATCCGTGCAGATTTAACAACGCGAGGCGCCCGTTTTCAGTCAAAAAGTGACTCTGAATTAGTGATTCATTTATATGATAGACATGGGCTGGATACCACGCTTGAACATTGTCGTGGTGAGTTTGCCTTTGCATTATATGACAAGCAAAAAGACC
>SPJS01000089.1 GCA_006844705.1 Methylococcaceae bacterium | reverse complement strand
TGTCTGCTTTTGGAAAACTGGTGTCGAACCCGCCTACTGCCCAGAAAACAGATTTTTTTATTGCTGCGGCATAGGTGAAAACCACATCAATTTTTTCCTGTTGCGCTAACAGTTCATATCGCGATTCAAATTCAGCCTGAGCCAGTTTTGCAATTAATTCGGGTTGACGGGTTTTATAGGCGCCTTTCACCGCGCTGACTTCCGAATTAGAAAATGGTGCGAGCATTTGCTTTACCCAATCGATCTCAGCCACGCAATCTGAATCGGTAAATAAAATTATTTCACCGCTTGCTTCTTTTGCGCCTCTATTTCTAGCTGCGGCAGGACCCTGATTTTTTTCCTGCAAGAAAAGCCTGATAGATATGTTTTCGTCGAATTGCTGCTGTTGGAATTGTTCAATATGCTGAACGGTACTATCGGTAGAGCCATCATCAATGACTAAAATTTCTAAAACAGAATTTAGGCCCTGCTGTTTGACAAGACTGTCCAGGCAAAAATCAATAGTTTTTTCGGCATTATATGCCGGTATAACAATAGAAGCTGATAAATTTTCCATAACATTTAAATGGCTGGGTGATAATGTATAGGTAAAAAATAATCGAGTTTGATAAATATTTAGAATGAAAGCCGTTAAAGGATTATTTTAATTTCGTTTCAAAATACTCGATGGTTTTTGTTAATCCTTGTTTAAGCTGAATCGTTGGTTCCCAGTTAAGTTTATCCCTGGCTAAAGAGATATTGGGTCTACGCTGTGTCGGGTCATCCTGAGGCAAAGGTTGTTTGATAATTTCTGAACCGGAGCCGGTTAAATCAATCACCAGTTCGGCTAACTCGGCAATGGTAAATTCATTTTCATTTCCCAGATTGACAGGGCCAGTGAAGCCATCTTCGGTATTCATTAAACGAATAAACCCATCTATCAGATCATCGACATAACAAAAAGAGCGTGTTTGTTCACCTTCACCGTAAAGGGTAATAGGCTGATTGGTCAGGGCCTGAACAATAAAGTTTGATACCACACGGCCATCATTAGCATTCATTCGGGGGCCATAAGTATTAAATATTCTAGCCACTTTAATATTGACTGTATGCTGCCGGAAATAATCAAAAAAGAGAGTCTCGGCACATCTTTTTCCTTCATCATAGCAAGCTCGGATTCCTATCGGATTGACTCTGCCCCAGTAGGATTCTTCCTGGGGATGTACCTCCGGATCACCATAGATTTCGCTGGTAGAAGCCTGGAAAATTTTGGCTTTAATTCTTTTTGCCAGCCCCAGCATGTTTATCGCGCCATGAACGCTGGTTTTTGTGGTTTGTACTGGATCAAACTGGTAATGGATGGGAGAAGCGGGGCAGGCTAAATTATAGATCTCATCGACTTCTACAAACAGAGGGAAGGTGACATCGTGACGTAAAAATTCAAAATTACGATCATCTAGCAAGTGATAGA
>SPJS01000093.1 GCA_006844705.1 Methylococcaceae bacterium | reverse complement strand
ATCGATGAAGCAGTCGTCAAAGGTGAGGCAGAAATTGAATTGGTTTATTCTGCAAAAAAAGCAGAAGCTGGCGCATAAAAGGAGACAGTATGGCAAATAACAATATTGAACAACGCATCCGAAAACAACTAGCAGATCATCCTGTGATTTTGTACATGAAAGGCGTACCCGATGCGCCAGAGTGTGGCTTTTCTGCCAATGCGGTTGCCGCATTGAAACAGACTAACATTCCTTTTACCTATGTGAATGTGATGGGAGCACCGTTTATCCGCGAGAAGCTGCCTAAGATTTCTAAATGGCCAACCTATCCGCAATTATTCGTGAATGGTGAGCTGGTGGGTGGTGCTGACATTATTGAATCGATGCTGGCAGATGGGTCTTTGCTCAAGACGCTAGAAACCGCCGTAACTGATGCCAGTGATGATGCGGTGATTAGCCATAGCGAAGTAGAGGCCTTGATTAAGGCTGACTACCCTGATGCCACTCTGGTGATCGAGGGTGAAGGTTGTGATCTAACTATTAGTGTGGTCAGTAGTCAATTTGAAGGGCAAACTTTGTTGCAACAACAGCAAGGTGTGATGAATAGCTTGAGTCAGCCGATTGAAGAAAGTCGCTTGCATGCGGTCAGAATCAAAGCTTACACCCCGGCAGACTGGGATACAGCACAGGCCAAAAAGCCTGATGCTGGGTTGATGCAAATTCAAAGTGACTAACACGACGCATATGATTGAACAGCAAGCAATTGTTACGCAAGTGGATGGTAGTAACATCACTGTCAAAAGCCTCACACAAAGTGCTTGTACGAGCTGCGCATCAAAAGCCTCATGTGGCACTAGTGCTTATGCACAGTTTTTGCCAAAAAGAGAAATTACACTCAAAGGTCAGGTTGAAGCGCAGCCTGGTGATACAGTGTTAGTCGCGATTGAAGAACAACATTTAGCCATTGCTTCGTTGGCAGTGTATTGTTTACCGCTGATCGTAATGTTGGGTCTTGTTGGTTTTTTTGCTGAATCGAATGCGTCTGGTGTGTTTTTAGCCATGCTGGGATTGGCATTGGGCTTGTGGTTGGTGAATCGATACCAGTATTATTTAGCCCAGTTTATCTCACAGCCTACTATTATTCGTCAGTGTTAAGCCATGAATGTCTGGGCGCTCAACAAAGCCGTTGATATTAAACATTTTGTTTATGAATGTCAGCATCAGTTTGGTGAACAAGCCATCACGATTAATGAGTCCATCGCGCATGATCAAGCCATTGTGTTACAGGCTATAGCGCAACCCGCGCTGAGTGCCTATGTGTATAGCTTTTCTCAAACCGAAGCATGCTACGGTGTGGACTTATTTTATCCGATTGAACAACATGATATTGTTGGCGAGAATGAAGGGTTGTCACTGGATCAGCTGTTGAGCATTGTGCAAATACACTTTGATCTAAATATCAAAACACTCTGAAAACTCT
>SPJS01000092.1 GCA_006844705.1 Methylococcaceae bacterium | reverse complement strand
CTATATCAGTGGCAGAATCCCAATCGTCAAGCTCAATACAGGTCAATATGCTGCCATTTTTGGTAATGGCTATAACGCCGGTGGCAGCGGCAAGGCGTCATTGTTTATCGTTAACATACAAAATGGCAATGTCATTAAGCGCATCTCAACAGGTGTCGGCAACCCTAGCTCACCCAATGGCTTGGCCAATCCTGTGGCAGTCGATATTGATGGCAACGAAACTGTCGATTATGTGTATGCCGGTGACTTACAAGGTAACCTTTGGAAGTTTAACTTGTCTGGGGCAAGCAAAGGCAGTTGGAAAAGACAATATAAATTATTTGCTGCAGGCGAGCCAATTACGCAAACGCCCACTGTCTCTAAACACCCAGAAGGCGACTACATGGTTTATTTTGGCACGGGTAAATACATGGAAAACAGCGATATTAACAATGTCAGCCCTAATAAGTTTTATGGCATCTGGGATCATTTTAACAGTACTGTTAAACAGTCAAACCTGATTACACAAACGGTTACCAGTACAACAAATATTAATGGTAAAAGCTATCGGTTGGTGTCACAAAACACCGTTGACTACACCAGTAACAACCCTGATAAGGGTTGGTATCTGTCTTTGCCTTTGCAAGGAGAACGCTCTGTTTCTGATGCTGTCTTAACCGGTGGTAAAGTGATTTTTAATACGCTCACACCTTCTTTTGGTACCTGCTCAACAGGTGGCAATAGTTGGCTGATGGAACTGGATTATCTAACGGGCGGCATGTTAGGCTTTCAAGCACTAGACACGAATGGCGATAATCTTGTAGATAGTACTGACACTATTGTTGGGGGCTTAGGGAGCAGCACGATTAATTTCACACCTGCGATTGTCCGTGCGCAACCGACCAGTGATGGCCAAGGCTCCAATACCTCTTCTGTTAAAGAGGAGTATAAATATATGAATCAATCAGATGGTAGCGTCACCAAAGTAACGGAAGGGGCTTCTGGTGCAAAAAGTCGACGCAGCTCATGGCGCCAGATTATTTTAGATTAACCAAAGAATTGAGAAGCACTTATGTACTTACTTTTTTTAAAACGACGATTGTTAACGCCATGTGTTGCGATGATGCTGTGTTTATCCACAAACTGTCTAGCAGAGCTTATGGTACCCACTGAACCAGCTAAGCCTATAAATCAGTCTCAAGCACAAAACAGACTTGGGGGCACTATTGCAAAAGTGGATCAAAAAGGGCTAGAGATTAATGGGGTTTACTACCCCTTCAACGGATACAGCGTTAAAATCCATAGAATGGATGGCAAGTTAACACGCAAATCAATGCTAAAACCAGGCATGCTGGTCAGCGTTGAAGTGATCAAACGAAGTCAAACTATTAAAATTTCTGAAATTTGGGTGATTAAAGATGAATAAAAAGCAAGGTTTTACCTTAATCGAACTCATGATTGTGATTGCAATAATCGGCATTATTTCGGTGTAT
>SPJS01000202.1 GCA_006844705.1 Methylococcaceae bacterium | reverse complement strand
TAATGTTGTACTTTGTTAAATCACCTGAATATTAGCCGGACGGCAATGCATATTCGATTTACAATATCAGCCCGCAGCATTCACTTTATCACCACCCTGGCCAAGGCACATGCATACTTCTCGAATAACTGTCCGTCTCTTCTTTTCATCCTGCCTGCTACTAAGCAGTCTGTGCGGTTCTTTTGCTCTGGCTGCCGGTAGTAAACAAACCGCCATCGCTTCAGCTCATCCGCTGGCGACGCATGCAGGCTTTGCCGTGATGGAAAAAGGTGGCAATGCTTTTGATGCAGCAGTTGCCGTCAGTGCGGCGCTGGCCGTGGTGGAACCGGCCGGTTCAGGCCTCGGTGGCGGTGGGTTCTGGTTATTGCACCGTGCCGCTGATGGTTTTGAAATAATGTTGGACGGACGCGAAAAAGCGCCACTGGCCGCACACCGGGATATGTACCTGGATGAACAGGGAGAGGTGTTACCCGGCTTATCCAAAAACGGCGCCTTGGCGGCAGGCATTCCAGGTTTACCTGCCGCCCTTGTGCATCTGGCGGAGCACTATGGCAAGCTGCCGCTGTCTGACAGTCTGCAACCGGCAATGCATCTGGCCGAACAAGGCTTTGTCATCGGTGATCGCCACCGGCGGCTGGTTAACATGCGCCAACGCGCATTATTAAATAATCGTGCAGCCTCTGCGGTGTTGCTCGACCGGGGAAAAGTTCCAGCCCGCGGCCATCGTCTGACTCAACCGGTGTTGGCGTGGACACTGCGCCAGATTGCCCGGCATGGCAACGCCGGATTTTACCAGGGAGAAGTCGCGCGGCGTTTGCTGAAATCAGTACAAAAAGGTGGCGGTATCTGGACGCAGCAAGACCTGGATGCCTACCAGGTCATCGAACGTATGCCCATCAAAAGCACTTATCATGACATCAACATCACCAGTGCGGCATTACCTTCCTCGGGCGGCATCGTGTTGGCACAAGCACTTAATATTCTGGCAGGATTTGATTTAAACAACCTGCCTGCGGCTACCCGCAAGCACCTGATTGCGGAAGCGATGCGCCGTGCTTATCACGATCGCGCCATGTATCTGGGTGACAGTGACTTTATCAAGGTCCCGGTCAAGCAGCTTATCAGCATGGACTATGCTGCGGGTCTACGCCGTAGCATCCGTCTGGATGCCGCATTACCCAGCCCGCATCTGGCCGGTGAGTTTGCAAGCAAGAATAAAGGCCGCAACACCACCCATTTTTCTATCATCGACAGTGAGGGCAATCGCGTAGCTGCGACGCTGAGCATCAACTATCCATTTGGCGCGGCATACATGGCCGAAGGTACCGGTGTGCTGTTGAATAATGAAATGGATGATTTCTCCAGCAAACCCGGTACGATGAACGGCTACGGGTTGACGGGCGGCGCGGCCAATGCCATAGCGCCCGGCAAGCGCATGCTATCCAGCATGACGCCCACTTTTTTGGAAGACGAATCACGCATCGCCGTCCTTGGTACGCCGGGCGGCAGTCGCATCATATCCATGTTGCTGCTGGCCACGCTGGATTTTGCCAAAGGCCATGCGCCTGATTCCTGGGTCAGCGTGCCGCGCTTTCATCATCAATACATGCCGGATCACATCCAATACGAACCCGGCGGTTTGAACGGGGAAGATATTGAAGCATTGAAAGCGCTGGGCCACCAACTTAAGGAAAAAGGTTACCGTTATGGCAACATGCAGGCCTTACAAATGCATAAACAAACCGGCAAACTGAAAGCCGCCAGCGACCCACGTGGTGAAGGCCTGGCCGAGACCAGATAATGTCCGTCACGGTGGATATCCACATGGGCCATATCGCCGCGCAAAGTGATAATGATGCGCGCTATCTGACCTGCTTGTCGGATGAAGAAATCGCAAAAATCAATGCCATCAAAAAAGCTGCCCAGCGCAGCCGCCTGATAGAAACGCGCGCCTTTTTACGTCAACACCTCGCCCACTACACCGGACAACCCGCGCCTGCAATCCGCATCGAACGCAGTGAACACGGCAAACCTTATTTAACAGACTTCCCCCGGATACAATTCAATCTGTCCCATTCCGGTGACAGCCTGTTATTGGCAATTTGCAAACATTCACCACCCGGCCTGATGCTGGGCGTGGATATTGAAGTTATTCGTCCACGGGTGAACCTGCCAGGCGTCGTCAGCAAATGTTTTTCCATACCGGAACAAGCCGCATGGCAACAACTGCCACGACATCAACAACTGGCTGCTTTTTTCCAATCCTGGACAGCCAAGGAAGCGTTTGCCAAAGCCATTGGAAGAGGGCTGGCCATCGGCTTGCATCATGTTGAAATACAATCAGAACCTGATTATTGTCTGGCAAATATCCCTGCACAATACGGCAGCGCTGAACACTGGCAACTCCATGCATTAACTATTCATCAGCGACATGCTGCCATGTTGTGCATTAATTCATCTTGCCAGATTAATGTCATGGCCTGAATTTATTTGATGTGGTTGCTGCGTCAAAACACAGCTCGGTGTAGAGAACTACTGCATTGACAGCAAGATGAATGACAATCTGTCCAACCTAACCCGCTTAATTGATCAACTGCGCCAGCCACATTGCCCACGTCAATACATACCCGCCGAACCAGCCAGCATAGGCCGTCATTAACCCATATAGCAGACTAAACCTTGTAAACGGTATTTTTCAATACCTTAGCAATCTCACACGTTTACAACTCACGCACACAATCTCTCTTTATGTACTCAATTTAGTGACTATACGCTTTTTAATTTCTAATGCTCTTGTCATTTACTTTTCAGAATACAAACACCATTGTGTACATAAAACTGACGTTTTTAATTGGAAAGAAACTTATTTTTCTCGTGTAAACGTTGACATTCACGGTGCGCAAATGCACACCGTGGTCAACCGAATAACCTCGCTAATGGTATTGCTATCTGGCTCTCCGTTGTCGATAGCCGATAATTCCAAGGCATCCGCTTAGTAGCAACAGTGCCCACAGTGGCATCGGAATCTTTAACACTGGCACGCTGTTACTGTCATTCGGATCCGTTTCTTCTCTAACTTCCAGGCCGTCAAAAAAGCCATCCCCATCGGTATCCCGCTGCACAGGGTTGGTTCCGGTATCCGTCGGTGAAGTAAAGGTTCCTGTGTTGGTTTCCACATCATCCCACAGGCCATCTTTATCCGTATCTTCAGAGGTGCGGCTGGTGCCAATCATCAATTCAAACGCATCAATCAGACTGTCGGGATCGGAGTTGATGCTGTCAGAAATGCCGCTGACGGTGAGGTTGTAATTGCCAGAACTGGTTGAGTCTGAAGAATTTGCAATCACCAGGTAATAAACATCGGTAGCCGGTGCATCGAAGTCAATCTGGAATGATGAATCCGCATTTTCTTGAGCAATGCGTCGCATTGAGGAATTGTACAAGAAGGTTTCCGGGTTATAGTTACTTCCAGCTCCAGCACTTAAATCCTCATATTGCACACTGACCTGTTCACCGGATGCCGCTGAAAACACGAAAATGTCACTGTCACCTACGCTGATCGTACCTGCAACAGTCACGCTATTTTTTAACCCGCCACCCTGATCACCTTCAACCACTTTAAATGCACCTGAAGCCGCAGCAACTGATAGTCCATATTCATAGCCTGCCGCCACATCGGACGTATTGTAAGCAACCACGGTCAGGGTTTCTGTAGCTGGCGCTTCGAATCGCACACCGGTATTACCGTTAGCATTAGCGCTTACAAGCAGATTACCCGCAGCACTGAACACCTGCAGTCCTGGCCACATGTTGCTTCCGGCACCTGAGGCGCGATCTCCTAATTTTACATGCACTGCTTCACCTGCTGTCACCGCCAGTTTGAAAACATCCAGATCGCCAGCATGCAAAAAACCTTCAATTTTTTCGCCATTATTCAATATTTTACCCTGGTCTCCTGCACTCGTAGCCAGGTTTTGTGAAACAATCGCTGCCGTCAATTCATAGTCATAGCCTGCCGCCACATCGGACGTATTGTAAGCAACCACGGTCAGGGTCTCTGAAGCTGGCGCTTCGAATAACACACCGGTATTACCGTTAGCATTAGCGCTTGCAAGCAGGCTACCCGCAGCACTGAACACCTGCAGTCCTGGCCACATATTGCTTCCGGCACCTGAGGCGCGATCACCCATGCGTACATGCACCGCTTCCCCGGCGCTGACCGCCAATTTGAACACATCCAGATCCCCCGGATGCGCAAAGCCTTCTATCTTTTCTCCATTACCCAGCGTCTTGCCCTGATCACCGGCACTGGTAGCCAGGCCTTGCGAAGCAATCGCTGCCGTCAATTCGTAATCATACCCCGCATCCACGTCAGATGTGTTAAACCCCAAGACGGTCAAGGTTTCCGTTGCCGGTGCCTCGAATACAACCGCGGCATAACCATTGCCATCTGAGGTCGCCAGCAAACCTCCCGTCGGACTAAACACCTGCAGGCCTGGCCACATATTGCTTCCAACACCCGAGGCGCGATCTCCCATACGCACATGCACCGCTTCACCCGCACTGACCGCCAGTTTGAACACATCCAGATCCCCCGGATGCGCAAAGCCTTCTATCTTTTCTCCATTACCCAGCGTCTTGCCCTGGTCACCGGCGCTGGTAGCCAGGCCTTGCGAAGCAATCGCTGCCGTCAATTCGTAATCATACCCCGCATCCACGTCAGATGTGTTAAACCCCACGACGGTCAAGGTTTCCGTTGCCGGTGCCTCGAATACAACCGCGGCATAGCCATTGCCATCTGAGGTCGCCAGCAAACCTCCCGTCGAACTAAATACCTGCAGGCCTGGCCACATATTGCTTCCAACACCTGAGGCGCGATCTCCCATGCGTACATGCACCGCTTCACCCGCGCTGACCGCCAATTTGAACACATCCAGATCACCCGGATGCGCAAAGCCTTCTATCTTTTCTCCATTACCCAGCGTCTTGCCCTGGTCACCGGCACTGGTAGCCAGACTTTGCGAAGCAATCGCTGCCGTCAATTCGTAACTGTAGGCCGATGTTACGTCTGAAGTGTTGAACGCCACGACAGTCAAGGTTTCCGTCGCCGGTGCCTCGAATACAACCGAGGCATAGCCATTGCCATCTGAGGTCGCCAGCAAATCTCCCGTCGGACTAAACACCTGCAGGCCTGGCCACATATTGCTTCCGGCACCTGAGGCACGATCACCCATGCGTACATGCACCATCTCACCAGCTACCACTGAGAGCGAATACTTATCTGTATCCTGATTCGCATTGGCTACGCCGAGGATTTTTTCGCCATTTTGTATAGACTCAATAATCGGGCCACCGGGTAAATTGATTCCAGCCACTGTGCGTGCGTAGCTTAGCTCATAACTGCCCGTGGACGGCACGTCACTCGATGCCTCCCGAACCGCCACGTGATATTGCCCGCCATAGCTGGCTGTTGCGGATATGGATGCTGTTACACTTCCTGAATCACTGGCAACCAGACGCCCTTGTGGGTCATAAAGCCGCATTAAGGGATCAAAACCGCCATCATCAACGGTTTCGGTTAGGGTCAGGTCAATTTGATCGCCGGCTGCGACATTAAACGACCAGCTATCGATATCTGCGTGGTCAATCACGCCCGTCTCTGTAGTACCACTCGCGATGCCACCACCGTCATCACCGCCGGGCACAGTAAACGCTTTCCCGGTATTGGCAAAATAGAGATTGTACGAACCTGTTGCCGGTACGTCGCTGCTCGCCTCTTTGACAATAACCGTATGTGTGCCACCATTGTGTATCACAGCGGTCAGATCGGTGCCTGTCGTTCCCCAGTTGCTGGCGACGAAGCCGCCCTGGCTATCATATAATCTCAATTCGACATCAAAATTACCGTGATCAGCCGTTTCTCCTGCCTGGATCAAAACCGTTTCACCCGTCTCGGCATCAAAGGTCCAATGATCAACATCACCCAAATCAATATCACCCGAGTGAATACCACCATTGATAAGTGTGCCGCCCTCATCTCCGGTGGGTACGCTGTTCGCCTGACCAGTATTGGCGAAATACAAATTGTAGGCACCTGTTGAGGGCACATCGCTGCTCGCTTCCTTAACGACAACGGTATAGATACCTCCCACCGGCAAGGTCACGGCCAGGTCTGTTGCTGTTGCCCCCCAGTTACTAGCAACTTCCTGTCCCAGACTGTTATACAAACGCAGCTCGGGGTCAAAGTTACCGCTATCGGCCGTTTCGCCGGCTTGAATGATCACGGTTTCACCCGCTTCGGCATTAAACGTCCACGCATCCACATCACCCAGCTTGATCTCGCCCGGATGAATACCGCCGTTGGTCAGCACACCCCCTTCATCGTTATTCGGAACGGCGTTGGTCTGTCCGGTTTTTGTGAAGTACACGTTATACGCACCTGTTGAAGGTACATCGGTCGACGCTTCTTTGACAACAACGGTGTATTCACCTGCACTGGGCAGTGAAACTCGCAGATCTGCGGCTGTCGCCCCCCAGTTGGACGCGACTAGTGCACCAAATGCATCGTATAGCAGAATTTCCGGATCGAAGTTACCATTATCTGCGGTTTCACCCACTTGAATCAGCACCGTTTCAGACTGACTGGCTGAAAAAGTCCAGGCGTCAGTGTCGGCGAGGCCGATTGTCCCAGCATGCACGCCACCGGGCGTCAGCGCGCCGCCTTCATCAGATGCCGGTACAATCAAGTCATCTCCTGCGACAGCAAGAAAAAGATGGTAGCTTCCGGTGGAAGGAACGTCAGAACTTGCCTCATTAACCAGTACGGTATATTTACCCGCCACCGGCAAATTAACAGTGAGATCAGCCGCCTTTGTTCCCCAGTTTGACGCCATTAAATGGCCGAAACTGTCATACAGCAGAATCTGAGGATCGAAGTTACCATTGTCGGCCGTTTCCCCTACCTGAATGTGCGCAGTTCCCGCGCCATTGGCGGTGAAAGTCCAGAGATCAATATCCGCAAGATCGATGTCGCCAGCTGCGACACCACCATTCTGCAACGCACCGCCTTCATCGCCACTCGGCACACCAAATGTCGATGCGGTGGTTGCCAGGTAAAGTTTGTAAGTTCCCGTGCCATCCGGCGTTGAGGACGCATCCAGCACTTCCACTGTGTAGGTGCCGGCCACTGTGGCCGTGCCTGAGACATTGGTGCTGTTGGTTCCCGAATTGGAGCTCAGCAAAACACCCTTGGTGTCATACAGTCTGAGAAAGGGTTCAAAGCTGCTGCCACTGATTTCTGCAACTTGAACAACAATGTTTTCGCCTGCGTCCGCAGAAAATGTCCAGGTATCAATGTCTCCAATCGGAGACACAGAGCCCGTCGGAGAGCCGCCGTTGGTTATGTTGGCCGCGGATACGCAAAAACTGAGAAAAAACAGAAGCGATATACGCAGAAAATATGAATGCTTGAGTGTGTGTAACATATTCAAAACCCTGTAGTTTTTTTAGTTTAGGTTTTGACTAAAACATAAAGCTTACTGACTGTCCCTTACATTTATTTCTATCCCACTGCATTGCCAGTATTGATTTAATCAGCAAAAAACCTGTAAGAATATCGAAATGTGAACTGCTTCACATTTGCGATTCTAACACTGTCACTCAGTTAGTCAACTCATTCATGTGCATTTTTTAGAACTCATTTTTTCTCAAAAAATATGACAGCCTCGCTAATTTTGTTGATGAAGAATGTTCAGCACACAAGCTTAAATCGTGAAGTGCAATTTGATTATTGCATCCGTTTCCGCCCTTGGTTCGTAATCATATTGAAAGCAGAACAAAATGCTTTCCTACTTTGCTAATTGAACTCAATAGGTGAAAAAAATGAAAACTTCTAATTTTCAATTGATTACAAAAACCGCATGCTTTCTGCTTGGGCTCTCGGCTGCAACTTCATGGGCAAATTATCCCAACGGGGAAAGATATTATGAAACTAGCGCCGAAATACAAGCAGAATCTGACAATGGAAACACTACCCAAGAGCTTGTTGTCCCAGGAGTGACACTTGGTAACATCAATGACGATGGAATAACGGATATTGTCGTTGTTGGCAAAGATACAGTTTCGGTGTTTCTTGGAAATGGTGATGGTACTTTTTTTGAACAAATAAATACCTCATTATCCTTAAACAAGGAAGAATACAAAGAGGCAGGTGCTGTATATCAAAATCAACTGCAACGCCCGACAACGTTTGAAAGACAACTGATTCCGATAAAAACAGATATCCCTTCCTCACTACTCGTTGGCGATGCCTTAAACCTGGTCGTACAAACAAGTGCGCATATAGGTACATGCTGGAGTGAAAAAGGGGGAACAGGTTATGTGTTGAAAAGTGCAATCACTAAAGTCGATTGCCAACATGGAAATTGGTGGCCAAGAGAAGCAAAATCATGGTGTAGAACGGCAGGGAGCTGTGACGACTTTTGAAAACAAATTTAATGTTGATTAGCGCGACAGATTGTGAAGATGGCTCATGCATATTTGTTCAATAAAACGCTTGGCAGGCTTGTTCTTCAGTCCAATTTATCGCGCTACGTGTCGCGTTTATCAATTATGAGTAATCGATTTTTCAGTGAATATAATTTCTTTTAATTCTTTATCAAAGGCGTGGTCGTTTCGCCGAATCCATTCCAAAACCATAGCTGCATGTTCTTTTTCTTCATCACGGTTATGAATGAGGATGTTTTTTAATTCAGTGTCTTTACAAGCATCTATCCTTTGATTGTACCAATCGACAGCCTCCAATTCCTCCATAAGAGAAACAATAGCTCTGTGCATATCTTTAGTTGCTTCTGTTAATTCATCAATTGATTCGTGATAACCTTCATTAGCCATATCCGCTCCAAAATGTAAAATTTTTATACATCAAATTAATCTATCATTATCCAGCTTCCGAAAGCAGTTTAAAATCATTACTTCCAGAAGCTGGAGCAGACTTAATTTTCTGCGCTTAATATTGCTTTTTTGCAAAAATACCAATCAGTACACTCGTACCCCTCACTCATTCGCAATTCAGCTGCCTCTGCATTTTGAGGTGGAGGTACAATCACTTTATCACCAGGTTGCCAACCTTCAGGGGTTGCAATTTTGTGTTGGTCAGATGCTTTCAATGCTTTTATTATGCGAAGGAATTCAGGAATTGAGCGACCATTGGTCATTGGATAGTAAACCATAGCGCGTAAAATGCCTTCTGGGTCAATGATAAATGTCGCTCTGACTGCCGATGTATCTGCTGCTCCTGGGTGTATCATTCCATATGCCTTTGCGACATCCATAGATAAATCAGCAATGACAGGAAATTTTATTTCAACTCCAAAACGTTCTTTAATGTTTCTGACCCATGCCAGGTGACTAAATACACTATCAATTGATAAACCAAGAAGGTCGGCTTCTTCAGCCAGGAATTCTTCATGATGATCTGCAAATGCTATAAACTCAGTCGTACAGACCGGTGTAAAATCAGCAGGGTGAGAAAAAAGCACTAACCAACGTCCCTTATAATCATCCAGCTTTTTAATACCATGTGTGGTTCTTGCTTCAAAATCAGGTGCACGTTTATTTAATTGTGGAAATGCATTTATTGTTTGTTCTGTGTTCATTTTTTTGCCTCTGTTATGTTTAATTAACGAGGCTACATAGTCACAAAAAACCAATAATTAGTATATTAAAAAATACTGATGATTGTGTTCGATTTTTCTTAATCTACCTTTCGTTGGTTTGGTTGTTTTTCTGTTATCCTTTTTTATTTCTATAAAAATTATATCCACGCAAAAGACTTACGCAAGAATTCATCACCCCCACCCAACACGCATTCCCCATGTGCCAGGACGATGTTTTCCACCTGCCAGTCATACATTTGTTACAGTGCTTTACGTGCTTGTGGTTTTCCGAAGATGAAACTTAAACGCCAGTCCAGCGGGGTTTTGCCGTTTGGCGCGAGAATGCCGGTCAATTTGGCCAGCCAGCGCTGCCATGTTGAGAACACTTCGGGATTAAAATTTTCGATCAGGTCGGTCAGGATCAGGGTTTTTGAGGCGGCATGGTAAAACACCACTTCTTCCATCAGCTTGCTGCCCCTAAACAGGGTCTGCTGGATGTCATGTCGCCAGGCGGCTTCTGCCTCGTCGGTTAAGGTTTTGTTAAACAGGATGTCTGTTCGTTTTTCCTGTAGTCCTGGTGCGGCAAAAGACTGTGCTTGTGGATAGGCTTTAATCCAGTTGGCCATAAACAAATGATGCAATTTATTCGGTGCGACCAGATAACGGACATCGCCAAGCCGGTCAATTTCATCTTTCAAGGCTTGCGTTAATTGGGCGGGTGAGTGTATCCATAATTCACCAGAACTCAGCCGGATGACGGTCATTCTGGTTGAATATGGCAGTCCCAGAAATGGCACACTTGGGCCATCATGGATCCACAGCTTATCGCTGAGAGGGTGTAAGCTCATGTTTATCTCCTTTATTCTTCACAACATGGCCGAAGAAATTGTTGCGTGGTTCTGCTTGTGCGTCAAAAACTGACTTCATCTTTCAGCTCTGGTTCCAGATAAGGTCTGGTTTCAATCGAAGGGGCCCGGGAATTCTCTGACAGATTATCAGTCACAGGTTGAATAGCATAGATACCCGTTTCTGCATCGAATAATATAATCACCGTCCCGGAAACATCCATCTGGGAACCAGGATGAATCTGTGCAATTCCTGTGTCTGATTTGGAGCCCGCCTTGCAGCGCGGTTTTGCGGCAAAGACTTTATTAGCGATCATCAGATTCAACAATAAGGTCAACAGCAGGGCGGATACGATCATTGAATGTGTGACGGTCATGGTTTGTCTCCTATAAAGATTGATTGACATCACTTTAACCAGTGCAGATGCCATGCCACGTTGCTCTTGATATATTTTACTTGCAAATTCAATCAGTTAGAAAACAGGATGAAAATTTCACCTCAGAATGCTTGCACGAAATATCGTAGAAGTGCGAAAATCCAATCCAACTTATTGACCAGATATCCGCTATGACAGAAGCCACTCAGTTACTGCATCGTTATCAAATGATCCTCAACTCGGCCGGGGAAGGCATTTACGGACTGGATAAAAACGGCCTGGGCACGTTCGTGAATCCGGCGGCGATTGAAATGACCGGCTGGATGATTGAAGACGTCATCGGCAAGGCTGTGCATCCCTTGCATCATCACACCAAACCCGACGGCAGTCATTATCCGCAACACGATTGCCCGATTTATGCCGCATTACGTGATGGCGAGGTGCACCATGTCACCAATGAAATATTCTGGCGTAAGGATGGCAGTTACTTTCCGGTGCATTACACCAGCACCCCCATCATTAATAATGGTGAAATTGAAGGCGCAGTGGTGTTATTTCAGGATGTCAGCACGCTTAAACAGGCAGAAGCCGATATCCGTTTGTTGCAACGTCATAATGAACTGGTGCTGGCCGCTGCGGGTGAAGGTATCTGCGGATTTGACTGTGACGGCAATGTCACCTTCATTAACCCGACGGCGGCGCACATGCTGACCTGGGACAACCCGAACGTTGACGGTTTGACCATCCATCACATCTTCGGACGGGATCTACCCGATTCCACTGAATACTGCCCGGTACACAACATTGTCAGCGGCAAAAAGCGTTTTGCTGACAGTGACCGGTATTTCTGGCGGCTGGATGGCAGTCGCTTTCCTGTGGACTTTGTCAGTACGCCCATCCTGGAAAATGACATTCTGCAAGGGGTGGTGCTGGTTTTTCGTGACATTACTGAACGCAAACAGGCAGAACAACGTTTGCAAAATGCGCTGAATGAAATCAAGCAACTTAAAAACCGGCTGCAGGATGAGAACATTTACCTGCAGGAAGAAATCAACCTAAATCATCAGTTTTCCGATATTCTCGGCCAAAGCCCTTCTCTGAAAGCGGCATTGCGACAAGTGGAACAGGTTGCCCCGGCAGAGACCACGGTGTTGATTCTTGGCGAAACCGGCACAGGCAAAGAATTGTTTGCACGGGCGCTACATAATCTTAGTCCACGTAAAGACCGCCCACTGGTTAAGGTAAACTGCGCCGCCTTGCCTTCTAACTTGATAGAAAGTGAATTGTTCGGGCATGAAAAGGGCAGTTTTACCGGCGCGACCTCACGCCGCAGTGGCCGCTTTGAACTGGCTGATCAAGGCACGATTTTTCTCGATGAAATCGGCGAACTGCCGCTGGAGCTGCAAGCCAAACTATTGCGCGTCTTGCAGGAAGGCGAAATCGAACGCCTGGGCGATTCCAAAACCCGCAAAATCAATGTGCGCGTGATTGCCGCCACCCACCGCGATCTGCAAGAAATGGTCAGGGAAGGGGCGTTTCGCGAAGACCTGTATTACCGGCTCAGCGTCTTTCCACTCAGCCTGCCGCCACTGCGTGAACGTCAGCACGATATTTCCTTGCTGGCGCAGGCCTTTATTAATAAGTATGCGCAAAAAACCGGCAAAAGTATCACCCATCTTCCGCAAGATGTGATGCAAAACTTGCAGGCTTACCATTGGCCGGGCAATGTGCGTGAAATGGAAAATATTATTGAACGTGCGGTGATTTTGTCTAATGATAATGCTCTGCACATACCGCCTCTGCATAATCCAGCGCCAAGCCTGACGACAACCCAGCAAGACAGCGAGCTCTTGCCATTAGCCGCCATGGAAAAGCAACATATCACCCGTGTGCTAAAACATACCGGCTGGCGTATTTCCGGCGAAGAGGGCGCGGCGACCCTGTTGGAAATGCATCCGAATACCCTGCGTTCCCGCATGAGCAAGCTGGGCATACGACGCGCGAATCATGCCGTGTAACGTGAATGTCCCTCATGGTCTTGCCGTTTGTAGAAACTCCCAAAATCTGATAAATTCACGAAATATCGTACTCACTCAATAAGCGCCACACCTTTCCTCTTCCTCTTAAAAGACTCACAACTTATTGAAATTAAACACGAAACTATACTTTTTTATAACCTGGCACGACTCCTGCCATAGTATTCTCGTAACACTTGCTTAACACATACTTTTTCACAGGAGTTCACCATGAAAACAATTACGATGGTAACCAGCCCGCAATGTCATTACTGTCATTCGGCAAAAGACTTACTGAAACAACATGACATCGAGTATGACGAAGTCGATTTATTACGCGACGGTCGTGAAGCGCAGGAATTGATGTTGAAAAGCGGCCAAAGAACGGTACCGCAAGTTTTTATCAACGAGAAACCGATCGGCGGCTTTACCGAGCTGGCTGAATTGCTGAATAACCATGAATTTGATGTCAGCCAATTACAAATGGCTGTTCACTAAAACAACACGCATACCTGAATCCGCGACTTCACTGCGGATTCAGGTCATATTTTACAAGGAGAACAACATGTCTAATTTAAAACTGTATCGTCACCCGTTATCCGGTAACGCGCATCGGGTGGAATTGTTTCTGTCCATTCTTGGCCTGCATGCCGAAAAAATTGATGTGGATTTAATGAAGGGTGAACAAAAGCAACCCGAATTTATCCGCAAAAACATTTTCGGTCAGGTGCCTGTGCTGGAGGATGGAGACATCACTATCGCAGATTCCAACGCCATTCTGGTATATCTGGCCAGCCAGTATGATGTTGAACATCTCTGGCTACCGATTGAACCGGCCAAGGCCGCCGAAGTCCAACGATTTCTGGCGGTGGCCGCCGGGCCATTGGCCAGCGGGCCGGCCTCTGCGCGACTGATTAATTTGTTTAATGCCAAGTTGGATAAAATCCAGGTGGTAGAAAAATCACATCAGTTATTAAGCACCCTGGATCGTCATCTGATCGGCCGTGAATGGCTGACCGATGCGCGACCTACCATTGCTGATCTGGCCAATTACAGTTACATCGCCCATGCGCCGGAAGGGGATGTTTCACTACAGAACTATCCAAACGTGCGCGCCTGGTTATTGTTAGTAGAAAGTCTGCCGGGCTTCGTGCCGATGCAATGTTCAAGAGTCGGGCTTGCCGCGTAATGCCACTGTCAAGCGTATGAACTTAACATCCAAGAGGTTTTAACCATGATTAAACCACTCGCTATTGACCATATCGTGCTGCGTACCGATCAATACCAGGCGCTGATTGATTTTTACTGCACTGTACTTGGCTGTACGCTGGAACGTAGCAGTGACGCAATGGGCTTGACCCAACTGCGTGCAGGGACGGCATTAATCGATATTGTGGATGTTAATGGCAAACTGGGGCAAACGGGCGGCGCGGCACCGACTGAGAGCGGCAATAATGTCGACCACTTTTGTTTACGCATCGCCGCCTTTGATGAAGCTGAGTTGAAAGCTTTTTTGCAACTGCACCAGGTGGATTGCGGAGACTTTACCGAACGCTATGGCGCCCAGGGAAACGGGCATTCGATTTATATTAAGGATATTGCTGGCAATCAGGTAGAGCTTCGTGCTGAAAAGTAACCTCACCCCCCCTTATTCCTGCCTGTTCCCCCATCATATTAGTCAGGCAGGAATTTTTTTTACGAGGTCAACATGAATACGATCACCCCAAGCAAAACAGCATCACCCTTTCATGCGGGTGAACACCATTTACAACGTCAATTGGGCGTGCGCGAAAGCATGGAACAATTCGGCAGCAAAGTCATTCGTGATTATTTACCCGAACAGCATCAGGATTTTTATCATCATCTGCCGTATGTCATTATTGGCCATGCCGACAGCCAGGGGTGGCCCTGGGCTTCTGTGTTATGTGGAGAGCCTGGTTTCCTTCATTCTCCTGATCCTGATCATCTGAACATCCACGCAACCCCTGTCGCCGGTGACCCGTTACAACACATCTTGCAGCCCGGTGCTCATATTGGATTGCTTGGTATCGACCTGCGCACTCGTCGTCGAAACCGGCTGGCCGCGCATATCACCGAATCCCGGAAAGGCACGGTTCAACTGCGTGCAGATCAGAGTTTTGGAAATTGCCCGCAATATATCCAGGCTCGAACCTTGTCTACCTCCGCGCCCCATCACTCTAGCCCCGAAACACAACTGATTCATCAGTTTGATCAACACACCCGGACGTTCATCGAACAAAGCGATACATTTTTCGTGGCCAGTTATGTCCCCGCCCAGAAAGGGGACGCCAGTCGCGGTGCCGATGTATCACATCGTGGCGGACAACCGGGATTTATCCGCGTAGATAACACGCGCAAACTGACCATTCCGGATTATCCCGGCAACCATCATTTCAATACCCTGGGTAATTTTATTGAAAACCCCAAAGCAGGTTTATTGTTCATCGATTTTGAACGTGGCCATGTGCTGATGCTGACCGGTCGTGTAGCCATTCTGGAAGAGGTAGATCACCCCTATTACAAAGGGGCCGAACGCTTCTGGACATTCACGCTTGAACACGGTCGCTGGATAAAAAACGCATTGCCGCTGCGCTGGCATTTTGATGAATACTCACCCAACAGTCTGCTCGCTGGCAACTGGGCTCACGCTGCCGCTGCACAAAAAGCAGACACGTTGCGCGATCAATGGCTGGATTATCAGGTTGTACGCATACAGCAGGAAAGCCTGCAGGTGAAATCATTTTACCTGCAGCCACCTGCCGATATCAGCCCCGACGTTAAACCCGGCCAGTTTTTAACCGTGAAAGCCACCATTGACGGTAAAGAACACAGTCGCACCTATACCGTATCCAGTGCGCCCGCTGACACGTTGCTGCGCATCAGCGTTAAACATGAACAGGGATCAGCAACCATTCCACCTGGTGTGTTTTCAAGTTACCTGCATCAGTCTGTGGCGACGGGTTCAACCTTGCAGGTCAAAATGCCACGCGGCGAGTTTGTGTTAACAGAAGAGCTGCAAAAACCGGTTCTGCTATTGTCCGCCGGGATTGGCATCACGCCTATGCTGGCCATGGCACGGCATATATTTCAGGAAGGCTTGCGTACCCGCACGGTGCGTCCGGTACTGTTTATTCACAGTGCCCGCAGTGCAGGGGAGAGAGCGTTTTACGACGACATCATGAAACTGGCTGACCATCACCCTGCCTTCAAAACGGTATGGGCGCTCAGCCAACCGGAACATTATTTAGTTCTGGGCAGGGAATACGATGTGCAAGGAAGAATCAATAAAGCCTTGTTGCAAAACCATCTGCCTACCACCGAACTGGACGTGTTTCTATGTGGCCCTGGCGGATTTATGCAAGCGCAATATGATGCACTGAGAGCATTAGCGGTGGCTGACAGTGATATTTACGCCGAATCCTTCGGTCCTTCCTCCCTGCAACGAGAGCAAACCGAAGACCCCGAGATCGCAAACAACACGGCCAGGCGTGCTGTTGTGACATTCCATCCTGATGATGTTGAATTGCAATGGAGCACTGAAGATGGCAGTCTCCTGGAACTTGCTGAAGCGCATGGACTGCATCCTCCCTTTGGCTGTCGCCAGGGGCAATGCGGAGAATGCAAAGCCCGGCTGCTACAAGGTAAAATTAATTATCGAACCCCGGTTAACGCAACGCTGGTAGATCAGGAAGAAGTGTTATTGTGCTGTGCGGTTCCGGCAGACGACCCTGCTTCCGATACAGCCAGAGTGGCGGTTAAAGTATCTGAACATTGATCAGAGGTTCCTTAACTCACGCAAACAATGAGCGTAGTAATTTATCCTAACAACAATTTTCCCTTCTCAAGAAGGTCGTTGTATGGGTGTATAAAAATGAATTGTTTAACGGATGATCAGGTCGTGCAGAGGATACTGGGGACATTATACATAGAACGACGATCAGGTATGCGTTGCCTCCTGTCGATCATCGCAGAAGTCATAGGAAAAACCGAGTAACTTAATGTGAAATAGTTCATAGTGATTCCAAACTCTTATTGATAGTTTGATAATAAATGCTGTCTAGGAGGCTGTCGGGTTATGGGGTTCGTCGCGAGGCGAAGGGGCATCGCGCGGATTTTTTTGATCTTTTGAGGCGCATAGTGGCGCTACGCAACGAAGAAGACCGGAAAAATCAGCCGATGCCCCATCGCCGCAGTAGACTCATCCATAATCCGACAGTCTCCTAGGAGATTAGCGCCATAATACTAACAATATCAACAACTGGAGGGCGCCATGTTAGCTACCGTTTCAGCAAGCGCGTTGAATGTACGCGCTATCCCATCCATTGTTTCCCATGTCATGGGCGTGCTACCCGAAGGAACCACCGTAAAAATCGTGGGCTCCAATGATGATTGGTATGAAATCCCCTATCAGAATTCTACAGGGTTCATCTCCAGGCATTATGTTACCCAACAGAATAATTCGCGGTTCAGTACCGGGATTACCCTACCGACATTATTAAACGTACGTGCTCAACCGGCATTGTCTGCAGACCTTTTAGCTACATTAAGCGAAGGCACCCGGGTCAATATACTTGCTCATCTGGACCAATGTCTGGAAATTGAATTCAATAATGATGTGGCCTATGTCGCCGCTGATTATGTTGAGGTGTTTCCCGCCAGTCAACGTGCTCAGGTTGAAATCACCGTCGAAACGCTCAATGTGCGCAGCGGCCCGTCCACAGGCGCATCCATCCTGGGCCATGTCAGCCGAGGCATCGTTCTGCAAATCATCCAAAGCTATGGCAACTGGCTGGCATTTGTTTTCAATGGCAACACGGCCTATGTGCATAAAAAATTCACGCGACCGGTAGCTGAAGACGAAGCATTACCGCTGATGGCAGATGTGCTGGAAGAAACTGCACCGGAGATGCCGGTTTCACAATCCGATGCCGTAGCGACAGAATCGAATTTCCCGCTTATCCGTCAGCTACCGGTGATTGGCTCCCCTCAACAGCAAAAAGTGGCACGTACATGGAACAGGTTCGGCGCGTTATTGCAGCAGTTAAGTCAACGTATGGGGATTGATGTTGCCTGTGCTGTTGCTGTGCTGTGCGTTGAAAGCTCTGGCAAAGGCTTTGAAGAGAACAATCAGGGGCGCATGATTATTCGATTTGAAAACCATATCTTCAGAAAATATTGGGGGCGACAATTTCCGCAACAATTCAGCACCCATTTCCAGTACCAATCCGGGCAAGCCTGGAAAGGCCATCGCTGGCGATCTACCCACATTGATCCTTGGCAGTCATTTCATGGCAATCAGGTTAAGGAATGGCAGGTATATGATTTTGCCCGCAGTCTAGATGCCGATGCCGCCATGTATTCGATCAGCATGGGATTGCCCCAGATTATGGGGTTTAACTATCAGCGCATTGGTTATCCGTCTGTCGGCAATATGTTTGTGGCTTTTTCCAATGATATTGCCGCACAGATCAACGGGCTGTTTGATTTCTTTGATGATCGCATGATTCGCAATCTGCAATCGCTGGATTTTGTAAGTTTTGCCGGTGCCTACAATGGATCGGGGCAAAAAGAAAAATACGGCAAATGGATTGATGATCATTACCGGGCATTTAAAGCCCTGCAGCATAATTTGAGTTAATAAACCCGAGGGGAAAACCACATGAGCGTACTTGCTTTTATCAGTAGTATTTTTGAACCCGCCGTAAAACTGGTCGATGAACTGCATACCAGCGATGAAGAAAAACTGATTATGCAACGCGAAATCAAACGCGTGGAAAACGAGTTGCTGGCCAAAGTTATTGATTACGAGACAAAATTGCTGGAAAGTAAAACCCAGATTATTACTGCGGAAGCCACCGGGCAATCGTGGATACAGCGCAACTGGCGACCGATTACCATGTTGACGTTTTTGGTGCTGGTGGTGTGTGACAGTTTCGGTTTGCTGGCGTCGCCACTGGCAGACGAGGCCTGGACCTTACTGCAGATTGGGTTAGGGGGTTATGTCGCTGGACGTTCTGCAGAAAAAATCACCAAGCAATATATGAATGCAAGATCACCCGGCACACGTCATGACTCTATCGCCAAGGGTTAGTCAGTTGTCGCTAACGCTGATAGCTGAAGGGTACGTTTGTAGGTTTCCTGAATCACCCAGGCATCGTAACTGGCACGGTGCCTGACGAGATCCATTTCCTTTTGCAGCTGATTCCTGGTTTCGTGCCAGATAGCCATTTGCGCTTCTTTCAGAATGTATTCCAGTGGAGTGATGTTAAACTGCATGTCCATTTTGGCAGCAAAAAACAGTTTTTTCAGCCAGGGGCTGTCTACCACCCAGCCATCAGAATATAAGGTTAGACCCGCCAGTGCCTGGTTTAAGCGCTCCGCGACATCTTCAACCGGGTGACCTGAACGTTGCAACACATCACGACTGATGCCATGCACTTTCTCAGCCTTTTCATCCCAGTAAGTCCAGTCATCGTTGGGCGTAATCAGCATGCTGTAACGGCAATCCGTGCCTAAGGCATAACCAACTTCAATCGGAAAACTATGTGCGCCAAAACCAGACGCTTCAAGGTCAATAATAAAAGGGTGGGCAGGTGTAGCCATTAAGGACAATCCTCTGTGTTATGTTCAATAATCAAGCTTTAAAGTGCTTGAAAAACTAGCCTTTCCCGGTGAATTCATCTTAATTAAAGATAACCATATTTTTTATTATTGGCAGCATTTGTAAAAATGCAATGCACAGAAATTATAGTTTAAAATATTGAAAACAGGCATCAGTAATTTAACTGATCTATAACAACCAGACACACCGAGGTATTTCATGATCTACAGTAACCCCAATTCAGAGGACAGCAAAGTTCAGTTCAAACCCCAATACGAGAACTACATTGGCGGCAACTGGGTTGCGCCGGTTAAAGGCCACTATTTTGACAATACCAGCCCGGTGAATGGGCAGGTGTTTTGCAAAATTCCCCGCTCAACTACTGAAGATATTGAACTGGCACTGGATGCTGCCCACGCTGTTCGTGAAAGCTGGGGCAGCACCTCCGTCGCCGAGCGCTCCAATCTGTTGCTGAAAATTGCCGATCGCATTGAAGCCAATATTGAAATGCTGGCCATTGCCGAAACCTGGGATAACGGCAAGGCCGTGCGTGAAACACTGGCAGCCGATGTACCCTTGTGTGTCGATCATTTCCGTTACTTTGCCGGTTGCATTCGTGCGCAGGAAGGCACGCTCAGTGATATTGACACAAACACCGTGGCGTATCATTTTCATGAACCTTTAGGTGTAGTTGGCCAGATCATTCCGTGGAACTTTCCGCTGCTGATGGCCTGCTGGAAACTGGCACCGGCCCTGGCAGCCGGAAACTGCGTAGTGATGAAGCCGGCCGAACAAACTCCGGCATCCATCCTGCTGTTGATGGACGTCATCGGTGACCTGCTTCCGGCTGGTGTGCTAAATATCGTCAATGGCTTTGGTGCAGAAGCAGGGCAGGCATTGGCGACCAGCAAACGCATCGCCAAAATTGCCTTCACCGGCTCTACACCTGTCGGCTCACATATTCTGAAATGCGCGGCAGACAATATCATCCCGTCTACGGTCGAGCTGGGCGGTAAATCGCCTAATGTTTATTTTGAAGATGTGCTGCAACAGGAAGATGATTTTGTCAGCAAATGCATTGAAGGCTCGGTTCTGGCATTTTTTAATCAAGGTGAAGTATGTACCTGTCCCTCACGTCTGTTGGTGCAGGAAAGCATTTACGATGAATTTATCAGCAAGATGATTGAGCGCGTCAAACAAATCAAACGCGGCAACCCTCTGGATACTGAAACCATGGTCGGTGCACAGGCTTCGCAGGAGCAATTCGACAAAATTCTAAGCTATGTCGAAATCGGTAAAAAAGAAGGTGCGGAAGTGCTGACCGGCGGTAGCGTGGAAAACATCGGTGCCGATTTTGGTGAAGGTTATTACATTCAGCCTACCGTATTGAAAGGCAGCAATAACATGCGTGTTTTTCAGGAAGAGATCTTTGGCCCTGTAATTTCTGTCACCACATTCAAGGATGAAGCCGAAGCCCTTGCCATAGCCAATGATACCGAATTTGGTCTGGGTGCAGGCGTGTGGACGCGCGACATAAACCGGGCGCAACGTATGGGCCGCGGCATTCAGGCGGGTAGAGTATGGATCAACTGCTACCACCACTATCCGGCACACGCGGCATTCGGCGGGTATAAAAAATCCGGTATCGGCCGCGAGACCCACAAGATGATGCTGGATCATTACCAACAGACCAAAAACATGCTGGTCAGTTATGATATTAATCCATTAGGCTTCTTTTAATTCGTAGTGATCAGCAAACAGATCTCCTTCTGCTTACGCGAGAGAAGGAGGGCTGATCGCAACCAGGAAAGGGTTTTTAAGGTGGTAAGACGGCTAGGAGGCTGTCGGGTTATGGGGTTCGTAGCGAGGTGAGTGGGACATTGAGCGGATTTTTTTGATCTTTTGAGGCGCATAGTGGCGCTACGTAACGAAAAAGAACGGAAAAATCAGCCGATGTCCCATCGCCGCAGTAGAATCATCCATAATCCGACAGTCTCCTAGGAGGCTGTCGGTCTCACCACAAACAAGCGACAAGCACACCACCACATTATTAAGACGATGCGCTGCGTCTGTTGATGTCCTGTTGTTCCGTCATAATGCCGAATGACCGTTAAACAAACGGTACAACGCGGAAATGTCTTCATCACCAAACCCCTGTTCCATCAAGGTTTCATATTGCGTTAAGGTCTTTGCGGTTAACTCACAATTGACCTGGCTTTGCTCTGCCATGTCCTGGCAGATTTTCAAATCCTTATGATGCAGTGCCAATTTAAAACCCGGCTGAAAAATAGTCTTGGTCATGGTCCGGCCGCGATGTTGCAAAAACCAGTTACCCGCCGCACCACCTGAGATAACCTCGACGACCTGATCCATATCCAGCCCTTGCTTTTGTCCGAAAGCCAGCGCCTCACATACAGCCTGATTGATACCTGCCGCCATGATCTGATTGACCGCCTTGGTGGCTTGTCCGCTACCGCAAGCACCCATGTGAACAATGCGTGCCGTCATGCTTTCCAGTACCGGCCAGGCCTTATCCAGCACCTCGGCCTGGCCACCCAGCATCATGACCAGCGTGCCATTTTTTGCCCCCTCTACACCTCCTGAAACCGGCGCGTCCAGAAAACTTATCTGGCGTTCTGCCAAAATAGCTTCTGCCTGTCTTGCCGTGGCCATGCTTACGGTCGACATGTCTACCACAATACCGCCCGGTTTAAGTGTCGTCGCTACCGCATTTACCATGGCCAGCACATCGTCATCGGCAGACACACACATTAAAATCACCTCGGTATGTGTCGCCAGTTCCTGTGGAGAATCAAATGCCCATACGCCTAGTTCAGATGACAAGGCTGTCGCTTTTTCCGTCGTACGATTATAAACGGCCGATAAAAAACCGGCTTTGGCTACATTTTTGGCCATGCCGATGCCCATCGCACCAAGACCAATAAATCCTGTTTGCATGTAAATACCTGTAAAAGAAATTAAGCGGGATTTCAAATCAGTGGTTTACTATAACCCTTTTTCATTTAGGGGAAAAACATGCTATCCACATTTCGTTCAGCTGTTCTGGCTGTACTGGTCAGTTTCTTCATCCCTGTCGTCGGACAGGCTGCAATCCATTCTGAAACCATCGACTATGAAATTGACGGGCAGGTCTACCAGGGTTATTTAAGTTATGACGATAGCATCAGCGGCAAACGCCCCGGTGTGCTTGTCGTGCACGAGTGGTGGGGACATAACGCCTACGCACGCAAACGCGCTGAGATGCTGGCCAGCCTGGGCTATACCGCCTTTGCGCTGGATATGTACGGCAAAGGCAAGGTCACCGAACACCCGGATCAGGCCAAACAGTTTATGCAGGCGGCGCTGGCCGATATGTCAGCCGCGGAAAACCGCTTTAAAAACGCCCTGGATATCCTGCGTAATCACCCTACGGTCAATCCTGCCAACGTTGCGGGCATCGGCTATTGTTTTGGCGGTGGCACCGTATTACACATGGCCCGTGCTGGTTTCGATTTAGCGGGTGTGGTCAGTTTTCACGGCTCACTAGCGACAGACACCCCGGCGCAACCAGGAAAAGTCAAAGCAAAAATCATGGTATTTAATGGCGCTGCCGACCCATTCGTTCCCGCCGAAGCTGTCAACACCTTCAAACAGGAAATGGAGAGCGCCAACGCTGATTATGCATTCATCGATTACCCCGGCGTCATGCACAGCTTCACCAGTAAAGACGCAGACAAACTGGGTAAATTGCATAATTTACCTCTGCTTTATGATGCACATGCAGATAAAGATTCCTGGCAGAAGATGCAGGTGTTTTTTAATTCGATTTTTGACTAGTTGGGGTGTTTATTGTCGGGTTACGACGGCGTCTAACCCGACCTGCGAAACGGCCTTACCACCCATCGTAGGCGGGTTAAACGCAGTCGTCATCCGACACATTCCACTCAGCCTCTATTTCTCCAAATAAGTATACGCTTTCAATCCCGCCTGTAATTCCTGTAAATATTGCGTTTGCAGTCCCTCTGGCAATTCGGCCTGTTGCAGTTTGCTTTGATAGGTGGCCATCAAGCATTGCGGGTCGATATGTACATAATCCAGCAGGTCACTGACGTGTTCGCCTTCCAGAAAGCTGTTAATCTGATAACTGTCCCCATTCACTTCAACATTGAAGGAATGGGTGTCACCGAACAGGTTGTGCATATCGCCCAAAATTTCCTGATACGCACCCAGCATAAAAAAGCCGAGGATGTATTCTTCAGCGTTTTTAATCTCATGCACAGGCAGGGTATTTTCAATATTCTGGCGGTCAACATAGTGGTCGATACGCCCGTCGGAATCGCAAGTTAAATCCTGTATTACGCCGCGCCGTGTGGGTTGCTCGTCAAGACGATGTATCGGCATGATCGGAAACACCTGCGCTATACCCCAGATATCCGGCATCGACTGAAACAACGAAAAGTTACAGAAAAGTTTATCGGCCAGTTTTTCATCCAGCTCTGCAGCGATTTCGCGCTGGTTATGGTTGGAAACGTCCAGTTGCTGGCGAATGGCGTGGCAGGCCTGCACGTAGTCGCGCTCGATCCGCGCCAGTTGCTGCAGCGATAAATCACCTTGTACAAACATCGCTCGTGCTTCGTCAATACTGTATTGCGTATTGTGCCAACTTTCCACAAGGTGTTTGCCTGGTTCGGGCGGGTGGGTTATTGCCTCCGGCACGATGCTTTCCACCTCGGTCACCTGCGTCAACAATAGCGCATGATGCGCGGTGATCGCACGACCGGATTCGGTGAAGATATCAGGGTGTGGTAAATGATGGGCGTGGCACAGTTCAGCAAAACTGGCCACGATATTTTCGGCATATTCCGTCATCGTATAGTTAACTGAACATTCCCGACGCGACCCGCTACCATCATAATCGACACCCAAACCGCCCCCTGCATCGACCACCTTGATCTTCGCGCCCAATTGATCCAATTGCAGATAAAACTGGCCGGCTTCTTTTAACGCACGTTTGATGTCGTGGATATTGGCCACCTGCGAGCCCATGTGAAAATGCAACAATTGCAGGCAGTCCAGCAACCCTGCCTGCTCCAGTTCAGCCAACAGTTTTAGCAGTTCATTGGCATGCAAGCCAAACTTGGACTTGTCACCCCCGCTGTTTTGCCATTTTCCGCTACTGATGGACGACAACCGCACACGCACGCCCAGCAAGGGGCGGACATTCAATCTGGCCGCTTCTTCCTTGATCAAACGCAATTCGGAAGGTTTTTCGATCACAATGTACACGCGCTGACGCATCACACTGCCGATCAACGCCATGCGAATATAGGCGCTGTCCTTATAACCATTGCAGACGATCACGCCGCTGTTGGCATACCCCAGAATGGCCAGCAGTTCCGGCTTGCTGCCGGCTTCCAGCCCGACACCCTGTTCTTCCACAATCGTCTCAACCACACTACCTTGCTGATTGACCTTGATGGGATACACCGGCGTGTAGCGACCTTGATAAACATGTTGCTGACAGCTGTTTGCAAAGGCCTGCTGTAGCTGCTGAACACGATCACGCAATATATCCGGAAATCGTAACAACACCGGAAATGAAACTTGCGTAGCGAGTGTTTGCGCCACGTCGTGCACATCAATCGAGCACTCGCCATCGCGTTGCGGCCTGACGCATACATGCCCTTGTGGGTTGATGGCAAAATAACCTTCGCTCCAATGGGGCACGGCATATAATTCGCTGGAGAGGTCAACTGACCAGGGTTTTGAAATCAATGGCATCTTTGTAACAACTATTTAGCGGGGCATCATTTTACAATAAAAATACATCGTTCCGAGCCCGCCAGATAGCAATGCGTTGTGGTATTCGCGGGTGAGTTGAAGCGGGTCTCTTTCACACTACTTTAACAGTGCGACTTTACACTGTCCTTTTTCCCATACTCACCATCATGTTATCTCCTGACGCATTATTTCGCCTGACCTTGGTATTTATGTGCTTATTCTCCCTATCAGCCAGGGCAGTGTGTAGCAAACCCGTGTTGCCTGCTTTTGATGAAAAGCAATATTATGCAAGCATTGCCAATCAACATGGAGACGCTTTAAAAGCGGCATTGAACCATCTTATCAAAGGCCATGTGCGTTACGACTATACCCCTTGTGTGTGGGATATCCTGCAGGAAACCGATGTCGATCCGGACACCCCGGATAATGTCATTGCCTTTTACACACGGCGTTCCATTCCCATCAGTCAACGTGATTTTGGCGGCAACACGCCCGATGCATGGAACCGCGAACATATCTGGGCCAAATCACATGGCTTTCCAAGTAAATTGCAGCATGGCTATACCGATGTGCATCATTTACGCCCTACCGACAAATCGGTCAATGCCGACCGGGGTAATTTTGATTTTGCCGAGGGCGGCTCGCCTCACACTGAATGCACGGATTGCTATATTAACCCTGGTGCAGGCACCTGGGAATCGCCTGACGAGGTCAAGGGCGATACCGCCCGTATGATGTTTTATATGGCGGTGCGTTATGAAGGCGGGGATAACAGTGAAACGCCTGATCTGGAGCTGGTCGATTCCACAACTTCTATCAACACCCCTCAATTCGGAAAGCTATGCGATTTAATGCGCTGGCATATTGACGACCCGGTCTCCGCTGCTGAACGCTTGAGAAACGATAAGGTATACAGCTGGCAGGGCAACCGCAACCCTTTTATCGATCATCCCGAGTACGCTGTTGCTATCTGGGGCGAGCAATGCGGTATCGAGTCGCCGGTACCTGCTGTTGCCATACCGGCTATGCCACTGTGGGTTCAACTGTTGTGGTCAGTTTTATTGGTATCGATGTTTTTTCGATTCAACACCAAACGTTAACCCCTGTTTCCGTAATTTTAATGCCGCTCCAGGCGGGGTTGCAATTGATCAGAGTGTGCGTTTATTACGCTGCTCATCAGTTCACTTCATTTAGTTTGCTTTCTTTCTAAACCCGGCCAAGCACAACAAGGCACTGGAAAACAACAGGACTGGCGCGGGAAGGGGAACTGGCGTACTGAGTTGAATTTCCAAACTGCCTTCTCCCCCCAAGGGAGTCAATTCAATCGTTCCACCTTTGATTGGTTTATTACCATTTATCAATACACCGCCGCTTTTCACTTTCACATCCTGAGCAATTTTTATCGCACCTGATGCCCCAGAAGTCAGTAAGGCACCTGAATTATAAGCATTAAGCAAGACGACCCCTTCTCCATCATCAGCTACCTTAATCACACCCCCGGCCAGTAATTGTATTTCATGACCGGAAATCGAAAGGGTGCTCGCACTTAGATGGCCACTGATTGCAATATTAGCGCTGGTTTTGAACGACAACGTTGTACCATTCAAAGACGAAAATATATCGCCGCCAATAAAAATATCCCCCTGGCTAACAATTTCAATCACGCTGTTTTCCGGCGCAAAATAATTCAGCGTCAAACCTTCGTTTAATGCGAATGAGTCATATTCAAACGTCGCACTACCCCCCAGATGAACATCCAGGTTTTCTGATGGATTAAACACCATTGCCGATGCAGTAAAAGGCAATCCCAGCAACACGCTGAGCACACTGAAAAAAGCCGTTTGTTTTATTTTTGTTAACATTGTTCTTCCTTCACTTTATCTTAACGATTAATATCACGCGCTATTCTATCAATAAATGATTTCAAGTGTGTTACACATCACTGAACAGTCTTCGTGATGCTTGAGCAGGTTGTCGAAAAACGCTATGAGCGCCATCAAGACAGGGAAAAATAATGAAATAGCGCGATTTACATGACGTCACTGCGCATGTTGAATTATTTTTTCACGCCGTATTGGCAAGCGTCATAGTTTTTCAACAGCCTGTAAGACAATGGCTTATTATGATGAGATTGAATTTACCTGTTAAACACCGTGAATGACGTTCAATCCGTTTATTTGATTTATTCCTCCAGCGTCGCCGAACAACTTGACTCCGTTTTGAGTCATGCTTTTCTGCACGATTTAAACATCATCTTGCAACCGGTAAAGGCAGAAGAATGTCGATCACTTCATGTTGATGAGGATCGATCTCATGCCCTGCTGTGGCTGTCGGCAGAAGATTATCCACAGGCTTTGCAAACGGCTTATGAAAAAGAGATGTCTGTAGGCTTTCTGCCTTTGCCCAAGGGCGAACGCTGCCAGTTTATCAACACCTTGTCTTTACCGGCTCAGTTTGATGATTGCCTGCGCATTGCCTTGTCCGGCCAGCCCAAAAAACTGGACTTGATATGCTGCAACGATGAAGTCGTGGTCAACGGCGTGAACCTGGTCAATCAAATGGCCATGGCCGAGTATGCCAACGACAGCGAAACGCGCATCGGCATGCATAGATTTGGCTTTCAGCTTAAACGCGTGTTCCATGCCTTTTCGCTGACACCGCACCCGGTCACACTGGAAACGGCCAAGGAAAAATCCATAACCACCGCCATTACCGGCATGGTGCTGCTCGACCTGCATCACAGCGGCGCGCTGTTTCGTCAGTTTAAGGATTCCGTGTCCCTGAACGATAGCAAATTATCGGTGGTGTTATTTGCCCCGCAATCCATTCTGTCATTTCTGAAATTATCCTTTCCGTCCTTACTCCCGACCAAAGAGAACCCGCTCACCCAGCAACTCGGCTATATCCGTAGCACGTCTCTGCATATCCATTCGCCTGTGGACACCCATTATATTGTTAATCAGCGCCCGCTCACCACACAGTCACTCCATCTGGAATGCTTGCCGGAGGGACTCAACGCCAATGTGAGTGAAGCTTTCCTGAACCGCCAGCCAGCCACCGATGAACGTGAGAATGTCAGTTGTGACAGGCTGCCGCAACAGGAAGAGCGGGTTAAATATCTGAGCAAAACTCTGCCGTTTTTCTCGCATGCGCTGGAGTCGGACTTTAAAGACCTGTTTTTATCTTTAAAAGACAGCGCCCAGCTATCCAATACGTTTGTGTTGCTGATGACACTGAGCACCCTGCTGACTACGATTGGCCTGTTTTTGAACAGTGCTTCCGTCGTGATTGGCGCGATGGTGCTGGCACCGTTGATGTCACCGATTATCTCGCTGTCGATGGGGGTACTGCGTTCGGATTGGGAGTTGAGCCGCAAAGCGCTGGGAACGCTTGGCTGTGGTATTGGCCTGGTAGTTCTGTTGTCCGCAGGCATCGCAGCTCTTATGCCATTGTCTGAGATCACCTCGGAAATCGCCGGGCGGCTAAACCCGTCCACACTGGATATGCTGGTCGCGATTTTCTCCGGCATTGCCGGGGCATTGGCGAATGCGCGGGAGAATATCGCCAAAAGTCTGCCCGGCGTTTCCATCGCGGTTGCCTTGGTTCCACCCTTATGTGTTTCGGGGATTGGCATCGGCTGGCAGGATATGACCGTGTTTTCCGGCGCATTACTGCTGTTTTTGACCAACCTTGCCGGTATCATACTCGCCGCCGGGGTGACGTTTATGGTGATGGGCTTTGCCCCCTTCAAACGCGCCCAAAAAGGCATTGTCCTGTCAATTATTCTGGTCGCGGCGGTTTCTGTGCCGTTGTATTTTTCCTTTAACCGCATCGTTAAAACTGCCGAAATGAAAGCTTCGCTGCGTGATCAAGCGTTTGTCATCAATCAACAACATTACCGTTTGCAAAACATCACCCTGCAACCCGGCGAAACGTTGGCGATCCACGCCGACCTGATCGGCACTCAACTACCGTCTGCACAAACGCTGGCGACATTAAAAAGTCAGCTAACCCGGCAACTGGGACAACCGGTCAGTGTCGATTTTGCTGTCAGGCTGGTTACGCAGAATTGATCGTTTTTCGTCGGATTACGACATCGTCTAAGCCAATCCACCAGGAAAAAACACCCACCTTGGGGTAGGCCGTAGTTAGCGCAGCATAACCCGACAATTCCGCAAAAAATATGCTATAAAGCCCTGCCTGAACACGAAGGGGAATCCCATGCTTGAAAAAAATCAATGGTTTACCGAAGTCTATGCGCCTGATGGCTCGGCCTTCTCATTAAAAATCAAACGAAAATTGCACGAAGAACAAAGCCCGTTTCAGTTACTGGAAATTTATGAAACGGAACATTTCGGCTATTTAATGGTCATCGACGGCTATGTGATGCTGACCAGCCGCGATAACTTTTTTTATCATGAAATGATGAGCCATACGGCACTGTTCATTCATCCCGATCCGAAAACAGTGTGGATTATCGGCGGCGGTGATTGCGGCACGTTAAAGGAAGTCCTCAAGCATCCCGGCGTGGAAAAAGTGCTGCAGATTGATATTGATGAACTCGTCACGCGTTTGTCCGAGCACTACTTTCCCGAATTGTGTGCATCCAATGCTGACCCACGCGCTGAGCTGAAATTTATCGACGGCATTCAGTGGGTAAAAGATGCAACAGCTGATAGCGTGGACATCATTATTGTCGACAGCACCGACCCGGTCGGCCCGGCAGAAGGCTTGTTTAACGAAGACTTTTATCGCGACTGCTTCACCTGCCTGACAGATAACGGCATGATCATCCAGCAAAGTGAATCATCCCTGTTTCATTTGCAACTGCAAAGCGACATGCGTAATGCCATGCAAAATGCAGGATTCCCCCATTTGCAAACGCTGTTTTTCCCGCAATGTGTGTATCCTTCCGGCTGGTGGAGCGCAACCATTGCCGGCAAACAAGCGGTCTCGTCATTCCGCCGCAACGATGCTGCAAAAAAACCATTTGAAACCCAGTATTACAATAGCGATATCCATCAAGCAAGCCTGGCGCAACCGGAATTTTTTAACAAGGCGATGCAAGCAAACGGATGAATGATTGTCTAAAAATGCTACACTGATTCTTTACTAACTTTATCGAGAAAAAACCATGTTTGACCCAAAATCACTTGACGATATAGCCAAAACCCTGTCTGATGCCATCCCCCCCGGTTTGCATGGCATCAAGGAGGATATGGAGAAAAACTTTCATGCCATCCTGCAATCCACACTAAGCAAGTTAGATCTGGTCAGTCGCGAAGAATTTGAAGTGCAAAAAGCCGTATTGTCTAAAACCCGAGAAAAACTGGAAGAGCTAGAAAAACAGATTGCTGACATGGAACAGACTGAATCAGAAGAGACTCAAGCACCCGTAGAATAATCTGGTTTTACTTACAAGGAAACCCATGTCACTGGCTCTAGTTTACAGCCGCGGACGTGCCGGCATTGATGCGCCGCTGGTGACAGTGGAAGTCCATGTCAGTAATGGCCTGCCTGCATTAAGCATTGTCGGTCTGCCGGAAACGGCGGTCAAGGAAAGTAAAGACCGGGTGCGCGGTGCGATTATCAATTCGCATTTTGAATTCCCGATGCAGCGCATCACTATCAATCTGGCACCTGCCGACCTGCCCAAGGAAGGCGGTCGTTTCGACCTGGCCATTGCTCTCGGCATTCTGGCGGCCTCCGGCCAAATTCCCAAAGACAACCTGAACCAATACGAATGCATCGGTGAACTGTCGTTAGGCGGCGAGTTACGCGCCATAAACGGTGCGCTGCCGGTCACCCTTCATTGTCGTGATGCCGAACGGCAATTGATCTTACCCCAGCAAAACCTGCACGAAGCCGCACTGATAAAACAGGCTGATTTAATCCCTGCCAGCAGTCTGCTACAGGTCTGCGCGCACTTAAACGGGCAGCAAATGATTGAATTTGCTACACCGCAATTAACGATTGAATCTACCGACAGTGCGCTGAATTTTGCAGATGTTCATGGCCAATTCCATGTCAAACGCGCGTTTGAGATTGCCGCGACGGGCTCTCACAATCTGCTTATGCTGGGCCCGCCGGGCACCGGAAAATCCATGCTTGCCGCACGCATGCCCGGCATCTTGCCACAAATGAGTGAACAACAGGCACAGGAAACCGCCGCCATTGCCTCCATCAGCGATCACGGCTTGAACGTGGCACAATGGCGCCAACCGCCATTCCGCAGTCCGCATCACACGGCCTCTGCAGCCGCCCTGGTCGGCGGTGGCAGTAATCCCAAACCGGGTGAAATTTCCTTAGCGCACAACGGAACGTTGTTTCTTGACGAACTTCCTGAATTTGATCGCAAAGTGCTTGAAGTCCTACGTGAACCACTGGAAACCGGGCATATCAGCATCTCACGCGCCAACCGCCAGGCCGAGTTCCCGGCCAATTTCCAACTCATCGCCGCGATGAATCCCTGCCCGTGTGGCTATCTGGGCGACAGCTCGGGGCGTTGCCATTGCACTGCCGAACAAGTCACGCGCTATCGCAACAAGATCTCCGGCCCGTTGCTGGACAGAATAGACATGCACCTGGAAGTCCCCCGCGTATCGTTGGACGTGCTCCGCGAAGGCTCACCGGAAGGCGAAGAATGCAGCGCAACCATTCGCCAGCGCGTGGTCACAGCAAGAAACAAGGCATTGCAACGCTACGGCAAAGCCAACAGCAACCTCAGTGCCGCTGAAGTCAAGCAATATTGCGCGCTCAGCGAGCAAGGCCATCGCTTATTGGAACAAGCCCTGGAAAAATTCGGCCTGTCCCACCGCGCCTACCATCGCATATTGAAACTGGCACGCACCATCGCAGACCTGGCCGACAGCGAAACGATTGAAATTCCGCATTTAAGTGAGGCCATTGGCTATCGCAAGTTGGACAGGCAATAATAACCCTTACTTAATCAAACTATTCATAGCGGTCAACCGATTTATTTAGGATAACCCCGCCCCTGTTTTTCTTAATGCATTTATGAGTAAACTCAATCCTCAACAACAAGCGGCGGTAAAAACAGTGGACCGGCCTTTACTGGTGCTGGCCGGGGCGGGCAGTGGCAAGACGCGGGTGATTACCGAGAAAATTGCCTATTTGATTCGCCAGGGCACGCCAGCGCGCAATATCGCCGCAGTCACCTTTACCAACAAGGCGGCACGCGAAATGAAAGAACGCGTGGGCAAGTTGCTGGCCGGAGATGAGAACCGTGGGTTGCGGGTATCCACCTTTCACTCGCTGGGTCTGGATATTTTGCGCAAGGAACACAAGACCTTGGGGTACAAAGCTGCCATCACGCTGTTTGATGAGCAGGATAAAACCAGTCTGTTGCGTATGTTGATCGAACAAGGGGTGGCTAACTGCGAGCTGGATCAGGCGGATCACTACACCCGTCACATTGGGCAATGGAAAAACTGTTGCATCACTCCGGAACAAGCGCTTGCCACGGCAGATGCAGAAAGCCATGATGCTGCCTTGCTTTACCATGAATATCGACAAAGCCTGAAAGCCTATAATGCGGTGGATTTTGACGACCTGATTCTGCTGCCGGTACTGCTGTTTCAGCAACACGCCGAGGTGCTGGAAAAGTGGCAAAATCGCATCCGTTATCTGCTGGTGGATGAATACCAGGATACCAATGCCACCCAATATCAACTGGTGCGCTTGCTGGTGGGCAAGCTGGGTAAATTCACTGTCGTGGGCGATGATGACCAGTCTATTTACGCCTGGCGCGGGGCGCAGCCGGAGAATCTGCAACATTTGCAGCGTGACTTTCCGCGTCTTGAAGTGATCAAGCTGGAGCAGAATTACCGCTCTGCCGGACGCATCTTAAAAGTCGCCAACCATTTAATCGCCAATAACCCGCATGCCTTTGAGAAAAAGCTGTGGAGTAATCTTGGCTTTGGCGATCCGCTTAAAGTACTCAGCCATAAAAACGAACAGACCGAAGCGATGCAGATCGTCTCGGAAATTGTTCATCACAAGTTTCGCCATGGAAATTCCTACGCCGATTATGCGATTTTGTATCGCGGCAACCACCAATCGCGCCTGTTTGAACGCAGTCTGCGTGAAAACAATGTACCGTATTTCATCAGTGGCTCAACTTCGTTTTTTGCCTATGCGGAAATCAAGGATGTGCTGGCGTATCTGCGCTTGTTTGTGAATCATGATGATGATGCGGCCTTCTTGCGCATTGTAAATACACCACGTCGGGAAATCGGCCCCACCACCCTTGAAAAACTCGGTGCTTACGCCAATCAACGTCATATCAGCCTGTTTTCTGCTTGCAGTGAGTTTGGCCTGCAACAATCGCTGGGCGACAAGGCGATTCAACGTCTGCAAAAATTTTGTCGCTGGGTTGCAACGATGGTTGAAAAAATTGACCGCGAAGATACATTCAACAGCATCAAAATGGCGCTCAATGACATCAATTACGAACAATGGCTGCATGACAACAGCAAGACACCAAGTGCAGCGGAACGCAAAATCAAGAATGTCGACGATCTGATCGACTGGCTGCAACGCATGACAGACAAGGCCGACGAACCGCAAACACTGGCGGAAACAATCAGCAAAGCGTTGCTATTAGACATGCTGGATCGTAATCAGGAACAGGAGGCCAATGACCAGGTCAGTCTGATGACCTTGCATGCCGCCAAAGGGCTGGAATTTCCACATGTGTTCCTAATCGGCATGGAAGAAAACCTGTTGCCGCATCAAAACAGTATTGAAACCGACACTATTGAAGAAGAACGCCGTCTGGCCTATGTCGGCATCACCCGCGCCCAGCGCAGTTGCACATTCAGTTACTGCACCCACCGCAAACGCTATGGCGAAATGAGCGAATGTCTGCCCAGCCGTTTTCTGGAAGAACTGCCTGTGGATGACCTGGAATGGCAAAAAAAGAAAAAGCTAGAACCGGAAGTAAAAAAAGAACGCGGCAAGGCCAATTTGTCGCATTTGAAAACGTTGCTGGAATAATTGTCTGCAACTAAAGAACGTCGGATTGGGTATGGCTTTGATGATGTTTTTTATTTAGGGATTATTGAGATAGCTTCATTGAGGACAATGCCGCAAAACATCAAGAAGATAAGGTGTTTGCGATCCCGGGCAAACACCTCAGAGGAGGAGGAAATCTATTAACAACATATATTTATAACTCACGTCATACTGCCTTTTACCAGATAATCATCCCTGTCATTAAATCATCATCAAAATCATCTAGTTCATCAAAAGACAGGATTTCATCGTTTTCGAATTCATTTTCCAAATCTATCAGCTGGCTTTCTTGCAGTGAAATTTGTTCTTTCCATTCATCAATGTAAACTACGTTGCTCATGTGGGTTCTCCGGTTGGATAGAAGGTTTTGTTTAAGTTCGAGTCTATTTACTCACGCCTTGCCCGGATCTCTTATGAAGTACTTCACAGGTAAAATGTTTTTATTACCATTTTGAACAATGAGCGATTGCAACCAGGTTTTCAGTTTTCCTCCCATGTGCAGAAATGATGCGCGAATACTCATCCTTGGCTCGATGCCCGGTGTCGCATCGCTTAAACATCAGCAATATTATGCTCACCCGCGGAATGCATTGTGGCCGATCCTTCTCAGACTGTTTGATGAAAATATTGGCATGGACTATTCGGATCGCTGTAACGTTCTGATCGAACAGCGCATCGCCTTATGGGATGTGTTGCGCGGCTGCCAACGCGAAGGGAGTCTGGACAGCAATATAAAAAAAGACAGCATGATAATTAATAATTTTACCGGCTTTTTTAATTCGCATCCGCATATCAACCGGGTGTTTTTTAATGGGACGACCGCAGCATCGTTATTTACAAAATATGTTGAACCTGGTTTGCCAGAACACTTTAAGCGACTGACCTACACTCGTCTGCCATCTACCAGCCCTGCCAATGCCGCACTGAGCTTTGATGAAAAACTGACCTATTGGCAATGTCTGGTTAAACCACAAGATGACTGAACAAAACTTTTCTCGACTTGATCATGCGTTTGCCCGCTTTATGGCTAAACGGTGTGGCCTGCAAAAACCAGAGCAGGAACAATTTGAACATCTGATGAAAAAGCTGTCAGCCATGCAGCTTGGCGGTCATAGCTGTTTACCTGTTTCAGACGAAGAAGAGTATTTACTATCAAGCTCCTCGCTGGTCTCTGCAACAGATGCCACCGCTTTCATCGTCGATAATCATTGTCTGTACAGTCAAAAGTATTGGGTATATGAAACACGTCTGGCACATCAGCTTTTTTCACTTAGTCAACATCACTATGAAAATGCAGATATACACAACATTTGTGATCGCTATTTTGATGCTGCCGATAAGGGCAATAGCCAGCATCAAGCGGCACTGCAAGCGGTCAGTCATGCTTTGAGTATTATCACCGGTGGACCCGGCACAGGAAAAACAACTACCGTAGTCAAGATTTTGGCCATTTTGCAGGAACTGAATGAATGCAAACTTCACATCGCCCTGAGCGCACCAACGGGTAAAGCTGCAATGCGGCTGCAGGAATCAATCAATTTAAGTCAACAGAAATTACCTGCATCAGAGCACATATTGCAATCGATTCCCAATCAGGTTTTCACACTGCATCATATCCTTGGCGCTTTGCCACCCACGCCCCACTTTAAACACCATGCAGAGAACCCTTTGCCATTTGATGTGCTGGTTGTGGATGAAGCCTCAATGGTTGATTTACCTTTAATGAGCAAGCTGGTTGATGCCTTAAAACCAGGTGGTCGCTTAATTCTCCTGGGTGACCAGAATCAGTTGGCATCAGTAGAAACCGGAAAGGTACTGAATGATTTGACACAGGCCTTTGCTGAGCAAACACTACGTCTGAATCAGACATACCGCTTTTCAGGCCCGATAAAAGAACTTGCTGAATGGGTCAATGCCCAACAAGCAGAACCGGCCTGGCAATTATTGAAAAGTAATCAGGAAAATGTAGATGTGCTGTCTGGTTCTGCATTGGAATTTGCCACTGATCATTACCAGGCATACTGGCAATTATTGAATGACAATGCAGATCATAACGCGCTTTTTGAGGCATTCAATCAATTCCGTGTTTTGTGCGCCAATAAACACGGTGAAGGATCTGTCAACCAGATCAATTATCACATTGAATCAACCTTGACCCAACATCACTCAGCCCAGACCTGGTATCACGGTAAACCGGTGATGGTGACAGAAAATAATTATGCCTTACAATTGTTTAACGGTGATATTGGCTTATGTCTGCAAGATGGTCAACGGGAAAATCAATTGTCAGTTTTTTTTCAAATGCCCGACGGCCAAATCAAACGCATCCTTCCGGGCCGCATGCCAGCGCATGAAACAGCCTTTGCGATGACCATTCATAAAAGCCAGGGCTCTGAATTTAGCCGCCTGTTGATAGTGATGCCTGATGCATTTAATCCAGTGCTGAGTAAACAGCTGCTGTATACAGCAATTACTCGCGCCAAACAGCATGTCACATTAAGTTGTAGCGAAACGATTTTCAAACAAACGGTCAGTCAGAGTATTTATCGGCACAGTGGCCTTGCAGATAAAATCAACCGATTAACGACGTGATCAATATTCGCGTTGAACAGAAAAACGCGCCAGTTGTTCCAATGCATCTTTATAAGGCGAGTCAGCTAATTGATTGAGTGAATCAATCGCATTCTGCGCAGCGCGCTCGGCGCAGCGTTCGGTATATTCAATGGCCTCGGTGCACTGAACAATCTCAAACACATCTGCGAAAGATTCTCTTGACCCCTGTTTTATGGCATTGATAATTATTTCAGCCTGCTTCGCTGTTCCTTGCTGAATAGCATATATCAGAGGTAAGGTGGGTTTACCTTCCGCGAGATCATCGCCTAGATTCTTACCTAATTCTTCTGCACTGCCCGCCTTGTAATCCAACGCATCATCAATCAACTGGAAGGCCACACCCAGTTCTTGGCCATACATTGCCAGAGCATCTTCTATTTGTTTGTCTGTATCAGAAATGACCGCCGCCAAACGCGTCGCGGCACTAAACAATATCGCGGTTTTACGGGCGATCACCTGCAGGTACGCCTCTTCTGTAGTCTCAGGGTTATTACAATTAAGCAATTGCAACACCTCGCCTTCAGCGATGGCTGTCGTTGTTTTAGACAGAACGCCCATTACCCTCAGATTATTGGTACGCACCATCATTTCAAAGGCGCTTGAGTATAAATAATCTCCAACCAGGACACTGGCCGCATTGCCCCACACTGCATTGGCTGATTCCTTGCCCCGTCGCATGTCAGATTCATCTACCACGTCATCGTGTAACAAAGTTGCAGTGTGGATAAATTCAATCACCGCAGCAAGAATCAAATGGCTTTTATGCGTCTCTCCCAATGCCTTGGAAGCCAGCAATAACAACATCGGACGTAAACGTTTTCCGCCACTGCCGATAATGTAATGTCCCATCTGATTGATTAAGACGACATCAGAGCTAAGTTCATCAAGAATCAACTGATCTACCGCTTTCGATTCTTCGGCAGTCAATATTTTGATCGCATCAAAATCTATTTGGGAGTCGGCTTTTTGAGTATCTGTTACGGCCATAAATAAAGGAGCAAACCAGAATAATTGGAATTAAAACAACCTGCCATTTTAGTTATAATGCTAATAATTTGTCAATTATTATGCCCTTTTCTTTCAACTTGCTTGCAATTTAAATTGACTCGTTAAAAAAATACAGTTATTATTCTCGGTTCACTTTTAACAGACTATGCTTGATGGAGCTTACGCAGATGTATGCGGTAATTCAAACTGGTGGAAAACAATACCGGGTAGAAGAAGGGGCAACCTTAAAAATTGAAAAGCTTGAACTGGGCGCTGGCGATAGCGTTGAGTTCGACAAGGTTTTGCTGGTTCAATCCGATAATGATATCAAAATTGGTCAGCCTTTTGTTGAGGGCGGCAAGGTAACTGCTGAAGTTGTATCTCAAGGCCGACACAAAAAAGTTAAAATCGTAAAGTTCAAAAGACGTAAACACCACATGAAACACATGGGGCATCGTCAATACTTTACTGAAGTTAAAATCACAGGCATTACAGCTTAAGGAGTAATCAGATGGCTCACAAGAAAGCGGGTGGTAGTACTAAAAACGGTCGCGATTCCAATGCCCAGCGACTTGGCGTTAAGCGATTTGGCGGCCAGGTTGTAAAAGCAGGCAATATACTGGTTCGCCAACGCGGCACCAAATTCCATGCTGGCACCAATGTTGGTATCGGTAAGGACCACACATTATTTGCAACAGCTGACGGCACGGTAATTTTTGAAACCAAAGGCCCCCAAAGCCGTAAATATATAAGTATTTCCACTGCAGAATAATCTTATTCTCGGTACGTACTTAGAAAGCCCCGTACTTCCGGGGCTTTTTTGTTTTTGGCCACATAAAAACACGCTTGACCATGAAATTTGTCGATGAAGCTGAAATCAGAGTAGAAGCCGGTGACGGTGGCAACGGCACAGCAACCTTTCGTCGAGAAAAATACATCCCCATGGGTGGGCCTGATGGGGGCGATGGTGGTGACGGCGGTAGCGTCTATCTGATTGCTCAAAACAACGTCAACACGCTGGCTGATTTTCGTTACCATTCAGTTCATCGCGCCGAACGAGGCCAAAACGGTATGGGGCGTAACTGTACCGGCAAGAAAGGTGAAGATTGTATTGTCCCAGTGCCTCCTGGCACGATTGTCTTCGAGGCCGACACTGATGAAAAAATCGGTGATTTGACGACACCCGGGCAACAACTGCTGGTCGCTAAAGGTGGTTTTCACGGCTTGGGAAACACCCGCTTTAAAAGCAGCGTTAACCGCGCACCGCAAAGATTTACCAAAGGCTCTCCTGGCGAACAGCGCATGTTGCGCCTCGAATTAAAAGTCATTGCCGATGTCGGTTTGCTGGGCATGCCTAATGCTGGCAAATCCAGTCTGATTCGCGCCGTTTCCTCCGCCAAACCCAAAGTAGCGGATTACCCTTTTACCACCTTGCACCCAAATCTTGGCGTGGTTCGCGTGGATGATTTACGCAGCTTTGTGATTGCCGACATTCCGGGTGTCATCGAAGGCGCAGCGGAAGGGGCTGGACTTGGTCTGCAGTTTCTAAAACATTTATCACGCACCGGGTTATTATTACATCTGGTCGACATAGAGCCCTACGAAAGCGATATTTCCCCGGTTGAAGCGGCACAAAAAATCATTCATGAAGTTGAAAAATGGAGCGATGATCTGGCGCAGAAACCTCGCTGGTTGGTGCTGAATAAACTCGATCGTCTTTCTGAAGACGTGGCCCAGCAACGCTGCCAGGAAATTTTAAACAAATTAAACTGGGATGGGCGTGTTTTTCAAATTTCCGCCATCAAAAAACAAGGTACCCAGGACTTAATGTACGCCATCATGAATCATCTAGATCAACTCAAGCAAAAAGATGAGCAGAGCTGATTTTGCCAATGCCAAACGTGTCGTCGTCAAAATAGGCAGCTCCCTGCTAACCAATGGTGGTCAAGGACTAAACGTTGCTGCCATTGGTCATTGGGTGGCACAAATAGCAGGATTAAAACAACACGGGGTTGATGTCATTCTTGTTTCATCCGGTTCTGTGGCAGAGGGCATGAGTCGCCTGAATCTTAAATCGCGCCCAAGCACCTTGCATGAATTGCAGGCGGCTGCCTCCGTTGGGCAAATGGGGTTGATCCGCAACTTTGAAAACAATTTTCGGCAACATAATCTGCTCACCGCACAAGTCCTGCTAACCCATGACGACCTTTCTGACCGCCAGCGCTATCTGAATGCGCGCAGCACGCTGCTAACCCTGCTTCAACTGGACGTTGTGCCTGTCATCAATGAAAATGACGCGGTAACCACCGACGAAATCCGCTTCGGGGATAATGATACGCTCGGCGCTTTGGTTGCCAACTTGCTGGAAGCCGAGCTGCTGATTATTTTAACCGATCAGACAGGTTTGTTTGATGCTGACCCCGGCATCAACCCGGAAGCCAAATTAATCTCCAGCACCCGCGTCACCGATCAGATTCTGGATAAGGTTGCGGGCGGCAGTCGCAGTGGACTAGGTCGCGGCGGCATGTTCACCAAAGTGCGTGCTGCGCGCCTTGCGGCACGATCTGGCGCGGCTACGGTCATTGTCTCCGGTAAAATTGATAACGTAATTTCAAGAGTCTTTGGCGGAGAAGCGCTAGGGACTTATCTTATTCCCGATGCAGAGCCTGATGTTGCGCGCAAGCGTTGGTTGGCCGGCCAATTACAACTTAAAGGCACCCTGACACTGGATGCTGGCGCTGTGAAACAACTGAAAACTGCGGGTAAAAGTCTGCTGGCCGTTGGGGTAACTGGTGCCGAGGGCGATTTTATTCGTGGTGACCTGGTCAGTTGCGTGAATAAAGAAGGTAAAGAAATTGCTCGCGGACTGGTGAATTACAGTGCGGAAGAGGTATTAAAAATAGCGGGCCAACCCAGCCAGGCGTTTGTAAGCCTGTTAGGCTATTGCGACGAAAAGGAATTAATCCATCGCGACAATCTGGTACTCATGTAAAAACAAAAAAAAGCCGTTAAAAAACGGCTTTTTTTTGGCAACAGACAACTATCCGGCGCGGATAGTTTACCCCATTGATTTAACTCTGGCATTTAAACGGCTTTTGTTACGCGCCGCTTTATTTTTGTGGATCAAGCCTTTGTTAACGGCTGAATCAATCACCGGCATTGCTGTTTTGAATGCATCCTGTGCTTGCTCTTTATCACCGGCTTTAACTGCAGCCAGAATTTTTTTGATATGAGTGCGCAGGTTGCTGCGCTGACCCGCGTTACGAACGCGGCTTTTTTCCGCTTGGCGAGCTCTTTTTCTTGCCTGGGGAGAATTTGCCATAGTAAATCTGTTCAAGTAAATGTTTTAGGAACCGCGCATTATCGTTATAAATGGTATGATTGTCAACCATTTAATCTTGACTTTAACAGAATAATCAGAGGGGAACCTGTTGAGCAGACAATTGTTCAAATCCACCGCTATCGTCAGCGGGATGACCATGATATCACGCATTCTCGGCTTTATTCGGGACATGTTGTTTGCACGTATTTTTGGTGTGGATGGAGCCACCGATGCCTTTTTTGTGGCTTTCAAAATCCCCAATTTCATGCGTCGCCTGTTTGCAGAAGGGGCCTTCGCTCAGGCCTTTGTTCCGGTATTGTCTGACTATAAGGAAAAAGGCAGTCAGGCCGCGCTCAAGGCATTTATTGATCGCACCGCCGGCACACTGGCGCTGGTGCTTATGGTTGTCACCATCATTGGTGTGATTGCATCACCCATCTTGATCATGATGTTTGCTCCCGGATTTATGAGTGAGGGCAAACAATATGACATGGCGGTGGAGATGCTGCGTATCACTTTTCCCTATCTGTTTTTCATCTCCTGCGTGGCATTGTCCGGCGGCATCCTGAATGCGCATGGCCAGTTTGCCGTCCCCGCATTTACCCCGGTATTTTTGAACATTTGCATGATCGCGGCAGCCATCTGGTTATCGCCTTTATTACCTAATCCCATCGTCGCCCTCGCCTGGGGCGTGTTTGCCGCCGGAGTGGTGCAATTGTTATTTCAATTTCCCGTACTGATGCGGCTGGGGCTACTGCCCCGCTTGCAACCTGGATTTAAAGACCCGGGCGTTAAACGCATCATGAAACTGATGTTGCCAGCCATCTTTGGTGTATCGATCACCCAGATCAATCTGTTACTGGATACCCTGATTGCATCATTTCTTGCCGCCGGCAGCGTCTCCTGGTTGTATTATTCCGACCGACTGGTTGAATTCCCGCTGGGCGTATTTGGTATTGCGCTCAGCACAGTCATTTTGCCCAGTTTGTCAAGGAATCACGCAGCGGATGACAGCGCGGCATTTTCCCGCTCTCTGGATTGGGGACTACGCCTGGTTATGCTCATCAGTATCCCGTCTGCCATAGGTCTGCTCATGCTTTCCGATGCGATGATCGCAACCTTGTTTCAATACAATCAATTCGGCTGGGATGATGTGGAAATGGCATCGAAAAGCTTGAAAGCTTATTCACTGGGCTTGTTGGGCTTTATTCTGGTCAAAATTCTGATTCCGGGCTTCACCTCGCGCCAGGACACCAAAACACCAGTGCGTTTTGGTATTTATGCCATGATCGCCAATATGGGGATGAATATCGCCTTTGTTTTCCCGCTTGCTCATGCAGGGCTGGCACTGGCGACGTCTTTAGGTGCCTTTTTTAATGCATCCTTATTATTTTTCGCCCTGAAAAAACAACACATCTATAAACCCGGTAAACAATGGAGACTGTTTTTTCTGCGTATCATTTTAGCCAATGAAATTATGGCGATTTTCATTCACCATTTTATCGACAATCAATGGTGGCAGAATTGGGGCGCACAAGACCGTGCATTAAACCTCGCGCTATGGATTGCGCTGGCCTTTGCCGTGTATGCTGTGGCTTTGCTTTCCTCCGGACTGCGCATGAGACATTTTTCTTCGCATCATGTGGAAAATTAATAGCCTTAGCCGTTTTTTTCTGTTTTATGAATGGAAAAGAAAAGATATTACAGGCAGCTTGTTTTTTAGCCCTTATTATTTTTCTTGTATTATTCATCAACCTGAATGTTCCCATACAAAATGGAACCATATTACATGGAAAAGTGACTCATATTGGCCTTGATACATCAACCATTCACACATTGCCAAAGCAAATCCTAACCATTAAACTTGATAGCAATACTATAATCACGTTACCTCATTCGATTCATACCCCTGTTTCAATTGGGCAACGTGTCAACATCAAGCAATCTCAAACGTTGTTATCTCAGGGAATTCATTACACACGCCTTGAAATTATCGATTAGCCCCCTCAAATCCAATCGATATACTGACAACAGGCTTCTCTGGTTTTTAAGGTAAAATATTTTCTTCTGAATAGCTGAGATACTTATGAAAACAACAAACATCGGCTTTATTGGCGGCGGGAATATGGCTGCCAGCCTGATTACCGGGCTGACTCAAAGCGGTCATCCTCCTTCACGAATATGGGTATCTGATATTAATGCAGAGACCTTGAATTCACTTTCTGAGCGATTACTGGTCAACACCACGCAAGATAATGATCAGGTAGTAAATACGTGTGATGTGATTGTATTGGCGGTTAAACCACAAGTGATGCAAGCCGTTGCTGGACCTTTGGCGACTTCGGTACAACACAAAAACTGTCTGGTGATTTCCATTGCCGCAGGCATTACCCAGGCCACGCTGTCAAAAATATTGGGACAGCAAACGGCCATTGTCCGGTGCATGCCGAATACGCCGGCACTGGTACTCACAGGTGCGACAGGCTTGCATGCCAATGCACTGGTTTCAGGCGTGCAAAAAGAACTCGCTGAAAATATTTTACGCGCGGTCGGGATCAGCCTGTGGGTGGAAAATGAAGCCGATATTGATGCTGTCACAGCGGTGTCCGGCAGCGGCCCGGCCTACTACTTTTTAATGATGGAAGCGATGGAACAGGCCGGTATCGAATTGGGGCTGAGTGCGCAAACCGCCCGATTGCTTGTGCAGCAAACGGCTTTGGGCGCAGCCAAAATCGCGCTAGAGGCAGAGGATTCACCTGCCACACTGCGTGAATGTGTGACCTCGCCCGGCGGAACTACACAACGGGCGATCAACACTTTTCAACAAGGCGGCTTTGAAGCTCTGGTGAACAAAGCCATGGTTGCCGCGCGCGACCGTTCAATCGAAATGTCACAACAACTGGGGGGCTAGTAATGGATTCATCTTATATGACCAATCCAATTATTTTTATTATTGATTCGTTATTTTCACTGTATATTCTTGCTGTACTGCTGCGCTTTTTGCTGCAATGGAGCAATGCTGATTTCTATAATCCGATTTCCCAGTTTCTGGTAAAAATCACTCATCCACCTTTGAAGTTATTGCGCCGCTTTATCCCTGCGATTGGCAAAATTGATACCTCATCGCTGGTACTTGCCTTGTTGTTACAAATAACAGCGGATTTCACCATTCTTGTCTTAAAAGGCGTGATGATCAGTTTTGCTGCACTATTGATTCTGTCTTTTACCCAGCTGGTCTCGTTGTTTTTCAATATTTTCATTTTCGCCATCTTTGCCCGCGCCATCCTCAGCTGGATCGACCCGGCAAGTTATAATTCCGCAACCTCCATACTGTACAGCCTGACAGAGCCGGTGCTCAATTTATGCAGACGCATCATTCCTGATTTAGGCGGCATTGATTTATCTCCCCTGGCCGCTTTGCTATTGTTGCAGGTCGCAAAAATGCTGGTCATTCCACCCTTGCAGCAATTTTCTAGTCTAATTGGATAATATTGCTATTATTACTAATGTAATTTCTTCTACGGTACAAGGGTGTACCAGAACTACGTTTCTTTTAATTAATTCCCTGTGTGTGGATGTTGAATTTTAGGTATTCATCTTTGTGTCTATTTTTGTTTGCCATATTTTCTATGGCATCGACACCCTGCCATGCAAAAAAAATGTATCGCTGGATAGATGACCAGGGCAACATCCAATTTTCGGATCAAATTCCACAAAACCAGATTCAATATAAGCGGGAAGCATTAAATGAAAATGCGCGAGTGGTTGAAATTGTTGATGAGGCTAAAACTCAAGAACAGATTGAACTGGAAAAACGGTTAAAAGTGCTCCGCTGGGAACAGGAAAAGATTATCACCAAACAAAAATCACACGACAAGGTTTTATTAAGTACCTTCCGTAATGTTGATGATATGAAAATGGCATTAAAAGGAAAACTGTCTGCATTGGATGCGCAACGTAAAGTAGCCGAAGGAAATAGAGTCAGACTGGAGAACCAGTTGGCCAAACAACAAAAACAGGCCGCAAGAATTGAACGGAATGGGCGCGAGGTTCCAGAGTCACTGATTAAGGAAATTGATTCAACCAAAGAGCAGATTGATTACGCCGATATTGAGGTTTTACGGCATAAAGAGAAAAAAGTTCTGGTCAAAAAAAATTTTGAAAAGGATATTGAGCGCTTCATTTTTCTCACTCAGGTGAGAGCGGATGCGACGAATCTGAGTAACGAAACTGCTGAAACCAAAGCGGCCAATGAACTGGGCTTATATATTTGCAGCACTTCCAGCGAGTGTAATCAGGCTTGGAACAGTGCGCGCAAATTTGTCACCAAATATTCTACGACTAAAGAAGACATTGATACTGACAAGCTGATTATGCGCGCATCACCGATGGGTGATGACGATTTAAGCCTTTCGGTGTCAAGACTGGGTTTAAATAATAACCGGCAACAAATATTTTTGGACATTCGTTGCCGGAAATCTACTTTAGGCATCGAGCTGTGTGCCAGTGATAAAGTGAAACAAATACGGCGGACGTTTAATAAATTTATTTCCTCAGATCTGCCGACGCAGCAATAGCGTTCCCACGCCCTGATCCGTGAACAATTCCAAAAGAACAGCATGGTTGACCCGACCATCAATGATATGCACGCTGCTGACCCCCCCTTTTAATGCATCCGTCGCACAACGTGTTTTAGGGATCATGCCACCGGCAATCGTGCCGTCTTCAATCAGATTATCAATATCACTAATGGTTAAACCGGTTAGCAGCTCGCCCTGTTTATCTAAAATGCCTGCAGTATTGGTCAATAACAACAACTTTTCAGCTTTTAACACTTCCGCCACTTTACCCGCCACCAGGTCAGCATTGATGTTATAGGAACGACCATCTTCGCCCACCCCAATGGGTGCAATCACCGGGATAAAGTCACTGTGTCCGAGCATATCGACCACCGAAGGATCAATACTGCTGACTTCTCCTACATGACCCAGGTCAATTATCTCTGACGCTTTAATATCCTCTCCCACTTTCTGAATATTGATTTTACGGGCATGAATAAAATTGCCATCTTTACCGGTTAGCCCGACGGCTTTGCCACCATGCTGGTTAATCAAATTGACAATATGTTTATTCACCAGACCGCCCAACACCATCTCAACCACATCCATGGTTTCACTGTCCGTCACCCGCATACCGTCGACAAACTCGGTGGACTTGCCTATTTTGTTCAGCACTTCGCCAATTTGAGGCCCGCCCCCATGCACAACAATGGGGTTGATGCCCACCAGCTTCATTAACACGATGTCGCGTGCAAAACTGTGTTGCAACGCGTCATCGACCATGGCGTTGCCACCAAACTTGATGACGACCGTCTTGTCTTTAAATTGCTGGATGTAGGGGAGCGCTTCAATTAATACATGAGCGATCTGGTGAGAGCTGCTTTGTTGCATATCGACTTTCAATTGTAAAACTATCCATTCTATATAAAGTTGAGAAATGAAGCCAAATCTTAGATCACGCGTTTCGTGCTAAAAAAATAATCACGTTTTTGAATTTGCGGACGGCTTAACTTAGGCATAAAATCTAACCCATTCTTCCTCCACCGAAAATAACGTTCCAAAAAAAGCTTCACGGATTTTTTATTTTCATATTCCAACAAGATACTTATGCAAACAACCTGGATATACGCCTTATCGATGGGCTTGTTTAGTGCGTGCTCATTACCGCTGGGTTCTCTGATCACGTTCTTTTGGACCCCCTCACAACGCGTGATTGCATTTTTTATGGCCTTTGGCGGGGGCGCTTTATTAGCGGCATTAACCATTGAACTGGTCGCCGGCACTCTGCAGGCAGGTCAATTCAATGCGCTGGCATTGGGCTGTACCTGTGGAGGATTATTGTTCATTGGCCTAAATGAAGTCGTCAATGATTTCGGCGCTTTTTTAAGAAAATCATCCACTCGTTTATATCATCTGCGCAAAAAAGAGCATAAGCAATTCAAACAAATTATTGCTGCCGTTCAACGAATCGATATTTTCGACGAATTATCAGACAAGGATTTGAAGGCACTTGCCGCCTCCATTCAGTTTCATGATGTTAAAAAAAACACCATGTTATACCGGCGCAATGACCCTGCAGAAGATGTGTTTATCATTGAGAAAGGGACGATAGAACTCATCGACCCAAGCGGGCAACTACCGTCCCGGAATTTCACCGAACATGGCGCATTTGGCTGGATGGCCTTCATGAGCGGCAGCCCGTATCGCTATAATGCTCAGGCAAAAAGTGATGCCACTATCTGGCAATTGCCGCGCTACGCATTCCTCAGTTTATTACCCAATTCGCCTACTTTACTGCAAGCCGTACATAAGGAAATGCGATCAACTGAAGTTTCTCAATATTTAGTTGAAGAGCAAGGGTTAAGCCCTCAACGGGTCAAACAATGGAATGACGATGCTGTTCATAGCCTGCTGAAACGCGGCATTTTTCATGATGCACTGCCAATCCAACGCAACTGCGACGTATTTTTACAGCACTTACCCTGTATCGAAAGAGCCTCTTTTTTCAAGAATTTGCCTGCAAATGAAATTAACATCCTCGCTTCGCGATTGATTTACAAAACGCACAAGGCGGGCGAAACATTCTTTGTTGCAGGTGAGTTGGCGGACCGCATGTACTTTATCAATCAGGGCACGGTTAACATGCTGGATGCCGCAAACAACACAGGCAGTTCAATCAACCTGTCTGCCCATTCGGCTTTTGGCTTTATGGCGTTTATCACCGGTATGCCGCATAGTATGTCGGCGCTGGCAACCAGTGACACAGAGGTTTGGGTATTGCGCAAACAGGATTTTAACGACCTCATCAAACTGCTACCGGAATTCCGCAAACATGTTGACCACTATATCCAGCACGCCGACATTGAAAATTATCTGACGCATCAAAGTGGCGTGGACGGCGTGAGTATCAATCGATGGAAGCGCATGGCCTGCGTTGCAATAACCAAAGGACTTGCAATTCCATCCTTGCATTCAATGTTGTTTAATGTACAGGAGCATAAAGCCAAACCCTTGGCCATCTGGCTTGGGTTGCTATTAGATGGTATCCCCGAAGCTTTGGTGATTGGGGCAAATATTTCCGTGTCACACATTGGTTTATCTTTGCTGGCAGGGCTGTTTTTATCAAATTTTCCAGAAGCGCTATCCAGTTCCGTCGATATGCGCCAGCATGGTATGAAAGGCAACATTATCATGCTCATGTGGTGTTCCCTGATGCTGATGACAGGGATAATTGCGGCAATGGGGTCACTGCTTTTTGTGGGTCTATCTCCTGCGACTCTGGCATTTACAGAAGGTGTTGCAGCCGGTTCCATGCTAACCATGATTGCTCAAACCATGCTGCCGGAAGCCTACCTGAAAGGTGGGGGAATCGTCGGGTTCTCAACGCTGTTAGGGTTTCTGTGTGCTATTTTTTTCAAAACCCTGGAATAACGAAGCAGATATCAACCTGTTTCCCATCTGCAGTGCCGAAACAGGTTGTCAGATTTACCTTGGCAAATCAGCCTAACTGGATGGCTTGAAGCTGGCAACACCAAAATATGCAGCAACAATAGAGGCAAGAAAGGTGACTATCCAGGACAACAGGGTTTCAACATGACTTAAACTCTTTAAAATGCCATGACAAGCCTTTTCAGCTACACATGAACTCGCGCCATCATAGACTGAAGCTAATGCCAAAAACCCTAAAAAGCTCATAATCGTGATCAATGACCAATAGGCCATTTTTCTACGATTGTTAAACCGGGATAGCGAATAATTAAAAAACCATTCTTTTTGCTCATCTGTTAGCTCATCATCCTTGGCAATATCCTTTAACGATTGCATCGGATCTTTTGTCGAGCCAGCAGGCTTGGATGATGTTAATGACGGTAAGTTAAAGCTCTTTTGATTAGCGGAAGCATCATCGCCGGTGTCGTTAGTCTCTGTAGCCATGGGTCTCAATAATTACTATGTACTTTACAATATACGATAGCCAACTTTTAACATAGCGTTCTACATTTATGCTAATAGTTTTTAATGATGGCGCTTATTGATTCTATCAAAAAGAACAATGACTTAGTCCCCCAGCATTCAGGCGGGTCATCAGGCCTGTATGCTGGGATATATGCATCATGTTATACATGCACTTCGATTTCCTGAAAACGGCCTAACAAATCAGCTTTGATGTCTTCCGGGAGTTTGTTTTTTTCAAGTACCAGTTTTTCCAGCATTGAATTCTGTGTCAAATCAATCTCTGTTAATTCATTGCTGCTGATACGAAAGTCCAGCAACGCTGTATTTTTTGATAAATCAATTTCAGACAATTCATTTTTGTCCAGGTACAATTCTTCAAGCTGGGTGTTTGAACTGACATCAATTTCTTCAATTTCATTGATAAACAGTTCCAAATGCTTTAATGCTTTATTCTGGCTTAAATCAAGCGTTACCAACTCATTATTGCCCACAAACAATTCTTCCAGATTGATGTTTTTTGAAACATCCAGTTCTGTTAATTTATTTCGGGTTAAATCGAGCAACTTTAGCGAGGTTAAATATTCCAGCCCTGTGGTGTTTTCAATTTTTTTTCTGCGACAACGTAATTCAACAATATCTTCAGCCTCTTCACATCCTGTTTCCAACACACAGGCTTTGAATGATTCATCAGTAAAAGGGATTTCAGCAACTTTCATATTCCGGTCTCCTTTGTAATTCCACAAATAACTGTTCGACAGCTTTATTTTTACGAATAAAAAATGCTTATAACAATAATTTCAAATGAAATTGTCACAAATGCAACAATGCAGTCGTTTAAAAAATTATTTTATAAACAGTTAGTTAGTAAAACAGCATTTAAAAATATATCGTTCAATGCATGGATCAGCAAACGATATGCCAGCTGTGTTATTTGCAGTTTAAAGCACAGACTGCCACAAGAAATATGCAAAAAATGAGGTGAGTAGAATAGCGGTAAAATTAAGTAGAACACCATAACGCGCCATGGTTTTAATTGAGACAATGCCACTGCTCATGGCGATTGCATTTGGCGCGGTGGCGATGGGCAGCATAAACGCATAACTGGAGCAAATCGTAGCCACCATCATAAACAAGCGTACATCAAGGTTATTGTTTTGGCACACCGCCAGAATGACCGGCAGTAACATGGACACCAGGGCCGTATTACTGGTCATTTCCGTCGCAAAAGTGACCAGGGCAGCGATTGAAATAATCAGCACAAATGCCGGCAAGTTAATAAATTCTTCAATCACCCCGGCCAGTTCTTTATCCAGACCTGTTTGGGAAAATGCCATTGCAATTGAAAATCCGGCACCAAACAGAAACATGATTTCATAGGGCACCTTCTTACTGTCACCCCATTGCAGAATATTAAAGGGAGGAAAAAACAGCAACAAGCCACTCGCCAGTAAAATGCCTTTTTCATTAAGCCCCAAACCCGAATAATAGGGCTTGATGGGTGCATTGATAAACAGCAAAACGATTAATCCACACAATACCAGTAAAACCTTTTGCTGATTCCGGTTTAACGGTTGTGCATTGATATCATGAGATATTTCCATATGCTGACACCCGCGTGACAAGATAAATGCCACGGCGACAAACATCATCAGCGCAAGCGGTAAGACCAGTGTCATCCATTGTAAAAATGGCATGGATTCGATCTGGTACTGGTCAAGCAATCCAAACAAAATAAGATTAGGTGGCGTACCTATTGGCGTGATGACGCCTCCTATACTGGCACCATAGGCAATTGCCAATACAAAACGCATTTTTAACTGATTGTCATCGGTTAAAAATATCGCCATCGGAACCAGCAACAATGTCGTTGTCGTATTGGATAGAAATGAACTCAACAGCCCGGACGTGATGACCAGAGAAAAAATCATTCCGCTCGCCGTCGCCGGAAATAACTGTAATATTTTGGCCGAAATATATTTATGTAACGCGGTTTTCTCCACGGCTATCGCTAATAAAAATCCACCTAAAAATAAAAAGATAATGGATTTGGCATAATTGGGCGTGACTTGATTAGTTGAAAGAATATCAAAGGATGGAAACAGTACGATGGGCAGAAGGGAGACAACCCCAAGCGGTAATGCCTGGTTGCTCCATAAACAGACCAGAACAACCAGCAGCCCGGCCAGAATGGCCTGTTGTTGTTGAAGAAATAACATTGCAACCAGATAAAAAACAATGCCCACAGCGCTGGCAAAAACAATGCCTTTAAGATCTTTTGCCATCGGTCTGACAATTTGCAACTAAATCTTGTTTAATGAACCAATCCGGGTCGAAATTTTATTCACTACCTCAAGTTTTTTACCGCGCCTACGATCTTTTTTTCTCCGTTCATCAACTGAAGGCACGCCGACAGGGCTGATACGGCGATCATTTTTCCACAATCGATAAACAAATTCGCGAACAGCTATATGCTTGCCCAGAATAGGTTTGCGATTAAGCTGGGCAATCACCCGTCCAGCTACTGCATCCGGCTCAATGGTCACCTGAGCATGGTATTCCATCTTATTCGCGACCGAATCTTTAAGAATCACAATTTCTATTTTGGCAATTTGCCCGGATTTTTTAAACATTCCACCTTTCAACACGGGCTGAATAAAATCAATAATGTCTTCGATGCGGGCTTCTTGAGGAATGCGTTGTAGAAAAACTATCATACTAATTATTGTTGTGATGATTTACATTGGTCGCATCATTATAACCGGCATTTAAATTTTTCCCTGATTCAGGATCGGTGTAATCCAATATCTAATCCCGGAATTTGAATATGTATCACGTAATTTGTTGATCAATGCAGCTTCATCCTGTTTTGCAATTATCATCTGAAAACGGATTTTCTTTTGCCGACCACTGACTTGTTCAGCGACTGACAATCCTTCATTTAGATGATCATGCAGATACACGGTCGAACTGCTGAACCCATGTTCGCTTTCAAATGTGAGCAGGCAATCGACAATGGATTCTTCCAAAGCCGGCGGCACATGTAGGGTAATCAGCAGCATTTCTGCTTCACTCATAACTGTTCTCCCGATGCTGCCAGCCAAAGATCTGATACAAAATCGGTAACAGAATCAGGGTTAAAAAAGTGGATGATATTAAGCCGCCGATCACCACAATGGCCAACGGGCGCTGAATTTCCGCACCTGGCCCCTGGGCGAACAACAAGGGGATCAAACCAAATGCCGTGGTACATGCCGTCATCAGTACCGGGCGCAAGCGACGACAGGCGCCGGTGACGATAGCATCCTGTAATGCCATGCCACGGGTGAGCAATTGATTGAAATAATTCACCATGACCACGCCGTTCAAAACCGCAATCCCCAGCAAGGTGATAAACCCGACCGAAGCAGGCACCGACAAATATTCATTAAAAATCCACAAGGCAAACACGCCGCCAAGCAACGCCAGCGGTACATTGGCTAACACCAGCAAGGCCTGGCGTACGGTGCCAAACGTCGAGAACAGCAACAAAAATATCATGCCTAGCGCCAGTGGAACAACGAGCAATAAGCGCTCAGCAGCACGTTGCTGGTTTTCAAACTGGCCACCAAATTCCACATAATAACCCGTGGGCAAATCAACTTCCGCTGCAATTTTTTCTCGCGCCTCGTCGACAAAACCAACCAAATCACGGCCTTCCACATTGGAACGAATGACCGTAAATCGCTGACCGCGCTCGCGCTCAACCGCCACCATGCCTTCTACCCGCTTGATTTCGGCGATGGATACCAGCGGAATGCGCCCTCCCTGGGGCAGACTTATCTGGATATTCTCAAACTCGGCGGAACCGCCATTTCCCCGAATAATCAAAGGCGTACGAATCTGGCCTTCCTGAATGATGCCCGTGTTGACGCCTTCCAGTTGAGCCCGCAGCATATCCTGAACCTGATCACTGCTTAATCCCCAGCGACCTGCCGCAAGCTTGTCGATTTCCAGCTGCAAAAACTGCATGCCTTCATTTTCACGGGTATAGACATCAGTGGCTCCATCTATGCTCTCCAGCACCTTGACGATATCTTCAGCCTTGCGATTAAGCTGATGCATATCGCTACCAAAGAGCTTAACCGCAACATCACCGCGGCTGCCGGTCAGCATTTCCGAAACCCGCATTTCAATCGGCTGGGTAAAGCCAAACTCAATGCCCGGTGTTTGCGACATCACTTCGCGGATTTCATCACGCAACGCATCCTTGCTGTCAAAACGCCATTGCTCCCTGGGTTTCAAGATTAAAAATGCGTCGGTATCATTCAGGCTCATCGGGTCAAGCCCCAGCTCATCGGTGCCCACACGTGAGACTACATGGGTAATTTCCGGGATATTCCTCAGCAGGTTTTTCTGTACCTGCACATCCAGCGCGACGGATTCCTGTAAGGTAATCGACGGCAATTTTTCCAGCTGAACGATTAAATCACCTTCGTCCATGGTCGGCATAAAACTGCGTCCTGTCTGACTAAACACCAGCACTGACAAGCTACATAAAATAAATGTCGGACCGAACACCACCATGCGGCGCTGCAGACAAAATACCAGCACTGGACGATACAGCTGTTGCAGTTGGCGTGGCAACCACGGCTCCTGCTCGTTGCTGTAACGTAAAAAGATAGATGCCAGCACCGGTATCACCGTCAGCGACAATAGCAATGCCCCGCTTAATGCGAACACAATGGTCAAGGCGACCGGAGCAAACAGCTTGCCTTCCAGGCCCTGCAATGTCAGTAACGGCAAAAATACAACAACAATAATCAATGTGCCGGAGACCACCGGCAACGCAACATCGCGCGTTGAACGGTAAATCACATGCAGCAGCGGCAGACGTTTTGATTTTTCATGCTCGGTAAAATGCGACATGATATTTTCAACCACAACAACAGCACCATCAACCAGCATACCGATAGCAATCGCCAGCCCGCCAAGACTCATCAGATTGGCTGACATGCCACTGATCTGCATCAGGATAAATGTAAATAACGCTGCCAGCGGCAAGGACAGGGCAACAGTTAATGCCGCACGCAAATTACCCAGAAACAGAATCAATACAATCACCACCAGCACAATCGCCTGCACCAGCGCATTGGACACGGTAGCGATGGCCTTGTCTACCAGCGTGCCGCGATTGTAGAACACCTCAATCTTCACATCGGGAGGAAAACCGCTGCTGATCTCGTCCAGCTTGGCCTCGATATCATGCACCAGTTGACGGGCGTTTGCACCGCGCAGACTTAATACCAGTCCGGTCACAGCCTCGCCCTTGCCATCCTTGCTGACCGCGCCATAACGGGTCAGGCCTTCGATGCGGACGTCAGCAACATCGCCAACTTTTATCGGAATACCGCGATGGTTTTTTATCACCAGCCCTGCCACATCATCTTCTGTCTGCAAACGCCCCTGACTACGCACAATCAAGGCTTCTTCACCCTCCGTCAAACGCCCGGCACCATCATTGCGATTATTTTGCTCCAAGGTGTCCCGTAATTGCTGCATTGTGATATTTCGCGCCGATAAACGTGCATTGTCCGGCACCACCACGAAACTGCGCACCAGTCCACCTAATGAATTGACATCCGCCACCCCGGGCACGGTGCGTAGAGCAGGGCGGATCACCCAGTCGAGCAGGGTGCGCCGCTGCATTAAATCCAGATCGCCACCTTCAATGGCAAACATATACATTTCACCCAACGGGGTTGTCATGGGCGCGATACCGCCTTCAATATCGGCCGGCAACTCCGGCCAGATCGCGTTCAGGCGTTCAGCCACCTGCTGCCGCGCCCAGTAAATATCTGTACCCTCATCAAAATCAATAGTGATATCGGTGATCGCATATTTGGATAACGAACGCAGCATGGCCTGCTTGGGAATGCCCAGCATCTCCAGCTCAACCGGCGCGGTTATACGGGCTTCGACCTCCTCCGGCGTCATGCCATTGGCTTTAATGATGATTTTTACCTGCGTGGGCGAAACTTCCGGAAACGCATCAATCGGTAATTGGTTAAATGCTGACAGGCCACTGCCAATTAACAACACGACCAGCAGTAAAATCAGCAGGCGTTGTTGCAGGGCAAAGCGGATCAGAACCGCCATTATTCGTCACCCAGCCCCAGCCATTTGGCCTTAAGTGCCACCGCACCGCGCACGGCAATTTGTTGTTGTGGATCCAGCTTGCCACTGATGACGGTATAGTTGTTACGTTTGCCAAGCACGTTAACCGGCACCACCTTAAATCCCAGATCATTCAGCGCAAACAGATAGGATTGAGCGTTATGTTGCGCCAGTCCGGCATTAGGTACTCGGTACGTTGCCTCGCGGCTGCTTTGGGTAAGCTGCACACTGACCGTCTGACCGGCACGAATAGCCGGATGGCTTTTCTCAATCACTGCCCTGACCAGGATCGTCTGATCCTGCGGATTCACGCTTTGCCCGACCAGACTGATACGTGCACCCACATCGGTATTCTGCACCAACACCTGATCCCCTGCTTGCAACAAACCTATTTTTTCCTGCGGCACATAAATTTCCAGCCACAACTGCTGCAAATCGGCAATACGATAAATCGGCTCCATTTCGTCCAGTCGTTCGCCGGCGACCACTTTGCGCTCCAGTACTACGCCATCAATCGGTGTGCGCAAACTCAAACGGCTGCTGAGCTTACGGGTACGTCTCAAGGCGGTTATATCCTTGTCCGACATACCGGCAATGTGCAATAACTGCTTTGCTTCATTCACTTCGGCAATGCGGCTGTTATACCGGCTGCGACTTTCCTGCCAGCGGCGATCAGAAATCACCCCCTGCTGCTGCAGTTTTTTATCACGCTCATAAGCTAAACGCGCCAGATGGCTTTCATTAACCGATTTTAAATACTGCCGTTGCAAGGTTAATAGTGCCGGGCTGTCTATCAAAGCTAGGATTTCCCCTTTGCTGACTTGATCGCCCAGCGCGGCATTCATCTTGCTGACCAGACCGGTCAGTGACGAGCTGACGATATATTCATTGCTGGGAGGAATGCTGACTTGCGCAGGTACGGTTAATAATGGCACCGACTGTACCGATTTTAACGCACCGGTTTTGACCCCCAGATTAAAAAACTGCACCTGGGAAATTTCAATTTGGTCTTCCTGTGCCCAAAGCATGGGGGAAAACAGGAGAACGGCCACGCCTTGACAAAACGACTTGAACAATGGTTGCATACAACGTCCCTCTTGAACTCTAATGATCGAATGAAAGCGCCGCCTGACATCATGGCAACACGCCTACAGCCTGGTTATAAAAAGCAATATCCCGCTGATATTTGATTTCCTGCTCTTTGGCATGACGGATCGCATGCTCGGTACGCGCCTGAATTTTGAGTAAATCCATGAGATTAATTTCACCGGAAGCAAAACTCAGTTGTGACATTTCGTGATGTTTGACCGCAATGGTTTTTAATTGGTTGGCGACGTCCAGTTCGGCCCGATCAATCTGCAGACGATGTTCCGCTTCATGCAGGTTTTTCTGCAATGCCCGGTACAGTAGATCGCGTTGCGCAACTAGTTCCGTCAATTCGACATTTTTCTTTGCCACTTCTGGCGCGACAAAGTCGCCACCGCCGAACGGGATGGAAAAACCAATACCGGCACTTTCAATATCATCACCGTCGCGCGTATCCCGTTCGCTTTTCATACCCACGTGAATGCTGGGCTGGCCGGAACCTCGCCGGGATACCCAATCAACCTCCGCCTGTTTACGCTGAATCCGGGCATTCAAGGCCGACAAATAAGGATGCTGGGGATTTATCTCCACACGCTCACTTTGCTGTTCAAAAAATTCAGCCGGTAAACGATTGGCACCGGACAGACTAATGAAATTCTGCCGCGCATGCATGACTTCAGCTTCTGCCTGCATCAGCAAGGAGCGTTTTTGTAGATAATCCGATTCGGCCAGCAGTTGATCCGAACGCGGTAAATCACCCAGTTCAACACGCAGTTTGATTTTTTTTAACAGCTCGTCCGATACCGCCAGTGTTTGTTTGGCCTGCTGCCAATAACTGTCCGCCAGCCGCACATTCCACAACGCATGGCGCAGCAAGCCACTGATTTTCAGTTTTAAAGCCTGTTGCTGGCGTTCTATCGCCTGCGCAGCCTGTGTCGCCAGCGTTTGCCCCGCTTCACGCTGCCCCCAGCGCCACAGCGGAATTTCCACCTGGGCATCAAATTCACGATACCCTGTATCATCAGCCAGCCAGTCATCCAGGTAGGATGCTGATAACGTCACCGGCCCGGCCAACCAGGCCTCTCCACGCTGTTGAATCGCGGCAGATTCCTGTTGTCTGGCCTGCTGAAGTTGAAATTCAGGATATTGTTTTAATGTCTGCTCAAGCAGCAACGGCAGCGTCAACTGTGCATCCACCTGAACCGGATCAATATGACTGACAATTAATCCGGGTTGAGCATGCCCGGTTGTCGCACAAACTGCATATACCGCCACCCATACCAGCGGCCGAAAACGAATCATGTCCTTTCTCCATTGCAGAACACGGGTGAATGTCGCAAAACCCCTAAAACAGTGCGGATTTAAATGCTGATTATATCTCAAAAACTGTCTATACGTTATTCTAAAAATGTTCAGTCTCCCTGGTCATTTATTATTCAATGTTTCTGTTATGTTTACTTTCTGCATGACAATTACATTTGATCTATGCTCGAATTATCTGCAGCATTTGATGAGCCCCTTTCTGGAATTCGTAATCTACATTGAGTACGCAGAGGGATGATGCTGCACATCGAGTAAAGAGAATATTCTGACGGTTGCCCCCACCCGACAGTCTCCTAGACATAGACCATCAGTATCTTGGCTCATTTTTCAACAGGTTGCGAGCGTTATGCGTCTGATTGTTTAGGAGGGACCGGGTCATACCCGTGGCTTCCCCAGGGATGGCAGCGTAAAATTCGCTTGATTGCCAACCCGCACCCCTTGCTTGGGCCATGAACTTCAATGGCTTCAATGGCATAACTCGAACAGCTGGGGGTGAATCGGCAGGCAGGTGGAAACAAAGGAGAAATCACCCCTTTATAAAATGAAACCAGAATGATTAACAGTTTTTGCATGGCAGTATTAAGGTTTAACAGCTGTAACCATAGCCCTGGTTAGCTGGTCGAGTTCGTTGTTATCCATGCTATAGGCTGGCATGGTATAAAGCAGTTTCCCAAAAGGTCTGCACCATACCCCTTGTGCAACCAACTTGGCTTGAATAGTCGGTACCTCTAGCGGTTGTTTCATCTCAATCACACCGATTGCACCTAATACTCTGACATCTTCCACCGTGGAAAATTCACGGCAAGTACCCAACTTTGATTTCAATTGAGCTTCTATTCTTGCGACATTCGTTCGCCAATCTGATTGCAGTAACTCATCAATACTTGCACAGGCAATCGCACAGGCCAGCGGGTTGGCCATAAACGTAGGGCCATGCATAAAGCAACCGGCTTCGCTGTTCGACATTGTCTCAGCAATATCTTTGCGGGTAATTGTGGCCGCTAAAGATAAATACCCCCCGGTTAAGGCTTTTCCAAGACAAAGCAGATCAGGTGTAATCCCGGCATACTCGCAGGCAAACATGTTTCCACACCGTCCAAACCCGGTTGCAATTTCATCTGCAATTAACAGGATATTGTATTTATTACATTGTTCACGTAATGTTTTCAAATATTGAGGATGGTAAAACCACATGCCGCCCGCGCCCTGGACGATGGGTTCGATGATGACTGCCGCGAGCGATGTGTGATGTTGTGCGATCATTTGTTTTATTGTTTCATCAGCATTGTCCTGCCATGGTTGATGAAATGAAATCGAAGGTCGCTCAATAAATAAATGCTGAGGCAGCACTTGTTGAAATAAATGGTGCATCCCATTAACAGGGTCACACACAGACATTGCACCAAACGTATCGCCATGATATCCACCGCGCAATGCCAGAAATCTGTTTTTCTCGGGTTGCTGTTTGGCTTGCCAGTACTGCATGGCCATTTTTAAGGCGACTTCAACACTGACTGAACCCGAATCTGACAGGAACACATGGTCTAGACGTTCTGGAGTTAAATTGATTAATCGCTGACTTAATTCAACTGCGGGTTGGTGAGTTAAGCCACCAAACATGACATGAGACAGTGTATCTATCTGATGATGGGCGGCCTGATTCAGGCGTGGGTGATTATAGCCGTGTATGGCAGACCACCAGGAAGCCATGCCATCTATGACCCGACGACCATCCATAAAATCCAGATAAACGCCGTCGGCAGAAACCACTGGATAAGGGGTATAGTCAGCAGGCATGGGCGCATAGGGGTGCCAGATGTGTGCCCGGTCAAAATCAAGTAATTCCTGTTGATTCATATTAATGACAAATATTGCCCGCAGTTGCTTTTAACAATCGATCATTGACTGCAACCCACTTTGGTTCATCAGGTAATTGCTCGATAAGAATCAAATCCAGTTGTAATTCATCCAGTTGTCTCAAGCAAGCATACATATCATGGCCAAACTTAACAGGGTCTTCAGGCATGATGATCGAGTGAAGATTGGGGTGAGAATCAAGCTGCGCATGTCGGACTAACACACCCATTTTTTTTCCCGCATTAATATATTGCTCGATGTATTGATCCAGTATTATGATTGGACATAGTGCTGCCGGGGTTTCCGGAGCATAATGAAGTTCCAGCATGCCGGGGGCACGGCGTGTTGAATCAGTCGTGCCCTGATTCACTGTGTTGTGAAGAACATGTTCAATCTGTTGCTGTTGAATATGTCCGGGACGAAGCATTTTGATGTTATTGGATGATACATCAATAATGGTGGATTCAAGCCCGACCTGACAGGGACCGCCATCTATGATCATCTCTACAGAATCACCAAATTCACTTTGCACATGAGAAGCAAGGGTGGGACTGATGTGATTAAATCGATTGGCGGAAGGTGCAGCGATGCCGCCATTAAATTGAGTTAATAAATCAAGTGCGACTGGATTACCCGGCATGCGTATCGCGATGGTGTCTTGTCCTCCCGTGACAACATCTGAAACCCAGGGCTGTTTTTTTAAAATGATGGCTAAAGGCCCCGGCCAGAATGAATCTATCAGTTGATAGGCATTATCAGGAATAGATTCTGCCCATTGCTCCAGTTGATCTACATGACCAATATGAACAATTAGTGGGTGATTCGCGGGCCGGCCTTTGGTCGCAAAAATTTTGCTGACCGCCTGAGGATTAGCAGCATCGGCCCCCAAACCGTAAACTGTTTCCGTAGGAAATGCGACCAATCCGCCTGCTTTTAAAATACGCAGGGCTTCAGTAATATTCTGAGGTGTAAAGGGAACGGGATGTCGGGTCATGCAAGATCAAGCAATAAATGAATCTGAGTGCTCATAGACAATGTCTGATAAAGACGAACATCAATTCGTCACAATTTTGTCTTAAAACCAGCCTATGATGCGCGATAATATCCTAATCGAGTGAATTTCGCTGAAATATTTATAGAGATCATCATGAGTAAGAAGTCTTTGCAGGATCAATTGTTGAATGCGGGCCTGGTAAGTGAAAACAAGGCCAAGCAGATGCGTTCTGAAAAACGCAAGAAGAAAAAACAAAAAGGAAACGATGCTGTCGCGTCTGATGCCGCACTATCTGTGCAACAGAAAAAACAGGCACAGGCGGAAAAAGACAGGCAATTAAATGAAGAACAGAAAAAATCAGCTGAAACCCAGGCGTTGTTACATCAAATTAAACATTTGATTGAGCAAAATCATGAAGCGTTGCCCCCTCCTGATGAGGCCATTCCATATCATTTTTCTTATCAGGGAAAAGTTAAAACCTTGTATATTTCAAGTGAGCAGAAAAACAAACTGATTGCCGCTAAATTGGCCATTGCCATTGTAATGGATCAATTTTATCTGGTTTCGGTTCAAACGGCGGACAAGCTTAAGCAACGTAGCCCCCAATCTGTCGCCGTATTATTAAGTGAAGAACCTAAAACGCAGGAAAATGATGATTACAAAGGGTTTGAAGTACCGGATGATTTAATCTGGTGATGTCGCATCAAAAACAGTACAAAGATTGCGCCCATTTTTTTTGGATCGGTATAAGGCCTGGTCAGCACTTTCAAAAATATCCTCCTGGTTTTTATCCTCCACAAATTCACATATGCCACAAGATATAGTGAGATTTATTTTTTTTCCGTGGTAGTTGAAACCAGATTGCTCAATGATTTTGCGCATTTTTTCTGCGGCGATGAATGCTTGGGCTGCATTCACGTTTGGCAAAAGCATTACAAACTCTTCTCCGCCATAGCGGGCAATAAAATCAGTTTCACGACAGTTTTTGTGCAGTAATTGACCGACAAGTGTCAGGGTTTTATCGCCTGTTTTATGCCCAAACTGGTCATTGATCTGTTTAAAATTATCGATATCCCAAACGAGTAAAGATAAAGGTTTTTTATAACGCTTAAAGTATTTGTATTCAGAGGATACTTTTTCATTATAAGCCAAACGATTAGGCAAGCCGGTCAGTGGATCTTCATAAGCCTGGGCATGTGCCTGCTTTAGGTTATTGCGTAAATGTTGTGCTTCAGACTCCAGTTCCTTGAGCTTCAGCGACATATCATTCAATTGCTTTTGAGTGTCTCTGAGGTAATGGTCTTCAGTCAGTTTTTGTTTTTTTAATTGTTCGGTTAAATCCTGCACATGCAAGGTAATGTTTTTTTGTAAAACACTTAACTCCAGGGCGTTGGATGCACTGTGTTTAATGTTATCTATTTGTGAATAGATCGCATGATTGATGTTTTCCCTGTCAGCCAGAGTGGCTTCACTGGACTGGCTTGCCACATTTGTCAATTGTCCAAGCTGGTTGAGTTGTGATGAAATGTCTTCAAGAAAACGCTCGGTTTCCTGTTGTTCATCCTGTACAAAACTGTTGATATTCAAGATCAGAGTCAGCGCCGAATGAATGACACTTTCAAACGCATTGTCATCCAGGTCTTCTTTAAGTTTTTGCTGGATGTACTGGCTTTGGCCAAGATATTTATCGGGTGTTGTTATGCTTTGCAGGATTTCATTTAAACGTACGATGTATTTTTCTTTTTGTATGCTGAATTTGATTGACAGACTAGGGGGGGTGTCTTTCGAAGCTTGCAATTTCAGCAGATGTTCAATCGTCGCTGACATATGTTGCAAATTCTGATTTAAGACGTCTGGATTGTCACTTTTTTTTAATTGTTGTCTGATGTTAATAATGTGCGTATCAAGGTTTCGATTGATTCCTTGAGAAAAAATCAATAACTGAACAAATAATTTGTATAGCAGTTTGCCATCGATATTCTTAATCGCAAAATTCATTTCAATTGATTCCTGAGGAACAATGCATTTTCATCGTCAGATTGCAGCGATAATGCATTGGTTGCGGCCATGCTGTTTAGCTAGATACAAAGCTCTGTCTGCTCTTTTGAATACAGTATCACCGCATTCATCATTTGTAAATTCACTGATTCCGCAGGATATGGTCATTTGAATTTTGTGGCCCTGATAATTAAATCCGGATGATTCAATCACAGTTCGAATTTTATCAGCAATAATTAATCCGGATTGTGCATGTGTTTCAGCTAACAGCATGACAAATTCTTCACCGCCAAAACGGGCGATAAAATCACTTTCCCGGCAATTGTTTTTAAGTATTTTGGCGATTAACATCAGTGTTTTATCACCGGCTTTATGGCCGTAGGTATCATTGATTTTTTTAAAAAAGTCGATATCCCAGACCAGTAAACTTAAGGGTGTTTTATTACGCTTCATCTTGGCCTGTTCCGTCAACAAGCGTTCATCATAAGCCAGACGATTGGGTAATTGAGTTAATGGATCGCGTAAGGCTTTTAGTTGGGCATCCTGAAGTTTTTGTTGCAGACGTTCACTTTCATTTTCCAGATAGCGGATTTTATCCAGCAAGGTCTGGAAGGCATACAGATTTTGCTGGTGTTCGGTTAACTCTTGTTGCTGCTGTGCTTGTAACAATTCAGCGATGACCTTCATGCGATCACGCACGTTCAATTTCAATTTCTCTAATTCAACGGCATTGGCAGAGTCATCTTGCAACCCTGTCATGTGTGAATTGATGATTTGATCAGAGTGTTGTTTATTGTCAAAGTGGTGTTGGGCCTGGACACTTGAATGAGATGCCTGCCAACCAAGTTGAGTGAGTTCTTCAGACAGACTGGCCAGAAACGTGGTCGTTTCCTGTTGCGCTGATTGATAATATTTTTTTATTTCCAGCAACAGAGAAAATGTTTTATCCAGTAAGTCAGGCAGATTTTCCTGGTGATTTTCAATGGCACAGGTTAAGTGTGTGCATCGTTGTTTAAAAGACTCAGGTATTTCAGAGTCAGCCAACAATTCGCACAGTGCCCGACGGATGGCCTGGTCATCCTGATGAGCATTGTGAATTTCAGAAACGACATTGTGCTCCTCATCAACCAGTTCATGCAATGCTAATAATAGATCTTGCATGCCCGCTTTGCGATCTTGTTGATAAGCTTTCTCAAGGCGATGAAATTCAGCTTCACGTTTAGGGAAGTGGCGGACTAAAAATTCAAAAAGTAGTGCGGGGTCGCTGTTGTTTTTATTTGAATCGCCGTGTTCATCCAGAGTTAACAGCGCATTGGAAAACTCTTCAAGCTCCCTTTTCAGTTTCTCGCTTTTGAGTCCGTTTTGTAATTGTTTGCGTAAGCTTTTAAGGTGGGGATCAAGCGCTTTGTTAAAACCAGTACTGGCAAGCGCCAGACGTGTAATGGTTTTGCACAAAAGTGCTTCATTGTGCTGGTAGTTTTGTTCCAGCGCATCATGTTCATCAAGCAGGGAAAAATATTTTTTTTCCCACTTATCTGTGGTCGTGTTTTTTCCAGAAAGCCTCATTTAGCGTTTTAACAGCCTTTTCCTGTAGAAATGTAAAAGATACAGCCCTACAGGAAAGTCTAGCAGTAAAAATGCTATTTTTTAGACTCTTTGGCAATCAGCGTGTTCATGATTTTGATAATGTTTTCATTACTTTTTGCCAGCGGGCCGTTGGTTTTGTATTTACCATTGATAATTATGGCCGGGACGCCAGTGATACCGTAACGTGGCCCCATTGCCTGTGCCTGACGTAATTTGGCATCGACCAGAAATGAGTTATAGACTTTTCTGAATTCTTTCTCATCCACACCCCGCGCGGCGAAAAACTCGGCCAGATCATCTTCCTTGCGCAGTTTTTGTTTCTTGTTCTGAATGGCATCGAACAAATCATGATGCACTTTATCCAACACACCCAATGCTTCTGCAGCCAGATAAGCTTTGGCATGGTCGCCCCAGACTTTGCTGAATACTGCAGGTTGACGGATAAATTCTACGTTGTCTGGTTTCGTTTTTAGCCATTCTTCAATATGTGGTTCCAGACTGTAACAATGGGGACAGCCATACCAGAAGAATTCAATGACCTCGATCTTTTCCGGGGTTTGTGTGGGTTGTGCGGGTGAAATGGATTCGTAACCTGATTCTGCTCTCAGCAATGAAGAAAATAACAGTAAGGCTATAAAAGCGGATTTAAACATCATGAAAAATATCCTCGGTTTTCATTTGAACGTAAAAAAGAGAGACACTGTGAAGTGAAATAATAAAGGCATTTCATTAATTGGTACTGAATTTGGGATGGTGGCCCATTATTCACAAAGACAGGACTGGCAATAGCGTAATAAGTTCAGCCCACCGACAGGGATAACCACCGCCGCGGGCTGATCAAACACTATTTCATTATGGAAATATGATAGGCGACGGCCTTGATTTCGCGGTCAGTCATTTTTCTGGCAATCATGTGCATCATGTTGTCCGGGTTATCTGCACGTGAGCCGGTTTTGAAATCTGTTAAGGATTTAATCAGATAATCTGCATGTTGGGAACGTAATGCCGGAAATGCAGCGGGTCTGTTGCCTTCTCCATATGGCCCATGACAAGCGATACAGGCAGAGACTTCACGTTCCAAATCGCCGTTTCTGTATAAATCACTGCCCAGCGCCATCAAATCATCCAGTTCGGTTTGCTTTTTGGCAGCCAGTTCAGCTTTGCCCTCGTCATCAAGATCGTCTTCGTCTTCTTCATCTTCAAACTCGATGATGGGCATATCATTGTTATCAATTTTCTGTTTGCTGTAAAAATCAGCCACATCATCCATAGCTTGTTCAGATAAACCCATCGCCAAAGGTGCCATCATCGGCGCATTTCGAGCCCCCAGTTTAAAAGCAAGTAATTGCTGTTTAATATACGTGGCATGTTGCCCGGCCAGTTTTGGAAAGGCCGACATGACACTGTTTCCGGTTTCACCATGACAACCGGCACAGGATGCGGCGAGTTCTTTTCCTTTTTCAGCCTGCACAAATGCTGGTTGGCCAGCTAACAGAGCGACCATCGAAGCCATCACTATTTTTTTGTTCATTTACTTACCTTTAGTGTCGTGAGTTGTTGAGTCAACTTTTCTTATTAATTCTAAGCCTACAAAAAAACATAAAAACCAGAGTAGAGCCTTATATAATTGCAGGATTCTACTCTATTTAATGAAATGACGCGAGATTACCATGAATCCACTTTATCATCAGGCCGCATTTCTGATCAGCGCATCAAAACTCAGTGAATCGCCAGATGATGCGGGCAAAGAAGTCGCATTTGCCGGGCGATCCAACGCGGGTAAATCCAGTGCCATAAACACCATTACCGGCCAGAATTCGCTGGCACGAACCAGTAAAACGCCCGGCAGAACCCAATTACTCAACTATTTCTCGATAAATGATGAATGCAAATTTGTTGATTTGCCTGGATATGGCTACGCGAAAGTATCAGAAGCGGTAAAAAAGGAGTGGCAGAAAACCATGCTCAATTACCTGCAGGAAAGAAAGTCCCTGTCCGGTATAGTACTGGTCATGGACATCCGCCACCCGTTGACTGAATTTGACTGGCAAATGATCGAATGGTGTGAACATGCCGGAACACCATTACATATCCTGCTCACCAAAGCAGATAAATTCAAATTTGGTGCCGCCAAAAACACCTTGCTGAAAGTACAGAAAGATCTGGGTGAAGCCCGTATAGAAATCACCCTGCAATTGTTTTCATCTCTTAAGAAAACCGGTATTGATGATATGCATGGGCTCCTGGATGAGTGGTTTGGGTTGGCATAGTAAAGTGCGGTTATCTATAAAGAACATGCAATTTGTTAATTCGAGGCTGGATAAACCATATCCCAATGGGATACACCCATATCAGAAAAAAAAGAGGAAGAAGGTTTTTTAATGTGGATTTTTGTCTGGTTTCGGTAATGATCAGGTTTTTTGCAATGAAAAACAGGCCATAAAACATAAAAAACATACCCATCAGGTGCAAAGGCATCAGTAATAAAATAAATGCCTTACCCAATTGTCCATTTTTGATGATGAATGCGTGAGGGCAATGACAAAATAAAGGACGATGTAAATGATAGACATTCTGAATAAGCGCAGACTGGGGCGTAAATCAGAAGGTGCATACGCATTAAGAGCGGTGCCCATCGCCCATAACCAGGCAAAAAACAGCCATACATTCATCAGTCCTAAGGGAAACAACAGAAGAATTAATACAAATGGACGCCCGACAAGCAGCATAAACATTTGCCATGCTTTTAATTTAAGAAAAACGTCCATAGGCAATCAGCCCCAGATGCTTAATAAACGGGATAGCATCATTGGTCTTGTGGATTATGCTGCCTTTTTTGCGTAGAACGCGAAAACAACTAATCCGCATTATCCAGTTCAAAAAACACCCATTGAATACGTTCATGCTGAGCTTTCAGCTGTTTTTCAATGCGGTTGATTTCTTTCACGGCATCGGATACCTGCAATTCAGGGTTCATTTCGGCTTTGATGGAGACCATCACGCTGTTGCCATGATTGATAGCAATGATATTAAACACCTGAACAATACTGTCCTCGTTCTCCAAAGCGGTTTGAATGTCCTGTTTGACAGGCTCAGCTGTTTCGCCAAGCAACAGTGAATGTACTTCCTTTCCAATTAGAAAGGCGACGATGACCAGTAACACACCAATAAAAACAGAACCGAGCGCGTCATAGCTGGCATCCCCTGTCATCGCAGACAACGCAAGCATGACAAAAGCAATCACCAACCCGAGCATGGCCGCGAAATCCTCACCTATTACCACCATTAACTCGCTGGAATGGGTTTCTTTAAACCATTGCCATAAAGAACGCTCGCCCTGCTCTTCCCGCATGGCTTGCATCGCGCCTTTCAGCGAAAAATATTCCATGCCGCAGGCCGCCAGTAAAATAAACAAGGCCAGCCCGGCGTATTCAAGTTCATGTGGGTTTGCATAACGTTGCCAGCCTTCGTGGATGGAAAATACACCCCCCACAGAAAACAGTGTAAAGGCGACCATCATCGACCAGATATAGGTTTCTCTGCCATATCCCAGCGGGTGTTTGCCGGTCGCTTGTTTATCTGAACGTTGCATGCCGATAAACAACAGCACTTGATTGCCGCAATCCGCATAAGAGTGAACCGCTTCCGCCAGCAGCGAGCCAGAACCTGTCCACAGCGCGGCAAACGTCTTGGTCAGCGCAATGCCCAGGTTAGCGGAAAATGCATAAAATATAGCTTTGGTGGTGCCTGAATGAGACATTGTGTTCTCCGTAAGTTAATTTGCAATTTAACCATAGGTGATGATGAGTGGAAAACAACAGGAAAGAGGTGAAGCTAATATTTTTTTGAAGCACATGGGCGTGGTGTATGTCGATTATGCAGGCGCATTAATCTGTGAGGCCTTTGTGAAACCAATATCTTATGCGCATTGAAGTCACGGATTCAGGTTTCAGAGAACGGTTATTGAATTTTGAACGTCTTTGATGGTGCTGCAATGCCTGTACACACACCAATCGTAATATCACGATATATCGTAAACATTTCCGATGTTAACGGGTGGCCTCACTTAAATAGATATTTATAAGTCATTGTAATTACAATAGTTTTGTGTAATTAAAAAGACTGGCATGTCTTCTGCTCTAATTAAAGCGAAAGGACATAAAATTATCCTTTCTCACTACATTTTTCACAGGAGATTATCATGACTCAATTTACCGTTCACAACAAAAACACCGCAGCCGACCAAGCAAAAACATCATTACAAGCGGCAGAAAAAGCATTTGGTTTTGTACCTAATTTAATGGGTGTATTAGCCGAATCATCCGTTGCCGGCAAAGCCTATCTTGAATTGAATGCGACTTTCAGCAGCTCGTCATTTACGCCGACGGAGCAACAAGTCGTCTTGCTTGCGATCAGTCGTTATCACGAATGTCATTATTGTATTGCCGCGCACAGCACCGTGGCGCAAATGCAGAAAGTACCGACTGACGTTGTAGAGGCGATTCGCAATGACAGGCCGATTGCTAACCCTCATCTGGAAGCACTGAGAGTCTTTGCCACAGACGTGGTCGATAAACGTGGCTGGGTGTCGCAACAGGATCTGGATGCATTCTTCGCAGCCGGTTATACCAAAGGCCATGTACTCGACATCATCGTTGGTGCTGCGCAAAAGACCATCAGCAATTACACCAACCATGTGTCGGAAACTCCGGTGGATGAAGCCTTTTCAGCCCACCGCTGGACGCCGCCAACGCAAGTATTGAAGACAGCGGTGAATGCGCACTAGGAGAGTGCCGTCGGGTTATGGGGTTCGTAGCGAGCCGATGTGCTATCGCCGCCGTAGAATTATCCATACTCCGACAGACTTCAAGCATTAAAGCAGGTCGTCGATAGGGGGATAGGGTGCTGATTGCACCCTAAAACCACCGCTAACGTCCTGTGGAATCAAAAACGTGCATTCTGTGCCGTAGTGAAGTCACGGATTCAGGGAAACGTAACAAACTTACAGGACAAGCTGACAATGAAAAATTTAATAAATTTACGTAATGCTGCTTTTAATAAAAACCGGGAGACTCGTCATGGGCTTACTTGTTAATGGTCAATGGCTAGACCAGTGGTACGACACTGAAAGTAACAAAGGTGAGTTTGTTCGCCAGGAAAGCTACTTCAGAAAGACAATATCAACGGATGCGGAAAACAGCTATACACCTGAAGCAGATCGCTATCATCTTTATGTCTCTCTGGCCTGCCCCTGGGCGCACCGTACCTTGATCTTCAGAAAGCTGAAACAGTTGGAAAAGATCATATCGGTGAGTGTTGTCAGGGCACCCATGCTGGAAAATGGCTGGGAATTCAGTCATAGCGACAGCCGCTATAAAGATGATCTGCATGACTCAGACTATCTGTACCAGGTGTATCTAAAAGCAGATCCAAATTATCAGGGGCGCGTCACTTTGCCGGTACTGTGGGATAAAAAAACGCACAGCATCGTCAATAACGAATCCTCTGATATCATTCGCATATTTAACAACGCTTTTAATGCGTTGACGGGCAACCAGGATGATTATTACCCACAGGCTCTGCGTAGTGAAATCGATGCGATCAATCAACGTGTGTACGCGCAAATCAACAACGGTGTTTACCGTGTGGGATTTGCTACCGAGCAAGCCGCTTACGAACAAGCCTATCACGAACTTTTCGCCGCACTGGATTGGCTGGAAAATCATCTATCGAGCCACCGCTATTTAGTGGGCGACACCATTACAGAGGCGGATTGGAGGCTATTTACCACCTTACTGCGCTTTGATGATGTTTATCATGGTCACTTCAAATGCAACCGGCAAAGACTCATTGAATTTCATCATATTACCCATTATGTCCGCGAGCTTTATCAGGTCGATGGAGTAAAAGAAACCTGGGACAGTGAATATACGAAAACGCATTATTATGCCAGCCACAAAACTATTAACCCCACGGGCATAGTACCGTTAGGCGCACGCAATGATTTTGCCGCCCAACATGACAGAACGTCGCTTTAACTCGGGGTCAACGCGGGCATAAGTGTTGAGAATGACGCTGCGAATAGCATGCGGTTAAACCTTCATTGGTGTTGTAAGAGATGTATCAATGCATGCGTGTTTGTGGCAGTTTTTCAAAGGAGTAGACAATGATCATCAAGACAATAGAAATCAAGCTGGCTGACCCTAATGCCGCTACCAGTGGCAGCCTAAGTGCTTGAATAACAAATATTTTAGATAACTTAAAGTTAAGCTTTAACTCTATATTGGATATAATTGAATTTCCTACAAAACAATTAATCCAGAGAAAAAGCTTAACACATGAAAAATACTAATCGATTAAGCCTCCGTTTACAAATTTGATCCTTCAAAAATACCTTTTTTCAACTCCATGACCTTCCTTTTAAAGGGGTATTGCCTGATAGCTTGATTGAAGCCATTCATCAATCGGGAGATGTCCGCAGCACAGTTTTTACGCCTTTGGTGACATTAAGAACGTTTATATTTCAAGTGCTTAGTTCTACAGGTG
>SPJS01000096.1 GCA_006844705.1 Methylococcaceae bacterium | reverse complement strand
AGTTTTCACCGTGTTTCTGCCACAGCTGTTGCCATTTTTTTATCGACGATAACATTGATTCATCTTCAATAAAAAAAGACGCAGAATGAATAATCGCGCTACTCAGATTGCCTAGTGCTTTATGCTTAGCATATAAGGAAATGATCCAGCTGATTTGATCTTGCCAGAATGAAGAGCCTAGCTGATTGATTGCCTGCAGAATATAGTTTGTATTTGACAGGTAATAGTCACTGCTTTTATCGCCTTTGTCGAATGCCTGAATCAATGTTTGTTGAGCTTGTTTGATTTGAAGTAAATTAAAATGTGCTACAGGTATGCCAAATAAAGCTTTGTTTATGGCATATTGAGGGGCATCTTTCATTTTAAGCAAGGTGGTCAAACCCTGAAGTGCTCGTTCATTTTCACCCTTTCGTCCATAAGTGTTACTGCGATTAAACAATGCTTTTGCTTTTTGTTCAGCAGTTGCATCTTCCATCTCAAGTAAGGTAGTTAAATCTTGAAGTTGTTGTTCACTCTCACCCTTTTCTCTATAAGTGTTACTGCGATTAAACAATGCTTTTGCTTTTTGTTCAGCAGGTGCATCTTCCATCTCAAGAAAGGTGGTTAAATCTTGGAGTTCTCGTTCACTCTCACCCTTTCGTCGATAAGTGATACTACGATTAAACAATGCTGATGCTTTTAGTTCAGCAGGTGCATCTTCCATCTCAAGTAAGGTGGCTAAATCTTGGAGTTCTCGTTCACTCTCACCCTTTTCTGCATAAGTGACACTGCGATTTAACAATGCTGTTGCTTTTAGTTCAGCAGGTGCATCTTCCATCTCAAGCAAGGTTGCCCAGTCTTGAAGGGCAGGCTCTATTTTATTGTTGTTAGCATAAGCAAGTCCACGATCAACTAAAGCCCTAAATTTTTGTACCATAGGCTCTCCTTCTGTCTGTGGTCCATTAATTATTTCACTACTAGCTGCAATAATTTTATTGTAATCATTGGAGTCAATTCCTATACTGATTTGTTCTTCAATTTTTTCGTTAATAGAAACCAAAAATGCTTTATCCATAGACAGTGCCGCAGTTTGATAATCAGCGGTTATGCCATTTTTTTCATCAACTGTTTGCAGCTCGGTATCAGAAAACCAGGCGCGTAGCAGCAGTGCTACCATTTTTAACGGTTTACCCTGGCTGTTTTTTACTTCTAAAGCCAGTCGCATCAACGGTTCAGCCATTTCGTAATAACTTTGTTTGCCTCGTTTATGCGAGATGACATAGCCTTTCTTAGCTAAATCACCCAGTTGTTTAGCGACACTGCGCTCGCCGATAAAGGTTTCTTCGGCTATCATTTTTACCGGGGTTGCGCCTTGTAGATCACACAATTTTTGAACAATGCGTCCTTGTTGAGCGGGTAAGGAGCGGACTCTTTCTTGAAAATAAGGGGTTAAACTATCGGCTAATAATGTTAATGCAGAGACAAAATCATCTAAAGAGGCCATCGTTAAAAAGCTGGATA
>SPJS01000095.1 GCA_006844705.1 Methylococcaceae bacterium | reverse complement strand
GAAAGCATGGGTTTGCTTAAACTGGGAACTGTCAGCTTAGATGGAACGAAAATCAAAGCGAATGCCAGTCGTCACAAAGCCCTGAGTTGGGACTATGCCAATAAGTTGGAGGCACAATTCAAAGAAGTGATGTGTCAACACTTTTCAGGACACAAGTTTACCCAGCTTTTTGCTGAATTTCGTATTCTACTGGTGACAAATAGCCATTTGCAGAATGGATTCTTTCTCGATTATAAAACACCTCAATATATTCAAATATTGCCTGTTTAGCCTCGTTTCTAGTTTTAAATTGGTCCTGATGTATCAATTCGGTTTTCAATGTATGAAAGAAGCTCTCTGATACAGCATTATCCCAGCAATTTCCTTTACGACTCATGGATTGAATAACATGATGTTCTTTTAAAATAGCTCGATGACTATCCGATGCATATTGGCTTCCTCTATCCGTGTGCCAAACCAGGTCTGTTTGTGGTTTACGCTTCCAGATAGCCATTAATAAAGCATCATTGACTAATTTAGCTTTCATTCGATCATCCATAGACCAACCGACTATTTTTCTAGAAAACAGGTCAATCACAACAGCTAAATATAGCCAGCCTTCCTGAGTATGAATGTAGGTAATATCTCCCACATAATAACGATCAGCTTGTGAAACAGTGAACCGCCTTTCTAATAGGTTTGGTGCAACTGGTTTATTATGCTTAGAGTCAGTTGTCACTTTAAATTTCTTTTTAGTTTTACACCAGAGCCCAGCTTGAATCATTAAACGGCCAATACGCCGACGACTCACAGTAACGCCTTGTTCTGCAAATCTATTCTTTAATCGACGTGTTCCATAGGATCCACGCCCCTTTTTAAAGAGAATTTTTAGTTGATCAATTAAAAGCTCATTCTCTTTTTCTCGTTTTGTTTTTGGCGCATTAAGCCATTGATAATAGCAACTACGTGAAACCTTCATAAATTTACATAAAATACTAATGGAATAATCTTCACTATGCTGTTTTATCCATGCGTACTTTACCGTATTTCTTTGGCAAAGTACGCTGTGGCCTTTTTTAGCAAATCTCGCTCCTGAGTAACGCGAGCAAGCTCCTTCTTTAAACGTTTGACTTCATCATAGATATGCTCATCGGTTCTCTCTGCTAGTTGTTGTTTAGGTTTAGAATATTTACCTATCCAGGTATGTAAAGTATTTACATTCACACCTAAATCTCTGGCGGTTGCAGCAATAGGTTGGTCAGATTCAATAGCTAGCTTAACCGCTGATTCTTTAAACTCTGATGTATAGCTATTTGGTTTTTTAGTTTCTTCGCTCATTTTAGACACGCTTATTTTCTTTAACAGTATTTTAAGTTGTGTGTCCTGTTTAGTGTAGCCACTTCAATGTTCTTATTTGTTCCACGCCCTCGTTTGCCACTATGCTCAATGCCTCCAACAAAAGTTTCATCAATTTCTACATTCCCCGTTAATTGTTTACGTTCAGCGCGAACCATGGCAATTCGATACCG
>SPJS01000100.1 GCA_006844705.1 Methylococcaceae bacterium | reverse complement strand
TACTGTACGGCCGCCTTCACGAACCGCAAAACGCAATCCTTCATCCATCGCAATCGGCGCAATCAGCTTAACTTCAACTGTTACATTGTCGCCCGGCATCACCATTTCTACGCCTTCCGGCAATTCAACCGCACCCGTTACATCAGTTGTTCTGAAGTAAAACTGCGGACGATAACCATTGAAGAACGGCGTGTGACGACCACCTTCATCTTTAGACAAAACATAGATTTCCGCTTTGAAATGAGTATGCGGAGTAATACTACCCACATGCGCTAATACTTGACCGCGCTCAACTTCTTCACGTTTAGTACCGCGTAACAAAACGCCGACGTTGTCGCCCGCTTCGCCCTGATCCAATAACTTACGGAACATTTCCACGCCGGTACAGGTTGTTTTTGTCGTTTCTTTAATGCCGACGATTTCGATTTCCTCACCGACTTTAATCACGCCGCGCTCAACACGACCTGTGACTACTGTGCCGCGACCGGAGATCGAGAACACGTCTTCAATCGGCATCAAAAATGCGCCGTCTACCGCTCTTTCCGGCTCCGGAATATAGCTGTCTAATGCATCAACCAGCTTTACAACCGCCGGAACACCAATGTCGCTGGTATCGCCTTCCAATGCTTTCAACGCAGAACCGATAATGATCGGCGTGTCATCGCCTGGAAATTCGTAAGCGTCCAGCAATTCACGCACTTCCATTTCAACCAATTCAATTAATTCTTCATCATCAACCATGTCCGCTTTATTCAGGAACACTACGATGTATGGAACGCCAACCTGTCTTGACAACAAGATGTGTTCTCTGGTTTGCGGCATCGGGCCATCAGCCGCCGAACAAACCAAAATAGCGCCGTCCATCTGCGCCGCACCGGTAATCATGTTCTTTACATAATCGGCGTGACCTGGACAATCTACGTGCGCATAGTGACGCGCGTCTGACTCATATTCTACGTGAGAGGTTGCAATTGTGATGCCGCGCTCACGTTCTTCCGGCGCATTATCGATTTGATCAAATGCTCTAGCTTCTCCGCCTTGGATTTCAGCCATTACTTTGGTCAGCGCCGCCGTCAAAGTTGTTTTACCGTGGTCAACGTGACCAATCGTGCCCACGTTTACGTGCGGCTTAGTTCTTTCAAATTTTTCTTTAGCCATCTTTAAAAAACCTTACTTACAGACACTTTACTATTTAAGCGCATATGGAGCTCATAACCGGATTTGAACCGGTGACCTCTTCCTTACCAAGGAAGTGCTCTACCTACTGAGCTATATGAGCATTCAAATCGGATATTGTATGGAGCGGGTGATGGGAATCGAACCCACGTAATCAGCTTGGAAGGCTGGAGTTCTACCATTGAACTACACCCGCTTTTCCAAATGAGATGGTGGAGGGGGGAGGATTCGAACCTCCGAAGGTAGAACCGTCAGATTTACAGTCTGATCCCTTTGGCCACTCGGGAACCCCTCCTAAACCGCAAGCCGCCTATTATCCCAGGACAACAGCGCCT
>SPJS01000099.1 GCA_006844705.1 Methylococcaceae bacterium | reverse complement strand
AATGCGACGATTGAAAACAGCACGAACAATGCACTGTATCTACTAGCACGTCAGGGCCTATCCATTCCTGTAGCAAAAGGCGCGGCAATCCCATTAGTAATCCCACCTGAACCACCCACGGATTTTGTCCATGGTAAAAATGGCTTGGGTGATGTACCCGTGCCCAAGCAATCGACTGAATTATTATCTCCATTATCAGCCGCTGAATTTATCATCGCGCAAAGCAAACGCTATGCTGGCGAATTAACTCTGGTGCCGATTGGCCGGCTCACAAACCTGGCGCTGGCTTTAAAGCTTGACCCGACATTACCGCAACGCATTAAACGTGTGGTGTTAATGGGTGGTGCATTTGAAGTTAATGGCAATGTCACTCCCGTGGCCGAAGCCAATATCATTGGTGATCCACATGCAGCCGACATTGTGTTTCAAGCCGATTGGGATGTTGTGGCGATTGGTTTGGATGTCACCACTAAAATCATCGTTGGCGACCAAGACTTGGCCGCGCTCGCCAATAGTAACCCAATAGCTGGGGGGTTTATTCGTGACTTTAGCCAGTTCTATCTCGATTTTTACCGATCAGTCGGCATCACCGAGGGCTTTTATGTACACGACCCTGCGACACTTTTATACCTGATTCAGCCTACACTATTTAGTACTCAAAAAGCAGCCATCCGCGTAGCGACCACTGGGATAGGCATTGGCCAGACCATTGCTGCACAATCATTACAATCCAAGCGCGGCGCATGGCAAGACGTTAAATTCAACGCCTATGCTAATCAAGTCAAGAGTGAACAAGCCAAAGCGCTATTTTTATCACGTTTAGACGCAGTTAAATTTGTTAATTAAACCAAGGGAACAAGAGAGTGACACCAATATCGCAACCAATGAATTCACTGAGGAGTGCGCATGACGCATCATGATCGAATAACGCTAATATTGCTTGCTTTGTGCTTGCTGACGTTGACCACCATCAGTTTTGCCGATGACACCATCTTGAATGAAGCTGGTGTTGAACACAATCAGGCTAAACCAACTGCGCTAACGTTCATCGGCACGGGCGGACCAGAACTCTCAGTTGACCGCAGTGGTATTGCCACAGTACTCACGACTGACGGTCAGCACCTGCTCATCGATGCTGGGCGAAACGTCATGCAAAATCTCTATGAAGCAGGCATTGATCCTAGGGAAGTAACCAACATTGTGTTAACGCATTTACATAATGATCATATCGAAGGCTTACCGACATTATGGATGACTGGCTGGTTTTTGCTTGGTAGACAACAACCGTTAACGATTTGGGGGCCTGTAGGCACAAAAGCAATGGTCAATGGCATGCGTCAGATGTATCAATTCGACAGAGTACATCGGGCCGATGACTTTAATGATGGGCAACTATTGGATATTGAAGTGATTGAGATCAAGCCAAAACAGAAGCTAACCATGCATAATGGAGTAAGCTTCACGGCCATAGAAGCGCAACACAATGATGGTAATCCTGCGTTCAGCTTTTTCATCGAAGCCGCAGACAA
>SPJS01000098.1 GCA_006844705.1 Methylococcaceae bacterium | reverse complement strand
GTCAATGGCACGTATCGTTTTTAATCAGGTGCGGTTTTTACCAAGCAAATAAACTGCGTTAATGATTAGGCTTCTGACGGCGCTTGGCAAAACCAAGCAGACCCAAACCCGCTAACAACATCGCATAGCTTGATGGCTCAGGCACCGCTGAGATTTGAGCTGGGGACCAGACGCCAAAAGTCAATGATGGTAAAGTTGATGATGAAGACGCTGCCCTAGAAGTAGGGTCACCCAAATTGATATTATTCGCGCCTGATACTACAAAACTTTTACCGTTATAAATAGGTCCCTGGCCGATCTGTATAAACACTGAATATGCTGTCATGACGCTACAAAAGCGCACGCTACTACAGCCATTGATCGACACTGGGCTGTTACCATAGTTAATACCACTAACGGGGTCAGGATCTAAGAAGGCTTTGATTTGTGCATGGCCTATGTCTAACTCTGCCGCCGTTAACGCAAATGCTGTTGCATAGTCTCCAGTGACAGGGTGGTTTGTTGTCGCAAAGTCGCCATCGATCTCATGCCAGAGGCCATCCATAAAATCCACATTCCATAAACTGCCATTGATGTTAATCCCATCAATGCCCAACAAAGCGTTGGTGCCTGACTCTATGTCTAGCACGGCGGCATTTGCCGCGTTTGTGAATACACTCAATGCGGCAATTGCCATCACCAAGCTTGATTTTGTGTGTGTTAATAACTGCATCATTGTTCTCTCTTATCGCGCTGAATCGTTACGTCACCTTGCAACACCAACACACCCAATGCCCACTAATCGTCAGGTATTGCTTCATCGGCATGGCTCAACTGATAGCACAAGTAAAGCCGTCTAGACGTTAACGCTGTTGTTAAGTTTGCTTGCTTAAATCAAACTACACGAAATTAGCATTGCATGTAACCCCAAATTTGGGACTATTGACGATTATGTTGCGATTAACATGGCACGACTTAAAACCGCCGCAATGACGGATGATTTTGCTTGTAGGGGTATTGTGGTTTAAGGTAGATTAGTAAACGGACGACCATTAAGACAATAAGAAATCATGAAACAATCTATGATCAGCGAAGCTGATGCTTCTCGCTTAGTCGCACTTGTAGCCGACACGGCCATCCCCGTCAGCAAGGCTGAGTTTGAAGAACTGGATGACCATAATGCCAAAAAGCGCCGCTTGCTGGATGGGCTGAGCCAGCTATTGCAGGTTGATAAATGGACATGGTCGCTGTCAATTTTTAGCGAAGATGGCGCACGGCATATTGGTGCTTTGCAAAGTGGCTTTAGTCTTGAGCAGGCCGCTTTGCTGCAAGAAAGTGCCCACCACCCTGACAGCATGCGCTTGTTTCAGCCAAGCTATAGCCATATTCGAAAAGTAAATACCCCACTGGTGGTTAACCTTGAAGAAGTCCCTGGCGTTGATCAATGGCGTGAGACTGAGGGCGGCATATTATTAACCGCGGCGGACATTGGCACCGATCTTATTTGTGTTTATCCCATCACGCAGGACATTGCGAGCGTGATCACGCTG
>SPJS01000097.1 GCA_006844705.1 Methylococcaceae bacterium | reverse complement strand
GATACAGTCTTCTCCGGGTGATTGACAGCTGCGTGACCGGCGACAGAGGAAGTAACCTCATGTTGTTCTGAGGCTGTTGCCAGTGGCTCAGAAGTTTGGGCCGATATAGTTGAAAAAGGCATGGTTTGCGGTTTTTGCCTGGCGCGATACCGGACTGGCAATTTATGTGCTGCCGGGGTGTTTAAGCTCTCGGGGTGATCAGTATTTGACAAGGATAGATCTGCAGTCCCTAAATCAGCTTTATTTTCTATGTTTTGCATGGCGTTGTGCAGCACAGTGGCAATATCGGGTGTTTGTTCAGTCTGCTGCGCCTGTATATGGGTGGCGGAGTGCAGTGCAGCATTGTTTGAAAAAGACTGCATAGAAACAACAATGGCTACAATAGTGCAACCAAGCCATAGCCAGGGGAAATTAACCGTGCAGGTTTTTGATTTTGGGTCTAGAGACTTAATTGATTGAGCCGCTTGTTTGATCGTATAGTCGGCAAATTCAGGACAGGCTGGTTTTAAAGAGGCACTTAATTCCAGGCTGGTAGAGAACAGCGATTTTGTCAAAAACATAGCATCGGCAGCATGGGCGCAGTCAGCAAGTGTGGGAGAATCATAAAAACTATACAAGATGGATATGATCAACGGCGTGCAAATGAAAACCATCAGCCATTGGTTGAGGATAATGTAACCCAGCAGGTTGGCTGATTGCACAACAGTTATCAGTAGCAAGGTGAGTTTGAGGGTGGTTTTAAATCGTTGGCAAAATTGCTGACGCCACAGCTGCCTTTTTAGCACCGTTAAAAATTGCAGGATGCTTGCTGTGTTCTGCCTGTTTAATTGCTCAGCAAATTCAGCCATACGTCGTTACCAGAAAAAATCAATACACCTATTATAAGATAAAGCATGCGGATAAACGTGCAAGTGAGTTCATCGTTACATTTTTCACCTGGCTCGGGTGAAAAAACTTTGATAGTTATCAGCCAATGGGTGCAGGCATTGATGGATACACTGATAAAGATCAAGCTCGACATCAAAGCAAGGTATTTCAATATATACAAATAACTGATGGCTTTTGTCATCAGAGCCAGTATCCACAAGGGTCCTGATAACCAAGAAAAAAGAGCTATCGCATGGGTGTTTTCATATGTGGAAGCGTTGCGCCAAAATACAGGGATGATCACTAGCAGGCTGGCAATCTGCGTTTTCCACAGAATATCCATCGCTGTTTTAATGAGCGTTGAAGCCTCTGTAGCGGGGGCTGCAGTGTACAGCGTCCCGAACACCCAGCACGCAAGAAAAGCCATAATGAGCAGGCTAATGGTTGAACTAGTGCGGATCAGTTGCATTGTTAGTGGGTTGATAAATGTGTAGCCAACTGTATCCTGCGTGGCTTTTTGGAACAAACGCTGGCGTATAAGGAATGAGCAGATTAATGCTGTGATGTTTAGAACGTTTTTTGAAATACTCAACCCACGGTGTGTGTGGCGCGTGGGGGAGAGTCGTCGTGGAGAACAGCCTGGATTCTCCGGCATTTAACATGGGTACTGAAAAAACCTCATCTTGC
>SPJS01000046.1 GCA_006844705.1 Methylococcaceae bacterium | reverse complement strand
CGGAGTAAACAAAGTATGTTCAACACATACGGAAACACACTCATCATGATTTATCGAGCGGGTATGATTATGGCCATGAATATTAATATCACACTTATATTCTCCATATAACTCGCGCAGAAACGCTTTTTCTACCAAATATCGGCGATCATCTTCTTCCTTTTCATTTATTGCAAAATGCGAAAATAAAATACGACAACCATTCAATTCAGTTATCACACAACCGCAAAAATCAGTGGGTGCATGTACCCAATCAAGTTTGTTATCTAGGATGATTAACGGATATTCTATTAAGCAATTCCAGCCGGAATCATAATACCAACTGGTATCTTCCGCATCATGGTTTCCTCTGATTAAAAACTTTTTACCGTTTAATAATCTGGAATATTTTTCAACCAACGCCATGGATGCATTTTTATCTGCCAGGTTCTGGGTGAAATCACCAAGACATAAAACATAATCATCATTACTGATGACAGAATTCCAGTTTTCCACCAGAGCCATATGGAACTTTTCCATATCACCGTACAGTTTTCTCTCCGGTATATTTTCAAATAACCCCCGCGAACCAAACTGAGGATCCGACGTAATATATAAATCTGGCGAAATACAATCGATAACAAATTTAGAATACATGCTTTACCTGTTTATCATTCAACAATGCCTAATATGGTAATCCGTGTTTATGTCGATTTTATGAACATTATTTATTGATTTCTTTTTCCAATATTTTAGAAATTCTTTGTTTTGCGTCACTAGACAAAACAATGTGCTCACTGACTTTTTCGATACGATAAAATGTTCCTTGTAGAACATTCAGTTGTTTTTGATAACGTTGGCAATTTTTACATATAAACACATGCAAAGAGACTTTCAACCGCGTCCATCCTCCCAACTTCGTATCCAACCCCTTGGAAACCAGTTCAGTAACATCATGACACTTTAACATGCTGAACTCCTTTATTGATTAAACCATTTAACATCCATACATTGCCTTAATCTGGATCGGATACGAGACAGGCTGACCCATAGATGGTTTGTTGATCGGTAACCAAATAAGCTGCAACATTCATCTGCCGACAGATTATCCATGGTTTTCAGTACTAATAATTGAGCAGCATCCTTTGGTAATCGATCCAGGCAATGTTGGAGCGCCTGATAGAACTGTTGCTTATCAAGCTGACTGTCCGGTGCATCCCAATCAGCCAAATCAACCTGCCAGTGACCACGCTCATCAAATAATTCATCACGCAGCTCATCATTGATTTCGGTCGCCATTTCCCTAAAATCCTTACGGAAATGGTCCAATACCTTATGCTTCAAGATGCCTGTTAGCCAGGTTTTTATGGATGACTTTCCAGCAAAATTTGAATACCCCTGCAATGCAGAAACAAATGTATCCTGCACTAGATCTTCCGCAACAGCTTCATTTCTGACCCGCAATAACGCATAGCGGTAGAGGTAATCGCCGTATTTCTGCAACCAGTCTGCGGCTATATTTTGCAGATTTTCTGCCATAAAAGTCCATTACGTCTCAAAAGAAAAAGACTTTTATTATAAATGAAACACCCCGGATGAGGACAATGCAATAACCAGAGACCTTAGCGCCTTGGACATGCAAGGCGCTGTGCTTACCCTCTACTTATTTATTTGGCTTCGCCTCACATTCCTTCTGAGTCTTTAGCTTCAGATTTTCCACCACATTTGCCTTCACCACATTTGCCTTCTTCTGATTTCTCAGCCGGTTTGGAATCACCACATTTGCCTTCACCGCATTTGCCTTCTTCTGATTTCTCAGCTGGCTTGGAATCACCACATTTACCTTCGCCGCATTTGCCTTCTTCAGACTTTGCATCTGATTTCTTGCCGCCGCACTTGCCTTCACCACAACTACCGTCTTTTGACTTCTGGCCCATGCCATCAGCTTCAGCCAGGTTCATGTAACCAGCCGATAATTCCTGCATTGCGAAAGGACTACTCTCAGCCATGACGTTTGATGCGCCTAAACCCGCAATAATTGAAGTACCTAAGGCCAGTGTTGTTTTATTAAATTTTTTCATATTAAACTCCAAGTAAATAAATAACGCTTTGCAAAATATTCATACAAAACTGTTTATGAGTCGTGGTTAACACATAAAACTTACAGTTATTTTGAAATCTTGCGGTTAACATTTTAACTGACTGAGCTTAGGATCAGCTGAATCAATAAATCATTTCCACACTCTTCTGGTTATGTCAGCTTAAACCCGGCATTCATATTCACTAATCGCTGATAGTCTGAATATTCATCCACATCCCACTGCTCCGCTAACTCGACATGCTTTATGCCCGCCTGGTTTATTTTTCGCCTTGTTTGCTGCATGACACAGGCACTACCCCAAGTGATGTCCTCAAATAATTCTGGAATTGCGTGGGTTGCGCCAATCAAGCCGTAACCCCCATCCTCTGTCGGAGCAATGACCACCGTTGCGTCTTGCTTCAACTGCGCCGACGCGGCCTGGAAATCACGCTCAACAAACGAAGGAATGTCACAACCGATCAATAGCACCTGTTGATGTCGTTGTAACCCCTGACGCATGGCATCCAGCATACGCTTTCCTAATACCCCGTCGGACTGAGCACATAATTTCACGCCGAATCGAGAACTCATCTGTTGAAAAAATGGATGCTTGCAATCCGGACTACACCAAAGCTCTACGGAAAAACCAGCCACACCGGATACTTTTTGTAAGGTATGAATAGCAAGTTTCATATGCAATTGAGCAGACTGCTCAGGAGTTAACTGCGGCTGCATGCGGGTTTTGACTTTTCCAGGTTCAGGCGCTTTGCAAAACACCTGAATTAAGGACGAAGAAGAGCGCGACATGTTTTTAATCCATCCGTATGAATTACAGTATCCCAAGGACGAAGTGAAAAGTCAGCGACATGCTGATGCTACTTTCATCATCTACTAGCCATGACATGGTATAGTCACTCTCTAACAACAGGATGTGTCACCGCCCTGATGCATGCCTCCTTTGCTTTCAGCGGCAGGCCGTAACGTACCTGCAGGAGCACACCAGGTTACAGGCTCTCCGTTATGTGCAGGTTCGATGCCGATAAACTCGCCGTTATAGGCATCCCCCGTCAGCAAACGATAGCTGCGTTCACAGACAGCCATGCGCTGTCCTCGGTAAAACACATGCCCCTCATCATCGTACACTTCGGAAAACGGCCCACGATAAATCACAGCGTGGCCTTTATCCAGACATGCCTGATCCTGGGGTTTTACTGCTGTGATGGTAACCGAACGAAATTCAATCTCTTCCACAGTTTGCCACGGCTGCGCTTCCCATTTATCCAGTTTCACCGCAACAAATCCGGCTTCTTTAAATGCCTGGAGAAAATCATTCTCCTGCAAGGCACCGGAAATACAACCGCTCCATAGTTCACCATTCTGCTTCAAGTGCTCTGGCACCGCTTCATCACTGACAATATCGGAAATCGCCACCCGTCCTCCCGGTTTTACCACACGAAAAATCTCTTCCACCAACTGTTTTTTATCCTGGTCTTTAACCAGATTAAGCACGCAGTTTGATACCACCAGATCGACACTGCTATCAGCAATAAGCGGTTGCTGCTTGCGTTGATTCTCCTGCCACTGATGCATAGCCATGGCCTGTTGTGATGACAGCACCGGATTGGCTACCAGGTAATCATCCATGGCGGCAAGATCCAGTGCCAAGTCCTGAATCATTCCTTTGACAAAGTGGACACGTTCACCTCCCATTTTTTGTGCCATATCATCCTGATATTTACGTGCCAATGCCAACATGTCATCGTTCATATCAACGCCGATGACTCGACCTTGTACGCCTACCAACTGCGCCGCCATATAACAAATCTTGCCCGACCCCGAACCCAGATCGAGTACCGTATCTCCCTGTCTGACATAACGTGACGGATCACCGCAACCATAATCTTTTTCCACAATCTCCTGTGGCAACATTGCCAGCAATGATGCGTCATAATCCACCGGGCAACACAGCTCGGCCTGCGGCGCTTGTGCGCCAGCTGAATAACGTTGCAATACACTGTTTTCTACACTCATTATGTCTCCTGGTTATCTTTTTCAATCGCGCCGCCACAACTGCTGCCCTGACCGGCAGTACATCCGTAGCAATGCAACATGGTGGTAATTGGCAGTCCCTGTACTTCTGCCAGTCGGGAAATATGCACAACCTCTCCTGCCAGAGGCAATCCCAGCATCTGATTAAAATCACAATCATACACATAGCCTTGCCAGTCAACACTCAAGGTATTCTTGCACATGACATGCGGCAGGTTTTCAGCCTGAAAACTGGATTTCAGCAATTGTAGATAATCATCAAATTGATTGGTACTCAACAACTGACTGCCAAAACGTTGCACCGGCAGGTTGGCTAAGGCAAATAATTGATCAAAATCAATCTGATATTCCTGCTGCAAATAGGCCTTGTATTGCTGTTGCAGCGCTTCCTGGGCAGGTGGTAGCATTGCGCCTTGCGGGTTATACACCAGATTCAGTCGCAACGCAGACTGCTTTCCATAACCCAGTTCATTCAACAAGCGTAACGCACGAATCGAGTGATCAAACGTCCCTTTGCCGCGCTGTTTATCGACATTTTCCTGCAAGTAACAGGGCAAAGAGGCCACGATCTCCACCCGATGATCAGCCAGAAATCGTGCCATGGCTTCATAACCCGGCTCAAGCAGGATGACCAGGTTACATCGATCGATGATGTTCAATCCTCGCTGATGTAACTGCTCTACCAGCCATTTGAAATTCGGATTCATTTCGGGCGCACCGCCGGTCAAATCCACCGTATGCACCTGCGGCATGTTGTCAAGAAAAGCCAACACATCCTGCATCGTCTTTTCATCCATGCTCTCTTTGCGTTTCGGCCCGGCATTGACATGGCAATGGGTGCAACTCAAATTACAGGTATAGCCGAGGTTGAGCTGGACAATCTCCAATGGCTGTCGATTTATCTGCGGAAAATCGGAATCGCGCAAATACGGTAAACTATCTATCATGGCGCATCCATTGATGGTATCTTGCCAGCCATGTTAAAGCCCATTCAGGTTTGTGCTGTTGCTTCCACACGCCAGCGACATATTTGTTCGCTTCGGCCAGGGTAGGATAAATATGTGGCGTTCCCAGAATTTTGTTCATACCGATATTATGCTTCATTGCCAACACATATTCGGCAATTAAATCTCCTGCATGTTCCCCGACAATGGTCACCCCGAGTATTTTATCTTTACCCGGAACCGTTAATACCTTGATGAAGCCGCGATCAACCCCGTCTGTAATTGCCCGATCCAGTTCATTTAGCGAATATTTACTGACGTCATAAGTCATATGTCGAGCTCGTGCCTCCTGTTCATTAAGCCCCACCCGGGCCACTTCAGGATCAACAAAGGTGGCCCACGGGATATAGGAATAGTCTGCCTTGAATTTTTTAAACCTTCCCAGTAAGGCATTTACGGCAGAAAACCAGGCCTGGTGTGCAGCCGCATGGGTGAACTGGTACGGCCCGGCAACATCACCACAGGCATAAATATTTGGCAAACTGGTTTGCATGAATGGATTCACGGCCACGGTGTTACGTGGTGATAACTGGATACCCAGCTCCTCCAATCCGAAGTGCCTGACATTTGCCTGACGTCCCAATGCAAGCAGCATTGCATCAAACTCAATGTCACGCTTTTCACCCTGCTGCTCTAATCGGGCAAAGAACTTATCCTTATGCGACACTATTTGCGTAACCTCCGCGCCCGTCATCAACGCGATGCCTTCAGCTACAAGTTGACAATGCAACTGTTCTGATACATCTTCATCTTCTCTGGCCAGCAAGCGTGTATCTCGTTCAACAATTGTTACGTCCACGCCTAAGCGGGCAAATGCCTGCGCCAGCTCACACCCTATCGGGCCACCGCCAAGTACCACCAAACGCTGAGGCTTTTCCTGTAGAGACCAGATTGTATCCGAGGTATAAAAAGGGCATTCTCGCAAACCTTCAATTTCTGGTTCAGCCGGTCCAGCGCCAGTGGCTATAACTATATTTCTGCCCGTAATGACTCGGCTCCCCACATTATCTGTAATTCGTACATGCCAAGGTGACTCCAGTCGGGCTTCGCCCTGGATGACGTTTACACCCAAGTCACGATAGCGCTCAACCGAGTCATGCGGCGCAATTTTTTTTATGGTCTGCGCCACATGCTGCATGACGGCGGCAAAGTCCGCTTGTGCCGATGCTTTGCTTACGCCATAGTGATGCGATGATGCAATTTGATACAATATTCTGGAGGTTTTAATCAGCGTCTTGGAAGGTACGCAGCCGGTATTGAGACAATCCCCGCCCATTCTGTTTTTTTCAATCAGTGTGACTTTGGCTTTAAGTGCGGCAGCGATATAGGCCGTGACCAGCCCGCCTGACCCCGCACCAATAACAATCAGGTTATTATCAAATGATGCAGGTTTCTGCCACTGACGATACAGGCGAATATGCTTGATTCTGTTCAATACCAGCTTGGCCAGCCAAGGGAATAACCCCAGCAATAGAAAAGCAAGAAACATCTCCAGCGTCATGATATCAGCCACCGATGTAATCTTCCCCACCTGGGTGCCGGCATTGACGTAAATGACCGTGGCCGGCAGCATGGATAACTGACTCACCCAATAATATGGCCATAGCTTGATGGGGGTTATCCCCATCAACACATTAATCATAAAATAAGGAAAAATAGGCAACAAACGAATAGTGACAAGATAAGCCAGGCCATCTTTTTCTATCCCCTGATTTACGGTTTTTAATTGTCTGGCAAAACGCTTCTGCACCCAGTCTCGAAATATATTTCGGGACAGTAAAAAGGCAATGGATGCCCCAATGGTCGAAATAAATGAAACCAGCACACTGCCCCAGAACAGGCCGAATAAAGCACCGCCGGCCAATGTCAATATCGGCGCTCCCGGTAATGCTAGACTTGTGAAGACAATATAGATTGCACTGTACAGCAACACTCCTCGTATGGGATGTTGATTTACAGTCTGTTGCAATTGTATCTGATGAGTTTTTAATTGCTCTAACGTGAGCCATTGCTGAATATCTGTCAGATAAACCAGCAAAACAGCAATGACGACCAACAATGCCACTAACGCCGAGCCTTTTAATGTGCGCATTTTATCTACCAATGATGCTTTAGAAAGCGTTTACATAAATTACTTTTTCAAACGCCTGATAGTTGATAGTCGCAGATTTCTTCAGATACTTACACTTATTTTATTTTTATATTGTGCAAAGTAAAACTTATTAGATTCATGAGGGGAAGGAATGTCTTTTTCCCCACCATTCGTTATTGAATAGCTGTTCTATTTACAGCGTTTTGAGAAGATCAATTGCCTGTTTTTTGCCGGTGAATTCCTGTTTACCAGATATCGCTTTTTCCAGATAATGCTTAGCCTTGGTTTTTGCTCCGAGTTGAGCATAAACCATCCCCAAATGGTACAGCTGGTCAGCTTTAGGTGTCCCTGAATTGATCGCTTTTTCCAATAATTCTCTGGCCTTTTCATGCTTCCCCTGTTTGTAAGCGATCCAACCTGCAGTATCCAGAAACTCTGGAGTGCCCGTCTTCTCCAATGGCTTTGCAAGCTTTTCTGCCTTATCCAGTTGATCTTTAGCCTCACTTGTATCCGCCATATAACTGGCCAGATTGTTGCGGGCAATCAACGAACGCGGGTTGGCCTTGTAACAGGATTCAAACAGGGACAGCACGTCTTCAACTTTTCCCTGCGCATGAAATAATTGAGCTAACGGGGAGACCAGTTGCAGTTGGTAATCCGTCGCTTTAACACCTTGTTGCAAGACCTTTATTGCAGCTGTGGCGTCTTTCTGCTTTACCCTGATCGATGCCAGATTGAGATATGGCTTGTTCCATTCAGGCTTGTGTTTAATCGCTTTATTAAATGCTTTGGCAGCAGGTTTATACTTTTGTTGATGGGTATACACTTCACCTAACAAATTATAAGCAACAAAATGGTCAGTCTCTTTTTTAACCAGCCCCTGCAGATATTTGGCTGCATTTGTGGGTTGCTGCTGAGCAATATAGCTTTTTACCATTTGCGCAAGAGGTTCCACTGCATCGGGTTTTGTTGCCAGGGATTGTTTAAATGTATCAATACTTTGTTGATATTGCCCTGCGGCCTGATAGGCCAAACCTGATAGATAAAGACCGGTAGCCTTATGTTCTGGCGATAATGACTGGATGAGATGACTGGTCTGTTGTGCTCCCTGCCAGTCTCGTTGGGCCAGTTTTAAGCGAAACAAATAACTCAGGGCAATACTGTCTTTTTCGTCAATTGATAATAACGCCTGGATATGTCCACTGGCAGATTGTGCGTTGCCTGCTCGAAACAAAACATCCAGCAAGTCACGTCGGGCATCGACATCCAATGGATTTAATTGAAGCACTTTTTCCAGGTTTTCCTGCGCCAATACCGGGGCTTTGTTTGCCTGATGTGCCGAAGCCAGTAACTTGAGCACACCTACGTTTCGTGGTTGTTGCGTCAGTACTTGCCTGAAATCCCTCACGGCGGCACCCTCTCTTCCTTCTGATAAAGCCAGCTTTCCGCGCAAAATTAATCCTTCAGGGTGAGTTGGCGCATTTTCAAGCACTTTTTCCAACAGTTGCTCAGCCTGTTGTATATCTCTTTTCAAATACGCAAGCTCTGCCAACAACACTCTGGCTTTCAAACCTTCTGCTTCAAATCCATTCTGGGCACTGACTTCACGCAGTATTTCTTGTGCAGAATCCTGGTCTTTTTGCTGAATGTACAGACTCGCCAGCTTAAAGCGCAAAGCATGACCTTGTCTATCACTCTCAACCATCGGTATTAATTCAGCAATGGCCACTTCAACATTACGATGACGTGCTAAAAAATCAATTAATGCGAATTGTGGTTTCTGTTGATCGCTGGCCTTATTAAGGCTGTCTCTTAGCACTTGTTCTGCCCGGTCCAGCTGTTTTAATGCCACGTACAATACTGCCAAGCGTTGAAAATGATTGACATTATGCGGTGCCAATTCGGTCAACTTGATCAATTGAATTTCCGCTTTTGCATAATCCTGTTGTCGCAAAAATAATCTGGCCAAATGTAAATAAGCATCTTCATTAGAATGATCAACACTGATAGCCTTTTCCAGAAATTTTCTTGCTTCGACAAGGCGCCCTATTTTCATCTGTATATCTGCCATGGCAATTAAGGCATCTGGTATATCAGGCTGTTTACCCAATACCTGCTGCATAATCACTATGGCGGCATCCGTATTTTTGTTATCTGTCAGTATTTTTGCTTTTAATATCAATGCCTCATTATGTTCACTATCAATTGCCAGCGCCTGGGTAAGCATGTGTTGTGCTGAGTCCTTACGCCCATTCGCATACAAAATGGCCGCCAGTTTAATTCGAGCCTGGGTATTTTGTTTATCCCTTTCAATAATTGTTTTGTATTGCTCTACTGCCTCGCCAAGTTGCCCGTTTTTCATTAATGCACCTGCATACAACGAACGCACTTGGTTATCATCTGAGTTGATTTGCAATGCATTGTTAAATGCTAAAGCAGCCCCGGCATAATCTCCCTGACCCAGTTGTTGTTTAGCGTGATTAATGAAGTCCTGCTCACGTTGCTGATGGTTATCGCATGAAACAATACTTATCCATAAAAAAATCAGTATCAGTTTTAGTTTACGTTTCATTAATACTTCTTAACTCTTGGAGAAATGAGTTTTGACTATAGCAGTTATCTACACTGCCAACAGAATCAGAAAGGTATTTCGCACGAAAATGACACAAAAAAACGGACTTTCGTCCGTTTTTTTTGTGTCAAGGTTGAATGCAATTAATTCAATTGCGCAGTCTCATGATATTTTTCATCCCTGATTCTATCTTCATAGTCCTGAACGATATTTTCCATTTCAACTGACTCAAATTGCAACACGCCTTCAGACTGCATTAAACCACTGAATGTACCTTTGTTCTGATAGCGATCCAATAATTCATTGGCTGCAGAAATCAGCTTTTGATTATGTTTTGTACACAAGCCCAACTGACCTGTAGTATCGTTAAATTCAGCTGTTTTCATCTTTAAATCAACAGTCAGCTGATTTTTCTGTTCCTTCAACGTCTTGTACTGCGTGATTACTTCAGACAGGCGCTCCGTTGTTTCCAGCTGACGTTGCTTTAAACGTCTGTGACTGCCCTGAACGCCTGACAATTTTTTACTCACTTCAGAGTTTTCGGCTTCCAGCGTACTTTGCTTTTGTTGCAATGCCACCAGCTCTCGCTTCATTTTGGTATTCTCAACCTGCAGCGCATCTCTTTCTTTAGTTGCCTGACGCACCATAGCCTGTAGACGCGCCACCATTTGATTGCTACCACCACCCTCACCCGGAGTTCTGACACCGGCCTGAACACTGGCGCTGATCATCAGTAATAATGCAACAACATAGTGTAATGTTTTCATATTTTACCTCTTAAAATTTGGTATTAAAGTCGATCAACAAGACATCGATGCCGACATTTGGCCCTTCAATCTGATCAGTACTCAACCAGCGGGCACTCATCCAGGTGTTTTCCATCAAACCGTATTTTCCACCGATCACCCAACCTTCCGCATTGGTCCCCCCCAGATGAAAATCTGAGTCGGTAAATGCATCGAGCACGGCATCACTTTCTATGTATTTATAAGCAACATGCGCATTCCAGCGGCCAGGCAGCAAGGTTGTCGGCCAACCAACATCCAGACGCACCTGCCACGCGGTAGTACGATCTTCCAGGTCAGGGTTGTTAAATACTTGTGAAGAATTAACCCGGCCTGCAATATCATCTCTATCAAAACCAAAATTTTTGGCATATTCACCGGTTAATTTGACGTGGATGGGTGCGAACATTGCGAAATCGTAGGACGCCAGAATATTTAAAATTTCGAATTCTGAGGCTAAACCGAATTGCTGGGGTGTTGCAATGCTGTTCACTGCTGCATAACAGACGGGTGCTATGCTGTTTCCCTGCTGCACATATTCCGGGATGGATGCATCGCGATCATCATCGCGGTTACTACACGCATGTGCATTATCTCCGAGCTCTGCAGCACGCGCTTCTGTATTCAGGTAGTTATAGTATGCAACGGCTAACGACAGCCTGTCCTGGTTGGTCAATTCCCATTCGGCACCCACCTGCCCCGCCACTAACCACTTGTCTTTACTGCTCAGTTCAAACTCTTCCAGCGGAAAAGCACCTAATGTCAAATACAGTGTTTTTCGTTGATCTTCCTGGCCAAACAAGTCATCGGTACTTGCCATATTAAATTTAAATTTAGTGGCAAAACCTTCAAAACTCAGGTCTTTATCAAACATCAAATTGGTCGATTTGAATGGGTTCGGAATGCGTCCTCCCCAGGCCGTCAACCAATTATAGGCATCGCTGTCCAGATCCTTGTATCTTAGATAAGCACGATCTATTGCATATTCAAAACGTTGGCCGGTATTGCCCAAGGTCTGATTGGTAGAGACCGGATCATTAATATTACCCGTGCTCACTCTGACATCGGCATCCAGTCCCTGAGTAATTTTGGCTTTGACCCCCATACGGATACGCGCCCGGAAACGATCCCTATCCTTGTTGATATTTAATAACCCACTGCTGCTACCAAAACCGTTATTTTTATTTATGCCCAAATAGTCATTTACACTGGTTGAACTGGAGACAATCGGGTTGTCAAAGTTCGCGTCTGCAAAATGATCATGTTCAAAGCGCAATCGCATATCGCCATACAGTTTAAACCGACGCGTCCAGTCAGGTAGTGCATTCGGCACGCCCCACTGTTTGGTTTTTGCTTCCGTTAACACATCAGAAACAACATCTTCACGAAGTTCTGCTCTCACCTGCTGACGAATTTGGTCACGTACAAACTCTGGCACATACGGCACGCGAACAACACCCGGTTCAACCTTATCCTGTTCTGCCATTTGTTGAACTTTGACTTCAGCATCCGACTCAGCCTGTTTGATCATTTGATCTGCCAGTTCCTGAGTTAAAACCCCTTGCTTAACCAACTGATTAATCAGATTAGTCGTGGTATAACGCAACTTGAGCAATTCTTCTTTTTCGCCAGCGTTAACACCCAGTGAGCACACGAATAAAATACCGACCAGCACAGGTCGTCTAAAAAATTGACGTTTATTCTGTTCCATTCTTTCTAAATTTTTGAGGAAATTTTAAATTTAATCCGCTGCTTCTTGCCTGACGGTGGAAATTCATCCATTTGCCGCAGACTACTGCGGGCAATACTCAATAACAGCTCATCTATATCTGCATTACCACTGCTGGTAGTCAATCTGTGACCAGACACGCCGCCATCAATATCAATCAAAACACTGATATAAGCCGAGTATGCACGGCGTCTTAATTCATCATGATCTATTAATACTTCCAGCAATTTATTTCTGACATACCCTGCATACCAGGCATTAATATTACCTTTGCGTCCTGTACCTCTACCACCACCGATAACGGGTCCCGTCCCGCCTTCTGTTCCCGCAGCATCATCACCGCTACCATCATCTGGCTTGGCATCCGGGATATCTTCAATCGGCTCGGGCTCGGGCTCTTCTACTTTTTCTTCAATTTCCGGCTCCGGCGGTCGTTCCTGTTTTGGCGGCGGCGGAGGCGGCGGTGGTGGCTTAAACAGTTTCACTGTTTGAATCTTTTTGGTCGGCTTTTGCGGCTTTTGATGCAAAAAGTTTTTGATTAACGTCACCACACCAAAAATAATGGCAATAACCAGAATCCCAGCAATAATCCTCGGGACATAAACCCGAAAATGTTTGTGTTTACTCATGTTCAGAATTATTTGATGGTCTGGGTCACCAAACCAATCTGGGTGATATCCAGTCTCCCCAGCAAATCCAAAACACTGACAACATTTTGATATTGCACTGCAGCATCCCCTTTGATGATGACAGGCAATTCCGGGTTTACGGCACGATACTGCATTAATGTTGCTTCAAGCTGATCAAGTGTGACCGGAAATGTATCCAGAAAGATGGTGCCATCCTGGGTAATGGTAATGGTTTTAGTTTGCGGCTCATTAAGGCTGGGTGCATCACTGGCTTGTGGCAGATTAACCTGGATGCCCTGTACCGCTGCTGTCGTCATAATGATAAATACGATCAGCAAGACATAAGCCAGATCCAGCATGGGGCTGACATTGATCTCATCATAGGCTTCCATTTCTTCTTTATAACGCATTGTTGGCTCCTGTTATCAGCTATAGCGTTCTGCCACTTTGGCAACAAACTCATCAACAAATACGTACATATCCGCACTGATTTCCTTGATGCGACTCCCCAGATAGTTGTACCCAAACAAGGCTGGAATCGCCACCATCAAACCGGCAACTGTTGTTGCCAGGGCTGCAGCAACACCGGGCGCAATCGCATTCACATCCACTTCACCCTGCACGGCAATTGCGGCAAAAGTAATCATGACCCCGAGTACCGTTCCCAACAAACCAAGGAACGGGCCGCCACTAATGGCAATGGTCAGTAACACCATTTGAGAATTTAATCGTTGCAGTTCTCTAACCAGGGAAGCATCCATACTGGCACGAATAGCTTCCACCGATTGTGCACTCATGACAACATCAGCACCCACTGCTTTGGGTAAACGGTGATTAATTGCTTCCACACCTGCATGATAAACGCGGTAAATCGATGAGCCCTGAAACTTTTCATGCCCCCCCGTTAAAGACAACATTAACGGCGATTCCATTGCATCTTCATCATCTTCATTATCTTCACGGTTCAGCTTTTCCATTTCGCTGACCCCCAGTTTTTCAAACTCTTCGATAAAATTCGCATTTTCTTTATGGATCTTTGCAATGACGATACCCTTGCCAACCATGACCATCCAGCTGACAAGCATCATAATGGTTAATGCCCCAATAACCATCCAGCCATCGGTTGATACATTTTCCAGGGTGGCTTGAATATAGGAGGGCTCACCACTGCTATCGCTGTCTTCTTCAGACATATCTTCACCATAGAGCAGCAATGGAGTCCCCAGCCCCTGCATGGCATAAGCAAATTTAATGGCATTTTCATCAGGTGCAAACCCTGTCATAGTCAGCTCATCAAGCAACCCAACAAACCCTTTGCTGCCTTCTGCATCCAGACCAACCAACAGATCTCCACTAAAACGGGTTACATCGGTTGTCATGCTTGCAGCAGACTGACCATCAACATACAGTGCCATAGTGGGGCCTGATTGAGTCAGCACAATATGGTGCCAATTGCCAACCACGAGTTCCGAGCCACTGTCAATACTGTGTACTTGTTCAGCACTATCCATCAATGTCAGCTGAAACTTTTGCTCTTTAATCGCTAACAAGAGCGATCCATTACCTCTTTGAACAACAACAGCATCCACTAACGGTTGATCCATGCGTAACCACATGGATATTGCCCACCCCGTATCGGCAGACATCATTAAGCTTGCCGACTCAGTAATTGCAATAGACTGTGTTCCGTCAAACTGGGCAGCACCGGCGATTACACCGGCAGAAGAAGGAGAGGCCGTACTGAGTGCGGGATGATTGGCATTAGTCGTCGCATCGGCAACATCACTGCCTGAGAAATGGTATAACAAGGATATGCCATCCCTGGTTAACATCATCTGCGAAGCCATCGCCTGCGGGTTGCCATAATACATCCAGATCACCGGCTCTTCGGCAATCGCTATATTTTCCGGCAGCTTCACCCAGATCAATGCCATTTCATTAATGGCATCGAACTTTTCTATCGAATACGCTAATTCCGTGACATGATCTCCGGCCACGAAACGCAAATCAGCCGCACCTTCGGCCACATCTAGGAAATAAGAAAAATTTCCGGTATGCAAGCGTACCAAAGCAACAGCCTTCGCATCAGGAGAGCTTCCTGTTTGCTGCAACGCGACCTTATCCAGACTGATTTTCTTTTTATACGCCCAATCAGCATTCCACCAGTCAGCAAAAGAAAGTGATGGCATTAATAAAATGCTGATAACTAAAGCAAAAATTCTCATTTCCTATCTCAAATGTGATTACGTCGACAATTCTGCCAAACAAATTTTACAAAAATATTACAACGCCATTTTTAAGGCGCTACCAATAACTAATTGATTATTCGACAAATTCAATCAGCTCACTCCCTTGTTCACGATTCTTCATCGTCCTCATCCTCAACCGAATCATACGAAACGACATCAACGGTAAGCATACCTAATGCGATCGGCTTTTCTTCATCTTCATCCGAGCCATTTTGTACTGCCTTTTCAGCTGTTTTACTGGTATCGGCTGTAGAATTTGAAAGACTGACCGGCGCGGATGCTGTTGAGTCGCTGGAACCTGAATCATTATTGTCATTCGAGCCCAGGTTTCCAGGGTCACTTACCGGTGGTTCAAACTCAAAATCAGCCAAAATACCGGCTTCATTGGCGATAATTTCACCTTGAAAAGAGGCAAGATCAGTGATGCCTTCCTTGTTTTGAATACCACTGCCTGAAATATCCGGTAGGAAATTCATAATAATGCGACCGTCATCGGTGACTTGTACATCTATCTGAGCCGCAGCACTGGCTGATTTCGCGCCGGTACCGCCATCGATATTGCCGTTTTGAACCACAATCATCGAGTGCCCTCCTCCAATGGTAATGATTCGAGAGCGATTAACATCGACATTATCCTGAGCTGCAATATTTAAATGGCCTCCCGCCTGATTAATAATGCCCAACTCGGAAGCTTCCTTTTCCCCGGAAGAGGTTGCCAGACCGACATTCACTCCACCTCCGGGCACGACAATGTCAATATTTCCTCCAGCTTTTGACTGAATCGTACTAAAAAACATATCTACATCACCCTGCCAATTTTCGCCAGGAAACAATGTATCCATCGCTGCATTGCCCACCAAAGTACCTATTGAATCAGCAACTTCCTGGTCAATATCCTGGTTATGCTGCCGTGATGCATTCAACAACACTTCATAATAAAGGGGCATCACCAACTGAATTTGTTGAGCAAGTGGGCGTTCATTAATATCTGGATGGTGCTCAGCAACCTGTGCCATTAAATCAAATAACTTGTTGCCTGAAGCATACAAATCATAATTACTTCTTAATTCAGCATCAAAAAATGCATTGCCCCTGTTTTCAGCGCTTAATTCATTCATTTTTTGCAGAAATCCGGCAAAATCAATAGCTTGATTTGCACCAGCAATGATCGTGATATCAGCGCCCTCTGCAGACAGCGCGACATTACTTGCGTTCCCATCCGTGGTGATACCTGCTGAACGCCCCAGATCTATATCTCTTCCGGTTTTGACAAACAATTTGCCCGGCCCAGCAACATTAATCGAATCTCCATTGGGTAAGCGTCCGCCTGTTTCAGGATTTCTGGAACTGACAGACCTTAAATCACGCCCAGCCTCAACCAGAGACACATCGTCAGGATTAATATTCTGAATATTGATGGTCATTTTGGCGAGGTCTTTGCCGGCAGAGACCACCGCTTTTTTGGGCAGGTCCAGTGACAATGCTTCGATATTACCTTCCAACGTGACCACCCTGACAGGGTCGGAATCATTAATATGTAATGGCGTGGGTTTATGCGCATCCAATTGAGCCAAGTCATTGGAAAAGGCTCCGCTATCTGGGGTTTTCCAGGTTGTCAGCAATGCAGGATCACCATCACTCATACTGATTGCAACTGGGCTACCCGTGGTATCTTGCGGACTGATTGAGCCTTTCGCCAATAAATTCAACGCCCCAAAACGGGATGGAAAAAGATCAATATTATTGTCGGTATAAATGTTGCCATCCATCGCCATGACATCGAGTGATGCCGGATACAGCGAAACCAGACTTTGCTGACCACTGCCCGGGCTGGTGATCCCCAGATAGCTATTTAAAGCACCCAGATCAGCGACACCCAAATCAATATTCCCGGCTAATGAGGTCACCGAAAATGCGCTTTCCTCAGTATAACTAAAGAAGTTAACCGAGTTATGCAACAGCATGGGATCAATGACGCCAGTAATATTTACATCATCACCGGCTTGTAAACTCAAGCGGGAATCACCTAATGCAATCACCGGCCCATCAGCAAATTGCTTGCCGCCGGTAATAGATTGTCCTGCAACAATACTGGCATCACCGCGCGCCACATAAAACGCGCCGCCACGAATATTGCCATCGGCTTGCACGGTCAAATCGCCTCCACCGAGGATATCTACCTCATTTGAATTATTGTTTGAGGAGACATTTTTCCCAGTCGTTGGCAACATCGCGGAAATGTTATTAATATCACCATCGGCTCTGATGGCGACATCACCGCCTCCGAACGAACCGATGTTTTGTTGAAACACCGGCTTTTCGACAATCACTCCCCACGAGGTTTTGTTTTTGCTTCGGCCACTGATGGTCTGACGGTGTAACCATTGGTTTATCAACTGACCGGATTCGGCTTCCTGTTGGGTAAAGTTATTATTAATATTACCTTGTGCAGAAATGGACACATCGCCACCTTGCTCAGGAAACTCAACAGCATTCACCCCTGAACTTCTGGAGGGTCGGTTGAAACTGCCATAGGCAGATTCCTCATTTTGGCGCCCCAGACTCAACACATTGCTATCCAGATGGTTGAAATTAATATCTCCACCCGCATGAAGATCTATGTCGCCAGTACCGGTTTGCACTTTTACGCCATGCGCATTTGTACCGAGCTCGATATTCCCCGGATGATTTACGGCTGAGTTATCTGCACTTGGTACATCAGCACCGGCAACCAACTGAAAATGCCATGAATTATCTTGCGTTAATTTTCCGCTTTTAAAACCATCAGTAATATCTTCGTTGACATTCAGGTCACCCGCTGAGCGGATAACAAGCCTGCCAATTTCAGCTTCAGAATCGCCATCCAACGGCGCATAACGCCAATCAACTGTATTCAGTTCTGCTGCAATCACCAGATCCTGATCGCTATTGATTTCAACCAGGGGACGCAGATTTAATTTATTGTGCAACGTCCTTACAGCCAGCTGGTTAGCTGTCGTCATCAAGGCTTCTGCATGTTGTTTGACTTGGGAAATCTCTGTCGCATCCAGCCTGCCATCGGTATCGTGGTGAACACCTACGGCTTCAGCATAAAAACCATTGCCGGCAAATCCATTTACCGTCCCCGCTACCTGCGTGACATTCAAGGTATCGTCGACACCATCGCCGTTACTGTCCATGCGCGGTGCTTGCAAAATAACCGAACCGAGCTGGTTATTCTGGTTACCTACCTCAATTTGTGCGCCTTGCTCAATTCGAATACCTGTACCTGTCGTATCTTTTGTTGCCAACAGGACATTTCCGCCTTGTTGATCTGTTTGCGTTCTTGCGGTAAGCATACCCTGCACGTTTAATTGTTTAGCGGCATGTAAACTGATTTCACTGTCTTTAGCAGCATCTGCATTTATGACACCGGCCACTGAAATTGTGCCTTTATCGGCGACAAACTTGACTTTCTCAGCCTTAACCTCTTTTCCCTGAGCAATATGAATCAAGTCTTGCTGACTGCGATAGGCTATCGACTTGTTAAATCCGGCTGTAGCCATCTGATCCAGAAAATTATCAAAATCAGCCTGCTTGTCTGTCCCTTTGACATTTACATCAATTGCACCATTGCGTGCACTCAGGTCACCATTCAAAAACAGATTATCCTGCTCGGCATTAACCGTAAGTTGACCGCCCTGAGCCCTCTCATTTCCACCGTCAAGATTCACGTCGGAACCGGCAGCCAGTCGAACAGCGCCATGATCAGCAGTAACACTAAAGTCTCCTCCGCGACTGGCGACGGTAATATCTGCAAACACACGTTCTTGCCCGGATAAATTCACATAAGCATTTTCAGCCAGCACCACATCACCTTCAGTGGCATGCAGATCAAAAGCGCCAGACGCCAGATCAACTTCAGTATCCAAGGTAATTTGAGCTGCATTGACAGCCAACTCCCCAGTCACACCCGATGCTCTTGCTGGGTTTTTCACACCTGCCTGAGTAAATCGAATCTGATGACCAGAGGCGTCTAGTGTATAGTCCCCAAGACTTCCCGCCGTCATCCGCGCTGTCGCCAGATTAACATCAGCCTTTACCTGTAAAGCACCTATGCCTTGCGCATTAAATTGTTGCTCTGCGCTCAGGTTAACCGTATTAAAACCATCAATAATAAATTGACCCTCTCCTGTCACGATTTCGCGTGCTGCGATATTCAAGGTGCCTGAACCTGTCGCTGGCAGAGTGTTGACCTGATTCAACGTATTTTGCAGGATCAATGTATCGACTGATAAATTCACACTGTCCGCAGGGTTAGCCACTCCGGAAGTATTATGTGCAACCAAACCTGCTGCATTAAATGCCAGGCGCTCTATGTTATGTGAGCTTAATCCCCCTCCGGCAACGTGCTCAAAAACACCATGGGCATCAAGACTCGCCACTGTTCCATAGAAGTGGATAGCTTCACGGCTGGTTAATACCAGTTCATCAACCGACATTTCATCAAGTAATGCATTGGACAAATTCAATGCATCATTGTTTGCCTGTCCGTTCAGTTCTCCAATATTGATACTATTGGTAGCCAGATTAAGTGACCCTCCCTGCATACTGATTTTGCCAGAAATATCTGTCGCCACACTGGAATCCAGCAACATTGACTGTTGTGCATGTAGCGTTGCGCCCTGCTCAACGACTAAAACACCTTTTTGCCCACTGGCATCACTGCGGCTGATATTTACCTGCTCTGCACCAGACACTCTCAATAAGGCCCCGTCACCAGAAACCGTGAGCAACTGGTCGCCTGAACTGGTCTCAGTGCTTGCGGCAACAGTTGCGCCATCTTTTACGCGTACAGTATCTTTGGCGGCCACAATCAAGTCGGCCACATCCAGATGCGCCCCTTGTTCAAAGCTGATATTCTCTGAACTGACTTCAACAATGGTTTCACCAACAGCTGTGCCTGTTTTGCGCTGACCACCCAACAATAATCCGGCCAGATTTAAATCTGTTAAATCCTGACCTCTAATTTCCAGTACACCCTCTTCAGGCGTTTCACTCAATTGCTCGGTCACTCTGATATTGTCCGCTGCGATATCCATGCGCGCACTGATGCCTTCCGGCGCATCAATTCTAAATTCACCTTCAAGCAACAAGCGGGTCTGAGCCAACATTGAAATCAATCCTCCATCACGTGCCAGCAAAGGCACCGGGGTTTCATTGGTTGCCGCTTTTTCTGCAAAGAATTGATCACCTGTATACGTGTTGTATTCAGATTTTTTCCTGATCTGAGTGCCGTTTTCAATCATGAATCCACTCGATCTGGCTTCTCGCTTACCTGTCCCGGCAATCTGGGAAAAACCACTGACGATGGGCGTGTTATCAACTGTCGCTTCAGTTAATATTTGATCCTGGGTACCGCTTACGGGGGTCACTAAATATGCGCCAGGCAACAACGCATAATGAGCAGGTAGTTTTGCATATTCTCCTGCAGCCAATCCATTGGCAGCATCATTCAGGACGACTGTTTCACCTGGAGCGTAATAGCGTACTTTGCCTAACCGCTGAGATTGTAGGAAGTCGAATGGCGCATATGTCGTCCCTAACTCGGGCAGCACAGCAAAACTATTTTGATACGAGCCGCTGCCTGGTTGCAGGTAGTCAAAAGAACCCCCTTTACCGGCAATAAACTCATAGCCAAAAACGTCGCCGCCCCCCGTCTGGTCAATCACCGCATTTTCTGCCACCACAATAGCAGGAGCATCAAGAATTAATTGTTTATCCAGTCGGGCATTTTCTGTTTCTTCAAGCACCAGGTTGGACACTGATTGAGCCGGATCACCCCCTATCGCCAATGGATATAACCAGTCCAGACCATCAACCACATTTCCAACCGGAATCAGCAGACCATCGGCAGAAACCGAGGTTATCCCGCCGTCACCCAGACGTATAGATTTACTGGCCTGCAGGTCAATCACGCCTAACGGTGCAAATAAATTACCCTGCTGATTAATATGCGCGGCTTGCATGATAAGCTGACCACCGGCACTTAATGGTTTGCTGTCATTGCCCCCACTGGCAAACACATTAATTGTGCCATCAACTTCATTCTCAACTTTGAAGCGATAACGAGAAAATGTGGAAGGATAAATCTTTCCGGCAGTCAGGTTTAAATCGGCCGTTGTCACCAATTCACCGCCAAAATCATTTTCTCTGTGTTCGTGATTGGCCACCAGTTGCATTTCATTCTGACTGGTCAGGTTTACCTGTTTAAAACTGTTCAGTTTAAGTGCGCCGAATAGCTCCATCCATTGCGCATTCACACTCAAAATGTTTTCACCAGCCACCGATGCCCCATTGACTGTTTGATTCACGCCCGAGCCCATCCTAATGTATTGGGCATTTAGTTGGGCGGTTGAACTGCCGTCACCGCTGGATACTCCTTCAATGATCGGTGCATCAATATGTATTGCAACACCCGCGTTTAATTGAACATCATCAGTAAACCTGACGGTGCCTTCATACAATTGATTAGAACGGGAGGTATTATTTGATGTTAAATCGACAACATCAAAACCCGCTGCTGTAATTTGGTCAGCGTAAACGAAAGCCTGTCCGTCAAGATGCTCACCCAGACCATCACCAAACGCCAATGGCCCACTCATCGGTGATGCATTAGATTGACTGACATCAATCACCAGTGAATTAACTGGAAACTCTTTAGCTCTTGAAGCCAGCGTTGGTAAATTCAGGTTGGCACGACTCAGTTCAATCGACAGGCGGCCGTCAAAATTACGGGCTGTCCCCCCTTGCGCCAGCATTGTGCCTTCCAGCAACATGCCTTCCGCAGCCGTCAGGTTAATCTCACCTCCATTCGACCCTATACGAACAGGCTCAAGCCCCAGGGCCTGTGATCCCTGGGTGGCAATATCAAAGATATCAGATGTCCCTGACACATCCAGACGTGCACCTTGTTCAATAACGACATAACCTCGATTGGCCTGTAAATTTATCGAACCGCCATCCAGCACGTCGCCCCGGCGTTCATGGATAAATGGCTCTAGCAGACTAATGCCCGCTACATTTATTTGTGCATGTTCACCCAGCCAGACACTCTGGGCAGGATCAAACCGGGATGCCTGATTATCAGCGGTTACGTTTATCGTGCCAGCAGGTGAATCAATTGTTCCATCAACAAATACACTTGAGAAGCGTGATGTCATGGAAATAGTCGATTGCGCTTCGGTTTTTATCGAACTCCCTGTTTCCAAAATAACATCCGATAAGGCTTGCAATTGAAGATCACTGGTTGCACGCTCAAACCGGGGACGTGTAGTCAATTCAGATAACCCGTTAATATTGCGTTGACTTTGCTGATTTTGAAAACCGAAACTCAATTGCCGGTTTGTTTGGGTTAAATCCAGATGTGTTTGCGAAGTAAGTCTTATCTCTCCACTACGAGACTCCAGCGATATGGAAGAAAATAAGGCAGAATCCATACTAAACGTATCCGCAAAGAAATTTGAATCTATCGTCCATGATTCAGGAGATACCAATGCAATGCTGCCGTTTTGTTTCAGTCCAGTGGCTGAAATATTCCCATCAAGCTTCAAGCGCCCGGCAACGGAACTTGAACCATCACCGTCATAGCTGGCCACCAGATTAATATTGCCGCCTGTACCTGCCACAACATTCTCATCGCCAAGATAATGCACCCCGCCGTCTGCTCTAATGGACGAACCTTTCGTCGTCTGCAGGTTACCTTCGGCAAGCAGGTCTACACGGCCGCCATCGATAACAAGGGTTTCAGCAGGCTGCGCCACACCTGATAATCGACTTTGCTGATCATTTATCCAGCGTCCGGATACATCCAGCTGTGCATTTTCACCCAGCAAAATATGCCCATTATCCTGCCCGCCAAACCGCTTGCCGGTAAATTTTATGCTACCTCCAGCAGAATAGAGCTGTCCCTCATGGCGTATGGTCGTAGCTTGAATATCAATAGTGCTAAACGGATTAAATTCGAGCCGTGCATCCTGCTCAAAACTGACTTCGCCCAGGGTGTTCAGAGAAAAATCCTGAATCCCGGAAAGCGCAAGTTTAGCCAGCGCATTCGCGCCCTGGAATACCAGATTCTGAGCAGACTGAAAACCGGCCAGATTAATTTCCAATTTGCCGCCGCGCGCCTGATCACTTTGATTACGCTGATTAATGCCTTGCATCACAGAACCATCCAGCTCGCCTTGCCAATCAAGCTGTGCCGTCGAAATACTTAAACTGCCTGCATCATTGCCTTGCGTATACCCTTTCTCTGTATAGCTGACATCTTCAAATCCTACGTACACATCCAATGGATCAGCATCACTGATGTCGACCTGCTGCCCATTGATATTGGTTAATATTGATGTGGTTATTTCACCATCAAGGTACTTGACCGAGCCGCCGGCAATATTAATTAACGCGCCCTCATGCACCGCCACTTCACCGCTGGACGTCAGAGAAATTTCGCCACCGGCACTTAATCTTTCAAATACCGAGGCCTGCACCGCATCTTTTGGGCCCTGAATATCGATAAAATCCGTCGTTTTGCGTAAATCAACCGTCAAATCCTTACCGAATAATTCACCCTCTTTTTGATTGGGGCTGTCACGAAACACAAAACTGCTGCGTGCATCCACCACGCCGACATTACGCGCCATCGCCACTTCAACATCTTTATAGCCGGCCACATCCAGCACACTGCCTTGTTCCATGACAAAACGACCTGAACCGGCCTGACTACTGTTTTCTACCGGCGTCACCTCACTGGCGGATATAACCACTTTGCCAGCGGGCACAACGACTCTGCTCGCTTGCTGCATGGTGATGGTGTGGCCACTGATTTCGACATAAGATGCGGGCTGATCTTGCCCTTCATTATCCGTGCCGCGCGCTTCATCTGCGGTGACCGTGGTCAGACTCCGGGTGTCGATGACGCGCGTTTCTTTGGCACCCTGTGCATTTTCCACCTCTGTGGAAATTTGCCCAGGTTTCAGGTTGACTGTTGCCTGCAAGCCCAAACCGTCATTTTGATCTGCTGTGCGAAGGGTCCGCGTCCCCACCAGTTTTTTACCTATTTTCCCCTGCCCTTCTCTCGCCTGCAGTCTGACTGAACCATTGACAGTCACAGACGTGGTGGCATTCACCTGACCGGACTGGTTGACGACAAAACCTGCTAACGTAATATCACCTTGCTTTGCCAGGATATTACCGAAGTTATTGACTTCGCCCCCCGTCTCAACTTCAACCAACATTCCTTTGAAGTCAGAGACCTGCCCCGGCGTCGTCGGCTGCTCCTGCAGATAGACTTTATCCTGACTGGCCACCAGCATTATCTGGCCAAATTCACCACTTTCTATGTCGCCCTCGTTAGTCACTTTAGGTGCAACGATAATGACATTACCACTGTCACCCGCGGTAATCCTGGCACCATGCTCAACAAGAATTTGTTTAAGCTTATTGGTGTTTTCCTCAAATGCGGAGCTATCTAAAATAAAGGCAGGATCAGTTCTCCCATCTTCAGTGAACACATTGGCAATACCCAATTCCAGAACTTCATCGGTAATATCATGTGTGGAGGCGATCAGGCTGTTGACATTCACCACTGAATCTTTGCCAAAAATAAAGCCATTGGGGTTGATCAGATAAACACTGCCTCCTGCGCTTAATTTGCCATGAATTTCACTGGGGCGAATACTATTGGCAATTCTATTTAACGCGACATCACTGACGTTCTGAATGAAATCAACATGATGCTGTTGACCAATGTCAAAGCTGTTCCAATTCAACACCGCCTTGGGCGCTGTTTGCTGAATTGACATTTTATTGCCGACCACTTCGGGTAACCGGGCACCGGTACCAAAATCAGTCGCTGCTGATGGCAGATCAGGTACAGCTTGCTCTGCCGAAGCCGTCATTGCAGAACTCATTAACAAGCCGGATAAAGCCATGCGCACGCCTGCTGCAAGCGGCGAAAGACCATATTTTAAAGATGACATCTTTGATATATAAATTTTATAGCTATTTGTTTTCATGACTGATATTTGGATAACCCATCGCAGTTAAGCCTGTTAAACAAAGACTCGCGAATACGTTAGTTGACTGGCACGTTGCGGCAGCTTGTCCGGGATACCCGGCATCCCACCCAACACAGGCAACCCGACAACTCCGCTGAACAGCCATTTAGCAGGCTGTTAGTCTTCAACTAAACATTCAGCGAACCCTACAACTCAAAAAATTTTAAGAGTTATAATGTTCAGCTTGTCCTGTGGAAGCCTCTCACTGCCAACTGCTTCTACACATTTTGGATCAAGCACGCGTGTCGCCACAAAACTCGTTGGTTATGTTAGCTTTATATCGGCTGCACATTTGCAGTCCGCCCTCTTCAAACAAGTGCCTTGCAGGCAGTTGAAAAACGATTACGTTTGCCAATTCGGCGTTAAAAAGTGACTCAACATGCGCGTTTACGCTATGTAAACTGCGCATTTTCTTCACTATTGCCTTGTCCTGGTTACGCTCATCACGTTTTTTAACCACCTGCAAGTGATGTCCTTTAACGGATCATCATTAAAATTCAAGCCCTACATTAAAATGTACTCTCGACTCACCGGAACTGACCTCATCATTTGCAACCAATGGAAAAGCCCAATCCAGCGCCCCTACAAAATAATCTAATAATTTGGTACGCAAACCGATACCGATACTGTACACATTGACTGAGCTTGCCCGACCTGCCGCAGCTCTTTTAACCCAGCCCTGCGCAACATCAACAAACATCAGGGCGCGTAATTTATCTACCGCTTCCCAGTCCAGTGGTGCCAGGCGCGGTGAATATAATTCCACATTGGCCACGATGGCATCATCAACCAGTTCCTGACTTTCAAAATAGCCGCGCACTGTACTTGTGCCGCCGATTGAAAACTGCTCATTATTTATCAATGGGGAATCAGCATATTGTGCAGACAAGCGGCTGACAAACTCCATTTCCCACGGCAATTGATAACGCACTTCACCGCCCAATGACGCAATCATATAGTTGGCTCTGGCACCTTCGCGTTTATTGGCAAAATCAGCATCGTCATTGGCAATACCGCGAAAAGAAAAGTTAATGCCAAAATTGAAACGTGCCGTTAAATCACCCGCGCGATAATTGCCCCGGTACTGCGCCATAAAGGGTAAATAGGTAATCGGCGCTGAACGGGCATTCACCCCGCCCAGCAGCGTGTCTTCTTCAAAATCCTTATAATCCACACCCAGCATAATACTGTGAAAATAGTGATGACTTCCCTCTAGCGCACGTATCAAACGCACCCCATATATTTCACCCGCACCAATGACCGTACTGTCTCCCGCCTGAGCAATCTGTGAGCTGGAACCTGAGTGAACCGCATACAATGCCAGCCTGGTTGCTTCATCAATCACCGGCATCACATAGGTGCCGGAAAACACTTCGACTTCATCAGGGTCTTCAGGAGAGGTCTGAAACAGGAATGATCCACTGTGATATGCCTGCCAAAAATTGTCGTAGCTTATCGACGTCACCAGTCGTAAGCGCGTGGTATCGGCAGAATTACGTCCGTTTAATTCAACACTGCCATGCAATGGCAATTCATCCCGCACTTTTAAGTCCACTTCTGTCGTTCCCGGCGTCTTCCCTGCTCGCATAATTGGATAAATTTTGCGGTCTGCCGTTTGCCGACTTAAGGTCTGTAACTGCTCCTGCATTTTTTTCATATTCGGCACATTACCTTCTGCCAGTGCCGGTACCGCCTGCTTGATCTTATGCAGGGAAAAATAGCGCGAATCTTTTACTCGCAATCGATCAATTTTTCCTTCCACCACCTGTAAATAGATGATGCCATTTAATGCATCCTGTTCCGGCGTAAATACACTGACGGTTTTATAGCCCTGATGATGATAAATACTTTCCAGTGTTGCACGCGCCTGCTCTACCGCATCCACTGTTTTTTTAGGCCCTAAGTAGGGATACACCGCCATTTCCACCTGTTTATTATCCAGCAGCGTGTTGCCCTTAACCCGCAACTCCCAGATATTAAAAGTAACGTCCTGTTGCGCCGCCTGTACTGATGGCAACAGTAAAAAAATCATTCCGATTAATTTAATTTGAAAAAGATTTATCATTGACTCTAACTATTAAGAACATTCTTGTTCATCAACCGCACCATGTTCACCTGTTGAGCATGAGTGAACATGGCTGGAAGGCTGCCCATCTCATTTTTGTTCAGCCCCACAGGGCATTCATCGTGCGTAATATTGCATCGCGCCATTATGCCTAATAAATATGTCAGCTTTATGTCAAGCAGGAAAAATATATAATGTGCGCCAAAACAGACATTTCATTGGCACATTGAGACATTGGTCACGCGGATTTATGCACGGCATTTGAACGCACTGCAAGCCCTTTCTCATCTCCAGCACGCACCATTCCATAGCAACACCGCCATTACATCCTATAAAACAAAAAGGCCCAAATACCGTTGCAGTATTTGGGCCTTTCGATACCGCTACGTTAGCGGTTATGTTGCGTAAACCGTCTGAATCTTACAATTCAATACCGATTTCGAAATCACCTCCGGTGATACGCGCTGGTACACGACAGTTGTCAGTCGGAGCACCTTCAGTAGCATGTGTGTACGGGTTAACTGGCGCAGCCAGATCGATGGAACCGTCAGTCGCCGCATCAAACTGCGTGGGCACCGCCATAAAACCAGATTGACCGAAATAGTGAACGAACTTCTCGTTTAATTTAGCCAATACCACCGGACTACCGGCAGACTTGATCACCGCATCAGCAATTGTTTGCTCACCCGCGTCCCAGCCATGTGTTTTGCTGTACTGGAAAGTCAATTCAACCCAGTCATAGTACTTGCCGCTGGCCACATTCTCCAACGTAGGCGCCACACCGTCCACTTTTACAAAACGGAAGTCATCACCCAATCCGGCATTTTTTTCCAGTGACTGAATACCGATCGCCCAGCGCTTACCGTAGATGTTTTCCATATCTGCACCGGCGTCAACCACGCCCTGATCCAGCATATTCAAACAATCCGTCACATCACCAGAACCCGACAAGGCGTGAACCAGCGTCACCCCATCATCTTCCGTGGCACCACCGCCAGAAACAGCCGTATTACCTGAAGCAGGTGATGTTGCTGCATCAGTACATGGATAATGCAGGAATTTAATACCGTGCTGTGCCTGCGTACCGGAACCTGGCACACGACGACAGATATGCACAGTATCATCAAAAGCGTTTGCCGCTGTATCAGGAATAGCCGCTACGTTAGCCGGCTTATACTTGGCACTGGCAAATGTATACAACCCGTCACCATTACTGGTCACCAGCTGATCCCAGGATATAATTTGCGCTGTATGGATGGATGCGATTTGCGCTTTAGTCAAACTAGGCAAACATGCCACATCTGTTTCATTTTCAACACAGGTATCGCCTTTACCAAATTGTGCTTCCTGCAAGGCATAGAACAGATTTTTAGTCACAGGTACGCCAAAGGTCAATGCCGCAGTGGGCTGAACCGCTAACAACGCCACATCAGCGGGTAACACAGGCGCAAACCCCGCAGGCGTATTTAGACCCGTGAACTGGCCCGGATCCACATCAGATACACCAAAGTCAGGCGTGACCTGAACATTCAATGCTGCATCATTTTCAGAATACGTACACTCGATATCACCCAATACGCCGGGGGACGGCAATGTATTAGAGGTACATAAGGCAGGATCAATTTTCAGAAAAGGAATAACAGAAGGCGCCCCTTTGGCTTCTGCAACGATTGGACTTACCCCTTGTGCAGACCCATTCTCAGAGCTTTTGTAGATCAACAGGTTAGCTTTAGGCAGGCTTGCCAACGCAGGGTTAGCCGTGTTGACATCACACAAATAGGCGTTTTGCTTCGTACCATTAATGCTGTCTTTATATTTCCAGATAGACTTGGAAGAATCACAGATGGCATCTGCCGCAGACACCCCAGGGTTTGTCAGCAATTCTTCAATGAATTTACGTGGCGCAGATGCACCTGACAAATAGACAACATAGGTTGTCTCTTCATTGATAACGGGTAAATTGGTTTCAGGATCAACCGTTGTTACAGCATGAGCCGCGCCTGACAACAATAGCGCCGATACTGCCGAACCTAATAAAATGTTTTTCATGATTTTATACTCGATTATAAAAAATTATTTTTTCTTGCGTGCAACACCGGCAAGACCTAACAAGGCAGAACCGAACATCCACACTGCCGCTGGCACAGGCACTTGACCGACGCGTAAATTATCACCTGATAAATTAACTGTGAACGCTGCCACAGCCTGTTGCGCAGACGTTTTACGGCCAGATTTCACAGAACTTACATAGCTCAGGATACCCTCTTCACCGTAGGCGACATTTGGATCCCAGGCCAGGTTAGCCCACAACCCTTCTGACCCTGTATGCTCGCCACCTTTTCCTTCACCATCATTCAGCACGGTTGAAAAATGTAATGCAGCATCTTGGATACCCACATCAGCATTAATACCACCGACATGACTCATAATCGCGTCTGCCGCAATACCAACTGTAGCGTCAGATTTTCCAGGCCAGAAACTTTGATCAGCCCCCGTCGAAACAAAAGCATTCTTGAGATCAGAATTCAGACCAGCCACAGCAACAACATACTTAACGTTGCCAGACATGCCATTAGCGAAATCCGCCCAAGCAGAATATGCCGTTAAATCAACATTAACAAGGAATGCTGGATTATCTACTGCGTCAATAACAGTGCCCATTGTTAAACCGAACTGACCTAAATCAGCCGTGAACGTGCGCTTCATATCTGCATCATATACAGACAAAAACATTTCTGAATCCAGACTCTTGTCAGCCAGGATGTTTGCGTTAGCTGCAGTAGCACCCAGTGCCAATGTCGCCGCAATCAGCGTTTTAGAAATAGACTTCATGTAGCCTCCAAAAAAGCTTAAATATAAATAAATATATGCCGAGCCTGCAGATCACATTTGCGAACGCAACCCGGCCGTCTCTGTTACATGATAAACAAAGACCCGCAGCTTTCCGTCCCCGCCTCACGACAGGTTTGGCAACATCTCTCATACCCGGCAATCCATACCCCTCAGTTCTAACAGAATAACTCCATTTACTCTACAATTACAACCCTGTATCCAATAAACTTAATCCCTAAGCCCCGAACCGGACGGTATTATTTCACACCTTGAATACTGCACAGGTTAAAAATTAGTTACACACGTCAGAAACGTAATACATTTCATACAAAAGTAATAATTTTCTGACATAGTAATGCCTTCATATTACATATAGGTTACATATAAATTAAACGTATTACATTTTTCCATCTGTTATAAATCTGTAATATTTCTATTTTATGCTATCAGCTCTTTTGTGTTGTGCTGGTAAGATGAACGAGCGGAAAAATATTGTATCTATGCGGCTGGCTGATGGTGACAGGACTGCAGTTCAAGCCATTGCGGAAAGATTATATATTAGAGAATCTGATGTGTACCGATTTGCCGTCAAACAATTATTATCCAATATGGAGGCTTTTCTCTCGCCTTCACATAGTGGTTGCGACCTGTTGCCGCTACTCCTCGAATGCCGGGAAGATCTGATCTTGCATCTGGGATTGAAAAAGAATCAACTTTATAACATTTTAAATAGTGGTGAAACCAATCCCGAAAAGTATGTTTCCATGTCGGATGTTGAGCTACTGATATTACCTAATGCTTCCATTCGCCAGCAACTCATGAAGTTGCAAGACCCTCCGGAAAAAAATATCGATACTGAAAGCTGGTTAAAATATTATTTTGCTGAAAAATATTTTCCTTGTGGAAGCTATCACATTGACTCTGCCTAGCAGACTGTCGGACTATGGATGATTCTACTGCGGCAATGGGACATCGCGGCAAACCCCATAACCCGACAGCCTCCTGGCCCTACCAATAGCCGATTTCGCTGCTCAGTCAAAATGATTGATGCCCTCCCGGCAAACATAATACACAATTTACATGCTTTAAATCACCGCTGTGCCTGCTGCGTAACGGCCTGGGTATGCCATCCTGTTCGCTCATCATTTGATATAAGCTGTTTTCATATGCAATCACTTCAGCTTCGTGATCATACAGGTACAGTGTGGGTTTCATTCCGCCTTTATTGATAAAATCCTCGCTATCCACAATCATTAATTTTGCGTGCAGCAGTTCATGCAATAATGCGTCTGCCGGCGTGATATGACAGGCCGGGTTGTCGCTGCATTTCTCATGCAGCCACAGCTGAGCGCCAATGCGCGTGTCGAAATATACAATGACCTGATCTACCGAACGCGAGGTTCCCAGCGCCTGCGCCTGCCATTGATGTTTTTTGTATTTCAACACAATATTATGTCCCTTCAATTCAGCAAATAAATGTGCAACTTGAGGGAATCTGGCGTAGTAAGCCGCCATTCGGGCAAGGTCTTTTTTGATGCCGTAAGGGTCACCTGTCTGAACACGATAGGCCTGCTTAAGAAAGGTTTCAATCTGAATCTGAATATCTTTATTGGGAATGGACGCTCCTGCTTTCACCGCATAGGCATGGGCGATGGACGAAATATCCGGAGGAACGGCTTTCCTTATACTGATCACCTTTTGCCCCCCTATCATTTTTACCCGGGATACCAGTTGCTCAGCCGGGGCCACCAGATTATTCACCGCCTGCTGTGTTTGCTGGATATGCGGATGATTTGTTCTTCCAAATGCTGGCGATGATGACATCAGGCCAAAACAAAAACCCACCATTGCAATATTTTTTGCCCGCCGATTATTGACACCTGCATTCTGTTGGGTCCGCTGGTTTTCTTTAAGATACAAGCCATGACTGTGGCAAATTTGTGTTAGTTGCCGGTATGCTTCAGGATCATGAGAACTGAGTGCGTGTTGACAGACAAGCGCCCCCTGCCCCTTAATGACGCAGGGATGCAGGGCTTCGGACTGTGGAAATTGGGTAAACCAGATGCGCAGATCCTGGACAAGCTGATCAATTTTCAACTCATCTGCTTTATCTGCTTTACGAAATACTTGACGTAATGTGTATTGATTCTGCATGACTTGTTTGTGGTGATATCACCTAACAAGCCCAGGAGGCTGCCAGGTTATGGATAATTCTACTGCGGCGTCGGGACATCGAGCGAATTTTTCCGGTCTTTTTCGTTACGTAGCACCACTATGCGCCTCAAAAGATCAAAAAAATCCACTCGATGTCCCACTCGCCTCACGACGAACCCCATAACCCGACAGCCTTCTAGCAGAACTAAAAAAAGTGGTTCTCTGGTCTTAGAGAAAAATCAGAGACAGGCACAACGCGTCAACACAGACATTACCCTCGTCGTTAATTCAGTCAGTGTATTTGATTTTGTCATCAGAATTTCGGTTATAAACCGTGCCCAGCAGATTTACATCCTTTAATAACTTCGCTGCATAATTAAGATCTTCTGTTTTCGTATGCCCTTCATCTATGACCAACAAGACACTGTCAACATAGGGAGAAAAACTCAATGCATCAGCCTGAGCAAGCAAGGGGGGCATATCAAAGATAATCACGCGGGATGGATAGCGGGTTTTAAGCTCGTCCACCAGCTCCACCATTTTAGGAGATCGCAGGATCTCGGTGGAATTTAAAACCGGTTCGCCAGCCGGCAGTACTACCATACGGTCTATGCCTGGATTAACCAATAATTCAGACAAGGGCTTGTCATACAATAAATAATCTCCCAGGCCCTGCTCAACTTCAAGATCAAGCAGCTTGTGGATACTGGGGTTGTTAAAATTGGCATCCACCAGCAGCACAGTACGATCCAGTTCCATGGCAATGCTGATCGCCAGATTAACACAGGTCAGACTGTTACCCGACTCGCTGCTGGGACTGGTAACTGCCAACGTGCTCCACGTGTTACATTCCATGGCCTGCAAGGTGCGGGTGCGCAACATCTTGTAGGCTTCAACCCAGGCACCGGGCTTAAAACCGGTAACGACCCGGTTATTTTTCAACGCCTGCAGGTCTGATTTAAAAATTCGGGTTTGGGTATAGCTAATATTTTCTACTTCAGTATTCATGTTATAAATTTCCCTTGGAATCTACAAATATTGACCCGATCAAGCACCAAGCACTCTTAATAATTTAAACCAAAAAACATCAATCGGCATAAAGAATATGTGGAACAGGAGCACCGCAATAACAGCGATTGCCGCTGCTGACCCAAGCATAAGAATTTTATTTCGACTATTGGTTTCATGTTCTTTTCTGTCCTCCATATAGGGGATCACAGCTAATGGCATTTCTCCAAATACGGCCACAATTGCCTTGTCATTATGGACACTCGCATCGGCCATTTCCGTTATAGCCACCGCAGCAAGACCTATACCAATAGCCAATACCAGGCCAATAATCAATATTGCAGGACGATTCGGGCTGACGGGCTCCAAAGGTTCGAAAGGAGGATCAATCAAGATGAAACGCTCACCTTTACTTTCCAGCTCTAATTGTTGAGAAATTTCCGCTTCCATTTCTCTGGCACTGACTTCCCGGTATCGCTGAGTGGTGTTTTCCAATTCCTGAATCATTCCCATATAATCTTTTTCTACCAACGGCGCTTTACGTAAATTGCTACGTATCTTGGCAATCTTGCTGTTGATTTTTGCACGACTGCTTGCCAATGATCTTAATTCGGCACTCACAGAATCCAGTTGAGAAGTCAGGGTTATATACGCGGGATTATCCGGCTCTACAGAAGATTGCACTGATATCGACTTTTTAGCCTCTACCATGGTATTTTGAACTTGATCAATCTGTTTGCTTAATGCAACCACGTCAGGATGTGTTTCAGAATATTTTTTCTGGATCACTGCTAATTCAGCTTTTTTTTCCGTCAACTGGGCATTAAGGTTGTTGAGGTTATCATTTCCACCGACTTGTTTACGCAAGGAATCCATTTCACGTTTCATGGTAATCACATCCGGGTGATTCTGAGAATAGGTTGCCAACAATGAAGGGTATTCTGACTCAAGCACTTTTAATCGGTCTTTAATATCAAATACCCGGTTTCCTACTGCATTGACAGCTAATGCATTCGGATCGATCTGTGCCAACTGGCCTTGTAATGAAAATTTTCTATCCCGTAGCGTGCTTTCCAGGCCATCCAGCGTAATTAGCCTGTTATTTAAAGATATCAATTCCTGCTGATTTATGGCGCTGATTTCAGGTAAGGCATCCAGATTTTTTTCTTTAAATTTAGCCAACTGCCCCTGAATTATTTTGATTTTTTCCTTTAAACGACGGGACTCTTCCTTCAAAAAAGTGGCTGCATTTTCAGCTGAACTTGTCCGGGATTTGATATTTTCTTTTAAAAACAGAGTCGTTAACTCATTGGCAACTTTTTGCGCCCGTACCGGAGAATCACTATTATATGATAATGTAAAAGCGATCGTCGCCTGGGTGGGCAAGCCTCGACGAGGGTCAATCACGTCAGCACTGATGGTATCGACCACAATCTGACTACGCATTTCTTCCAGGATTTCTTCCATGGGGTCTTTCTTTCGCTCCTCCTCATAAAGATTATATTTCTCAATAATCTCGGTCAGATTAGAACGCGTCATAATACGCTGACTGATTTTCTGAATCCGCTGATCAGCAAACGTGGTGACAGTGGAACGAACAAGTTCATCAGGTATTTCCTGTTCCTCGATCAAGATAGTTGCACTGGAACTGTAAATTGACGGCAACAATACCGCCAATACAACGCCGATGAGAGCGACCAGAAAAGCAGGAATAATAAAATACCTGCGTTTTCTTTTTAGAATTTTCAAATAATCTTTCAGGCCAAGTTCCTGATCTTCCATATGAAATACCTAGTAAATATTATTAAAATTAAAGACTTACCCAACTAACACAGAAATATCCCACATAAAATCAATATTTTATGAGAACAATTCAAGCTAAATTCGATTAATTTTGAGTGCAAAGTATAGTTGATTATGTTGCTTAAAGAACACAAAAGGCGAAAAGCTAAAATGACTCACGACCTATCCACAAAGTAACGTCTCTTTACAGCCAGAGTAAAATAGCATAGTTAGGTGACAAAAATACTACATCCTTTTTTCATCATTTCTTGATTGGCTTTATTAAAAAAACCGGTTGAAGTACCAGCAGGTTGTTTAAAAACCTTATGTAGGCAGGCAAGACAAGGCAAGGCAATCGTGATCAAAAAGCGCAGTTTACATGAAGTAATGAGCATGATGAGCTCTTTTTTAACGCCGAACTGGCCAGCACAATCACAGCTTATGGCCTCCCAGCATATGTAACGGATCACATAACTGTTCCAGCGCCATGCTCTTCCAACTACCTAATAATACGCCATGAATTCTTAAGCCTTGATTATGTTTCTGCTTACACAGCAGTGTCAGCTTATCATTCAAAACCGGGAAACGTCCATCACTAAGTAATAAGATATCTGCATCCTGCCAGGCCCGCTGCTGCTGTTTACGCAAGGCCATTTCCAATGGATACACCACATCTGTTCCGCCTGAAAACGAATGCTGTAGAAACTGCAACAACTGTTTTAATCCACCACGCGCCAAATCAACTTCATGTTCAATCAGTTGCTTTTCTCCACTGAATGAATAGATATGACATGGGCGTTGTTCTGAAAATGCCAGCCGCACACCTTCCAGCACCAGCGCTTTGGCAATTCTCTCCGGTCTGCCCTGCATAGAGGCTGACGTATCCAGGCAAAAGATGATAGGACCGGAAATTTTGCTGGACGGTTTTTTTGTTTGCGATTCGCTGGCGATATCTTCTTTACTCTGCCGAATATCCGGCATCATTCCACAATGACAATAATTCAGTAACCGCCCTTCCGCACGTCGTGCATGCCATAGCATTTTGAGTTTTGGATGGCCCAGTTGAGCAAGCTCCCCCGGCAACAAACGACTGATTTCATCGCCAAGCACAATGCCTCCGGTCTCCATCACCGCATGCCGACTCCAGCGTTCATCCATAATGTGCTGGCGGGTTTTAATCGGCTGTAACATTTCTTCAGCCACTTCCTGCACATCCTCATCTCCCAAAACCGATTGCCAGCGACCGAGCATGGCAATCAATTGCTTGAGTTCCGGCAACTCCTTCACCATTTTGCGATAACGGATAATATCTCGCCATCCCTGCGCCGCCAATACGCCCTGAGTCAGATCCCAGCCTTGTCCCAATAACCCGCTGAGTTCGGTATACACGCCAGACAGCTCATTCCAATGCTCTGCCAGTTCCCGCCAGTTTTGTTCAAGCTTATCCGTTGTAATTCGGGTGAGTTCACGGGGTGAATGTTCGGCACAAGGTTGCTGTGCAGTGTTCTCGTCACCCCCGACTGGGGAAGACAATATTATCTGGTCTGAATTATCCTGTTGATTGTGGAATTCTTCAGCCAAAGATGCATCGTTTTCACTCGCAAACAGCTCTGCTGCCTGTGCCTGTTGCGACAGCGAGGATGACGCATCCTGAGCTTTCTGCCCGGCACTTGCCGTGTCAGCATCTTGCTGTTGTGGTAAAGCTTCAGGCTGGGCATGAATGTGATGGCTATCCGGCCTGCTCTGATCGCGGCTATCTTCGTGACCGGAAGATGCGCTTAAGGTCGCAGACAACGCCTCCATTCTGGCAGACACATCTAAGCCTGTTGTTTCATTCTCGGAAGACCCTCCATTTTCCTGTTGCGAGTCAGCGGAAGGCTGATTTTGTTGTACATGGTCTGCCAGGCCGTCCGGATCATCAAATGAAGAGTTGTCCTGCTTGATTTTTTGGCGTTGCGCGAGCTTGTCGACAAAACCGCCCGCTTTAAGCGCAAAGTAATCCTCTGCACTGCTAATCCCCTCCAGCACATCCAGCAGGATGCTGTCGGTCAGGCTTTCCTGGTCCATGCAATACTGAACAATTTTCAGGGTTTCCAGACGCATCAGCATGGTGCGCTTGATATATGCTTCCGGCCATTCCAGCTCATCCTCTTCCGGCAACCGCCCCTGCAACATGCACTGCCGCCAGAACAGAATCGCTTTTACCCGGCGGAGCAGTTCGCCATGACTGTGGGTAACCAGCGGTGCGTAGAGCGTTTCGGGAATATCATCAAGAATGGAGAAGCGGTGTTCAAGCTGCCGGAAAATCATGACAGCCGTGGCAGATTCCGGTAGTCATCCGTTACTTTTTGGACCCGCTTGAACAGGTTTGTAGCCTGGTCTTTGGCCAGCTTCAGACTGGCACCGGCCTGTTCTGCAAATTCCGGCATCATCCAGATATGTTCGCCTATGGTTTTATCCAGAGAATCCAGTTGGTCGCCCAATGCCTTTTGCAAAGTAGCAATGTCCTCACTCAGATGGCCGGTTTCTTTTAACCGGCCTTCAATAAATGCAGCACTGTGCTGTTTCGGCTGCATCGCGGGTGAATTTCGGACATCTTCAACAAAGCGGTTTTCAGCATCCTGCACATATTGATCAAAATGTACCCAGCGGCCTTCGATATGCGTTTGTTGATACACATCATCAAAAAACTGTTCGCGTAATTCCTCACCACTATAACCATCTCCCCCGCCACTGCGATCCTGTTGCGAAGACGGGGCAAAATACAATGGCTGGCCATCGCGGGTGGGTTTTAATCGGGTACATTCTTTACGGGTCAACTCGCCCTGCTGATCAATATAAAGTAAACGCTGTTGCTCGTCTTTTTGCTGAATCTGTGTATTTCTGTCCTGCTCCAATACCTGTTCCCAGGTAAACACCAGTTTTTCCAGCGTTTGCAGGTTTAACTGCCCACTGATCCCGATATGCGAGCGGTACCAGTCGGCAATCAGTTGTTTTTGTTCCGGCTCATGCCACAGACAATGTTTAAGCAAACAGCCGTCCCAAACCGACACCTGCTTCTGTCCATTGGTATAGGCGCAGACTTTCAGCAGCTTGACCGCTTTGCGCCAGCGCCGATCTGACACATAAATTTTTTGTTCCTGTAAATAACTGCGCAATGCACCCAGCAATTGTAGGCATTCTTCCGATAAATCAACCTTCTCCGCTGCCCACTGGATTTTTTCGACCTGTTCCGGGGTGAATGCCTGCGCCTGAGTAATTGTTTCGCTGGCATCGGTTAATTGCAATAAACCCAGAAAATTGTCTGCAGACACCGGCTCAACCTTGTAGCGACATAAAAAGCGGTCATACAAGGCATCCAGTCCGTCATCCTCAGGCAACTCGTTACTGGCCGCAATAACGGAAATCAACGGTGTTTTAACGCGCTCATCACCATTATCAAATTCGCGTTCATTTAATAAGGTGAGCAAGGCATTGAGGATCGCGCTGTTGGCCTTGAAAATTTCATCGATAAAGGCAATGCTTGCCGTGGGCAGATAACGCTTAGTCAAACGCTGGTAACGGTCACTTTCCAGCGCTTTTATGGACAACGGGCCGAACAATTCATCCGGCACCGAAAACTTGGTCAGCAGGCGTTCAAAATATTCACCTTCCCGGAATGCCTGATGCAGCTTTCTGGCTAATACACTTTTGGCTGTTCCCGGCTCGCCGATCAACAATAAATGTTCACCTGCCAGTGCCGATAACAGGGCCAGGCGAACCGGCTCTTCGCGCTCGATCAGACCTGAACACAACTTGTCACGGATGGTCTGGATGCGTTTTTTTATTTGCTGTGGGCTTCCTGCCATTTATGTTCCTTTCACTATTCAGCGTGTCCTGGAAGAAGTCTCAACCACCTGAACTTAACGCCCAAGTATGCCTTTGGCATGCTCAACTATATCCTGCAGCGAGTTTTCTTTAATGGTGTCCACTATCTCATCCACTTTGAAGGCATGATGCTGTTCATACACGACGCCGTGTTGAGGTGCATCGGCCAGCCCGGTTTCCCGTGCATGTTCGACAAAGCCTTCATTTTTCCAGAAAAAAGCACCCGGCATCGTCGTAGGTATGACCAGTACAAAAAACAGCGAGCGGCTGAATACCGCAGCTGTAATCATCGCCACGGCGAGCATTGCCAGCATGACATAACCTGCAACACCTTGCAGACCGGTAAACACAATCGTGGTCGCCAAAACATAGCTGAGCAATAACAATCCGTTGCGCAACCAGAAGGATTTGCCGTATTGGGTGGTTTGGCGGTAATAAGATGCGCCACCTTCATTGTCAGCAGCTTTCATATCGCGCGCATGCAGGACATGCCCGACGCCTTCGATCAACAACCCCAGACTCATCATCATGGCCAGTGCGGATACCAGCGCTTCACTGCCTTGTAATGGCAGCATCACCGCCGCGACCAGCAGCGTCAACAAACTGCCCAGACTCAGCATGGTGCCAAAAAATGCGGTCCCCGTCTGACCATGATCCCAGAAGGGGCGCGCCGGAATCCGGTACAGCCTGTACATATAATATAAACCGACAACACCGGACAACACCGCAACCATTCCTGAGATACCGGCGATAAAGTCGGTTAACGGCATAGCCAGCGCAATCAATACCACATAGCCCAGCAATCCTCCGTAAAACAGGGATACACCGGCAATTTCACGGCTTACCGGCGATAATTTCAGGTTATTAAAACCCCGATAAAAACGGTGCGGTTTACCCAGATGCATGTTCAGTTTAAACAAGCCCACACTGCAAACAGCAGTTAATACAACCAAAAAAGTCATCATCACCGGGTATGCCTGCATCAGCTGCATGCCCGGCACATCAATGATAGACCCGAGCATAAACAGGGAGAACGCACCGACGGTTGCCTGCGTGGCCAGGGTAAAAATCACATGGGCACTTTCATGGCTAGTTAACAGCTTTTTAAAATTCCAATGCTTTTCCTTGCCGGCTTTTTCATCAACCACCGGCTTATAAATACCTTCCGCATCATCTTTATGATATTTCAGCGGCATGGAATCGGTTCGTGTCATTTCACGATGCGATTGACGCTTTTGTTGAAAACGGATATTGGGATGAGTTATGTCTGGGGTCGGGAAGCCGGGGATGTCTGTTATTGCCTGATCATGACCTTCGGGAATATTTTCTACCACGCCGAAGTCCAGCGCATTTCCCAAACAGGCCGCCACACAAGATGGCTTCAGCCCTACTTCCAGTCTGTCTACACACATATTGCATTTGGTGACCTGGCCTTTGATCGGATCAAGCTGCGGTGCATTATATGGGCAGACCCAAGTGCAATAGCCACAACCAAAACAAATATCGGGATCCTGTAAGACTGCACCATATTCTGCAAATTTGGTATACGCACGGGTAGGACAACCAGTCAAACACACCGGATCATCACAGTGATTACAGGCCATGGAAATATTCAGGCGCTGATAATCCGGATAAGTCCCCCCTTCCACATAGCCTACTGAACGGAAGGCTATATGTGCAGGATTATCATTTTTCTCACTGCAGGCAGACTCACAGGCATGACAGCCGATACAGTTATCGGCATTAAAATAAAACCCATGTTGCTTATAGCGGTTGGGGTTATCGCCAATGTCTTCATCGCCATTGATATTTAAACTGTGTCCATGAAGTTCACTGCCTTCAGTCGCCAGTTCAATATCCTCTCCATAGCGATTCTTTTGTTTGGTTTCCTTATCCCACAGAAACGCATATTTAGGTTCATCGCTTCTTACTTCATGCATAATCGTACTCTTGTTGTTTTTGCCTTCTCACGTTCTGGCTGCCTGTTTCAACGTCCATTTGGAAAACATCCCTGGTTTCGCTCATGCGCGTTTTTCTGTCAGACAAACAGGATGAGAGCGTGATAACGCTTAAGGATTAATAATCTCTGGATTCTTTACTCAATCGTGCTGCTTCTTCCTGATCCGTCACCTCTATCCTGACTGAGCATTGTTTAAATGCCGGCTGACGGGAATATGGATCCAGCAACCCCAGGGTCAGTCGATTAACACAATCAAAATAATGAAACGGGATAAACACCATGTTCTTCGGCACGCGATGGGTCAACATCGCCAGCACCACCGCATCGCCGCGGCGCGATACCACGCGCACATAGGTCGAATGTTGAATACCCATTTCATGCGCTGCATCCGGGTTGATTTCCATAAACGGCACCGGACTGAACTTGTTATTGTTGCCCACTTTTCCGGTTTTGGTACGGGTATGAAAATGCTCAACCAGGCGACCGGAATTCATCCAGAAAGGATAGTGCTCATCCGGCACTTCATTATTATCAATAAACGGCAGTGGAATCAGCTTGGCCATGCCGTCAGCAAAGCGGAAAGTCCCGGGCTCAGTGTATAAGCGGTTGCCTCCGCTGACAGGCCGTTCGCCTTTTTTCTTTTGCTTTTCCGTATAAGGCCACTGAATACCGCGCTTATCTTCGATCAAGTCATGACTCATACCGGAAATATCACATAAACGGCCTTTGGATAATGTCTTCATTTCCTCAAATACCTGTGCCGGTTTTTCTGGAAATTTTATTTTTTTCGACTGTTCAAAGCGTTTCGCTACATCATTAAATATCTGCAAATCGGAACGACAATCCGCATGCGGCTGTTTGACCTGACGGGTGATATTCACACGTCGCTCGGTGTTGGTAAATACGCCTTCTTTTTCCGCCCAAGTCGCAGCAGGCAGAAAAACATGTGCATATTCGGTCGTCTCAACATCAGCATAGGAGTCCTGTACCACCAGAAATTCCAATTTTTCCAAGGTTTTGCGCATGCGTGCGGTATTTGGCATGGACGTCATCGGATTGGTCGCAATCAGCCACAAACCTTTGATCTCGCCGGTTTCAATGGCCGGAAAAATGTCGGTCTGCGCCATTCCGCGCTGCTTGGGGAAAAACTCGGGATCAATGCCCCAGAATTTGGCAATTTCTTCACGGTCTTCCGCTTTTTCCAGTGCACGATAGCCTGGCAGCCCGGAGCAGGATGACCATTCACGTGTGCCCATCGCGTTACATTGTCCGGTAATCGACAGGCTGGTCCCCCCCGGTTTACCAATGTTGCCGGTAATCAGGTTTAGGTTATTAATGCCTACTACGCCATCAGAACCATGTGTACTTTGGTTAATACCCATGGTCCAGATACTCATCGCGCGATTGGATTTGGCATACAAACGCGCCACCATGCGGATGGTGTCTTCGTCGATACCACATATTTTGGATGCGCTGGCAGGATCATATTTCTGTACTTCTTTTTCCAGCTGCTCATAACCATTGGTATTGGCTTCGATGTATTCACGATCTTCCAGTCCTTCGGACAAAATCACATGCATCATCGCATTTTGCAGGACGACATCAGTTCCCGGAGTCACGGCAAGATGGATATCTGCATTCTGCGCCAGCATCGTGACCCGAGGATCAACCACAATCAATGGAAAATCACGCTTTTCCTGCGCCTCTTTCATGCGCCAGTAAATAATCGGATGCTGCTCGGGCAAATTTGAACCCCATGCCATCAAGCAATCGGTGTGATCAAAATCTTCATAACACCCCGGTGGGCCATCTGATCCGAATGATCGTTTATAACCTGATACTGCCGATGCCATACACAAAGTAGTATTGCCATCGTAATTATTGGTGCCGATCACGCCACGGGTTAATTTACCCAAGGTGTAAAATTCTTCTGTTAACAACTGGCCAGTAGAAACAATGGCAAACGAATCGCGCCCATACGTTGTTTGAATGCGCTTGATCTCTGCAGCCATCTTATCCAGTACTGGATCCCATTCTTCCATTTCATAGCCTTCATGCATGGAATTGCGGATCAGCGGTTTCTCACCACGCCCTTCGGCTTCAAATATTTCATGTTCAAAAATCCCTTTTACACACAGTTTTCCGCGGTTAACATCCGCGCCACCGACACCCCGGCTGGCCACCGGCTTGCCTTCCTTGTTAGTACCTATTTCAATTGAACATCCGGTAGAACAGTAACCGCAGGTTGAATAGGTCCATTTATCGACTTTTTTGTCGGCAATGGAAATGGGATTTTTTTTATCTCGACCGAATAGCATAATATTCTTTATATTTCCAAGGAAAATACTAGGTTATGTAAATTATAACTTATTATAATTCTTGCCACTGCTTGTAGCTTGGCGTGATGCAATGAAACTTTACCGCTCCACAGCCTTTAAAACGTGCATTGTTTCATTTTTAACAGGCAAAAAAAAGGCGCCAACCCACACAATGCAGATTGAGCGCCTATGCTCTGTTTATAACTATATACCAAAAGGAGGCTAGTACAATACTACCCTGTCACAAGCACCCTTTATGCCAAATAAGACGTTCCTGATACTACGCTATTGTCACTCATTTTTGGCTCAAAACCCAATGGTTTATTGCACCTACTTGGTGCGCACAATCTTATTTGGTGCGCCCTGTTTTTAACAAATCTGCCATAGACAGTACATTTTTTGCCATTTCCCCCAGGGTAATACTTTTTTCCATCGCCAGTTTTCGCATGGCATGATAAGCCTGATCTTCAGTATACCCCTGAGTTTTAATCAATAATGCCTTGGCCTGATCAATCAATTTTCGCTCTTCCAGCTTAGACCTGGTTTCTTCCAATTCCTGTTTCAACGACTGCTGGTCATTAAACCGGGCAATGGCAATATCGACAATAGTCTTGATGCGCTTGGCCTCAAAGCCATCGACGATGTAGGCATCAACCCCTGCCTTTATCACTTTGTTGATTGATTCGACACCCTGATCTTCTGCAAACATAATCACCGGCACCGCATGCTGTGCGTTGACATCGATAATCGCCTGCAATACTTCGTCGGTGGGCCGGTATACATTCATAATCACAATATCCGGCTGCAGGGTTTTTACAATGGCAGGCAAATCCAGTCCTTTTAAATTAAGCAGGGCGGCCTCATATCCTACTTTCAACAGGGTATCCAACAGCATGGCATCATCCTGTTCATCAGCAATAAGAACACTTAATTTGCTCATGTTCTAATCCAACTCGATAACCGACATGGAACCATCAGGCATAATGCGTGTGATTACACTTTTCGGTTCCTCCAGGTAACGCAATGCTCCAAGCAAAACAAGACAGCCTAATGCCAGAATCATAAAAAACGTGGTATTTGCAACAAAGGTCAGAATGGTAAGAAACAGAATTGTCCCCGCATTACCATAAGCCCCGACAATACCTGCGACATGCCCTGTCATGGATCGCTTGACCAGTGGCACAACTGCAAAAATAGCACCTTCTGCTGCCTGCATAAAAATGGAGCAGATCAAGGTCACAATAATCGCCAGTGCAATCGGCCATTGTGCATTAATCTGCGCCATCAGCAAGAAGCTGACAGCCAGTCCGATAACAAAGATATAAATGGATAAACGGCGACCAAACAGATCGCTTAGCCAGCCTCCGGCAGGACGCGCAATCAGGTTTAAAAAAACAAAACTGGAGGCCAGCATGCCGGCCTCGACCAGTGTTACCTGCTGGGTATCGCTGAAGGTGTTGTAAAAGAATATCGGCAGCATGGAGACAATAGCCAGCTTGGAGCCAAAGGTCATTAAATAGGCCAGACTCAACACCACCACCTGACGAAATTTATAGTGATGCACTTCGGCTACCGGCTGACTTAAACGCTCTGCATTCAAATCCACCATTTTCCAGCCGTGATAAAAAAACATCCCCCAGATCAACAGGTTGATCATCACTACCCAGGAGCTTGACAACAAAGGCATTTCCGGCTGCGACAGTTTCCAGGTAATCAACGACATTGCCGCGTACAACGGAATAATCGCCGCAATATACAGAAATAAATCACGAATACTGGCCACTTCCATGATCGCAGAGGAACCATGCCCCGGCATGTCCTTGTTCTTCGGCAGGTCAGTGACATTAAAATAATAAATCAGTGAAAACAGCAGGGACATCACACCGGTAATCCCGACCGCATAACGCCAGCCATTGTCGCCACCGAAATACAGTGCCAGCCCCGGCAGAATAATGGCCGCCAGTGCAGATCCAAAATTCCCCCAGCCGGCATAAATACCTTCTGCTGTCCCCAGCTGCCGCGCAGGAAACCAGTCACCGATGATACGAATACCCACCACAAACCCGGCACCAATAAATCCCAATAGAAAACGCGCCCAGGCCAGTTGCTCAAAACTCTCGGCCAGCGCGAACATAAAACAGGGCACGCTACAAATGGCCAGCAGAATACTGTAGCAAATACGCGCGCCAAAGCGATCCACCGCAAGTCCTGTGACCAATCGCGCCGGAATGGTCAACGCCACATTCAATAACAAGATGATATTGATTTCCTGTTCACTCAGGCCAATATCCTGTTGGATCAGCAATAACAACGGCGCATGGTTAAACCAGACGATAAAACTGATCAAAAATGCCATCCAGCTCAAATGCAGAATTTTCATCTTGCCTTTGAGACTGAACAGTGGAAACGTAAAATCCACCATATATTTACTCTGTAATGTAATCATAAGTTAACGTTTGTACGCCTCAATAAATGCATTCATTGAGGGGTACAATTAACCATACTATGCCATGAAACCAGACCAACGAAAATCCTGATGACAGATGAAATTAAAAAAATGTCAAAGGCCGCGCCGCGATCAGCAACCGGAATCATCGTTATCAGCCGCATACTCATCAGCAACAGGCCGATGACTGGTTCAGCGGAACCTCTGCGGATAAAGTCGCCACCGAAGTCACTTTTGATAACAGCGGAACATATCCTCAGTCTAATCCGGGAATGTCGTCAGGGACGACACAATGACGCCCGGTTTGGCAGCCGACTGGTCGGAGAAGGGGTATTGGCAGATATGATTGCGCAACGGTTCAGGCTTATCTGCAAAAAGAGAAAACTGGTGAGTACGCCGCCGGCATTGAACACGCACCTATTCAATTCAGCACCGCAACAATTGGACATATTCTGAGCCGGGACAGACTCACCCGGGCTGCAGTTAAATCAAGCAATCCATCACATGGCAGTCAACCACATCAACGCATAAAAAATACCGACAAGCAGTGACAACAGCAATGCCAGTAACACAAAATTGGTGGTATGTTTTATTAAGCGATACAGTGATTTGTTGCTTTGTTTTAACTTGCGTACTTCACTTAACAACGGCGACACTGAAGCAAATACCCGACTCAGCAAGCCGCGCCTGTCGCCAGGCATATTCGGCACGACCGTCACGGGCATAATTTTATCCATAATAAAACTGATGCCGCGCCCTAATGGGTTCATCGGTCGACGAATATCGCACATTAAAACCAGCCGCTGTTGATCACTATTATTTTCCGCGTAGTGAATATACGTTTCATCAAAAATTATCGATTCACCATCTTTCCAGGCATATTGCTGGCCATCAATATCGATAAAACATTGCTGAGAATCAGGTGTATCCAGACCAATTTGATAACGCAAAGAATAGGCGATTGGATCCAGATGCCGTGTCAGACGCCCACCCGGCGGTAAAAATGAAAACATGGCGCCCTGAATGTGTTTATTTTTCGCCAGGATAGCTGAAGTTTTTGGGCATAAATCAAGCGCAGATGCATGTTGATAGCCATACCAGTTTAAATAAAACTTGCTCCATCCGTATTTGTAAAAGGTTCTAAAGCCTAAATCATAATAATCCTCATCACTTGCCGGCCCTTCGACCTGGTCAAAGTGCTGTTTCTCGCGTAACGCTAAAGCCTCTTGACGGATCACTTGCCAGCTTTCCCGAATCTCATCGAGTTCCGGAAACTGTTGTATATCCATAATGGGCTGACGCGCATAGGGACGCGTCAACAAATAAAACAGGCAATTTAATGGCGCAAAAATAAACCAGCCTTTGCGGATATATTCATTCATGCTTTGGTAACGCAAGTTGCCGCGTAGCTTGTAAACGTAGTAAACAGAACTCAACGAATATGTGATGACGCTACACGTAAACACCAGGGTAACAATTTCTATCTGATTCATATTGGCAATAACTGTGTTCCAGCATGAAAGCATCAGTGCCGCATCAAATCAGACAAAGCATGGAAGCCGCTCTATTCAAGACTGCTCAACATGGCAGTACGGGTAGAGTCAAAACGTGGACAATTGAAGAAAATGACTGAGTTAGTCAAAGCATGGATTGATAAACGCATTGTCCGGAATCGCACAACATAAGTCAATGTTAAGCATGTATCCCTCACACCAGGAGGCTTGAGCACTGAATTTTTTCCAAGATGAAAAATAAAAAAGCATTATGCGCGACAATCAACGTAGCCCTTGTTTTCTCAAAAAACATATCGATTCGATATTTGTTTGACCTGGACAATGATTTTAGCTACTATCGATATCGACTCGATATTACCAGGGTGATTCCAATGCTAACTGAAACACAAGAAAAAGATCATTTTATTTTGTATGTTGTCCTGACTGCCGTTGTTTGTATCGGTGTACTCATAACAGTAAAAATTAGCGAAAACAATAAATTTGCCCCTATAAAAGCACAACTTGAAGAAGAACAAAGACTCATGAATATTCGCGTCATTAAGCAGGATTACGAATAGCTTTAACCTGAATCTATTCATCGTGACCAATGAGAAAAAAAACTAATAATGTGGAGATGATTATGAAATTTAATTTAATGCTTGGGCTGCTATGCCTGTGTTTTTCCAGACCTGCTATTTCAACCGAATATATCTACAGAGACTTAATGGCTGATACCTTATTATCAGCCAAATGCGAATCCCCTTCCAAAGCGAAAGAAACGGCACAAAAATCTTATAAATTAAGAATATTTTCTAAAAAGTTCTGTCAAACACAAGGCTATGGCTGGCATGTTGAAGAAATTATGGGTAACGGTGAAGTTGACTGCGATGAATGTACGTCTAACGCTGCTTTGCAACAATGTCGATTAAAAGACGTCAGCGTAAAGTGTAAGCGTATCAAGCCCGGAACAGTGGGATTACTTCCGGGTAAGGGATAATAAAAAGCGTCCGGTCTGGGTACTAAAATAAGCACTTACTGCTATCTGTGCGATGGACATTACTATTCCAGCTCGGTACAGTTTATCGAAGTCATTCTAAGGCTCTCTCCTATTATCAAAAAATAGCGGGATTTATGTTAGAGTAGCCGCACCGAGAAAATACGAAAGGAATAATCATGAGAATAATAACGCCTCTTTTCGCATTCATCCTTGTTTGTTTCAGCTCACTGGGGCTGGCAAATACAGAAGCAATCAAGGCTTATCATGACAGCCACCCCGGCAAGGGAAAATATGGCGATTTGTGGGAGCCTATCCCGATCCAGAAATACTGGAACCCGAAAGATTTTTATACCCCGCCGACCTCAGTCAAAGGCGAATTTAGCCGAGAAGACTGTTTAAGCTGTCACCAGAGCATCACTCCAGGCGCTTATCATGCCTGGAAGAACAGTGTGCACGCCAATCTGCCGGATTTATTAAAGCTGCCAAAAAGTGATGTGCGTAGCTACAAAAAGGAAAAGCTGAAAACCATCACCCAACACTTGCAAAAAAGCGGCATTCTCAAATCCGGCGAAGCCTTAACAGAGGTGGGTTGTATTGATTGTCATGGAGAAGTCGGGGCTAAAAAAATCAGTCACGATAAAGATTTGCGCATGCCGGATCGTGCAGTATGCGGTACCTGCCACGTACAGGAGTTTGTTGAAGCCGAATCGGAAAAGGAGCAGACCTGGCCTCAGCAACAATGGGGTAAAGGGCATCCCTCGCATGCCGTTTCCTGGAAAGCCAATGTGGAAAATGCCATCTGGGCAGGCATGGCAGAACGTGAAATTGCACAGGGCTGTGATATGTGTCATTACCAGCAGAATAAATGTGATGGTTGCCATACTCGGCATACTTTCTCGGTGGCCGAAGCACGCCAACCGGAAGCCTGCGCCACCTGTCATAACGGCGTCGATCATAATGAATTTGAAAATTTTATGATGTCTAAGCACGGCACGGTTTATCAAACCCATAAACACAACTGGGATTTTGAAGTGCCATTGAAAGATGCCATCAGCAAAGGTGGCTACACTGCACCGACGTGCCAAACCTGCCATTTTGAAGCGGACGGCGAATATTCTCATAACCTGGTGAAAAAAGTACGCTGGGCATTCAACCCGACCCCAGCCATTGCCGATAACCTGGATCATCCGTGGTTTGAAGAGCGCAAGGAAAAATGGATTGCCACCTGTATGCAATGTCATTCCCAAAGCTTTGCTAAAGCCTATCTGGATGCGGCAGACGAAGGCACCAAGCAAGGCTTGGCCGTAGAGCAGGAAGCCAAGAAAATTATCGACAAACTGCATAAAGACGGTCTGCTGGTCGGGCAAAAAGATAATCGCCCCAAACCGCCTAAACCGGAACAGGATGCGGCGGGCGGTTTCTTCCAGTTGTTCTGGGCCAAGGGCAACAATCCTTCGCGCGTTGAACGCATTTATGCGGATATGTGGGAACATGACCTGATCAAACTCTACAAAGGCCTGTTTCACGCCAACCCTGGGGGGTTTACCTATACCGAGGGCTGGTCACCGTTGATGAAGGATTATGCCGAAATCATGGATGAGGACACCCGTTTGCGAGAACAGGCCGAAATCAAGGCAAAACTGGCCGCCCTGGAATCGTCTTCCGGTGCACCGGTTGAAGCAAAAAGCGGTAAGGCCGAACACAGCTCGGGCAGTTTTGATTTCATGTCAGCTCTACAAGGTCTGGCGTTAATTCTGGTCGGCATGTTCTGCGCATATCTGCTACTCAAGAACAAAGACTAAGTGACCATTAAACGTTTCTTGCTAATCCTGCTGACAATCACCCTGCCCATCACGGGCGGGGTGATGATTTACCGAAGTTTCACACCAGCGCCACCCGCTTTTAGTATTTCAACATCTCCACTGGCTGAGGTTCCGCTTGACACCGCTTTTGAAATCAGCCAGTTACAACAGTTTGATATAAATCAATCAGGTGCACAATTCAGCCTGAATGTGGCACGCTATCAGGATAACTCCGGGGAAAGCCGCCGGGCTATCGTCTATCGACCTCCCACAACAAATATCACCCCCATACTGAATCTAGATGACTTGCGATATCAAATCTGGTCACAGGCATTCCACGCGATTCAACAACATGTAAAGCCCACCAGCCTGCTTATCAGCTGGTGGGATAATGCACAACGTCTGCATTTGTTTACTGGCGTGAATACCTGGTCTGATCGACCGATTGCTGAATTGTACGCAGTCGCAGAAACCCGCAAATTGTGGCAGGATGTTTCAGGTGGATTCGCTAAAAACGATGCCAACATCAAACAGTTAGCCCGATGGCTGACGATGGATGCAGAGCAGGCATTACAGGAAATCAAAGCGACAACTGATGATCACAAACAGGTTTACCTGCTGTTATCGGCTGATGACCTTGCCCGCATCCAGGAAATTGAACAGGCCAGTGGCACATCACTGGCACTGGAGTCGCAGGTGTTTTATCACGGGGATAACATCCACAGCCAGATTGCCCGCGTAAAACAATGGGCCAGAGAGACAGGCACTGGCAGTTATTTACTGCAACCGTTACCCGGCGTTGGGGTACGTGCCTGGCGCAGTGTTGACCAGCTCACGCAAAACAGCCTGCTCGTCCGCTTATTACCCTTTACCCAATCTCTGCAAGAACCGTTGGCAGGTGTTAACAAGGTATTTCAAAGTGAATGGGGGGGCTATATTTCTATCTTCGCCATTGAGCAAGACTGAATCCTTTAGTAATAAACTTTGAAGCTCCTGATAATCTCATCAAACTCGTACAGGTAAGGTTGCGCCATTTGGTGATTGGCCGCAATCACCACCAAATCATGTGAATACACAGAGGTGTTATACCAGTTAAAACTACCTTCGATAACGATCTGATTGTCGATCACACAGTATTTGGAATGAATCGGTGAGTAAGGTACTTTATGATCGTCCTGCCCGTAAACCAGCCCCACTGGAATCCCGGCATTGCGCAAGCGCTGAACCGCGGGCAGCAATGGTCTTCTCAGCTCATCGTCCATGCTGCGTTCTACGCCGACCTTACCTTCCCGTGCCAAATGGCCGTTGAACAGGATATGCACATCTACCCCGCGATGCCAGGCGTTAATCAAGGCATCAACCACGCTGTCATGATGTGCACCGTACAGCTCTCCCATCAGAAACAGGCACACCCGGATACGCCGCTTGGCGCGATGGATTTCGGCCAGAATGGCATGGTGCGGCAAATATAATTTACCATTGTGCATCACATGCCGACCAAAGGTATACAACAAATTAAAATGGCTTAGCGGATTTACACCGTAACGCTGAATGACACCTCCACGCTGACTCTGGAAAATATTATCCAGCAGGCGGCAGACGCCTTTGGAATGGAATGTCATGCCTGATTCCCAATTCGCCCACCAGCGGTCAAACGTGATATTAAACGAGCCGAGAATACAGTCTTCATCATTAAAGATAATGAATTTGGTATGCATGTCCGGTTCGACTTCAATAAGGTGATGCCTGGTGGTGCAAAACACCCCGATTAACTCAATCTTGGTTTGTTTGAGCTTGGCATAGGTATGACTGTTGGTCATCGTCATCTTGCGCCAGTCAACAATACACTGAACCCACACGCCCTGGTTGAATGCGTAGATCAGATGATTGACAAAATCATTGTCATCTATGCAATCCACACTGACTTTAATGGTGCAAAAACGCCCCGGATCTCTGCGTTTTGCATCAATCACCTTATCAATATGATCATGAATAAACCGCTTGGGGTGATACGGGTGATGCTGCTGGCCTTTAGTAAATTTCGGGATCAGGTTGAGTGATTCAAAATTATGGTTATACCAGTCTACATCTGCCTGCAATTCGTCGGCATTCAGTTCATACGTTTTATATTTACTGTAGGTTGACCACTCCCCATTGATATGGCGCTGCTTGGGATAGCCGTCCTGCAGCTGATGCCAGTCCATAAAAATGTAATCTTTTTGTGAAGGAATGGAGTGCTCGCCAAGATGCACAATGAAGGCAATTTTGATGCAGTTTATCCGTCCAAAATGATTTGAATGGGGCAGTACATAAAAATCGCGCGTACTGCGCTTATGCCGGTCCCAGGTAATATCATAGGCATCGGTATCTAGAATATAGCGCTCGCAGATATTATTATCCCGATACACCTTCAGGATAACTTTCAGGTTAACCTGTACGCCATGAAACATCTCGAACTCGATCTTGCCCCAGCGTATGGCAAAAACGTCCTGTACATCATTTAAGCGTTTAAAATACCCGCCCAATTGACCATAAAACGGTCTGGCATATTGCTCGGCATATTGCATGGCTTCCTCATTATTTTTATTGTTAACAAACTGATCCTGTCTACCATCAACCCGCAAACATAAGGTCTGTCTCGGATTTTATCCTGTGGGCTCAAAGGTCATCACGTAACCGCAATGATCCGACACCCTGCCATAATCCTGGTCGGTAAACAGCGGTTGTGCCGCCACCGCCCGTAACTGCCCACCTGCTGGCTGAAAAATAAAATCAATGCGATAATCGTTCGCATCAAGCTGGTGCCAATGTGCATCTTCCACCCGGTAGCCCCGGTCTGTCAATCCCTGTTGATTGGCCAACAAAAACTGATCCTGATAACCATATTTGTCCACCACCAGCTGATAGCCGGTTGAGCCGACCGCAACATTAAAATCTCCACAAAGCAACACAGCGTTGCTGCCTGACGACAAAGACTGCGCCCAATCATGTAGCTGGGTAAATTGCTCCTGGAATCCATCTTCCCACCAGCTGAGATGCGCTGAAAACAAATGGAGCTGACCATAAAACGGCACATCAATCTGTCCTCTGACCACTTTTCGCGCATGAATATCGTAGGCATCGTCACTATTAGACACATAGCGACTGTCATTTGCCTGCAACGGAAAGCGACTGAGAATGGCCACGCCTTCACGGTAACGATCAAAGCCCAGATGAGACCAGTCGGCGTAAAGGTTAAACGGCTGCTCAAGCCGTTGATTAATGATATTTGCTGAATTACTTGACCAGTCGCCGTTGCCGTCGTTCCAATTTTCCGCCACTTCCTGAAAACACACTACATCCACATTTTGCTCTTCAATCGCACGGGCGATGGTAGAAAATTTTTCATCCTGCAGCTCTTCCTGATAGCAATGCAGGTTCAAGATCATGACCTTGAGCGGTTGGCGGGTAGACTGATAATTTTGGCCCTCATTATTAAACCAGTGTTTGCCGGCATCGGTTTCACAGCAGATACAGTATTCAACGCGAAAGGCTTGCTCCAGCGGCAGGCTGGCAGTCCACAGTTCGGTACCATACTGGTTTGGGTTGCGCGCATTACTGGATGTTGTTCTATGCCAGTAATCAATCGCCTTTTCACACGCGTGTTGCTGAACGGTTTGCCAGTTATCTGTTGACCAGTAAAGCATCACTTGTTCGCTTTGCAGAAGTGAAGATACCATCAGGGTCAGATCAAGATTTTCCTGGCTTTCATTCAGCACAGGATTGAACTGATGATTCCAAAACGAAAGAGAGGGGGCCAGCTGCAAACCTGAATCGGCCTGGGATTGATATTGAAACCCCTGATTATCATCAATATACAACACGTCGCCAATCATTGCGCTCAGCCTGAATTGAATATTCCCCGGCAAGCTCTGAACCGGTGACAACGTCCATTCAGTTTGCGCCTGCCATTGTTCTGCACCATCCGTCTGGGTCTGTATAAATGCTGCCGTTAACTGATATTCTTCACCCGATTCATCCGACCATAAGATGTCTACCTGCTTGTCATAAGAAATGTTTTCCACGCGCAACAAAAATGTCAATTGCTGGCACGGGGCGCGCTTGGCGCGGCTGATCGTATTCTGCACATAAATCAAGGATATGACCGCCATAACATTCTCCACCAAAACAATTCTGCTCTCTGATTTATATCAATCCTTGCACTGATACTCCAGCAATATTCTGTAGAACGCCTTGTAATCGAGTTGTGGAAAAATATCATCCATTATTTCCAGCGCACTTAAAAAGCGTTCATTAACGCGGTTTTTTCGCAGATTGTCATACAGATAATTGAATCTGGCCAGCTGGTCGGTCACATTTTTCTCGGCAAATTCTGTCGCTGTGCCGGCCGTCATCAGAAAAGGCCAGTCCGAAGACTGCATTAACAGCAAAGAGCGTAGTGCCTGGTTTAACGCCCGCTGCTGTAATGAGGTGAGTGATAATTCTGCAACCCCCTGGACCAGCTCGGCAATGTGATCAAACGCCTGATATATCTGCGGGTAAATCCAGTCATTGTTATCATTCAGCCAATACTGATTAAACCCCAGATGCCCCCAACTTGATGCTGCAGGTTGTACTGTCTGCATGTGTGCTGTTGTTTGCAGATAATCATCTCCGCTTATCATTTCCAGCTCCGGACGAGTAGATGATAAACGGATGACCTGTTCCAGCCATTGCGGTCCTTCAAACCACCAATGACCAAAGAGTTCAGCATCAAACGCGGCATTGACAACCGGTTTACTGTTTTGGTTCAGCTGCCTCACTTTTAGCTGTATCCGCTCAACAAAGTCTGCTGCATGCTGATGCGCTTTTTCAGTCGCAGCATGCGGAACATAAACCTTGCGGTTTTGCGGCTGGCTAATGCTGTGATATTTGATGCCTGTATTGATACAATCGCCAGACTGGGCATTGAACGCCTGCAAGTGTTGCGGCTCCAGTTCCTGTCCGATGTCGCTGTAGAACTCGCGATAGGCGGGATCTCCCGGATAACCGGTTTGTGCGTTCCACACATATTCACAGACCTGGGCATCCCTGCCAAAAACAACCAGCCCGTTCTCACAACACACCGGCGCATGGATACCGCTTATCGGCTGAGGACTTGCATTCAACACCCCATGCCCATCGAGCATGAAGTAGTCCACGCCTGCTTTTTTCAGTACATTCTCCAATCCCTGGTAGTAGGCGCACTCAGGCAGCCAGATGGTATCCGGAGTAAAACCAAAACTCTGTTCAAATGTATCGAGTCCAGTGGCCACCTGCCATTCTACAGCCGCTTCAGACCGGTTCAATAATGGCAAAAATCCGTGAGTGGCCGCTGTAGTAATCAGTTTCAATTTGCCCAGTTGTTCATGTCGGGCAAAGGCTTTCAACAGGTTGCCCTGATAGCTGTCCTGATAGGCCTGTCGTGTGCGTCCTATCAGCTCATGGTAATAGGCTGCAATGGCCGCATACTGTTCATCCTGCCGCGTTCTATCTAATTCATGATTGATCAGTTGCTGTTGTTGATCCAGATAGCGTACATACCTTTGTTGCAGTAAATCATCCTGTAGCAAAGTCATCAGTGTGGGTGATAACGACAACGTCAAACGATACTGAACATCATCCTGTTGCAAACGATCAAGCATTTGCAATAAAGGCACATAACATTCGCTGATCGCCTCAAACAGCCAGTGTTCTTCCAGAAAACTGTCATATTCCGGGTGCCTGACGTAAGGTAAATGGGCATGCAGAACTAAATGAAGAAATCCCTTTTCCATTAATGCGCTCTATTAATTCCTGATGGGTTAGATATGAACACCGCATCTACCCATAGCGCATCCGTTGCTGAATCATCAAGGTCAATCGGCATTTGAACCGGGGATGATGTCAACAAGACTTGTTTCTCATCATTATGAATCTCCACAATCTGGGCTGCGCAAATTTTTGCTGAAAACGAGTCCGGCAGCTCAATCGTCATATTTGAATTCATGTCATTGATATTTATTTCCATGACGTCGTGCCTCACCTTTTCAGTCAAGTCTGATTCATCTTCAAGATCGCGCTGTAATTGGATGTGCAACGCTAATGACTGAACTTCATTTCTGGCCTGCCCGATATTCCAAAAAGCATGCACGTGACGTGGATCTATGGGGAGTAACGATAAATTATTCTGAAAGGTCTCTGCTAAAGTGGCCATTTTATTATGACAACTGATTTCCTGGCTGATAGTCAATAATTCTGCACTGGAAAACGTTACTGCTGTTGCACTGAGTATTGAAGAAAATCGTGGTTGATACGCGGCATTAACCTGCCTGCTGACGTGCTGAAGTTCTTCAGCAGTAAACGCACAATCCTTGTTTTGTAAAGAGCGAAAAGTCTTGATCACTGGCAACGTCTTGTTAAAATTTAAAAATACACTCAATTATCCAGTGTGCTTATCAACCCTCTACAGTGTCAGGCTGAAAGCTGGCAACGCACCTGCCCTAAAAACGTCCGGAACATGCTATTCACGTAGTTTTTTACAGACATTCACTTTTTACCCACGGTCTGCAAAAACTCTACCGATTGGACTCCATTAATGCAAGCATTTAAAAAGTAAGGGAATATACTTGTAGTATTTTTACAACAAAACATTTCAGCTCTTTCAGCAATCAAGTACAATTAAGAGAATATTAAAAAACCCTAATAAGAAATGCAAAACCCACATTTCACAACCAAACCGGGAATCCCCCAACCCTACGGGGCTACACTGCAGGAAGGCGGAGTAAATTTCTCCATTCTCAGTCGTCACGCAGAAACGGTAGAGCTGCTATTGTTCCATACAGCAGAATGCACCGAGCCTTTTCAGATCATTGAGCTTGAAAAGAGCAAGAACTTTACCTTTTTTTCCTGGCATGTGTTTGTCAGACACCTTCCGGCCGGGGTCTGGTATTGCTGGCGCGTTGATGGTCCTTCAGAAGATACGCATCACAGTGGTCTCAATTTCGATGGTGAAAAACACCTGCTTGATCCGTGGGCTCGTGCCGTCAGTGATACATTGTGGGACAGACAAAAAGCCTGTGAGCCGGGGGATAATGGCCCCCATGCCATGCGCGCCATGGTGATCAATGACGAGTATGACTGGGAAGGCGATAAACCACTGGCGATACGCAGTGAAAAAGTCATTATTTATGAATTACATGTCGGCGGCTTTACCCGTCATCCCAGCGCGGATGTAGAACACCCCGGCACATTTCTGGGACTGATTGAAAAAATCCCTTATTTAAAAGAACTTGGCATTACCCATGTCGAGTTGCTTCCTGTTATGGCTTTTGATGAACAGGATGCGCCTGCACACACCATTGAACGAGGCCTGCACAACTACTGGGGATATAGCACCCACAGTTTTTTCAGTCCCCATCCAGGTTACTGCACAGCACCGGAAGAAGGCGTGCATCAACAGGAATTCCGTGACCTGGTCAAGGCATTACATAAAGCAGGTATTGGTGTCGTGCTGGATGTGGTTTTTAATCATACGTCAGAATCCGGCGTGGGCGGGCCCATGATTAATTTCAAAGGCATGTTTGGCAACAGCTTTTATATGATCGACCCGGTAGATAAAAGCGTCTTTCATGACTACACCGGCTGCGGCAACACCGTCAACGCCAATCATCCACTGGTCACACGTTATATCATCAGCTGTCTTGAATACTGGGTCAGGGAAATGCATGTTGATGGCTTCCGCTTTGACCTGGCCAGCGCCTTGTCTCGCGGTGAAGATGGTGCCGTCTTGCAAGATCCGCCCATTATCTGGGGCATCGAATTATCCGAACACCTCAACAAAACCAAGTTGATTGCCGAAGCCTGGGATGCCACCGGGCTGTATCAGGTCGGCTCATTTCCCGGCTCACGCTGGGCAGAATGGAACGGCGTCTATCGTGATGTCATTCGCCGCTTTGTTAAAGGTGATCATGGCATGATCCATGATCTGGCAACCCGCATCTGCGGCAGTAGTGATTTATACCAGCACTCTGATCGCCTGCCGATCAGCAGTATCAATTTTGTGACCTGTCATGACGGTTTTACGCTGAATGATTTATTCAGCTACAACGAGAAGCACAATGAAGCCAACGGCGAAGACAGCCGTGATGGTTGCAATCATAATCTCAGTTATAACTTTGGTGCTGAAGGCCCTACAGATGACCCGGAAATCAACGGCATTCGCCGCCGTCAAATCAAAAATGTGTTTGCCATTTTACTGATCAGTGAAGGGGTTCCCATGCTGCTGGCAGGGGATGAGTTCATGCATACCCAGCAAGGCAATAACAACGGTTATTGTCAGGATAATGAACTCTCCTGGCTAAACTGGAACATGACAGAAACCAATGCGGATATTCTGCGGTTTGTTCAGCATATGATCAAATTACGCAAACGTCATTCTTCACTCATGCGCCGACATTTTTTTACCGGACAAATTATTGAAGAAAGAGGCTTGCCTGATATCTGCTGGCACACGGCAGGCTTGAGCAAACCGGTTGACTGGAATGATCACGACTCGCGTTTTCTGGCCTGTAAAGTCATTGCCAGCGAAGAAAAAGAAGCCGACATATACATTGCCATGAACATGGCACCTGAAGCTGTAAATATTCAATTGCCCCATATCCAGGATAAATTATGGTGTCTATCCGTTGATACAGCAAAATCATCTGAACGCGACATCATCCCGCCAGGTGAACAAAAACCAGTCACAAGCACTTCATACCAGATGCAGGGAAGATCAGTGGTAATATTTGAAAACAGGGATAAAGAACAGGCATAATACATGCTTAATTAAAGCCACACCTTCTTTATCAGGCTTAATTTTTTTAATATGCCCTTTGTTTGGCAGGTCTCTAATAACGTGCAACGGCGCACAGGCGAATCAGACGCGTGCGCACTCGCACCAAAATAAAGCACACATCGCTTCTGTTTGCACTTTTCCAGTGCACCTCTCTCTGATTTGTCTTTGGTTTTATTTTTCCCACTATTTTCCAGTTTAGATCATCACACGTTCTAAACGTTGAATAGTTTTATACCGAGGTAATTATGAACACAAAACAAAAACTGGTGGTTATCGGCAATGGCATGGTCGGCCAGAACTTTCTGCAATCGCTGGCCGAAAGTGGAATCAAAGATCAATATGAGGTCATTACATTCTGTGAAGAACCTCGACCGGCTTACGACCGTGTTCATTTATCCGCATTTTTCAGCGGTAAATCAGCTGATGACTTATCTCTGGTACCGGAAGGTTTTTTCGAAAACAACAATATCACCATCCATATGGGCGACCGGGCTATTGACATCGACAAGGAAAATCAGCTGGTATTTTCTGAAAAAGGCCTGACCGTCAGTTACGACAAACTTGTTTTGGCAACCGGGTCTTACCCTTTTGTTCCTCCTGTGCCGGGTCATGATCGTGAAAACTGTCTGGTTTACCGTACCATTGAAGACCTGGAAGCCATTACCGCTGCTGCAAAAAATTCTAAAATCGGTGTCGTCGTCGGTGGCGGCCTGCTGGGGCTGGAAGCGGCCAACGCGCTGAAAGACCTGGGGCTAGAAACCCATGTCGTCGAATTTGCCCCCCGCCTGATGGCCGTTCAACTGGACGCAGGCGGCGGAGCCATGTTGAAGAAAAAGATTGAAGACCTGGGCGTCAGTGTTCACACCAGTAAAAACACCACCAATATTGGTGATGGTGACAACTGCTTCCACAAGATGACATTTGCTGATGGCGAAGAGCTGGAAACCGATATTGTCTTGTTCTCTGCCGGCATCCGTCCACGCGATGATATTGCCCGAAACAGTGGCCTGGACATTGGCCCTCGCGGCGGTATTGTCATTGATAATCAATGTAAAACCTCGGACAAAAATATTTACGCGATTGGCGAATGTGCCTTGTGGGATGGGCGCATTTTTGGGCTGGTTGCCCCAGGTTACACGATGGCACGTACTGTCGTCGCTGATCTTGCCGATAATGATGCAAGCTTTACCGGTGCCGACATGAGCACCAAATTGAAATTGCTGGGTGTTGATGTTGCCAGTATCGGTGATGCCCATGCACGCACACCAGGCGCCATGGTCTACACCTATCAGGATGGTGCAGCAGAAGTTTACAAACGCCTTGTCGTCAGTGAAGACAAGAAATTATTACTCGGTGCGGTTCTGGTTGGTGATGCGGCTGGCTACAGCACTTTGCTGCAATATTGCTTAAATGGTATTGAACTCCCTGAAAACCCGGATTCATTGATTCTGCCTTCACGCTCTGACGAATCCGTGGGACTGGGGCCGGATGCCTTGCCGATGTCCGCACAGATCTGCTCCTGCTACGATGTATCAAAAGGTGATGTGTGTGAAGCCATAGAAAAAGGCTGCACCACTGTACCGGCGTTAAAGGATGAAACCCAGGCATCGACGGGTTGTGGTGGATGTGCACCATTGCTGAAATCCGTTCTGGACAGCGAGCTGACCAAAGCGGGTATTGAAGTTAACACAGACATCTGTGAGCATTTTCCACATACCCGTCAGGACATTTACAACTTGGTCATGGTTGAGGAAATCAAAACCTTTAATGAATTACTGGACAAACATGGTACCGGGCGCGGTTGTGAAGTCTGCCGGCAGGCTGTAGGGTCTATTCTCGCCTCCTACTGGAATGAATACGTTCTGAAAAAAGAACATTTAAGTTTGCAGGATACCAACGATACATTTCTTGCAAACATGCAGAAAGACGGCACCTATTCTGTCGTACCGCGTGTTACCGGTGGCGAGTTGTCGCCGGACATGTTGATCGCATCCGGACAAGTTGCCAAAAAATACGGTCTGTATACGAAAATCACCGGCGGTCAACGTATCGACCTGTTTGGTGCCCGTGTTGATCAGTTGCCCGGCATCTGGAGCGAACTCATTGATGCCGGATTTGAAAGCGGCCATGCCTATGGCAAATCTTTGCGTACGGTAAAATCATGTGTAGGCAGTACCTGGTGTCGTTATGGGATTGATGACAGTGTCGGGCTGGCTGTTGAACTGGAAAATCGTTACAAAGGGCTACGTGCGCCGCATAAAATCAAAATGGCGGTCTCTGGGTGTACCCGCGAATGTGCAGAAGCTCAAGGTAAGGATATCGGCGTTATCGCAACAGAAGGCGGATGGAATCTGTATGTCTGTGGTAATGGCGGTATGAAACCACGCCATGCTGACTTGTTTGCCACTGATCTGGACAAGGACACCCTGATCAAATACATCGACCGCGTACTGATCTTTTATGTACGCACTGCAGACCGCCTGCAGCGCACCTCAGTATGGATGGAAAACATGGAAGGTGGCCTGGATTATTTAAAATCCGTAGTTATTGATGACAAGCTGGGCATTTGCAATGAGTTGGAAAAACAAATGCAATATGTTATCGACACTTATCAATGCGAATGGAAAACCACCATTGAAGATGAAAGCAAGCTGAAACGCTTCAGACACTTTGTTAACAGTGACCAGACTGATGAAAATATTGTGTTTGTAGAAGAGCGAGGACAAATCCGCCCTGCTAACGAAGAAGAACGTGAACAACTCAAATTAACCGAGGAGGCATAAACAATGACGCAATGGATAGATGTATGCAGCGTCGATGATCTTCAACCCGACTCCGGCGTGTGCGCACTGATAGATGGACGCCAAATAGCTGTATTTTATATGTCACAAGATCAGGCCATATATGCGATTGATAATTTCGATCCGTTTGGCAAGGCTAACGTATTATCACGTGGTTTGATTGGCGATCTGGGCGGCGAACCTATGGTCGCTTCCCCCCTTTACAAGCAACATTTCAATCTAAAAACAGGGGTTTGTTTCGAGGATGAGTCAATAAAAGTTGAAACTTATGCCATTCGGACGGAGAATGGCAGGGTAGAAATTGCAACAGTGAGTTAACTATGAGTTACCAATACTTCATCGCTGATGTCTTTACCGATACTTTATTCAGTGGCGCACAAATTGCTGTGTTTCCTTCTGCCGAGGCACTGACTGAAGAGCAAATGCAATTACTTGCTCGCGAATTGAATTTGACCGAAACAGTATTTGTATCACCGGGTTCAGATAATTCGCATTGGCATATGCGCACGTTTTCACCTTTGCAGGAAAAAGAGTTTGTTGGCCACCCCATTATTGCAACTGCATACGTATTGGCCAATGCAGGCAAAATTGACGCATCACAACCGGTAAGCACCCTAACCTTTACCCAAAAATCGGGCAATATTACAGTACATGTATACTGGGAAGATGGGAAAGTCAGCAAAACACAATTTGATCAAAATGTAACGTCTTTGATTGACCGCTTCGCCCCGCCCGATGAAGAACTGGCCAACTTTTTGTCGCTTACAGTATCCGAACTGGATCATAAGAAATATGCTCCACGCCTGATTTCCACAGGCTTTCCATATTTAATCGTCCCGCTATGGAATTATGAAAGTGTTAGAAATGCACGTTTCAATTATGATGCATGGAGCCGCTCCATTGCTCCTCAAACAGCGGCCCAGGAAATTCTGATTTTTGCACCTTCTACACCCGACCCTGACAGCCAATTTAATCTACGTCTGGTAGGCCCAAAAATTGGCCATCTTGAAGATCCTCCTGTAGGAAGTGCAATCCCTGCATTTACTTCATATCTTTGTTCTTTTGACTTTACTCCCAAGGGAACACATGCGTTTGCTGTAGATAGAGGAGAAAACGCCAGCCGCCGCAGTTTAATAAATATTGAAATGGACAATAAAGTCGATACCTCGTTAAAAATTCGTGTAGGTGGCCAAGCAGTTATCTTCTCTGAAGGTCACGTTTTTATGTAAGGTCTATCGTTGGGATATCAATTTTTGAATTGACTGATCAAGGCATCATAAATGCAAGCAGACTCTCATTTTGAGTATGAGCTGTATCAAACCCTGATTGTGTACTACACTTTTTCCTTTCGTTTAATGCTACGCTTGGTTTAATCTGCTTTTGCTTAATAAACCAGGAAATTATGACGTAATGGACAATAAAACAGTATTTGCTTTGGACTTTGATGGCGTAATTTGTGATAGCGCTATTGAAACGGGAATTTCCGCCTGGAAAGCCGCTACGTTTCTGTGGGATGACATGAATAGCCCATACCCCCCTCAATTGTTCGTTGATCAATTCAAAACAGCGCGTGCGTTGATAGAAACAGGTTATGAATCTATTTTTGTTATGCGGATGTTTTTCCAGGGGCATAGTCTGGAATTTGTTTTACAACATTTTCATACGAGAAAATCCTCATTATTATTGGAAACAGAAAAATCTGCTGGGCACATTAAACAACTTTTTGGAGAAGTAAGAGATCATTGGATACAAACCTCTCTAACTGAATGGATTGATAACAACCCATTATTTCCCGGAGTTGCGGATAAACTGATTCACTTGGCAAAACATCATGAATGGTACATAGTCACCACCAAACAAGAACGTTTTGTGTCTCAAATATTTGAAGCGAATAATATTTATCTTGCACCGGAGAAGATTTATGGCATGGATAGAAAAAAAGACAAGCAGGACATTTTATTACAATTGATAAATAAACACCCTGATAGGCTTATTTATTTTGTAGAGGACAGGTTAAAGACCTTATTAGATGTTAAAGCGAATCAGCAACTGGAGAAAGTGGCTTTGGCTTTTGCGAAATGGGGATACAACACGAAGGCAGATATTAGTACTGCACAATCAAACGGTATAACACTCCTGGAGTTGGAAGAGTTTTTACGGGGTTAGTTTTCACCATCAAACTAACCCGCTGGTAAACGCTTCATCAATTAAGAACGGCTATGAGCCAAATTGTAATTGATATTACTAAAAATTGCGGCTGTGGCAAATATTACAGTAGAGACAATAAACTCACCTGCCATAAAACCCAGAATGCCGCTGATAAATAAAAACCCAATCAATACATCTTTTTGTAAATCAGTCATTTTTGCTCCTAAATATTAATCAAAGACTCAAAACAACTATAGCTAAATTACAATTTTAAAAAAGGTTTTATTTCACATTTAGCTACAATTTTATGATTTACGTCTCATAATTATTAAAACAAGAAACAATAAAAATTAAAATATCATTTATAACGATGTTTTAACTGTTATAAGAAAGCTTATCGGCGAACGAATGTTGCCAGTCTTGATGAAAATTTTGAATAGCTAAATCCACAGAAGAATTCAGCATTAATGCTTCAGCAATGGCAGGAGGTAATGTAATGGCTTTTGCTCCAGTTTGAATAACATCCATTGCTTGCCGGGTACTTTTAAAACTGGCTGCCAAAATTTTACATTGCAAAGCATGCATCTCAATCAAATTCTGCAATCCTTTTACGACGTCAAGACCACTTGCTCCCTGCATATCAATTCGGTTGACATAAGGCGCCAGATAATCTGCTCCAGATAATGCGGCGAGAAATCCCTGATGAACACTGTAAATTGCTGTCGCCAGCACCGGGACATGGTTTTGTTTTAATTTCTTGATGGCAACCAGCCCTGCTTTGTCGGCGGGTACCTTGACAACAATATCAAACGGCAAATCGGCTAATTTAAGCCCTTCACAATAAATATCTTCAGCAGACGTGCTCACAACCTGAATATGAAAACGCGCTTCGCTGCCTAACACGGGTGACAACGCTTCCAATAGTTGCCCGACGCCTATTCTTGATTCAGCCAAAATGGAAGGGTTAGTGGTCACGCCTTTTAATGGTAACGCTTCATGTAATTTACTGATTTGGTTAATATCTGCAGAATCCAGGTACAACTCAAACACGGGCGATGCCACTTTTCATATTATGAAGACGCTATTTGTGTTTGTTCAGCCAACATATTTTTATAATCCTCCATAGCTCTAACAATCACCTCATGCGCTTCTTCATGGCCATATACGTTTGCAATCTCACAGGTGCTTTTCTCACCAGGCAGGTTTTTGTAGGTCAAGAAATAATGTTTCAGACGATTAATATAGGAATCAGGACAATCACTCACATCAGTCCATTGCTCATGAAACTCATCCCCTTTCATTACCGCAATAATTTTGTCATCCGCTTCCCCTCTGTCCAACAAACGAAATCCACCGATCGGGATCGCTTCCATAAGAATATTGCCATGCATCACACTACGCTCACTTAAAACACAGATATCCAAAGGATCTTTATCGCCTTCAGCCACCACCGTTCCAGATTTGAGAGACGCATACTCAGCCACTTTCTCGCCACAATAGGTTTGCGGAATAAAACCATATAACGTAGGAATAGTGTTGGAAAATTTTTGTGGACGGTCAACTTTTAAATAACCCGATTTTTTGTCAATCTCGTATTTAACCGTATCGGAAGGAACGATCTCGATAAATGCAGTCACCAGATTGGGGGCGTCGCTTCCGACTTCAATTCCATGCCAAGGGTGGGCCTTAAATTGTAACTTCATGTTGATCCTGAATAATTAATATTGGTAATTAATGTCATATAAAGGTCTTAATAACAAGCCTGTCAAATCTAGCAATGTGTTTACCAAATGGAAGCAGTGAAACCTGATTGTCATATAAATACACAACAATAAATCCCACAGAAAACAAAGTGTTTATTTATCAAACACATAAAATCCTAAATCCTTCCATCCTCTCACCCGCGCAAGGTATTTTTTCACCATCCTGGGTGTAGTAGTTATCTATTCAAAATATCCCAGAACGATAGACTAATCACACGTTTTGAGGATGGCTACCAACTATACGGCAGCGCTTCATTTAACCATTAACGAATTGAATAGTGACTCTTATGTATTTAAATGTAGAAAACTTTCCTATTAATTCAAATCACTTGAATGTTAGGCATTTATCAAATGACAAGGGCATTAATGTCATGATCGTTGGGCTGGGAGGCTTGGGCGTTGTAAGTTTAGCACAGAAGCTACGCAATCTTCTGTCGTTACGTTATTCACACGTTCATACGATAGAACAACGCGGAGTGGCACAAAGGCGTTCCACTACCTCAGCTATGGTTAAAGCCTCTAATCAATTCGTTTCTCCTTCTCTGGCCCATACCCAGGTAGATATTCTGATTGCATTGGAGCCTCTGGAAGCTTTACGCCATGCCCATCTACTTAAACCAAACGCGCTCTGTATTGTTTCAGATTATCGTGTTGAAACTATCTGTGGCGGCATGCGCAACCATCTTTATCCAGATACTGAAGACATTGTGTCTATTTTACAAGAGCACGAATCAAACTGCATTACGATGGAACTTGATCATTGGCTGAAAAAAGAAAAATTGCTACCCATCTACGCCTCAACAGCCATGCTAGGTGTTTTCTGTTCAACCTTGGGCTTTGATCGCTTATCCCTGGATGAAGCAAACTTAAAAAGTGGCAAAAAACATCTTGCCGATGAAAAAAATGAAAAAGCGTTTGTCTGGGGATTCCAACAGTTTACTCCCGTGGATGAAAGCGCCATAAACGATCAAAATTATTCACCCATTCATACAGCGGCATAATCACATGACTCATTCTTATAACGTCTTTATGTTCCCTGGCTTGGGTGCTGAATACCCGAACATGCTCTCAGTCTTCTGTAAGCAATATGATTGGGCTGAAAAAACCGTTAAACAATGGGAAGCAGCGACTGGCATCACTATATTAAATGCTCATGCTTGTAACACTAGAGACACCGAATATCACCGCCAGATTCAAATTCACTGTATGAACCTTCTTTGGTGGAAAGCAGCCCATCATCGGAGTGAATCAACAACCTCTATTTTTTGCGGACACAGCCTTGGCTTTTATGCTGCTGTCGTGGCTTCAGGCTTAATGGATGAAGAAGACTCTTTTACCTGGCTGACCACGATCTTCAATGAATCCTGGCGCGAATTTGCCAGTAATCGAAACCGAATCGCCGTCTTCACGTCCACTGTCGCTATCGATGCGCACAGACTGGCCAAACAATTTGGCGTTGAAGTGATTGCCAGAAACAGCCTGCAACAAATCGTGATCTACGGATCCCAACAACAAATCGACACCATGTCAGCTTCACTGGAATGGGCATCTCTGCGCTACAGCGATTTGGGCACCGTGATTCCGTATCACTCCATTGTGATGGGTGATGTTTGTCAGCAATTAAATCAACTGGATGCCCTCCCTGTCTTTTCCAGTCTCTCTCCGGCAAATAATGAAGTCTGGTCACATTTAAGCGGTGAAAAACTGGTAGACCATGACGCCATCAGAAACACATTGCTGAACCAACCGATGAGAACGGTCAACTGGCAGCGACTGATAGAAAATTTAAACCATCAATATTCACCTGAATATATTGAAATCGGCCCCAACAGAATCCTTAGTCAATTAGTTAGATGGACTGACCCACAAGCAAAAGTCAGCCACATTGACCACCTGAGAAGATCCAACTTACACAAAGCAGGTAAATCAGTATGACATTTTTAAGCGGATGTGAAGCAGTTGCCCGTGGGGCTTGGGAAGGCGGTGCAAATTTTTCCTGTTCTTACCCAGGGTCTCCCGTCACCGGAATTGTTGATGGACTTAAACAATTTTCTGATATCAAGTCGCAATGGGTAGCCAATGAAAAGGTCGGCATGGAAGTCGCCGTTGGGGTCGCCCATGCTGGCATGCGGTCCCTGGTATTAATGAAACATGTTGGACTGAATGTTGCGGCAGACCCGTTCTTTAATGCGGCTTATACCGGCGTTCGCGGCGCGCTGGTTGTCGTAGTAGGCGATGATCCTGGAGCAAAATCATCACAAAATGAGCAAGATACAAGATTACTGGCCATGGCGGCCAAAGTCCCTGTGCTGGAACCTTCAAATATTGAAGAAGCCTTATTGTTCACACGCATGGCCTTTGACATCAGCCACGAGTTTGACATTCCTGTCGTGGTCAGAATGACGACTCAACTATGTTACGGCACCAGTGAAGTCACTACTGGCAGCAGAAAGTCGATCACGAATACACCGGATTTTGCAACGCCGGTACAAAAATATCTGTTACTGCCACGATTCGTACCCGCACTGCACAAAGACCTTAACAAACGTCTGAATCATCTTCAGTTATCGCACTGGAATAAATGGTTTTCACAGCATTTGCCGACCGACGACAATGACACAAAATACCCATTCGGTATTGTTGTTTCAGGATTCCCCAGCTCGTTCGTTTTTGAAAACTTCAATAAAAGAGTACCTATCTTAAAAGTCGGCATGAGTTTTCCACTGAACAAAGCTGAAATCATCGACTTCGCCAAACGATGCAAAAAAATCATAGTTGTAGAGGAATCCAGTCGGTTTCTTGAACAACAATTGAGGTCAATGAATCTGCCCGTTGCATCAAGGCCTCATTATGACGGCGTCGGAGAATTTCATCCCAAACAAATGCTCACGCCGGACATTCCGCAATTGGATGACTATCTGGAAAGCCATATTAAGCAAAGCGAATCAATTCAACGTAAATCAATCAAAATTGCCTTGCATAATGAATCCGCGACTGAATTCTCCAATGAAATGCGCGGACTGGACATCCCGCCCCGCCCACCTGGCTTTTGTGCAGGCTGTTCTCATCGTGGCATCTTTTATGAACTGAGTAAACGCGATTTATACATCGTGGGCGATATTGGCTGCTACACCCTTGGCGCGCTGGAACCTTACAACGCCTTACACAGTAATTTATGTATGGGGGCCAGTATCGGCATTTTACAAGGCTACCTGGCCATGATGGGAGAACAGGCATCCAAATCGGCAGTTGCTGTGATCGGCGATTCCACATTTTTTCACTCGGGTATTCCATCATTAATGACGGCGGTGGCTGCCAATGTCAACGCTACCATCATCATTCTGGACAACAGTGGCGCCGCCATGACGGGCCACCAGACCACCAGCATGAACTTTGACAAACATGAATGGAAAAACTTTCTGCAAGCCATCAAAGTCCCACAATTTGAAATCATTGATGCACTCAACCTGCATAGCCTGCAGACCACATTAGATGATTTCCTGGCTGCAGACCAACTGTCTGTCATGGTGTTAAAAGGGGATTGCGTACAGGGTTTAGATATCAAAAAACCGACCAATTACCGCTACATCATCCGAGAAGACCAGTGTACCGAATGTGGCGAATGCCTGAAAGTGGATTGCCCGGCTATCGTACCGACTAAGACCACCGACAATCTGCTGCAGTCCGTTGCCATTTCCAATGAATGTATTGGCTGTGGCTTATGTTCCCAGACCTGTTCTGAAAACGCCATTGTGCCACGTACGGTTAATACGCTGATACCCAAATTAACACCGGCATTATCCGGGCTTCCGTGGCATGCCATTATCCATAAACTGCACAGCATCAAGCCTGTAAAACGGGCGCTGGCCAAGTTTGAAAAAGAAACTTATTGAGCTTTTACCCTTTGTTAAACCAAGTGGAGAACCACCATGCAATTAGATGAAATCAAAGAAGGCATTAAACACATTTTTACCGACAGACTGAACATGGACTTGTCGCAGATCGATGCATCTGACGATGATGGCCTGTTTGAAGATGGCTGGGGCATCGATTCAATTGATGTCATAGACATTGTGCTCGGTGTAGAGCAAACCTTTGGCGTTAAGCTGGGACAGGATGAAGAAGTACAAAAGCATTTCAGCACCCTGAATACCCTGGCCGCGTATATCCAGTCATTAATGGATGCGAAGGCAGCCTGATTTACGTCTCATCGTAATTCAATATAACCGGAGCAGGATATGAAACGAATAGTAATTACCGGCGTAGGGGTGGTCAGCCCCTGTGGTAACAATGTCGAACAGTTCGCAGCCTCATTACGGCTGGGACGCAGCGGCGTAAAAGAAAATCAATGGTACGACACAGATGGATTTGTATCTAAACAAATCGGCAAAATTGTCGGTTTCGAAGCCCCTGATGATCTGACGCTAAAAGAACGCAAACATTGCTCGCAAGTCGACTTGTATGCCCTGGCTGCCACTAAAGAAGCTTTAGAGGCGGCTCAACTAAACATTACGCCGGAAATTGCCAATCAAATGGGCATTATCCTTGGCAGTGGTGGCGCGGTTTCAGATACGGAAAACTACGTTAAAAAGATGCTGTTACAGCAAACGGCCAACCCATCAAAATTACTGGCAACCAATCCGGATAAGGCAGGTAATACTGTTGCTGCACATTACGGACTGCACGGACCGCGCAGCAGTATTATGACCGCCTGCTCCAGTGGAGCAACCGCGGTAGGCTATGCCGCCGATTTTCTGCGTGAAGGTTATACAGACATCATGCTGGCAGGCGGTGTGGAGAGTACATCCTATGTCACCTTAAGCGGATTTAATGCACTGGGGGCAATGTGTGCCACCACCAATCGACCTTTTGACCAAAACCGGGACGGTATTGTCCTGGGTGAAGCGGGCGCCATCATGGTGCTGGAAACTCTGGAACATGCGCAGAAACGCGGCGCACCCATTCTGGCTGAATTCATATCCTATGGCTTAAGTTCGGATGCACACCATATCACCGCGCCCCATCCACAGGGTGATGGTATGGCCAGGGCAATGAACCAGGCCTTGCAGCTGAGCAACACAGGCCCTGAACAAATCCGTTATATCAATGCCCATGGCACCGGAACCGTGTTGAATGACAAATCTGAAACCGCCGCAATCAAAACCGTTTTTGAAGAGCACGCAAAACAACTGTGTGTGAGTACCATTAAACCGATGACCGGCCATACGCTTTCCGCCGCAGGCGCATTGGAAGCGGTGGCGACCGCACTTTGCCTGCACGGACAATTTGTCCCGCCCACATTGAATTATGAAACGCCGGATCCGGAATGTAACCTTGACTACATCCCGAATTATTCCAGAAACCTGGAGATGGATTATGCCATGTCCAATTCATTGGCCTT